>PABA01000025.1 GCA_002699025.1 Sandaracinus sp. | reverse complement strand
GCCCGGCTACGCGTCCGCAGGACGCCCGGCTACGCGTCCGCAGGACGCCCGGCTACGCGTCCGCAGGACGCCCGGCTACGCGTCCGCAGGACGCCCGGCTACGCGTCCGCAGGACTCCCAGGTAGGCGCCCGAGGCCCGGCTCGGGCTTCGCGCGTCGCTCAGCGGGTGGCGACGCGGAGCGTGACCCGGCCGTCGGGCGGGATGACGACGTTCCGGGGCGCAGGCGCCTCCCCGCTCCGCGGCGCGAAGCGGACGACGTACATGCCGCCCGCCACCGCGTCCATGCGGCAGGTGCCCCCCTGCGTCGTGCAGCTGTAGGTCTGCCCCTCGCCGCTCCGGGGCGCCAGCGTGACGCGCCCGTCTGCGGGCTCGCCCTCCGGCGTGCGCACCTCGACGACCACGAGCGCGTCGGCGAGGGCCGGCGCCGCCGTGAGGAGGGCGATCGAGAGGAGGAGAGCGGCGAAGAGCTGGCGTCCGATGTTCCGCACGGGGGCTCGGGGGGCGAGAGGGCACGCGGGGGGCGCGGCCCTCCGCTGGGTCGACGGACGCGCGAGGCGCCCGGAGATTCACGCGACCTTACCAGAAGGCCGCGCGACGGCGCACTTCGACGCTCCTGGCCGCGCGCCCAGGTTTCTCGCGGCGAGGCCGGCGCCGGTGTAGGACGACTCCATGCGCCGGCTCCCGCCCCTCCCTTCGCTCGCGCTCGCCCTCGCCGCCTGCGGGCCGGCGTCGGCGCCCCCTCCGACCTCCAGCGCCACCGGCGCGGCGACCCCGGCGCCGGCCCCCGCGAACCGAGCGACCCCGCCCGACGAGACGACGGTCGCCGCAGAGGAGCCGCCGGCCGCCGACGAGCCGGCCGCGCCGATGCGCCTCGCCTTCGACCTGGCGGCCCACCCGGCGCGCGCGACGCTGCGGCGGGCCGAGGGGCGTTGGCGCGCCGTGGACCTCGGCCTCGCGGGCGCCCGGCTGAGCTTCGGCGGTTGGCGGAGCGGCTTCCGAGGCGCGAGCGTCGAGGGGGTCCCGGTCCTCGCCTCCCGCGGGCGGCAGGGGCGCCTCACCTTCCGCGCGCGGGGCGACGAGCGCGAGCTCCGCCTCGAAGGCCGCCTCGCCGCGGGGAGCCGGGCGCAGGTCTACGTGAACGATCGGCACCTCGGCGCGATCGAGCTGCCGCGCGAGGCGTTCGGCGAGGCGCGCATCGCGCTACCGGCGGACACGCTCCGCGCCGGCGAGAACGAGCTGCTCCTGCGGAGCGCCGCCTCGCGCGGCGTGCCCGGCGTGGGGCGGGCGGGCGTGCTCCTGCGCACCCTCTGGATCGGTGGAGACGGCGGCGCCGCGCCGGGGGCGCCCCCGGCGATCGCGGCCCAGGTCGGCGAGCACGCGGCGCTCCGCCTGCCGGCCGGATGGAGCGCCGGCTTCCCGCTCGTCGTGCCGCCCGGGGCCCGGCTCCGGGCGGTCCTGCGCTCGGGCCAGCTCCGCGTCCGCGCCCTGCGGGATGGCGCCGATCCGCTCGAGCTCGGCGCCTTCGACGCCGAGGAGCCGACGGCCCTCGACCTCGACCTCGGCACGCTCGCCGAGGACTTCGCCGAGCTCGAGCTCCAGGCGAGCGCGGACGCCGAGCTCCTTCGTCCCGCGGTGGTCGTGCCGACCGGCGCCGGGGAGACGGCGGAGGCGGACGGGCCGCCCCGGCCGCGCAACGCGCTCCTGGTCCTCGTCGACACGCTGCGCGCCGACAAGCTCGCGCCCTACAACGCCGAGACCCGCGTGCAGACGCCCGGCCTCGCCGCCTTCGCCGAGACGGCGAGCACGCTCCTCGGCGCGCACGCGCAGGAGAACTGGACCAAGCCCTCCGTGGCCACCCTCCTCTCCTCGCTCATGCCCTGGGAGCACACGGCCACGCAGCACTCGTCCGTGCTCCCGCGCAGCGTCGAGCTCTTGCCGGAGGTCCTGAAGGAGCGCGGCTTCCACACGGGCGCGTTCATCTGCAACGGCTTCGTCTCCGATCGCTTCGGCTTCGAGCAGGGCTGGGACACCTACCGGAACTACATCCGCGAGGGGCGGCGCACGCACGCCGAGAGCGTGGCCGCCGACGTGCTCGCCTGGCTCGACGCGCGCCCCGAGGAGAAGCCCTTCTTCCTCTACGTGCACACCATCGACCCGCACGTGCCCTACCGGCCGCCGCGCGACTTCCTCGCGATGTACGGCGACCCGGACTACCGCGGCCCCGTCGACTTCCGTCGGGACGCGACGCTCCTCGAGAACGTGAAGCTCGGCCGCGTGCGCCTCGGCGAGGGCGATCGGGCGCACCTCGAGGCGCTCTACGACGGCGAGATCAGCTACCACGACCGGCACTTCCAGGCGATCCTCGACGGGCTCGATCGGCGGGGGCTGGCGGAGGACACGGCCGTGATCCTCACGTCGGATCACGGCGAGGAGTTCTGGGACCACGGCTCGGTGGGCCACGGGCACAGCGTCTGGGAGGAGCTGCTCCACGTGCCGCTGCTCGTGCGGCTCCCGGGGCGCCCGGCGAAGCGCATCACGAGCCCGGTGGGGCTCGTCGACGTGATGCCGACGCTCCTCGACGCGCTCGGCGTGGAGGCACCCGACGGGCTCTCGGGGCGGAGCTTCCTCGGCGAGCTCGACGGGGCGGACGTGGCGGAGCCGCGGGTGACCGTGAGCGGCTTCATGGAGCACTGGCGGACGATCGTCGTGGGCCGCTGGAAGCTCGTGCAGCGACCGCGGCGCGCGCCGCAGCTCTACGACCTGGTGCGCGACCCCGACGAAGAGCGGGACGTCGCCGAGGCGCGCCCGCGCACCGTCGCCTTCCTTCGCGGGCTCCTCGGCCTGCGCCTCGCCGAGACCGGCGGCTGGGACGAGGACGCACAGGACGCAGCACAGGACGCGCCTCGGCGCCGCCCGGCGCGCCGCCACCGCGCCGAGCAGACCGAAATCGACGACGAGACGGCGGCCCAGCTCCGCGCCCTCGGCTACCTCGGCGACTGAGCGCCGCCGCCCGCCCCGCGCGCCGTGCCCCCTCGGGCGCGCTCTCTGCTCGAGACGGCGGGGACGCTTCGCGCGCAGCCCGGCGCGCGCTCAGGGGCGGTAGAGCCTCAGGTCGTAGGACATCGCGCAGCTCTCCTCGCCCTCGAAGGTCGCGTCCACGAGGTCGTAGCCCTCGTAGGCGTCGTTGTCGCCATCCCGGACCTGCCACGCCACGCCGTCGTGCGTCTCCACGCCAGCGACCCCATCCGGTCGGGTCACGCGACACTCCACGTGCCAGCTGAGCGAACAGTCGTCCTCGGACCACCCGAAGAAGATGACGAGCGACGCCTCCTTCCACGCGCAGCGCCACCGTCCCCCGTCCCTTTCCCCGCTCGGCCGGGGGAGCGCACCCACATCCGCCCCGTAGCCCGGCCCCACGGAGCCGCCTCCCCGCACCGACGAAGAACCGACCCCTGTGACGCCGCGGCCACGCGGCGCCGAGGGCCCCACGGGCCCGCTGGTGAGCCCGAATTAGCGAGCGGAAGACCCGTCAGACGGGCTGGTTCTCGTCGGCCTCGGGGAGCTCCATCTCGTGACGGGTCTCGCCCTCATCGAACGCGACGTCCTCTCCGTCGACGTCGGCGAGGAGCTCCGTCGGCGGCTCGGCGGCCTCCACGACGCCCTCGCCGTTCGCGTCGGCGGCCGCGTCGAAGTCGTCGAAGGCCACCTCGGCGCCCTCGGCCGCCTCGACGGCGATCGCCGCGTCATCGACCGGCGCGCCCTCGTCGAAGGAGGCCTCCTCGAACGCGGCCGCGTCGACCTCCTGGACGTCCTCGATACCGGCGTCCTCGATACCGACGTGCTCGATACCGGCGTCCTCGACACCGACGTCCTCGATTCCCGCCTCCTCGAACCCCTGCTCGAGCGGAGCGTCCTCGACCGGCGCGGCCTCGGCGCTCGGCATGGCCGGCGGCGGCGCCTCCTGCCCCGGGCGCGGCGCCGGGCTCACGCGCAGCGTCGGATCGATGTCCGGGCGGGGCGGCTCGGCCGGGATCGGCAGGCCCCCCTCGTACAGGAAATGGCCCGTCGACGGTCGCGGCTCGGGGCGCGGCGACGCCTCGGGCGCCCAGCTGGGCGGGTAGACCGGGCGCGTGAGCGCCCCCTCGGCGGCCTGGATCTCGAACCCGGTCGGCGCCTGCGGCAGCTCCGGCGCCGGGGCCCCTTCGGGCGCCTCCACCGGCGGCCGGCTCAGCATCCCGACGTCGGCGACCATCGTGGCCTCCGAGCCGTCGTCGTACTCACCGTAGTCGGCGACCTCGGGGTCCCCGGCGCCCTCGTCGAAGGCGACGTCCTGCGCGTCGGCCCAGCCCTCGTCGGCCTGGCCGGCGTCGACCTGGCCGGCGTCGACCTGGCCGGCGTCGACCTGGCCGGCGTCGACCGCGACGGCCTCCTCGGCGACAGCCTCCGCCCCGGGGGCCGTCTCTTCGGCCTGCGGGAAGCTCTCCGCGTAATCGCCCTCCGGCGCCCCTTCGGCCTGCGGGAAGCTCTCCGCGTAGTCGCCCGCCGCCGGCTCCGCGTCCGCCTGCGGGAAGCTCTCCGCGTAGTCGCCCTCCGGCGCCCCTTCGGCCTGCGGGAAGCTCTCCGCGTATTCGCCCTCCGCCGACGCCGCCTCCGCGTCCGCCTGCGGGAAGCTCTCCGCGTAGTCTCCGGCGCCCGCATCTTCCCCGCCCGCATCGCCCATGGCGACGTCCACCTCGGCGGCGCCCACGTCGACGGCGCCCATCTCGACCTCACCGGCCGGGGGCGCCTCGGACGCGAAGCTGACGTCGGCGGCGTCCGCGTCCACGTCCTCGACCTGCTCCTCGAGCTCCTCGATCGAGACCTCGCCGGTCGCCGGCTCGTCGCCCATCATGGACGAGCGCGCCAGCACGATGCGCTCGTAGACGACCTCCGAGCGGCCATCGAGCTGCAGCGAGTCGAAGACGATGTCGAAGCGCGTCTCCGGCGCCCGCTCCTCGCCCCCGTCCACCGCCGCGGCGACGCGACCGACGCCCTCGAGCGCGGGCGTGCCGTCCACGAGGAGCACGGAGAAGCCGACCATGGCGCCCTCGTCGAAGGGCGTCGGGCCGTAGAGAATGAGGCGCTCCTCGTCGACACGATCGGCGAGGCCGGCGGAGAGCTCCGAGAGATCGCCGAAGTGGGTGGGTACGGTCAGGACTTCGCTCATCGAGAATCCGGCTCCTCGTCACCCGTCTTCGAACGGGCGCGTCTCGACCTCGGCGCCACGGACGAGCAGCGCCTCCACGCGCTGCTCGGCGGCGTCGAGTCGCTCGGCACCGCTTCGAGCGAGCCTCACGCCCTCCTCGAAGACGCGCAGGGACTCCTCCAGCGGGAGCTCGCCCTCCTCGAGACGCTCCACGACCCCCTCCAGCCGGGCGACGACCTCCTCGTAGGAGAGGTCCTCGAACGGCCCGGCGGCGGTCGCCTTGGCGGCGGCTCGGGGCTTCTTCTGGGTCACGGCGCGTGCGCTCATCGAAAAACGGGTTTCGGTTCGGGGACGATGCCGCAGGCGCGGGCTCCTGGTCAATGGGCGATGTGCCGCGCGATGCGACGAACGGGCGCGAAGACCGCCTCTCCGAGGCCGGCGCGACGCGCCGCGATGGCGTTCGGTGCCGCCGAGAGACCGGAGGTTCCCTCCCTCGGATGCGGCAGTCGCGCCCTCGCGCGGCGGAACGCGGGAGGCGCTCCCGGCGGGCTCCGAGCGCGGCGCGGTCGTCGGCTTCAGAGGCCGACGCGGACCCGGAAGAGCGCGAGATCGTGGGAGCGGCCCGCGAGCGAAACGCGGAGCCAGCCGATGGAGACGCCCAGGTGGAGCCCGCGGGTGAGCTCGACGTCGACGCCGGCGACGGGCCCCATGCCGAAGAGGCCCCGCGGGACGGTCGTCGAGAAGCGCTTGCCGATCAGGCCGCCCACGGTCCCCTCGAGGACCAGGAAGGGCACCACCGGCCCGCGCCGAGGGAGGTGCTGGTAGCCGACCTCGACGCTCGCGCGCAGCAGGAGGTCGTCGTCGCCCAGGGCGTAGCGGCGGATACCCAGCGCAGCGTAGGCGCCGAGCCGCACCCGCCCGGTCGGCGCGTAGCCTCCGAAGGCGCCCTCGTGCGCGGTGCCCTGGCCGAAGCCGTCGTCGAGGGGGAGGCGACCGTAGCCGAGGAAGACGCGCGGGCCGGACCAGCGCTCGGGCGGCTGCGTCGGCGGGAGCACGGACTCGGCCTCGCGCTCGGCCGTTCGCGGTTCGGCGCGCTCCTCTTCGCGGGGCTCGTCCCGGGCGGACGCGGGCCGGGGCGCGTCCAGACCGCCACCGTCCTCCTGCGCCACGGCCACCCTGCCCGTCTGGGCGGCCAGCAGCGCGAACGTCTGCAGCACGATCGCGAGCCGCGCGATCCCGGGGGCCGGCCCGCCTCCCTGGGCACCGGCGCTCACTCGAAGACCTCGACCGCCTCGACCAGCGCGTCCACCTCCGGGTCCTCGAGCTCCGGGCTCCCTTCGATCGCCAGGCGGAGCACGCCCCCGCGGAGCGGCAAGTAGGCCACCCGCAGCCAGCGCGCGTCCGCCTCGTCGTAGCGGATCGTCTCCCACCCCTCGACGCCGTCGAGCGTCGCGAAGGCCCGCGGGCCGACCAGCCTCGACCCGCCGCCGCGCGCGTCCGCCTCGGCACGAGCACGAGCCGCGCCGCTCGCCGGCGCGACCTCGAGGGTCAGCTTCGGCGGCGCCCCCCGGGCGGCGCGGGCGTCGCTGACGGGCACCTCGAAGCGCAGCCGATCGCCGCCGCTCCCCTCCTCGTCCTGCTCCCACGGCGGGATGGGGAGGCGGAGCGCGTAGGCGCCGGTCTCCGCCTCCCGGCGACTCCAGGCGCCGTAGGGCACATCCCCGGCCGGCCCGCATCCGACGCAGACCAGCACCAGCAGGGCGAGGGCGCGCACGCCGCTCAGCCTAGTGCGTGATCCATCCCCCGTCGCACTTCGTCGAGCCACAGCCAGACGTGCCTCGCTTCGAGACCGTCCGCGGTGAACCCGAGACCTCGCAGCACGCTCATCACGCCGCCTCGCCTGGGAGCGCGCATGCACTCTTACCGGGCGACCCGCGGGCGCACGTCCACGACCTGGTCGGGCAGATCGGCGAGGAAGAGCTCCCCGCTCGGCAGCGTGTGGAGCCGCAGCACCCGTCCGTCGGGGAAGGCCAAGTCCACGGCCACCCCACTCGGCGCGCCGGCCGCCCGCACCCGGAAGCGAAGCACCTGCCGCCCCCGCACGCGCGCCGGCATCGATCTCCCGCCCGCGGCCTGCGCGAGCCAACGGCGCACCTCGTCGTCCTCCGCCGCCCGGGCCGCCGCCGCCACGGCCTCCCGCTGCGCCGTCGAGAGGCGCGCCCCGAGCACGGCGAGGGCCCGCGCGGCCGCCCGCCGCACCTCCGTGACCTCGTCCCGCTCGACCCGCTCGAGCAGCGCCCGCCAGGCCGCCGCCTCGCCCGCCGCGCCGAGCGCCCAGGCCGCCGTCGTCCGATCGGCGGCCTCCGACTCCCGGAGCAGACGCCGTAGCGCCCGCCCCCGCTGCCGCGCCGCCCGACCCTCGAGGGGGAGGGTCGCGGCGAGCGCGGCGGCCTCCCGCGCGCGCTCGGGATCCTCGAGCGCCGCGAGCAGGGGCGCCGGCGAAGGGGGCGGCGGCGGACCGAGGCCCGCGCGCGCCGCCCGGGAAGGGGGCAGCTCCATCAGCGCCGCGGCCAGCGCCCGGAAGACCGAAGCATCGCGCTCCACCGTCAACGCCTCCCAGAGCGCCTCCCGCGCCCGCTCCCCGCCGAGCAGACCCAGCGCGTGCGCCGCCGCCCGCCGCGCCACCCCGTCTTCGCTCTCGAGGGCGCGCGCGAGCGTCCCGGCGATCTCCTCATCCCGCGCGAGCGCCCGAAGCACCCACGCGCGCGGCGCGCCGGGCCCCTCGGCCGGGAGCGCGCGGAGCCGCGTCAACGCGCGCTCCCGGAGCGACGAGGGCACGCGGCTCTCCCAGCGACGCAGACCGACGGCCAGCTCCCTCGACGCCTCCGGCGCCTCGGCTTCCCGCAGGAGCACGCCCAGCCCACGCCCCCCCTCGACCTCCGCGAGCGCCGCCGCGGCCTCCTGCCGCCGCCCCCCCTCGCGGAACATGCCGTAGAGCACCGGCGTCAGCCGCGCGAAGGGGTGCGCGAGGGCCAGATCGCCCGCCACCCGCACCCGCTCCGCGGCGTCCGAGGTGACCTCGGCGACGACGGCCTCGGCGCCCCGGGCCGGCGCGACGCGGAGCAGCGCCTCGAGCAGCTGCCGGCGCTGCCCGCGCCGCGCCTCCGCGAGCCGCTCCTCGAGGCGCGCCCCGTCGGCCTCCGTCCCGAGCCGGCTGAGCGCGCCGACGGCGATCCGCTGCACGCCCGGCTCCGGATCGGAGAGGGCGTCGAGCACCACCGCCCGCCCGCGGGGATCGCCGATCGCCACCAGCGACGCCAGCGCCGCGCGGCGGACCGCCGGGATGGGCGAGGTCGCGAGGCGCGTGAGGAGCGGCACCGCCTGGGCGTCCCCGGCCTGTCCGAGGAGCTCGATGGCGGCGACCTCGTCCGGATCCTCGCGGAGACGCCGGAGGAGCTGGGGCACGGCCTCGACGCCCACCCGCTCGAGCGCCTCCCGCGCCGCCACGCGGAGGTCGTCCCGGGCGAGCGCGTCCACGAGCACGCCGCGGGCCGGCACCGAGCCCAGCGCCGCCAGCGCCCGCGCCAGCGCCCGGGCCTCGAGATCCCGGGCCACGTCGAAGGCGGCGACCAGCGGCTCGAAGGCCTCCGGGCCGGGCCGCCGCGCGAGCGAGTCGGCGATCGCGACGCGGACCCGGGGATCCCGCTCCCCCTCGAGCGCCTCGAGGAGCGCCGCCCGCGCCTGGGCCGCGTCGCCGACCCGCCCGAGCGCCTCCGCCGCCGCGCGCCGCTCGGCGAAGCCCGTCGCGTGGAGCTGCCGCTCGAGCCGCACGCTCGGCAAGAGGCGGCTCCAGGGCTCCCCCGGCTGAGCCTCCACGACCGCCGCGCTCAGCCCCCAAGCGAGCACTCCCCAGGCCAGCACCCACGCCACCCCGCGCCCCGCCGCTCGCCCACTCGCTCGCCGCATCGCCCGGACGGTAGCAGCTCCAGACGCCACCCAGACACCCTCCGAGAAGCCGCCGCCGCCGCTCCGGCGAGGCGCCGAACAACGGCCACCCCCCGCCCGCGCCCAGCCGGCTCCACGCCACTGCCAAGGGAGCGGGCCGCGCAGCGACGACCCCACGTCGCTGAGGGGGGGGGGGCTCAACGGCCGCGAACACGGCGAAGCCCGGCCGCCGCGAAGCGGAGCGCACGCGAGCGGCAATGTCCGGCCGCTGCGAGCGGAGCGCAAAGACCGCGAACGCGGCGAAGCCCCCCACTGCGAAGCGGTGCGCACCGGCCGCGAACGCCGCGACTGCGCAGGGGAGCGCTCCCATCTCCGCCCCGTAGCCCGGCCCCACGGAGCCGCCTTCGTGTACCCGCGAAGAACCGACCTGTGTGACGCCGCCGAAGGCGGCGCCG
>PABA01000024.1 GCA_002699025.1 Sandaracinus sp. | reverse complement strand
CGCCGCGTCGCGGAGGGACGCGCGGCGCCGGCCGGGTCGGGAGCGTGGCGCGGGCCGGAATCCCCATGCGCCTGCCGCCCTGAGCCGCCGCGTCGCGGAGGGACGCGCGGCGCCGGCCGGGTCGGGAGCGTGGCGCGGGCCGGAATCCCCATGCGCATGCCGCCCGGGGCCGCGCCCTTGCTACGCTCTCGCCCATGAATCGGGAGCGCATGGACGAGGCGCTGCGAGCGACCCTCGAGGATCACCGGCTCTCGCGCGGGGAGAAGAAGGCCCTCGGGGACCTCGTCGCCGAGGATCTCCACCGGGAGGCGCGCGCGATCTGGCGGGGCCGGGCCTTCGAGCTCGCCAAGGCCGCGCTCGCCACCGCGGACGCGCCCGGGGAGCGGCGGGCCATCCTCGGCTGGCTCGAGGAGGTCGTGAAGCTGCTCATGCGCGAGCCGCCCACCAACCGCGGCGCCCTCGCCGAGGTGCTCTTCAGCCCCGGGGACGCCTGCCGCGAGCGCATCGCCAGCCTCCTCCGCTCCGCCACCGAGAGCGCCGACATCTGCGTCTTCACCATCACCGACGATCGGCTCGCCGGCCCCATCCTCCAGGCGCACCTCCGCGGCGTGCGGGTGCGCATCGTGAGCGATGACGGCAAGTCCCAGGACCTCGGATCCGACGTCGACCGGCTCCGCGACGCCGGGGTGCCCGTGCGGGTCGACCGCAGCGAGCACCACATGCACCACAAGTACGCCGTCTTCGATGGCGCCACGCTGGTCACGGGCAGCTACAACTGGACCCGGAGCGCGGCGGAGCACAACCGGGAGAACGTCGTCGTGACCGACGACCCGCGCCTCGTGGCCTCGTTCCAGGAGGCCTTCGCCCGCCTCTGGGCCGACCTCGAGGACTGACGCCGCGCGCCGCCGCGCCCACGCCGAAGATGCCCGTCTACCTGCTCAGCGAACACCTCGCCTTCCCGCCGCCGCAGCTCGCCAACGAGGACGGCGTGGTGGCCGTCGGCGGCGACGTCACGCCCGAGCGGCTCCTGGTCGCCTACGAGAGCGGCATCTTCCCCTGGCCCGTCGAGGGCTTGCCGCTCCTCTGGTTCTCGCCCGACCCCCGCTTCGTGCTGGATCTGGAGACGGTCCACGTCGGCCGCTCGCTGCGGAAGCGCCTCCGGAAGGCGCCCTACCGGATCACCTTCGACGAGGCCTTCACGGAGGTCATCGACCACTGCGCCCACGTGCCGCGCCCCGGCCAGAGCGGCACCTGGATCACCACCGACATGCGCCAGGGCTACGTGCGCCTCCACCAGCTCGGCTACGCCCACAGCGTCGAGGCCTGGAACGACGAGGGGAAGCTCGTCGGCGGCCTCTACGGCGTCTCCCTCGGCCGGGCCTTCTTCGGGGAGTCCATGTTCGCCCGGGCGCCCGACGCCTCGAAGATCGCCTTCGCCACGCTCTGCGCTCAGCTCCGCGCCTGGGACTACCGCTTCGTCGACTGCCAGGTCCACACGGCGCACCTCGAGCGCTTCGGCGCCACCGATTGGCCGCGGCGTCGCTTCCTCGAGGCCCTCGACGAGGCGCTCGTGCCCTCGACGCGGAAGGGCCGCTGGGAGCTCGAGCTCACGGACCCGGAAGCGGTGCTCGCCGCCCTGCCCTGAAGGCTCCCGCCGCCGGCCGTGGTGCCGCCTTCGGCCGGGGCCGGGGTTGCGCCGCCGTCGGCGACGAAACGCGGGCTCAGCCGCCGTGGGTCGCGAGGAGCGCGTGGACCTGCTCGAGGGTGTTCGCCTCCTCGATGCGCTTGTCCCGGCGCCAGCGCGCGATGCGGGGGAAGCGCACGGCCACGCCGCTCTTGTGCCGCTTCGAGCGCCTCAGCCCCTCGAAGGCGAGCTCGAAGACGTGCGCCGGCTCGACCGCGCGCACCGGGCCGAAGCGCTCGAGGGTGTGGCGGCGAATCCAGCCGTCGAGCTCGCGGATCTCCTCGTTCGTGAGCCCCGAGTAGGCCTTGGCCAGCGTCACCAGCGTGCGCGTGCCCGGCGTCTCCCCCGGGCCCCAGACGGCGAAGGTGTAGTCCGTGAAGAGCCCGGCGCGCTTGCCGTGGCCCGCCTGCGCGTAGACGAGCACCGCGTCGACCGTCAGCGGGTCGACCTTCCACTTCCACCAGCCCCCCTTGCGCCGCCCGACCTCGTAGGGGCCGTCCGCGCGCTTGAGCATCAGCCCCTCGACGCCGCGCCCCGCGCCTCGGCCCGCTTCGCCGCCAACCCCTCCCAGCTCGGGGCCTCGACGAGCGGCGAGACCGAGAAGCGACCCTCGCAGACCGCCTCGAGCCGCGCCCGCCGCGCCCGCTGGGCCTCCGCGCGGATGTCCTCGCCCCCCGCCTCGAGCAGGTCGTAGGCGAGGAAGCGCGCCGGCGCCTCGCGGAGGATCTTCGGCCCGAGGCGCGTTCGCCCGATGCGCTTCTGGAGCACGGCGAAGGGCATCGGGCGCTCCTCCTCCACGCCCCAGCAGAGCACCTCGCCGTCGAGCACGGTCCCGTCCGGCAGCGTCTTCGCCGCCTCGGCGATCTCCGGGAAGCGCTCCGTGATCAGCTCCTCGCCCCGCGACCAGAGGTGCGTCTCGCCCGCCCGGCGTACGAGCTGCGCGCGGATACCATCCCACTTCCACTCGGCGAGCCACTCGCTCACGGCGCCGAGCGCCGCCGGATCCTTCTCGAGGGGCGACGCCAGATAGAAGGGGTACGGCCGGCTCGCCAGCTCCTGCTCCGCGTCCGGATCCAGGAGGGCCGCGTAGAAGGCCGCGCTCGGCGTCCAGCGCCCGCTCAGCCGGTGCTGCAGGACGTCCCGCGCGAGGCCGCTCGCCTCGGCCAGCGCCCGCACCACCAGCGTCCGCGAGACGCCGACGCGAAGCGCGCCGGTCATCATCTTGTTGAGGAGGAAGCGCTCCCCCGGCGGCAGGCTCCGCCACCAGCCGACGACGCGGGCGCGCTGCTCGCTCTCCTCCTCGAGCGCGCGGAGCCCCTCGAGGCGCGCGGCCCACTCGTGGAGCGGCGCGTCCTCCGCCTCCGCCGTTTGCTCCACGAGGAGCGCGATGGTCTCGGCGAGGTCGCCCACCACGTCGCTCGAGGCGTCGAAGAGCCACTCGGGGACGCCCGCCTCCGCCCGCGCCCAGCCCGCGAGCCGGTTCCAGCCGGCGAGCCGCTTGAAGCGCCGCCCGCTCAGGAAGAAGACCGCCCAGGCCGCGTCCGCCGGCGCCGCCGCCTCGAAGTAAGCGGCCATGTGGGCGACCTTGGCGTTCGTCGAGGTCGTCCGGTCGAGCGCGGCGAAGAGCTCGGCGAAGCGCCTCACGCCCCCTCCTCGCCCTCGAAGCGCGTCGGGAGCGCCTCGGCGTCGAGGCCGCGCTCCTCGCGGAGGAAGCGAGCCAGGGTCTCGGCGTAGCCGTGGGTGCAGAGCACGCGGCGGGCGCGGCTCTCGTGGGCGGTGCGGAGGAGCGCGGGCCAGTCGGCGTGATCGCTCAGCGCGAAGCCGCGGTTCAGCCCGCGGCGGCGGCGCATGCCGCGGACCTGCATCCAGCCCGAGGCGAAGGCCGTCTCGTGGTCGCCGAAGCGCCGCACCCAGGGCGTCCGGCGGACCGACGGCGGCGCGAGGACCAGCCGGCCCGCCCAGTCGTCGCCCGCGGGCGCCTCGGCGACCCGGGCGGTCGGCAGCATCGCCACGCCCGCCTCGCGGTAGAGGTCGACGAGGTTCGCGATGGCGCCGTGGAGCCACACGCGCCGATCCGTGAGGCGCGCGAGCTCGGCGAGGAGGCGCTGGGCCTTGCCGAGGATGTAGGCGTAGAGGACGGCGCACTGGCCGCGCGCCGCGCAGGCGTCCCACCAGGCGAGGATGGCGCGCGCCGTCGCCTCCGCGGGGGCCCAGCGGTAGATGGGGAGCGCGAAGGTGGCCTCCATGACGAGCACGTCGCACTCGACGGGCTCGAAGGGCGCGCAGGTCGGGTCCGGCGCGCGCTTGAAGTCGCCGGTGAGGACCCAGACCTCGCCCTCCCCTTCGACGCGGAGCTGCGCCGAGCCGAGCACGTGGCCGGCGGGGTGGAAGGAGACGGTGACGTCACCCAGGCGCTGGCGGGCACCGTAGGGGAGGGTGTCGAGGGCGAGCTCCCCTGCAGGCGGCGCGAGGCGCTTTTCGAGGATGGCGGCGCCCGGGGCGGCGGCGAGGTAGCGGGCGGAGCCGGGGCGGGCGTGGTCGCCGTGGGCGTGGGTCAGGAGGGCGAGGTCGACCTCGCCCCAGGGGTCGACGTGGAAGCCGCCGGCGGGGCAGTAGAGGCCACGGTCGGTGAGCTCGAGGAGCGGCACGGGGAGAGGTCTGGCACCGGGGGCCCGCCTTGGGAAGGGGCCCGGACGCGTGCAGGTCCGGCGGAGACCTCCGCTCCACCTCGGCGGCGGCGCCGGGCGGCGCACATCGTCCGCGTCGTCGTGCGCGGGCCCGATGCGAGCGACCGGCTCCCCCGCCTCCCTCGGGCCGGCCGCGATGGCGCGATGGCGCACGGGCGAGGGGCACCGTCCTCCGTGGGCTGGGGCGCGGGGTCTCGGGTCGCCTCTTCGTCGTCCCCTTCCGGCTCCGGGCAGGGGCAGGGGCCTTTCAGCGCACCTCGATCGGGCTGGTCACGCCGAAAGGCTCGAAGGGGAGCGCCGGCCGCTGGGCCCGCGCGCCGCTGGCGCGGACGAGCACGAAGTCGGCGCCACCGAGGGGCACGTCGATGACCTCGTTCACGCGGTCGACGTCGGCGCTCGCCTCGACCTCCCGATCGACGACCACCTCCGTGCCGGCGTAGACGCGCAGCCGATCCACCTCCACCCAGGGCGCGGCCTGCACGCGCACCTCGAGCGCCACCGAGTCCCCGGTGACGGCGCCGGGGGTCGCGGTGACGAAGATGCCCGCGCCGACGCTCGTCCGCCCCGCGCGCATGCCCGCCGCCACGTCCGCCCACCCCCACTCGCCGGGCGTGTCGTCGTCCACGGCCACGTAGGTGCGCGGCGAGCCGGCCGGCGCCGTGTCCCGATGCGAGTCGCTGTTGCCCGCCATGGCGAAGCGCCAGCCGTCGCGCCAGAGCGCGAGGAGCTGATCGAGCGTGTCCTCGTCCGCCTCGCTCAGGCTGCGGTTGAAGGCCTCGATCACGTCGAAGTCGAAGTCCATCAGGTCCGCGCCGTCCTCCAGGCCGAGGTCCTCGGGGCTCGCGCCCACGAGCCCGGTCACGGGATCGAGCGCGATGCTCCGGAACCAGCCCGACGAGTCCCGGTTCGGGTGGTTCACCTGCACCAGCGGCGGCCCGAGCGGCCCCTCCATGGCGCGGAGCGCGTCGAAGGTCCTCATCGGCGCGCGCCCGAACCAGACCGGGGAGCCGAAGCCGGGGGCGCTCGTGTCCCGCTGCACCGGGTAGCCGTTGATGTGCGCGAGGATCGGGTCCGACACCTCGGCCCCGCTCACGGCGACCAGCCAGTCGTCGAGCCCCTCCGCCGCGATGGCCGGCCCGTAGTCGCTGACCACGTCGTGGTCCGTGGCGGCGACCACCTCGAGGCCCTCGCCGGCGAGCACGCGCACGGCGTCCGTGAGCCGATGGCGGCTGTCCGTGCTCATCTCCGTGTGCAGGTGGAAGTCGCCGGCCACCCAGCCCGAGGTGTCGACGACGCGCGCCAGATCCGCGCTCACGGCGACCTCCTCGCCGGCCTCGAGCATCACCTCCTCCACGTGGATGTCGTGCTCCATGCCGCGGCTCAGCGTCACCGTGCCCATGCCGCCGGCGGGCACGTCGAAGCGGGTCTCGCCGAAGACGATCTCGCGCCGGAGCTCCCCCCCGCTCCCTCCGACCGTCGCCCGGATCGGTGCGCTCGCTCCCTCCGCCGTGGCCGTGATGGCGAGCGTGGTCCGCGGCAGGGGCTCGACGCTCAGCTCGCCGGGCGCCGTGCCCTCCACCCCGCTCGGCGCCACGAAGGGTCCGAAGCCGGGCCGGGCCTCCACCGCGCCAGCGGGCACGCGCACCCGCGCCTGGCCGGCCGCGTCGAGCCGCGTCCGCAGCCAGACGGCGTCGCCGGAGCGCACCTCGACCCGGTCGCCGGCCGCGCCTTCCACGAGGAGCTCCGCCTCGTCTTCGCGCGCCACGGCCCCGTAGGCCTCGGCGGCGCGGGTCCCGAGCGCCAGCTGGGCCTCCCACTCGGCGACCTCGCCGGCCGCGGCGATGACGCGCTCCTCCCCCTGGAGGATGAGGATGCTGTTGATGGCGTTGACGCTGCCCTCGGGCTGGTCGATGCCCAGCGCGAAGGCCTCCCCCGCGCCCTCCCCGACGAGCACCGGTCGACCGCTCGCGCCCGGCGAATCGCCGAGCACCCCGACCCCCGGCTGCATCAGCTCGGCGCCGCCGCCCACGAGCGCCACCATCGAAGGCCGCCCGACCACCCGGGGGCCCTCGGCCGCGGCCAGGCGGATTCGGACCCGGAGCACGGGCTCGTCCGGCGCGAGCTCGTAGTCGATCGCGCCGTATCCGGGCGGAACGCGGGCGACGCCGCTCCCGAGCACGGCGGCGATCAGGCCGAGCTCGTCGAGCTCGTAGAGGACGCGGACCCGCGCGGGCTCGCCGGGGCCGCCGGCGTCGATGATCTGCACGTCCGTCGCGCGCGCCGCGTTCAGGTCGAGGCCGAAGAAGATCTCCTTGAGGACGTCCGCGCCGCCCTGGGGGGCCGCGTCGAGGATGCCGCCGCCGTAGGCGCCGATGGTGGTCAGCGACTCCAGGGTGGCCGCGCGGATGACGACCTTCGCGACCGCATTCTCGAGGAGGATGTCGCCCTCCTGGGCCATGGCGACCGTGCCGGCGGAGCGCTCCTCGGGGCACTCGACGCGCTTAGCGCGGGTACTCCCCTCGGCGGGCGCGTCGGCGAGGCAGCCCGTGAGCACGTCCGGATCGGGCTCGGCGTCGAAGACCGGCCGCTCGATCGGGCCGGCGTCGGGGCCGGCGTCCTCCACCGCGGCGTCCTCGCCCGGTCCGGCGTCCTCGTCGCCGACGCCATCGTCCCCGCAGGCGGAGAGCGCGATCAGAAGGGCCAGCGCGCACGGCGCCCCACCCACGGTCCAAAGCCAACGCATCCCACCAGCATAGCGGGCCGCGAACGGATTTCGCCGCTCGCGCCGACGCGCGCACGAGTCGTAACGCGAAACCCACCCGGCCACGGGCGACGCCGAGCGCACTGACCCGAGCGCCGCCCGAGCGGCCCGGGCGACGCCGGCACGGTTCGCGATCGCCCCGCACCGAGCCGCCGCGTCCCAGCCCGGACTCGTCACCGGTCGACGCGCCCTCGCACGACCCTTCGGGCCCGCAGCGGTTTTTCGCTCCGCCGAGACGCAGCCCGTACTCCTTGCTTCGGGAAAAAAGACCCCTGCGAACTCGGAACCTCGTACGTCATCACGCCGCTGGCGACGCATCCGGGCTACCGTCGCGATCCGAGAGGAGAGGAAGATTGCGATACGAACGTGCCAGTGCCCTTCCCATCGTCGCCGGGCTCGCGTGCCTCCTCGCGAGCGCTCCCGGCGCCGCCCAGGAGTCGGTCTGGGTCGAAGGGCCGAGCCCGACGCCCTCCCCGCGACAAGCCTCGCAGGTCACCGTGCTGGGCGACGGCCAGGCGCTGCTCCAAGGCGGCGTGGCGGCGCGGAACACCCGCCCGGACGACGCCTGGCTCTGGTCCGGCGACCACTTCCGGCGCCTGACCTCGGCCCGCACGCCCGGCGGGCGCAACTCCGCGGCCATCGGCACCACCGGCGAGGGGGACGTCATCCTCTTCGGGGGCACGGACGACTCGCGCACGATCATCGACGAGACCTGGCGCTGGGACGGGACCGACTGGTCGCGCCTGAGCCCGGCCACGCACCCCTCGCGCCGCGGCTCGGTGGCCATGGCGGCGGAGGCCGGCGGCTCGCTCGTGCTCTTCGGCGGCTTCTTCTCGGTGCCCTTCGGCGACACCTGGCGCTTCGCGGACGGGAGCTGGACCCTCCTCACGCCGACCGCGAGCCCGGCCGCGCGAAGCAGCCACCACATGACCGCCACGCCCGACGGCGAGGTGCTGCTCTACGGGGGCCTGCTCGCCGACCGGAGCGTGGCCGCGGAGACGTGGACCTGGGACGGGACGCGCTGGACCGAGGAGACGCCGACGACCTCGCCCCCGGGGCGCCTCTGCGCCGCCCTGACGATGGGGGAGACGGACGTCCTGCTGGTGGGCGGGGAGAACGACGGCGCCGTGTTCTCCGACACCTGGCGCTGGGACGGCAGCGACTGGGAGGAGGTCGTGGGCGCGGGCGCGCCGGCGGTCACCTGCGCCTCGCTGACGTACGTCGACGGGGCCTTCTGGCTCTTCGGCGGGAGCGATGGCTCCGACGCGTTGCAGAACGAGGTCTACCGCTTCGACGGAACGAGCTGGGCCCGCTTCCCGCGACCCACCGTCCCGCCGGCGCGCCGCGGCCACGCGCTCGCCGATCTGCACGACGGCACGGTGCTCCTCTTCGGAGGGGAGGACGACGACGGCCTCCTCGCGGACACCTGGCTCTGGGACGGCGAAGCCTGGCTCGAGCAGGAGCCCGCCACCGACCCACCCGCGCGCTCCCTCGCCGCCATCGCCGCGACCGGAGCGGGGACGGCCGTGCTCTTCGGAGGCCGGGGCGACGGCGGGCGACTCCGCGACACCTGGACCTGGGCCGAGGGCGAGTGGACGCAGGCCAGCCCGGAGACGAGCCCGCCGCCGCGCTCGGACCACGCGCTCGGCTTCGATGGCGAGAGCCGGGTGGTGCTCTCGGGCGGCTTCGAGGGCGCCAGCGGGACCACGACGACCTGGGTCTGGGACGGCACGACCTGGGCCGAGGTGAGCACGGAGACGGCGCCGCCGATCATGGGCTCGCCGCTCCTCGCCGCGGGGCCCGAGGGCACGGTCGTGCGCACGGGAGGCTACGGGCCGGGCGGCACGGACCGGGACACCTGGGTCTTCGACGGGAGCGACTGGGCGCGGCAGGTCGACGAGGGCGGGCCCGGAGAGACCTTCCTCCCCGTGGGCCTGGCTGCGACGCCGCGGGGCGTCCTGCGGGTCACGGTGGTCGATCCGGACACGGCGCCGAGCGTCGAGCGGCTGGTCGACGGGAGCTGGGCAGCCGTCTCGAGCGAGGGCGATGCGGGCTTGGTCCCCGGCGCGGCGAGCGCCGGCACGGGGGAGGGGCTGCTCTTCTTCGGCGGTGAGGAGGAGGACATCGGCCTCCAGCGGACGACGCTCCTCCGGCTCCGCAGCGTGGACGGCGCGACGTGCGCGGACGACGTCGAGTGCGCCAGCGGGTTCTGCGTCGACGGCCTCTGCTGCGAGAGCGTCTGCCGCGGGAGCTGCACGGCCTGCGACCTCGAAGGCAGCGAGGGCATGTGCGCGCCGATCCCCGATGGCGAGAGCCCCCGGGGCGAACGGGACGCCTGCGGCGCGGGGGAGTCCTGCTTCGACGGAGTCTGCGCGTCGGCCTCCGGGGAGGACGACGCGGGCGCCGGTGAGCGCGACGGGTCGGCGGCCGACCTCGACGCGGGCGCCGGCTCCGGCGCCGACGCCGGCGCGGGTGACTCGGGGGGCGGCGGAGGATGCGGTGTCGCTCGAGGCCCGCGACCGCGGGCGCCTCTCGTGCTCGCGGGCCTGGTGGGGGCGCTGCTCTTCCTGCGCCGCCGCCGCTGAGCGCGCGCCGAGCCCCTTGGAGAAACATTGTTGACTTTGCCGATGCGACAACCCATACCCAGTCCGCGGTGAAGCTCTCGAACAAGGGGCGCTACGGCGTCCGGGCGGTCTTCGACATCGCCTATCACAACCACGGAAAGCCCACGCAGATCCGGACGATCTCGGAGCGTCAGGCCATCCCGCCGCGCTTCCTCGAGCAGATCTTCCAGGACCTGAAGCGCGCCGGCCTCGTGGTCTCGAAGCGCGGCCCGAAGGGGGGCTACGCCCTCGCCAAGGCCCCCGACGCCATCCGCCTCGGCGACATCGTGCGCGCCCTCGAGGGCCCCGTGGCGCTGACCTCGCCGGACCAGGGCGAGGCCGGCGACAAGACGAGCCGCGCCATCACCGAGGCCGCCTTCGAGGAGCTCGCCGAGCGCATCGAGGCCTGCCTCGACGAGCTGACCATCGGCGACCTCTGCGCCCGGGGCGAGGAGCAGGGGGTTCGACGTCGCCCCCCGCGGCGCTACGTCTACTCCATCTGAGGCCGCCCTCCCCCGCTCCGAACGGAACTGAGGCCATGCCCGCGCCCGTCGTCGACAGCGTCCTCGAGCTCATCGGTCAGACGCCCCTGGTGCGCCTGCGCCGGGTGGTGCCCGCGGGGAGCGCGCGCGTCTGGACGAAGGCCGAGCACCTGAACCCCGGCGGCTCGGTCAAGGATCGCATCTGCCTCGCGATGATCGAGCGGGCGGAGAAGGAAGGGCGCCTCAAGGCCGGCGATACGGTGGTCGAGCCGACGAGCGGCAACACGGGCATCGGCCTGGCCCTGGTCTGCGCGCGGAAGGGCTACCGGCTGGTCCTCACGATGCCGGCGAGCATGAGCCTCGAGCGGCGGGCCCTGCTCGAGGCCTACGGCGCGGAGCTGGTGCTCACGGAGCCCGAGCGCGTGATGGAGGGCGCCATCGAGGCGGCCGAGCGCATCGCGGAGGAGCGCGGCGCGTTCATGCCGCAGCAGTTCGAGAACCCGGCG
The DNA here is from genome assembly GCA_002699025.1 of Sandaracinus sp. GTDB lineage: Bacteria > Myxococcota_A > Polyangia > Polyangiales > Houyiibacteriaceae > Houyiibacterium > Houyiibacterium oceanicum. Next base: position 19,112 of record PABA01000024.1, on the reverse strand, counting down.
AACCCGCACGCGCACGCGGAGGGCACGGCCACCGAGCTCCTCGAGGCCTTCGAGGGGGCGCCCATCCACGCGCTGGTCGCGGCGGTCGGGACCGGCGGGACGGTCAGCGGCGTCGGGCGGGCGCTGAAGCAGGTGCGGCCCGAGACGCGGGTGATCGGCGTGGAGCCGGCGGCCAGCCCCGTGCTCGCGGGGGGCGCGCCCGGACCGTCGAAGATCCAGGGGCTGAACGCGGGGTTCGTGCCCGCGAACTACGACGCGGAGGTCGTGGACGAGGTGCGGGCCGTGGAGGACCGGCGCGCCTGGGAGACGAAGCGGCGCCTCGCCCGGGAGGAGGGGCTGCTCGTGGGCATCTCGGCGGGCGCCAACGTGGCCGCGGCGCTGGACGTGGCGGCCGAGCTCGGCCCCGGGCACGACGTCGTGACCTTCCTCTGCGACACGGGCGAGCGCTACTTCAGCCTGGACGAGTACTTCGCATGACGACCGAGGCGACGACGGGAACGAACGCGGCGGGAACGAACGCGGGAACGCCGGGAGTCGCGGGGGCGCACGTGCTCCTCGTCGGCGCGGGCGGGCTCGGCTCGCCGGCGGCGCGCGTCCTGGCGCTGGCGGGCGTGGGGCGGCTGACGGTGGTCGACGACGACGTGGTCGACGACACGAACCTGCACCGGCAGATCCTCTACCGGGACGAGGACGTGGGCCGGCCGAAGGCGCCCGCGGCCGCCGCACGCCTCCGGGAGCTCGCCGCCTCCGCCGGGCACGCGCCCGAGCTGCAGGCGATCGAGGGGCGCTTTCTGCCGACGACCGCCGCCGAGCTCCTCCGCGGCGTCGATCTCGTCGTCGAGGGCGCGGACAACTTCGCGACCAAGTTCCTGACCTGTGACGCCTGCGCGATCCACGGCGTGCCCCTCGTGCAGGCCGGCGCCGTGCGCTGGAGCGGCTGGGCCCTCGCCTGCCCGCGGCCCGGGGCGACCGACCACGCGCCCTGCATGCGCTGCGTCTTCGAGGACATCCCGCGCGACCGGGTCGAGACCTGCGCGGAAGCCGGCGTCGTCGGCCCCGTCGTCGGCGTGCTCGGCGCCGTCCAGGCCCGCCTGGCCCTCCGCCTGCTGCGCGCCGAGGACGTCGCCGGCGCGCTCTGGAGCTACCGCGGCCTCGCCGGGGCCCTCCGCCGCTCCCGCGTCCGGCCGCGCACCGACTGCCCTCACGCCGAGGGCTCCATCCGAGACCTACGCAGCGAGCGCTACGCGGCGACCTGCGCCGCCTGACGCCCGCCAGGAGAACGAGACAGACATGGCCACCCTTCGCATCCCCCCCGCCCTCCGGAGCCTCACCAACGGCGAGGCCGAGATCCAGCTCGACGGCGCCACCGTCGGCGCCCTCCTCGACGCGGCCGAGTCCGCCCACCCGGGCCTGAAGGCGCGCGTCTGCGGCGACGACGGCAAGGTGCTGCGCTTCGTGAACCTCTTCGTCGGCGACGAGGACATCCGCATGCTCGACGGGCTCGAGACCGAGCTGAAGGATGGCGACAGCGTGTCGATCATCCCGGCCATCGCAGGCGGCTGAGTGGCGCTCCGTCCCGAGGACAAGCGGCGCTACGCGCGCCACATCCTGCTGCCGGAGATCGGCGCTGCGGGGCAGGAGGCGCTCCAGGCGGCGCGCTTCGCCCCGGCGCCGGGCCCGGCCGGGGAGGTGGCGGCCCTCTACCTCGAGCGCGCGGGCCTCGAGGCCGCGGCGGATGGGCCCGCGCTGCAGCTCGAGGGCGCGCCCGAGGATCCCTCCGACGCCGCCATCGCCGGCGCCTTCGCGGCCGTCGAGCACATCAAGGCCACCCTCGGCGTCGGCACGCCCGGCGCCCTGGTGCTCCCCGCGAAGGACTGAGGAACCGAGGAACGAGGACGTACGCGATGCGCTTCCGCCGCATGGAGTCGATCCTGGACGCCGTCGGGCAGACGCCGGTCGTGCGCCTGAAGAGCCTCGAGCGCGAGACGCCCGGGGTGAAGCTCTACCTGAAGCTCGAGTACATGAACCCGGGCGGCTCCGTGAAGGACCGCCCCGCGCGGCAGATGATCCTGGACGCGGTCGAGGACGGGCGGCTCACGAAGGACCGCATCCTCATCGACTCGACGAGCGGGAACACCGGCGTCGCCTACAGCCTCTTCGGAGCGGCCCTCGGCCATCGGGTGCAGCTCGTGATGCCGAGCAACGTGTCCAAGCCGCGCAAGGACATCACGCAGGCCTTCGGGACCGAGCTCGTCTACAGCGACCCGATGCTCGGGAGCGACGGCGCCATCGAGAAGGTGAAGGAGATCGTCGCGGCCGATCCGGAGCGCTACTTCTACCCGGATCAATACGCGAACCCGTCGAACCCGCGGGCCCACTACCTCGGCACGGGGAGCGAGCTGCTCGAGCAGCTCGGGGACGAGCTGCGCTGCTTCGTGGCCGGGCTGGGGACGACCGGGACGATCATGGGCACGACGCGGCGGCTGAAGGAGCACGCGCGCCCGATCCGCTGCGTGGCCGTCGAGCCGGCGGAGGCGCTCCACGGGCTCGAGGGGCTCAAGCACATGGCGACGTCGATCGTGCCGCCGATCTACGACCCGTCGATCCTGGACGAGGTGCGGCCCGTGGGGACCGAGGACGGCTGGGACATGTCCGACCGGCTGGCCGAGCAGGAGGGGCTGCACGTCGGCCATTCGACGGGAGCGAACGCCTTCGCCGCGTGGGAGATCGGCAAGGAGATGGCCGCGCGGGGCGAGAGCGGGGCCGTGGTGGCGATCGCCTGCGATCGCGGGGACCGCTACTTCGCGCCGATGAAGTGGGAGCAGAGCTACCTCTGGTGAGGGCCTCGCCGGGCGTTCGCCTTGCGGCCGCGGTGGAATGGCCAAGGCTTCGCTCCCGATGAACGAGCATCCCCAGTATCCGGGTCTCCCCTGGGTGACCGGCGACCTCACCATCGCCGCCGAGGTCCTCGAGGAGATCGAAGCCCACGCGCGAGCGGAGTACCCGAGCGAGTGCTGTGGCTTCGTCTTCGGGCCGGCCGATCAGGCGCGGCGCCTCGACGCCTCGACGCGCGAGGAGAACGAGGCGGACAAGTACCACCGGATGGACCCGGAGACGTTCCCGCGGACCTCGAAGGAGTACTTCAAGATCAACGAGCTGCGGGCGTCGCGGACGATGGAGGAGGCGGAGAAGGCCGGGCGGCCGCTGAAGGTCGTCTACCACTCGCACTGCGACGCGGGCGCCTACTTCTCCGACGAGGACAAGGCGACCTTCAGCCAGAACGGGACGCTGATGTGGCCCTGCGCCTTCCTGGTGGTGAGCGTGCAGGAGGGGGAGGTCGTCGAGCGGAAGCTCTGGGTGCACGTCCCCGGCAGCGACGACTTCCAGGAGTCGCCCCTGATGGTGCGCTGACCGGCGAAGCCGGCCCCCGGCCCTTGCCTGCCCGCCCCGGACGAGGCGAGACGACGGGGCCGAGCCCCGACCCGGATCGAGGTCGGCACCCGGATCACCCACGCGACGAGGCCCCGCCGCCCGCCGCCCGCCGAGCGCGTGAGCCGTCCCGTGAGGCGCGCAGCTCGCGGAATCCCGACCGCCCCCGCGCGCGTCTCCTCCCCGCCGGCTCCGCCACGAACTGGACCGCCCCGCCCTCGCCCGCCTAGCGTCGGCCGGGCTCGCGGCGTGTGCGAACCCCGCGCGCGGACGGCAGGATCGAAGCGTGGAGACGAGGAGCAAGTGGGGGCGCGTGTTCGACGCGGCCTGGGCGGCGGCCCTGGGCGCCGCGCTCGTGCTCGGTGCGGACGCGCTCCTCTCCCGCGGCCACGCCTCCGCCTCCGCGCCGACCCTGGAGGCCCCGCGGGTGCCGAGCCGGCGCGCCCCGACGATCGACGATCCCCCGAGCGCGCCCCCACGGGCGGCGGAGCGCAAAGCCGCCCCCGAGGACGCGGCGGACGAGCGCGGGACCGAGCGCTACGGCGTGACCTTCTGGAACGTGCACACGCGCGAGCTCCTCCCGGTCGCCGCGCCGCCGCTCCCCGATCCCGAGGACGCGCCGCGCGAGGACGCCACCACCGCGGAGCGGCCCTCCCTGGCGCCGCCCTCCCCCGACACGCTCGCCCACTTCCTCCGCTGCCGCGTGACCGGGGACGAGGCGCCGATGGCCCCGCGCCCCGTCGAGGTCGCCCTCGCGATGGCCACCCGCTTCGGCGCCGAGCGCATCCACGTGATCAGCGGCTTCCGCTCGCCGAAGTTCAACGAGCTCCTCCGCAAGAAGGGCCGCCAGGTGGCGCGCCGGAGCCGCCACACCATGGCCCAGGCGCTCGACTTCCAGGTCCCCGGCGTGGGCGCCCGCGAGCTCGCCGCCGCCGTCGAGGAGATCCACGAGGGGGGCATCGGCACCTACCGCGTGAGCGGCTTCGTCCACGTCGACGTCGGCCCCGACCGCCGCTGGCGCGGGCGCTGACGCGGGAGAGCGCCCGCCGGAAGACGTGCCGCTTCAGCGGGGCGGGGGGCGCTCGCCGGTCTCTCGGAAGCGGCGGTAGTCGGCGAGGATCTGGGCGTGGTCGAAGCAGAGGGGCTCGGGCAGCGCGTCGAGGGAGAAGACTTCGGCCCGAGCGGCGTCGTCGCCGCCCTTCGGCGCGCCGCTCGCCTGGCCCACGTAGACCACGGAGAGGTTGTGCTGGCGGGGATCGCGGGCCGGATCGCTGTAGACCCCGAGGAGCGCCTCCAGGCGGACCTCGAGGCCCGTCTCTTCCATCACCTCGCGGCGCGCGCCGGTCTCGACGGTCTCGCCGTAGTCCACGAAGCCGCCCGGGAGCGCCCAGCCCACCGGCTCGTGGCTCCGCTCGATCAGTACGATCCCCCCCTCGACCTCCACGATCACGTCGACGGTCGGGTACGGGTTGCGGGGCGTGGCTCCCTCGGCGGCGGCGCTCATGCGATCCCTCCTACCACGTTGCGGGGGCTTCGATGGTGATCCGCGTCGCTCGCGATCCAGCCCGGCGGCAGGGGCCGTCCATCGAAGCCGAAGACGAGGCGGCCGAGGGAGCGGGACGACCTGCGGGGATGAGGGGGCACGCGAGGACGAGTCGAACACGTGGATGAGTCGACCACAGGGGACGGAACGAAGACGGGCGGCGCCGCGATGGCCCGCCCGTCGTTCGTTCGGCAGTGAAGTGGCTCAGGCCTCGGCGGCCTTCTTCTTGCGCTTCTTGCCGCGCTTCTTCTTCTTGCCGCCGGCCGCCCCGGCGTCCTTGACGCCGTGGTCCTTCAGCACCTGCTCGGTGCCGGCGCGCTGGCTCGCGCGGAGGCGGGCCTTCTTGCCGCGCAGCTCGCGGAGGTAGTAGAGGCGCGCCTGGCGGACGTGACCGCGGGCGGCGATGTCGATCTTCTCGACGCGCGGGGAGTGCACCGGGAAGATGCGCTCGACGCCGACGCCGTAGGAGATCTTCCGCACCGTGAAGGTGGAGCGGAGGCCCGCGCGGTGGTGGCGGATGACCACGCCGGTGAAGACCTGGATGCGCTCCTTGTCTCCCTCCCGGATGCGGAAGTGGACGTTGACGGTGTCGCCCACCCGGAAGGGCGGGACATCGCGGAGCTGGGCCTTCTCGAGGGCCGCGATCTGCGGGACGGTGCTGCTCATGGGAAGCCTCTGCCGAAAAAGGGACGGGTTGGTAGCACGGCCCCGTGGGGCCGTCAATGAGGTCGAGCGCGCTGGCGGCCGCGGCTGCTCGGCAGCGGCGGTGGCCGGCCGGCTCCCGAGCCTCGGAAGGCGGGAGCGGGCTACACGCCGTCGCCGTGGCCCCCGTCCGGGTCTCCGTCTCCGAAGAGCCGATCGAGGGTGATCGCCGCGGCGGCGCGCACGCTGAGGTGGTTGTAGCCCCCGGGGCGGATGGGCGCCAGCAAGAGATCCGCCGAGGCGAGCGTTTCCTCGACCAGCCCGCGGCCCGTGCCGAAGAGGATCAGCGTGGGTCCCTCGCGCAGCGCCGCGCTTCCCGCGGCCCAGCTCACCGGCGCCTGCCCCTTGCTCCGCGCGGCCGTCGCCACGATCCGCGGCCGCTGACCCGTATCGGCCTCGATCTGGGCGATCGCCTCCTCGATCGAGTCCACCGGCCGCACCCGCGAGAGGGCCTCGCCGCGCTCGGGGACGCGCTTGCGGCCCGCGCCGCCCTCCCCCCAATGCGCCAGGATCCGGTCGAGGATCGCCCGCTGGGCGGAGATCGGCGTCACCACGAAGTAGCCGGCGAGCCCGTAGGTCCGGGCGCTCCGCGCCAGATCGTGGACGTCCAGGTTGGTGATCGCCGTCGTCACCGTCGCCCCCGTCTTGTCGAGCACCGGGTGGTGCACGAGGGCCATGTAGACGGGCGCCTTCACGCCTCGTCCTCGGCGTCGAGCTCGGCGAGGAGCTTCCGGTCCTCCGCGCTCAGGGTGGCCGCCGCGAGCAGATCGGGTCGGCGCTCCCGGGTCCGCCGGAGCGCCTCCTTGCGCCGCCAGCGGGCGATCTTCGCGTGGTGCCCGCTCAGCAGGACCTCCGGGACGCCCTCCCCGCGGAACTCCGCGGGCCGCGTGTATTGCGGATACTCGAGGATGCCCGTGGTGTGTGACTCCTCGCTCGCCGACTCGGCGTTCCCGAGCACGCCAGGCACGAGCCGGGCCGTCGCCTCGATGATGGCCAGCGCGGCGATCTCGCCGCCCAGGAGGACGAAGTCGCCGAGGGAGATCTCCTCGTCGACGTGGTGCCGGATCCGCTCGTCGAAGCCCTCGTAGCGCCCGCAGACCAGCGTGAGCGCCGGAAGCGCCGCGAAGCGCTCGGCCGCGCCCTGCTCGAAGCGCGCCCCCTGGGGGCTCAGCAGGACGCGCCGCGTCGGCCCGCCGCGCTCGGCGTCGAGGGCCTCGAGCGTCTCCACCACCGGCCCCGGCATCATCACCATGCCGCTCCCGCCGCCGTAGGGCGCGTCGTCCACGCTGCGGTGTCGATCCGCCGTGAACTCCCGGGGCGAGCGGGCCACGAGCTCGGCATGCCCCGCCTCGATCGCCTTGCCGAGCAGGCCCACGCGGGCGAGCTCGGCGAACTCCGGGAAGATGGTGACGAGCTCGAAGCGCATGGTGTCCAGTTGGGGAGGTCGGTCGGGGCCGCGGCCGAGACCGCTCAGTCGCGCACCGGGAGATCGTCCCACGGGCCGAGCTCGATCACCCCGGCCTCGACGTCGATCCCCTGCACCCAGGGCTCGAGGATCGGGATCTCGCGCACGCCGTCGGGGAAGCGCACCTCGAGGCAGACCGAGGCCGGGTACTCGAGCACGCGCGCGACCTCGCCGACCCGCTCCCCGTCGCGTTCGAGGGCGAGCCCCTCGAGGTCGAGGAGGTAGAACTCGTCCTCCGCCAGGGGCGGGAGCGCCTCGCGCGGGATGTGGAGCTCGTGCCCGCGGAGCGCGTCGGCCGCCTCGCGCCCCACGACCCCTTCGAGCGTGAGGATCACGTACTTCGGCCCCTTGCGCGCCGACGTCACGACGCAGGGCCGGGGCCCCTCTCCGGGCGCCGCGAGGAAGGCCTCGGCGAGGCGCTTCTTCTGCTTCTTGCCCCAGAGCGGCGAGTCCGCGTTGAAAGGGTGCAGGCGCACCTCGCCCTTCACGCCATGAGGCTTGCTCACGACGCCGACGGGCACGAGCTCGCCTTCGGCCGGCGGGGCCACGGCGGCGCTACTCGAGGATGTCCAGCACGGCGCGCTTGCGGCCGCGGGCGGACATCGTGGCGAGGAGCGTGCGGATCGCGCGGGCCGTGCGCCCTTCCTTGCCGATGACCTTCCCCAGGTCGTCTTCCGCCACGCTGAGCTCGAGCACCCAGGCCCGATCGCCCTCGACGACCTCCACCTCGACGGCGTCGGGGTCGTCGACGAGCGACCTCGCCAGGAAGGTGACGAGCTCGCGCATCGCGTCCACGGTTTCGGCGCTCACGCGATCGCTCCGGGGTTCAGGCCGAAGCCTCGGACCCGGTGGCCTTCGCGTGGTCGCGGACGACCTTGGTGACGCGATCGCTGACCTGGGCGCCGACGCCGACCCAGTAGGCGATGCGGTCGTGATCGACCTTGGCCTCCGTGATGGGGCGGGCCGGATCGTAGTGGCCGATCTGCTCGATGAAACGACCGTCGCGGGCCTTTTCCTTGTCCGCGACGACGATGTGATAGAAGGGCCGGTGCTTCGAGCCGGCGCGCGCGAGGCGAATCTTGACCATCGGTACTCGGGGGTGGCTCGAGAGAGCCGCTGGGGCCACCGGGAGGCGGCCGGGGAAACTGGGAAGGGCGGGCCCCGAGCGGGCGCCCGCGAAAGGGCTGCGGAACCTAGCCCCAGCCGGCGAGCTCCGCAAGGCGCGTCTTCCGCTCGCTGACGCTCGCTATTTTTGGCTTACCAGCGCCGCCGTGGGCGGCTCGGCGCTCGCTCCGCTCGCGTCACACGGGTCGGTTCTTCGACATCACACGAACGCGGCTCCGTGGGGCCGGGCGACGGGGCGGAGGTGGGGGCGCTCCCCTTCGCAGCGAGGTGACTTCGCCGCTTCGCGGCCGGGGCGCTCCCGTTCGCAGCGAGGTGGCTTCACTGCGCTCGCGGGCGGCTTCCGCTCGCTGACGCTCGCTATCTTGGGCTTGCCAGCGCCGCCGTGGGCGGCTCGGCGCTCGCTCCGCTCGCGTCACTTCGACGCGACGGGGACGCGGCTCCGTGGGGCCGGGCTACGGGGCGGATGTGGGGGCGCTCCCCTTCGCGCGGGCCCGCCTCCGCCGCGTTCGCGGCCGGTGCGGTCCCTCCGCAGTAGCCAGGCTCTGCCGCTTCTCCGGTCGTTCCCTTCGCAGATGCCCGCCTTCGCCGCTCCCGCGGCCGCTCCGGTCGCTCCCTTCGCAGGCGCCGGAGGTGCGCTCGGGGGGGGATGGCGTTAGATCCCGGGGGATGGCTGCCGCCCCTCTCCGGACCTGGCTCCGCGCGATCTTCGCGCTCTCCCTCGGCGCCCTGCTCCTCATGACCGCGCCCGCCTGCGACGGGGACGATGACGGCGGGGAAGCGCCGCCCGAGACCGAGCCCGCGGAGGCCCCTCCCCTGCCCACGCCCGACCTCCGCATCGTGGCCATCACGGATCTGAAGGGCTACCTGGAGCCCTGCGGCTGCACGAGCCGTCCGCTCGGCGGCATCGACCGGCTGGCGGCGCGGCTGGGCGAGCTCCGGGCGGAGGCGCCGACGCTCTTCGTGGCCGCGGGAGACCTCCTCTTCACGAACGAGCAGCACGCGGGACCGGCGGCGGAGGCGCAGGAGCGCATGCGCGCCGAGACGCTCGTGGGGATCCTCGACCAGCTCGAGCTGGTGGCGACCTCGCTCGGAGATCTCGACTTCCAGCAGGGGGTGGCGGGCTTCGAGGCGCTCCGGGCCGAGGCGGGCTTCGCCGTGCTGGCCTCGGGCGTGCGCCTGCCCGCGGCGGCGGACGCCGGGGCCGAGCCGAACGAGGAGCCGAACGAGCGAGAAGCCGCCGACGAAGAGGCCACCTCGGCGCTTCGGCCGCTCGAGGGTCTCCGGCGCGTCGAAGCCGGCGGCGCCCCGATCGGGCTGCTGGGCGTGAGCGCGCTCCGCGAGCCGCCCGAGGGGGTCGAGGTCCCGGCCGCGCCCCTCGACGCCGCCCGGGAAGCCCTGGCGGAGGAGCCGCCCGCGCTGGTTCTCGCGCTCGTCACGGGCGACCGTCGCCTCGGCCGCGCCGTCGCGGAGCTCGAGGGCGTCGACTTCGTGGTGCAGGCGGGGCTCGACCGGGCCGAGGCGCTGCCCCCGGCGGAGGCGGGGGGGAGCTGGATCGTGCACGGGGGCCGCCAGGGTCAGGGCCTCCTGGTGCTCGACCTCTACCGGCCCGGCGCCGAGGGCGCGTGGACGAACGTGAGCCGCTGGTCCGTGGACGTGGAGCGGGAGCAGCTCGACGAGGAGATCGCGAGCCTCGAGGCGCGCATCGACGAGTGGCGTCGGGAGGGCCGCGCCGAGGCCGACCTCGCCCGGCAGGAGGCCCGGCTCGCGCGCATGCGCGCCGATCGGAATGCGCTGCAGGCTCCCGCGCTGCCCGACGGGGGCCCGGCCTTCGCCGCCCGATGGGTGCCCCTCGACCCGGACTCGCCACGGGACGAGGGCGTGCGGGAGCGCCTCGCGCGCTACGACCGGCAGGGGAACGAGCACAACCGGGAGGCCCTCGCGGACCGGGCGCCGCCGCCCGTGGAGGAGGGCCAGCCGCGCTACGTGGGCTCGGGGGCCTGCGCGAGCTGCCACCAGGCGGCGCACACCTGGTGGGAGGGGCACCCGCACGGGAACGCCTACGCGACGCTGGTCGAGCGAAACAAGCAGTTCCACCTGAACTGCGTCGGCTGCCACGTCACCGGCTACGAGCGGCCCGGCGGGTCCACCGTGACGCAGAACCTGGACGGCGCGCTCGTGAACGTCGGCTGCGAGGTCTGCCACGGGCCGGGGAGCGCCCACGTCGCGAACCCGGTGGCGGCGAGCATCGCGCGGGACGCCCCCGAGCGGCTCTGCGTCGATTGCCACAACGAGGAGCACAGCGACCTCTTCGACTACGACGCCTACCGGGCCTCGCTGCTGGTGCCGGGCCACGGCCGCCCGGAGTGAGGCGGCGCGGGGCGACTCGAGGTCGGGGCCGCGCGGGAGGTCGGGGCCCGCGCCTCGGCGTCGGTCAGTCGGCCCACGCCCGGCCGACCCCACCGGGAGCAGGCGGTTCGCCGGCGGGACGTCCTCACGCCGCGCTGGCGCGCCGGGGGGCCAAAGGGGTAGAGACGAGGCCGTGAGCGAGCTTCGCATTCGCGGCTACGTCGCCCCCGGCTTCGGCCCGGTCGCGGACGTCTTCCGGGACAACTTCGAGCGCCGCGGCGAGCTCGGCGCGAGCTTCTGCGTCCTCCGCGACGGTGAGCGGCTGATCGACATCTGGGCCGGCCTCGCGGACCCGCGGCGAGGGCGCGTCGACCCGGAGACGGGCGAGCGCCTCCCGCCTCGGCCCTGGGAGGAGCACACGATCTCCACACTCTTCAGCGCCACCAAGGGGGTCGCCGCGCTGGCGCTGCTGGCACTCGTGGACCGGGGCGAGCTGGACCCGGACGCGCGCGTCGCCGACTACTGGCCCGCGTTCCGGGACGGCGCCAAGGCGGGCATCACGGTCCGCACCCTGCTCAATCACCGTTCTGGCCTGCTCGGCTTCGCGAAGCGGGTGCGCATCGAGGACTTCGCCGAGCAACCGGAGCGCGTGCGGCGGGCCTTCGAGCGGAGCGAGCCCGTTTGGCCGCCGGGCAGCCAGCAGGGCTACCACGGAGTCACCTTCGGCGTCTTCGCGGCCGAGCTCTTCCGGCAGGCCCACGCGGGCGAAGCCAGCCTGGGGCGCTTCCTCGCCGAGGAGATCGCCGGGCCACTCGGCGCGGAGGTGCACATCGGGCTGCCCGAGGCGCTCCGCTCCCGGGTGGCGACCATGGTGCCGGCGCCGACCTGGGAGCGGCTCACCAAGGCGGTGCCGAAGCTGCTCTTCAGCCCGGGCCTCGAGGGGCGCACCTTCCGGGGGGCGCTGAAGCCCGGCTCGCCGGGTCAGATCGCCTTCCGCGATCCGGCCGACCTCGGGCCGACGGGCCTCCACAACTTCAACGCGCCGCGGGTGCAGCGGCTCGAGCTGCCCTGGGCGAACGGGCTCGGGAACGCGCGGGGGCTCGCCCGGCTCTACGGAGCGCTCGCGCGGGGCGGCGAGCTCGACGGCGTGCGTGTCGTGCGCGAGGAGACGGTGGCGCCGATCCACGAGCGCCAGTCCTGGGCGGAGCCGGACGCGGTGATCCGGAAGCCGCTGGGGTGGTCGCAGGGCTTCATCAAGGAGGAGCCGCGCTACTTCTCGCCGCATCGGGAGGCGTTCGGGCACCCGGGCGCGGGCGGGACGCTCGGGTTCTGCGACCCGGTGGCGCGCCTGGGCATCGGCTACGTCATGAACCAGATGACCCATCACGTGCGCTCGCCGCGCGCGATGGCGCTCTGCGACGCGCTCTACCGCTGCCTCTGAGGCCGCGGCGTTCGGCGCCTTCGGCGCCGTCCGTCGCGGCGGGGGGGTGGGGTTTCGCCGCCTTCGGCGCCGAGCGGCTTCGCCGCGGGGGTCGGGGAACCGAGGCTTGGTGACCCCGTGGGTGGCGGGGTCGCGCGACTCGTTCGGGGGCGCGGGCGGACGGAGCGGGGCGGCTTCCCCCGGGGGTCGGGGAACCGAGGCTTGGTGACCACGTCGGAGAGCGGGATCGCGCGACTCGTTCGGGGGCGGGGCGGCTGCGGGGGCAGCTGGGTTCGATCTTCGGGGCCGGGCGGGCCGGACGCGCTTCTACTCGGGGGGGCCGAGGCGGAGGACCTCGGCGCGGATGGGGACGACGCCGGCGCGGATCATGTCGAGGCGCTCGGCGGCGGCGCGGGAGAGGTCGAGGATGCGCGAGTGATCCCGGAAGGGGCCGCGGTCGTTGATACGGACGAGGACCTCCCCCACGGGCTGACCCGCCGGGCCGAGACGCACGACGCGGACGAGGGAGCCGAAGGGCAGGTCGCGGCTCGCGGCCGTGAGGGCGCTCGGGTCGTAGGGCTCGCCGCTCGCCGTGCTGTTGCCCGCGAGCGAGTCCGCGTAGTAGCTGGCGCGCCCCTCGAGCACCTGGACCGGATCGCCCGAGGCGCCGGCCGTGCTCGGCGCCTGGGCCGAAGCGCCGCCGCAGCCGGCGAGCGAGAGCGCGAGGAGAGACGAGAGGATCCGAACGGCGGGACGCGGCATGGATCACGATCGATCCAGGCGCCCCGCGATGAGTCAAGAATGATGCGCCGGACACGCCGCGCGGATCATCCGCGATCCGTCGCTGGGGCGGATGGATCGGCTTGCCTGCCCTCCGACCCTTCGCCGGGAGCCAGAAGCCGGAAGCCAACGTGTCGGCTTCGCCGTCAGGCGAGCGCGCGGGCCGCGACGGAGGCGCGCGCCGCGTCCGGCTGGGCGAGCATGCGCACCGCGCGGAGCGGGCGCTCGACGGGGTACTCGGCCGTGTAGCCGTAGCCGCCGTGCACCTGGAGCGCCTCGCTGCAGACCCGCACGGCGACCTGCCCGGCCATCGCCGCGGCCATGTCCGCGCCCTCGAGCCGCGGCGTCACGGCGGCCCGGAGCATCAGGAGCCGCGCGGCCTCGAGCTCGGTCACGCCGTCGGCGATCTTCCACTGGATCGCCTGAAAGGCGCTGATGGGGCGCCCGAACTGCTTGCGCTCCTTCGAGTACGCGACGGCCGCGTCGAGCGCGCCTCGGGCAGCGCCGAGGCAGAGCGCGGCGCGCCCGAGGTCGTCCCAGGCGCGCACGGCGCCCTCCCCGGTCGCCGCCGGCGCCCCCGTGGGCGCGAGCCGCGCGAGACCTGCCGCCCGGAGGCCGGTCGTCGCGCGCGCCTCCGCCTCCACCGCGTCCGCCGCGTGGACCTCGAAGCCGCCCTCCCCTTCGACCACCAGCCAGCTCGCGGGCGCCGGCGCGAGGCGCGCACCTCGGCGGAGGAAGGACGCCTGGGCGCCGCTCGCCATCGCGCCGAGGTCGAGCTCGGTCTGGGCCAGCGCCGCCGCCGCCGGCCCCGCATGCACCGCGAAGCGCCACGCCACCGAGGGGCTCCCGGCCGCGAGCGCCTCGACGACCAGCGCGTAGGCGAGCGCGTCCAGCTCGGCCCCGCCCTTCGCCTCCGGGAGCGTCAGCCCGTGCAGGTCGAGGTCGGCGAGCGCCTTCTCGACGGGCGCGGCCACCTCGCCCGCCTCGTCCATGGCCTGGGCGCGGGGCGCGAGCTCGGTCCGCGCGAAGGCCGCGGCGGTCTCGCGGACGGTGCGGTGCAGCTCGGGCAGCTCGAAGTTCATGGCTCCTCCGTGGGGGCAGGCGGGGTCGCCGGGGCGCTCGCGCGGAAGCGCTGTTCGGGCCCGGGCGGGTGATAGATCTGGTAGGCGCGGAGCGGCTCGGTCCCGGCCTCGTAGCCGTGTCGCACCCCCGCGGGGACGATGACGACCCGACCTGGCGCGATGGGGAAGCGCTCGTCGCCGCGGAGCATGGTGCCGTCCCCGGAGACGATGAAGAGGGCCTCGACCGATCCCTCGTGGACGTGCGGCGGCACCGGGAGGTCCGCGTCGCCGTCGAGGAGGCTGAAGGCCGCGTGGCGGGCGCCGCGGGCCGCGTCGAGGAGGATCTGCACCCGGAGCTTTCCGCCGGCGAAGGGCAGCGTCTCCGTCGAGGCGAGGCTCGCCTCCCCGCCGTCCTCCTCGGCGGCGCACTCCCCGTCGCCGGCGAAGGCGACCAGGAGCGCGCTCGGCGCCGTGGCCACGACCTCGAAGGGCACGAGGCCTCGGCGAACGGCGCCGGCCGCGAGCCCCTCGAGCGCGCCCTCCTGGACGAAGACGAGCCCCTCGCGGCAGCTCGAGGCGTCGACCTGGAGCCGCTCGCCAGCGCCCAGCTCGAGCCGCCCGAAGCGGACGCCGCTCTCCGCGGGTCCGAGCTCCGCGAGCGCGTCGCGAGGCGCGGACTCCGACCGGACGGTCGTCTCCGCCCCTCCGGTCGCCTCGTCCGCCGTCGAGCCACCGGCCGAGCCGCAACCGAGCGCGAGCGCGATGATGAGACCCCAGCGCATGGCCGCGGAGGATGCCGCAGCCGTGGCCCTCCGTCGACCGGCCCGTGGGGCTTCGACGGGCCGGGTCCCCGCAGCGGCGGGCGGGCTGAGGCTCGGGCTCGGGCTGGGGCTGAGGTTCGCGCTGGGGCTCAGGCTCCGGGCTGGGGCTCAGGCTTGCGCTGGGGCTCAGGCTCGGGCCGGGCTGGGGCTCAGGCTCGGGCTGGGGCTCAGGCTCGGGCTGGGGCTCAGGCTCCGGGCTGGGGCTCAGGCTTGCGCTGGGGCTCAGTCTCTGGTGCTCAGGCTCGGGCTGGGGCTCAGGCTGGGCTGGGGCTCAGGCTCGGGCTGATGCCACGTTCGGGCTCGTGCCGGGGACCTCTCCCGCCTCCTCAGGCTGCGGGCACGGGCAAGGGCACGGGCACGGGCACGGGGTTCGTGGGCACGGGATTCGCTGACTCAGGCGGTCGCTCCCCCGCAGCTCGACCCCGCCCCCGCCGTGCAGCCGAAGCAGTGCCGCTCCGTCACGATCCGCCGCGCCTCCAGCGCCCCCAGATCGAAGTCCCGGATGTGCCGCGGCGCCTCCGCCTCCACCGGCATCTCGAGCATCTGGTTGAAGTCGCAGTCGTAGAGCGTCCCGTCCCAGCCGACGCTCACCATCGTCCGGCACATCACCCCGCGCGCGGCCACCGGATTGAACGCCGCGACCAGCTTCTCCATGTACCCCTCGAGGTTCCCACTCTCCCCGAGCCACTGGAGATACCGGCTGATCGGCATGTTCGTGATCGTGTAGAGCGCGTCGAAACGCACGCCCCAGCGCCGGTCGAGCTCCCGCCTCCACTCCGCCTCGAGCGTCGCCTGGCTCGCCGGCAGGAACGCCCCCGCCGGGTTCGTCACCAGCGCCAGCTTCAGCCCGCTCTGCCCGTCCCCGTAGCCGAGCGCGTTCAGCGTCCGCAGCGCCCGGATGCTCTTCTCGAAGACGCCGGCCCCACGCTGCCGATCCGTGTGCAGCGGCCGGTAATGCGGCAGCGAGCACACCACCTCGACCTCGTGCTCGGCGAAGAACTCGGGCAGGTCGCGCCCCGGCCCGGTCTCGAGGATCGTCAGGTTGCAGCGGTCCATCACGTGCCGCCCGAGCGAGCGCACCTGCTCGACGAACCAGCGGAAGTCCGGGTTCAGCTCCGGCGCCCCGCCCGTGATGTCCACCACCGGGATGCGCGTCTTCGCCAGCGCCCGCAGCACCAGCTCGAAGGTCTCCCGCTCCATGACCTCCCGCCGGTCCGGCCCCGCGTCCACGTGGCAGTGGCGGCAGGTCTGGTTGCAGAGGCGCCCGACGTTGACCTGGAGCACCTCCACGCCGGTCGCGCGGAGCGGGTGGAGCCCGGCGCCGTCGAGCGCCTCGTCGAACTCGCGCGCCAGCGGCAGGCGCCGGAGCTCGCGGAGCTGCGCCTCGGCCGAGGCGAGCGGATCGCGGCTCGCCTGGAGGGTCGGGAGGGGGCTGCGGTGGGGCTCGGTGCGCGGCATCACATGGAGATCTTGGTGGCGTGCTTCCGCATCTGGACGCCGTGGACGAGGCTCGCGCCCCCGCGGATGGCGGCCGCGACGTGCACCGCTTCGGTCATCTGGTCGAGGTCCGCGCCCTTCTCGAGCGCCCCCTGGCTGTAGGCGTCGATGCAATAGGGGCACTGGATGGCGTGGGCCACCGCCAGGGCGATGAGGCTCTTCTCGCGGGCGCTGAGCGCGCCGTCGGCGAAGACCGCGCCGTACCAGTCGAAGAACTTCTTCGCGAGCTCGCTCGCGTTCTCGCCGATCTCGCCGAACTTCCCGAGGTCTCCGGGGACGTAGTAGCTGGCGTCGTCGTGGTCGTGGCTCATCGTCGTTCCTTCCTGCGGCCTACGGCGCGCACGGCATCGCGTTACCCCGCGACCGCGACGCCGAGGCGCGCCGCGAGGGCGGCGGCGTCGTGGGCGGCCAGCGCCTCGAGCCGCGCGAGGAAGCGACGGTAGTCCTTGTGCACGCGCTCGCCCACTCCCTCCCGGAGGTGGAAGTCCGTGATGCGCGTGACCGTGAAGCGCGCGGCCGCCGCCAGGAGCATGCGCCGGAGCTCCGCGGCCTCCCGCGCCTCGAGCGGCCGGATGGCCTCGTAGCCATCGACGAGCGCCGCCGCGAGCCCCCACTCGAAGGCGTCGCCAAAGCACCAAGCCAGGATCGTGACGGCGAGGTCGTAGGCGAAGAGCCCGTCCGCGGCGCTCTCCCAGTCGATGGCGGCGACGATGGCGTCGCCCTCCCAGTGCACGTTGTCCCGGAAGAGATCGCCGTGGACCGGGCCGCGCGGAAGCCCCACCGGCCAGCCCTCGCGCACCTCCGCGAGCACGGCCCCGAGGCGCCCCACGACCGGCTCGAGCTCTCCCTCCCGCGGCACCCCGGCCAGCCGCTCGGCGACCCGCCCCAGATCGAAACGACTCCGCCGGCGCCACCCGAAGCCCGCCGCGGCCGCGTGGCAGCGGGCGAGGAAGCCGCCGAGGGCCCGCGCCCGCGCCTTGCTCACGCCCGCCTGGCAGCTCATCTCGCCGCCGACCAGCTCGAAGAGGGCCACCGGCTTGCCCGCGACGCGCACCGCCCCCGGCGCCGGCCCCGCCACGCGGGCGGGCACGGGGAGCCCAGCCTCGCCGAGGTGGTCGAGGAGCGCCCACTCGTAGGCGACGCCGTCTGCTTCCTGCTCCTCGTAGATCCGCATGAAGCGCCGGCCGGCGTCCGTGTCGAGGAAGAAGTTCGAATTCACGCTCCCGGCCGGGATGGGCGTGATCGCGGAGACGGCGCCGAGCCCGTGGGCGCGGGCGACGAGGGCGGCCTCGGCCGGGGACAGCGGAGTGAAGACGGCCATGGGGAGCGCAGTATGCGCGAGAGGCGCCCGCCCTTCAGCGCGGCGAGGGCGCGGAGTCGAAGAGCTCGGCGAAGGCCCCCGCGTCGGCCGGCCAGCGCTCCCCGGCGCGGCGCGCGTCCCACATGGCCTGGGCGAGCCGATCGACCGCCCGCTCGAGGTCCACGGCCCGGTGCCGCGGCGCGGGGCTCCAGTCGGCGTGGACCCGGATGGGCTCCGCGCGGTCGGCCCGCGCCTCGATGGCGCCGAGGCCGGGCGCCTGGACGACGACCTCCTCGGGCCCCTCCCAGGCGGCGAAGCTCTGCCGGGCCCGGCGGCGTACCCAGGGATCGCGCTCGATGGCGGCGAAGGCCGCGAGCACCGGGCCGATGTCGAGCCCGAGGCGCCGCCCGTCGCGCGCGATGGTCTCGCGGAGCGATCGCCGCTCCGTGGGCTCCAGGCCGGCGTAGGCCTCAGCCAGCGCGGCGGCCGCCACGGGCTCCCGGCAGGCCGTCGCGAGCATCGCGTCGAAGGCCGGGTCGGCGGGCCGGCGTCGGCGGGCGTCGGCCGAAGCGAGACCGGGGCGGTCGGAAGCCATGCCCCACGCATACCGCGCCGAGTCGCCCCTCGCAGCTCTCGCGGGGCCTCGGGCGCGTTCGCTCCTCGCTTGACGGGCCGCGCCGCGGGCGGGTAACCACATGGTCGAAGGGACGGAAACCCCGTTGAAGACCGACGATGAGTTCATCGAGGAGTATCGGCCCCTCGTCCAGAGCATCGCGACCAAGGTCCGCAATCGCTTCGACCTGAAGGCCGATCTCGACGATCTGCTGGCCGACGGATACCGGGGTCTGCTCGAGGCCAAGGCGCGCTTCGACGAGTCCCGCGGGGTGCAGTTCAACACCTTCGCGTACTACCGGATCCGCGGCGCGATCATCGATGGCGTCCGCAAGAACGCCTTTCTCTCGCGTCGCGCGTACCGGCAGCTGAAGGCCGCCGAGGCCGCCCTCGAGATCGGCGAAGCCGCCGGCGAGGTGCGCGCGGCGGACCCGAAGGCGAAGGGCGACAAGAAGAAGACGACCGAGGCGCTCCACGGCACGCTCGCCAAGCTGACGGCCAGCTACGTGATGGCGAGCGTCGGCCAGGACGAGCACCAGCCCTCCGAGACGCCCGAGGACGCCATCCTCAAGGAGGAGGCGAAGGAGCGGGTGCGGGCGCTGCTCTCGATCCTCCCCGAGCGCGAGCTGGCCCTGGTGAAGGGCCACTACTTCGACGGGCGCCGCTTCGACGAGGTCGCCGCCGAGCTCGGCATCTCGAAGAGCTGGGCGAGCCGGCTCCACGGCAAGGCCCTGGACCGCCTCCGCGAAGCCCTCGCGCAGGAGTAGGCGGTTTCCGCTCGCTGGCGCTCGCTATCTTCGGCTTACCAGCGCGGCCGTGGGCCGCTCGGCGCCGCCTGCGGCGGCGTCACACGGGTCGGTTCTTCGTCGGGACGCGAACGCGGCTCCGTGGGGCCGGGCAACGGGGGCAGACGTTGGGGCGCTCCCCTTCGCAGTGGCCGGGCTTCGCCGCTCCGCGGCCAGAGCGCTCCCCTTCGCAGTGGCCGGGCTTCGCCGCTCCGCGGCCAGGGCG
>PABA01000023.1 GCA_002699025.1 Sandaracinus sp. | reverse complement strand
GTCCATGCCGCTTCGCGGAGGGGCGGTCCGGTCGACTGGAGCTCGGCCGGGGCTCGTGCGGGCTGCTGCGGCTCTCGCTGGCGCTCGGAATCCCTCCCTTCGGTCGGGATGCTCTCCGCTTTCCGCTTTCCGGGCTGGCGCCGGGCTTCGCGGGGGAATCCCTCCCTTCGGTCGGGATGCTCTCCGCTTTCCGCTTTCCGCTTTCCGGGCTGGCGCCGGGCTTCGCGGTCCATGCCGCTTCGCGGAGGGGCGGTCCGGTCGACTGGAGCTCGGCCGGAGCTGGCGCGAGCTGCTGCGGCTCTCGCTGGCGCTCGGAATCCCTCCCTTCGGTCGGGATGCTCTCCGCCGTCCGCTTTCCGCTTTCCGTGCTGTCGCTCGGCTTCGCGGTCCATGCCGCTTCGCGGAGGGGCGGTCCGGTCGACTGGAGCTCGGCCGGGGCTCGTGCGGGCTGCTGCGGCTCTCGCTGGAGCTCGAGCTCGGGCTGGGGCTGGGGCTTGGGCTTGGGCTCTCGCTGGAGCTTGGGCTCGCGCTCTTGGGAGCTCGGGCTGGGGCTTGGGCTCTCGCTGGAGCTCGGGCTCGGGCTCGGGCTCGGGCTGGCGCTCGGGCTCGGGCTCTCGCTGGAGCTCGGGCTCGGGCTCTCGCTGGAGCTAGCTCGGGCTCACCCTCGAGCGGCCGCTCGCGCCGCCCTTCCAGCTCCCCCTACTCCGCCGTCCCCTCGTCCTCCCCGGCGTCGCCCTCTCCGGCTCCCGCCTCGGGCGTCTCCGTCGGCACGGCGCTCGCCTCCGGCGCTGGCGCCGGCGCACCCAGGAGCGGCCCGAGCGCGTCCCCGACCCCCGCGAGCTCGGCGAGCCGCTGGAGCGCCGCTCGCAGCCCCGGATGCGCCGCGAGCCCGCCCGGCGCGAGCGCTCCCTCGCGCTCCACTTGCTGGCCGTCCACCACCACGCGGAGCGCGGCCCGATGCGACGGCGCCCCCGCGGGGGCCGGCCACTCGGGGGGCGCGGCCGGGAAGCCCGCGTCCGCGAAGAGGGCCCCGAGCGCCTCCACGTCGCTCGGCGTCGGCGCCAGCTCCCGCGTGCCGCGGCCGTCCATCACCGTCCCCGTCGCCATCCAGCCGCCGACCTCCATGCGCTGGGCGGCGAGGTAGACCATCAGCTCCGCGACCCCGGTGGGGCTGCCGGCGGGGACGAGCTCGAGCGTGACGTGCAGCAGGTTCATGGGGCCTCCGTGAGGGCGCGACCGCGGCGACGGGCGAGAGGCGCCCGTCCGCGTCGACCGCGCCAAGCGTACCGTCCCGATCTCCGGCGGCGCTTGCAAGCCCGCGTCGAGCGCGACCTCCCGGACGGCCGCGCGGGGTCGTCCGCAGGGCGTCGTCCGCGCGGCGTCGTCCGCGCGGCGTCGTCCGCGCGGGGCGCCTCCCTGCCAGCCCAACCGCCACCCGCCACGCCAGCCGAGCGGCCCGTCACGGCCTCGCCACGCCGCGCGGATCGGCGTCGACCCGGCACGGGGCGGGCTCCGAGAGGCAACCGGCGCGCCGTGCCCGAGAGCCCCGTGGGAGCTCTCCCCGCGCTCAGCCGATCAGCAGGTGCGACTGGGCCGCCGCCACGGGCTTCGCCGCGTCGCCCTGCCACGCCACGGTCCGCACGCTCACCACCCGCCGCCCCTGCTTGGTGAAGCGCGAGCGGGCGAAGGTCGTCTCCGCCTTCGCCGATCGGAGGTACTCGACCGTGATGTTCACGATGCGCGGCAGATGCACGCTCTCGCTCGTGTAGAGCACGGTGATCGCCGCCGTCGACTCGAGGAGCGCCCCGAGCACGCCCCCGTGGATCGCGCGGATCGCGTAGTTGCCGATGTGGTGCTCGGCGAAGGGCAAGACGCCGAGCACGCCCTCCTCGTCGACCCGCATCTCCATGCCCATCGCGCGCATGTAGGGCACGGCCGCGACGACCTCGCTCAGGTCCCCCTCCCGCCGCGCCCGCGCCAGGGCCTCGAGGAAGCTCACGGCTCGCCCTCCCCGGCGCGCCCGCTCTTCAGCGCGTCGGCCATGCGCGAGGGCGCGTCGCGGAAGATCATGAAGGTGCCCACGGCATGCGCGATGGGCTCGCCCGGATCGCCGTGGTGGGCCACCCCCCGCGTGAAGGCGACCTGCCGGCTGACGCGGTAGCAGTGCGCGCTGCAGAGCACGTCGCGCCCCGCCTCCGCCGGCCGCAGGTAGTCGATGCGGAGGTCGAGGGTGGCGATGCGGAGCGGCTCGGCGAGCGCCAGGAAGACCGAGCCGCCGCTCGTCGCGTCCATGGCCGCCGTGATCACGCCCCCGTGGAGCACGCCCGTCTCCGGGTTGCCGACGAGCTCCTCGCGAAAGGGCAGACGCAGCACGAGCCGGCCCGCGCCCTTCTCGCCCACGTCCACGGTCTCGAGGCCGAGCCAGGCGTTGTAGGGCACGGCCCGGTTGAAGGCCTGGTCGATGCGCGCCGCCCGCGCGGCCTTCTCCGCGGCCACCTTCTCCGCGGCCGTCTTCGCTGCAGCCGTCTTCGCTGCGGCGGCCTCGTCGCGCTCGCTCATCGAGGCCGCCTGCTCGTCGCTGCCCGTCCCTCGCCCCCCGGGCCTGCCCGCCGTCCGGCGCCGCTCATTCGGTCCGCTGGATCACGTGGAAGCCGAAGGGGGACTCGACCGGGTCGCTGATCTCGCCGACCTCGAGGCCGAAGGCCGCGCGCTCGAAGGCCGGCACCATGCGCCCGCGCCCGAAGGTGCCGAGGTCGCCGCCCCCGGGCCCGCCCCGCTCGTCGCTGTACTCGGCGTGGAGCGCGTCCCAGCTCTCGCCGCCCTGCACGCGCTCGGCGACCTCCGCGGCCCGCGCCCGCGCCTCTTCGCGCGTCCGGGTGATGTCGTCCGGCGCCCGCTGCGCGTCCACGTGGCTGATCAGGATGTGCCGGGCGCCGATCTCCGCCGGGCCGACCTGCGGATCGGGGCGCCGCTCGAGCACGAGGTAGCCGGCGGGCGTGAGCACGGGTGGGCTCGTCTCCCCGACACGCAGGCGGAAGGCCTCGCGCTGGACGGCGCCGGGCACGTCCGCCGTGCCCCGCTCGATGCGCTGCGTGGCGATCCCAGCGTCGCTGTACGTGCGCGCCACCTCGCCGAAGTTCGAGTCGGGCTGGCGCACCAGGGAGGCGATGGTCTCGGCGCGCGCCTGGGCCTGCGCCTGCGTGCGGGTCACGGCCTCGTCCGCCCCCTCGGCGCCGACGAAGGTGACGAGGATCGAGCGCACCTCGATGACGGCCGCCCGGTCTTCCTCGGAGCGGTGGATGGGCGGCGCGCTCCGCTCGGCCTCACTCGGCGGCGGGCTGCCGCCGCAGGCCAGGCTGAACGCGATGATGGCTCCCCAGATACGCACGCGACGTCCTCCGTTACCCGAGCGCGGCCCTGGACCGCAAGGGACGAGCCCGGCTCAGGGCTCCTCTTCCTCGTAGCGCGCGCGGAGCTCGGCGAGGGCCGACTCGCAGGGATCGCGGAGCGCGCGCACGCGTCCCAGGGCCTCGTTGGAGGCCCCCAGCGCGGCCTCCACGCGCTCGGCGTCGGCCGGATCCCGCTCGCCCGGGGCGCTCCCCTCGAGGCGCTCGACGAGCCGGCGCGCCACCGTCGACTGCTCCTCCGCTTCGAGGAGAGCGTCCTGGAGCGGCCCACAGGCGTCGCGCACGGCGATCACGCGCTCGGAGCGGAGCGGCAGGCGATTGAAGGCGTCCACGCGCCGGCGACGCTCCCCGAGGTCCGGGTGCTCGAGGGTCGCGTAGCGGTCGAGCAGGAGCCGCGCCTCGTTCGCCTCCTCCTCGCCTCCGCAGGCGGAGCCGAGGACGAGCCCGAGCAGCAGCGGGCCGATGACACAGGGACGCACCCCCGCCCTATACCGCAGCTCGCTCCGCCGCGCCGCCCCAGCACACCGACCCGATGGGGAAGCCGTGGCGCCGCGAGACGTAGTATCCTCGAAACGAACGATTCGTCATCGCCTCAGAGTCACGCCCATGCTGCATCGAACCGCCACCCCGCTCGTTCTCCTTCTGACCTGCCTCGGCCTCGCGGCCTGCTCGCGCGAGGACCGGAAGCCCGCCGTCGACCTGACGATCGCCGCCATGGGCAACGCCGAGAGCGACCTCGACCACGCCGCCGTGGAGCTGGTCCGGCTGGGGCTGACCCTCGAGGCCTACCAGGCCGAGGGCATGGACGATCCCGCGGCGCACGACGAGTACGAGAACCTGCAGCTGCACGAGTCCCGGCTGCGGGAGCTGCTCGGCACGGGGCCGACCACCTCGCCGGAGCAGGCCCGCGCGAGCCTCGAGCAGAGCGGTAAGTTCGACCCGAGCGGGGAGTTCACGGCCGGAGATCGGAACGCTCTCTTCGACACGTTGAGCCAGGCCGAGCTCTCCGCCGATCGTGCCTGGATGCACTACTACCACTGAGCGCCGGCTCGACGGACGCGCAGACGTCCCGCCCGCGTCCGATGCCCGGGCTGGCCATCCGGGTGCGAAACCCGGCGGGCCCGCACCTCGCCCCGATCTCGTCCTCGGGCGGGTCGTCGGTGATGAGCGCGGCGTCGTCCGTGCGCTCGACCTTCGTGTCGACGGGCTCACGGCGGCTCCCGAAACCCGCCCGCTGCACCCAGGCATCCGGCGAGCGGGGCTCAGAGCGTGCGCGGCTCGGTCTCGTCGAGGAGCCGGCGGAGCGTGTTCGGGTCGAAGCCGGTCACGAGCCGCCCGCGCACGTCGATGACCGGGATGCCCGAGGGCATGATCCCCGCCTCCCGGGCCTTCCGCTGCATCTCCTCGCGGGCCCCGGGGTCGCGCTCGATGTCCCGCTCCACGTAGCCGACGCCCTCCCGCTCGAACCAGCGCTTCGCCGCCTGGCAGGCGTTGCACCAGGAGGCGCCGTAGACGACCACGCTCGCGTCGGCGAGCGCCTCGGGCTGGTCGGCGCCGGTCGCCTCGTCGAGGAGCGCGTCGAACGCCGCCCGCCCATAGCGCCGCACGACGTACGCGCCGCCCTCCCCGGGCTGCCGCAGATCGGCGACGTAGACGGCCGAGGGGTCGCGCTGTTCCGGCGGGAGCTCGAGCGAGTCCACGCGCACGCGCTCGCGGCGCTCGGCCGGGATCTCGTCGCGGGACTCGGCGACGTGCGCGCCCTCCTCGTCGTACCAGGTGAGCACGAGACCGGAGGCGTCGCCGCGCACGGCGAAGGGCGGGTCGACGACCTCGCCGGCGGCCCCCTCGGCGGCTTCGCCCGGGGCCGCGGCCGAGCGGGCGCCGCTCTCGCAGCCGAGAGCGCTCGCGGCGAGGAGCAGCAGGAGGGCGACGGTCAGGCGACGCATCAGGGCTGAGGTGTAGCAGCCTCGCGCGGGCGCCAACAAACCGCGGCCGCGCTCACCAGAACTTGTCGAGGAGCTGGCCGAGCTCGTCGTCCATCATGTGGAGGTCGATGACCTCGTCCCGATCGATGAGCCACTCGGAGACGCGCTCGGCCCGCCGCGCACCCCGGCCGCCCTCTTCGAGCACGGCGACCAGCCCGGGCACCAGCTTGGCGATGCCGCCCTCCTCCACCTCGAGCTTCTCGTGGTGGACGAGCGCTTGGAGCAGCTCCTCGGCGCTCTTGTGGAGCACGGCCTCCTCGGGCGAGAGCTCGCTCGGCGCCTCGGCGGGCGGCGGCTCCACCTCACCGATGGCGGGCGGGAACCAGGCGTCGAAGATGCCCGGCTCGACCTGGTCGACGAGCGCCGGGCCGAAGGCGTCGCGGGCGAGGTGCGCCGCCAGGAGCTCTCCCGCGCGCTGCTCCGGCGCGAGGCCGGCCGCCCCCTCGGCGCGGAAGCGGAAGCGGACGCCCTCGAAGGGGATCTTCCCCTTCAGCGAGAAGGCGACGTCCGTGTCGTGGTCGTCGTCGAAGAAGACGTCGCAGGTGCCCTCGAGGTCGATCTCGAGGTCCGCGCCGTCCACGCCGACCACCTTGAGCTGGCACTCGTAGACGTCGCCGGCCTGGACGACGAAGAGCATGGCGTCCGGGTCGCTGCCCTCCCCGCTCCAGCCGCCGTGCTGGTAGATCTCGAGGCCGACCAGGTCGCGCCAGTCGAGCCCGTCGAAGCCGAGGTCCTGGATGGAGAGGCGCGGGGCGAGGGTGGCGCCGAGGTTGTCGCTCGTCTCGACCTTGGTCTCGGGGCAGACCACCTCGATGCCCCAGAGCCCCTTCGGGCTGAGCCAGACGCGGGAGTGCTCGGGATCGAGGGGGAACTCCCAGTCGGGGCCGATGCGGAGCATGGGCCGGCCCGTAGCACGCGCGCGGCCTCGGGGCGAGGAGATCGCGCCACTCCGTGCCAGCCGGCCCGCGCCGCGGCGGCCCCCACGAGCGTGCCCGAAGCCCCCGGATCGCGCGGCCGGGGAACGAAGCACGCGAAAAGAGGGGCCCCGCCGGGCACGACGCCTTGCCCCCGCGCGCCGACCCGTGCCAGATCGCACCATGACCGCGCCGAAGGTCTCCATCTGCTTCGTCTGCCTCGGCAACATCTGCCGCTCGCCCACCGCCGAGGGCGTCATGCGCCACCTGCTCGCGGAGGAGGGGCTCTCGGAGCTCATCGCCCTCGACAGCGCCGGCACCGGCGGCTGGCACGTCGGCGAGAAGCCCGATCCCCGCGCCCGGGCGGCGGCGGCGCGGCGCGGGATCACCGTCGACGGCGCAGGACGCCAGTTCCAGCGCGGCGACTTCGCGCGCTTCGACTACGTCGTCGCCATGGACGGCTCGAACCTCCGGAACCTGCGCAAGCTCGCCTCGAGGGACGAGCACGAGGAGAAGCTCTCCCTGCTCCGCGACCATGACCCCGGCTCGCCGGCGGACGCGGAGGTGCCCGACCCCTACTACGGCGGCGAGGGCGGCTTCGAGACGGTGCTCGACATCGTCGAGGCGGGCTGCCGGGGCCTGCTCGAGCGCGTGCGGCGCGAGCACGGGCTCTGATGCGCGAGGCGCTCCGGGAGGCGGTCGGCGAGGCGCTCGGCGCGGCCGTCCGGGACGCGCGGGCGCTCGGCGGGGGCGACATCAACGACGCCTGGCGCGTGACTCTCGCGGACGGCGCGGCGGTCTTCGTGAAGACGAACGAGGGGGCGCCGGCGGACATGTTCGCCGTGGAGGCGCGCGGCCTCGCGTGGCTGGCCGAGGCGCCGCCGGTGCGGGACGGAACGCTCCGCGTGCCCGAGGTGCTCGCCGTCGGGGAGCGCTTCCTCGCCCTCGAGCTGCTCGAGAGCGGGCCACGGGTGGCCGACTTCGACGCCCGCCTCGGCCGCGGGCTGGCCGCGCTCCACCGAGCGGCGCCGGCGGGCTTCGGGCTCGACCACGCGAACTACATCGGCCGGCTCCCCCAGTCGAACGCGCCGGCGGAAGATTGGGCGACCTTCTACCGGCGTGAGCGCCTCGAGCCGCAGCTGGCGATGGCGACCGAGAAGGGGCTGCTCTCCGCCGGGCTCCGACGCCGCTTCGACGCGCTCTTCGCGGCGCTGCCCGAGCGGGTCGGCCCGGCCGAGGCGCCGGCGCGGCTCCACGGCGATCTCTGGGGCGGCAACCTGCACGTCGACGCGGCGGGGGGCCCGGCGCTGATCGACCCGGCGGTCTACGGCGGCCATCGGGAGATGGACCTCGCGATGATGCGCCTCTTCGGCGGCTTCGGCCGGCGCGTCTTCGACGCCTACGCGGAGGCCTGGCCGCTCGCGCCCGGCCACGAGGCGCGCGTGCCGCTCTACCAGCTCTACCCGCTGCTCGTGCACGTGAACCTCTTCGGGGGCGGCTACCTGGGGAGCGTGGAGCGCGCGCTGGACGCCGTGCTCTGATGGCGCCGCGCGCTCGGATGACGCTGCGCTGGGATGACGCTGCGCTGGGATGACGCCGCGCTCGGATGACGCCGCGCTGGGATGACGCTGCGCTGGGATGACGCCGCGCTCGGATGGCGCCGCGCTCGGATGACGCTGCGCTCGGATGACGCCGCGCTCGGATCAGAGCGCGCTTCCTCGGAGCTGGAAAGCGGCCGAATTCCGGTCGCCTGCTAGAATGGGGCGATGGTCGACCGGCCGCGCATCCTCGTGGTGGACGACGAGGAGGTCATTCGCGACGTCCTGGCGGACTTCCTCTCCCTCGAGGAGTACGCCGTGACGACCGCCGCCGATGGCGAGTCGGCCCTCGCGGAGCTCCGCCAGAGCGCCTACGACCTCGTGCTCAGCGACCTGAAGATGCCGCGCATGGGCGGGCTCGAGCTGCTCGCGGCGCTCGAGCACGAGCGGCCGGCGCCGACGACGGTGATCATGACCGGCTTCGGCACGGTCGAGACGGCCATCGAGGCGATGAAGCGCGGCGCGCACGACTACATCCTCAAGCCCTTCCGGGTCGAGGAGGTGGTGCTCACGGTGCGACGGGCCCTCGAGAAGCAGCGCCTGGCCGCCGAGAACCTGCGCCTCCGCGACAGCGTGGCCCTCTACTCGGCGTCCGAGCGCATCGCCGGCTCGCTCTCCCTCGACGCGATCCTCCGCACGGTGCTCGAGTCCGCGCGAGGCAGCACGCAGGCGGACGAGGTGCAGCTCCTGCTCGCGGAGAGCGCGCGCGACGGCGCCCCGGCGGAGGCGAAGGCGCTCCGGGCGGCGATGAACCCGGAGGCGGTCTTCGCCCACTTCGACGCGGGGGGCGAGGCGCTGCGGCTCCGGCGGGAGGAGGCCGGGCGCTACGTGCAGGCGGGGGGCGAGGCGCCGGCGGGCATGCTGATCGTGCCGCTCCGGCACCGGGGCGAGGTCGTCGGCGCGCTCGGCCTGAGCCGCCACGAGGGGCCCGGGCGCTTCGACGAGGGGCAGCGGAAGCTCGTGCGCATGCTCGCGCAGCGGGCGGCGACGGCGATCGTGAACGCGCGCCTCTTCCGCGGGCAGCAGGTGGCCATCCGCGAGACGATCGAGGGGCTGGCGCGGGCCATCGACAAGCTCGACCCGTACACGGCCGGGCACTCGGATCGGGTGGCGCGCTACGCGGGCCTCCTGGCGCGGCGCATGGGGCTCGACGCGGCGACCGTGCGGCGCGTGCGCCAGTCGGCGCAGATGCACGACATCGGCAAGATCGGCTGCCACGTGAACCTGAACAAGCCGGGCAAGCTGACCGCCGACGAGTACGAGGACTTCAAGAAGCACACGGTCTACGGGCGGGACATCCTCGAGCCGATCGGCTTCCTCGAGCCGCTGACCCCCGGGGTGCTGCTGCACCACGAGCGCATGGATGGGCGCGGCTACCCCTTCGGGATCCCGGGGGCGGAGATCCCGCTCATCGCGCGGATCATCTGCATCGCGGACAGCTACGACGCCATGACGAGCGACCGGGCGTACCGGAAGGCGCTCTCGCACGAGGTGGCCGTGGCGGAGCTGAAGCGTTGTGCCGGGACGCAGTTCGACGCGGAGCTGGTCCCGCTCTTCCTCGAGGCGCTCGAGCGCTGGCGGGCCGAGCAGGGGCGCTGAGGGGCGGAGGTTCGCGCGGAAGCGCGGAGGTTCGCGTGGAGGTGCGCGTGGAGGCGCGGCTCAGGCGTGCTCGGCGTGGTCGTGGTCGTGGTCGTGGTCGCAGCCGCCGGGGCCCGGGAGCTCGGGCGGGGGGTCGTAGCCGCCCGCGGCCCAGGGGTGGCAGCGGCCGATGCGCTTCATGCCCAGCCAGGTGCCCCGGAGCGCACCGAAGCGCTCGATGCACGCGGCCGTGTAGCGGGAGCAGGACGGCTCGTAGCGGCACACGCTCCCGAGGAGCGGCGAGAGCGTCCACCAGTAGAGGCGGATGAAGAGGAGCGTGAGCTTCTTCGCCACCCCCTCGATGTGCCGACTGGCGGTTCGTGGCGCAAGTCGGCGTGGGAGCGCCGTCCCCAGGGAACGAAGCGAGCGACCGGACCGACGCCGCCTGCTCCCCCGCCCCGGACCGCTGCAGCGAACGATACGAACGCTCGAGCGAGCGTGGCGGACCGGCGGCGCAGGACGGAGTCCGGCGAGAGCGAATTCGGCGGGAGCGGCCCGATGGGGCTTCCCCCATATTCGTTATCTGTGTAAGTTTTCAACAGCAGCACATTCCACCCCTCTTCCCGTGAGCCCGTCCCCCATGCCGATCTCCCCCCGTTCGTCCCGCCTGAGCTCCTTCGTCGCCGCCATGCTGCTCGCCGGGGCCCTGCCCTCGCTCGCCGAGGCGCAGATCACGATCGGGCCCTACACGTTCTCCGGGCCCGAGGCCTTCATCGACTCCATCAGCTACAGCGACGGCTCCTGCGGGGGTGGCTTCGGCTACCCGAGCGGCTCGTGCGTGACGAACGTCCTCGGCCACTCGCCGACGGTCTGCAACGCGAACATGGCCTGCGCTCCGGGGACCTACGGCACGGCGGAGTTCTCCGACGTGCCGATCGTGAACGGGCCGGGTGTGGACGTCGTGCTCTTCGACAGCCGCTTCTCCCTCGACGGCTACGCCGTGGCCGCGGAGTTCCCCGTCGGCTCCGGCACCTACACCGACTTCGACACGTGGAGTGGTGCGGAGCAGACGGATACGGGCGCCAGCGGCTGCGGGGGCGCGTCGCTCTGGGCCGTGCCCGTCGACCTCTCACGGCTCGGCGTGCCCGCGGGCGCGACGGTGGCGCGGCTCCGCATCGGGAGCGCGGACGTCGGCTCGGGCTGCCAGGCCGACCTCACGATGGCCGGGGTGCTGAACGGGGGCAGCCTGGTCTGCCTCGACGCGGGAGACTGCAACGATGGCGATCCGTGCACCACCGACACGTGCAGCGCCGGGGCGTGCTCCTACGCGCCGAGCGGCGCGCCCGGGTGCAGCACCTGCGGCGACGGAACGGTCGAGCCCGGCGAGGACTGCGACGACGCCGGCGAGTCCGCGACCTGCGACGCCGACTGCACGGCCGTCGCCTGCGGTGATGGCACCACCAACACCACCGCCGGTGAGACCTGCGACGACGCCGGCGAGTCCGCCACCTGCGACGCCGACTGCACGGCCGTCGCCTGCGGTGATGGCACCACCAACACCACCGCCGGCGAGACCTGCGACGACGCCGGCGAGTCCGCCACCTGCGACGCCGACTGCTCCGCCGCCATGTGCGGTGATGGCACCACCAACACCACCGCCGGCGAGACCTGCGACGACGCCGGCGAGTCCGCCACCTGCGACGCCGACTGCTCCGCCGTCATGTGCGGCGACGGCACCACCAACACCACCGCCGGCGAGACCTGCGACGACGCCGGC
>PABA01000022.1 GCA_002699025.1 Sandaracinus sp. | reverse complement strand
CTTCGAAGAGAACGGCTGGCTGACCCGCCGCGCCTCCTGCCTCGCCTACCGGGAGCGCTACCCGGACGCCGTCGAGTGCATGGACGCCGAGTGGGAGCCCCTGCCGTGAGGGCTCCGCGCTGGGCGCTCCTCTCGCTCGCGCTGCTCGCGGCCTGCGGCGGCGACGACGACGCCACCCCGGCGGACGCCGGCTTCACGGGCGACGTCGGCAGCTGCGACTTCGTCGGCCCCCTCCGCGCCTGCGCGCCGCGCTGCGACGACCCCTGCGCGGCGGGCTCGAGCTGCATCTTCGACCTCGGCCTCTGCCTCCCCGCGCCGGTCGACGAGCAGCCCGGCCTGGACACCTGCGCGCTCGCGGAGGGCGACCTCGAGCCGCGCCAGCACTACTGCTGGGGCGCCGACGCCTTCTGCGCCTTCACCGCCCCGCCCGGGCCCGACGGAGTCCGCACCGGCACCTGCGTGCCGCGCGCGCTCTGCGACGACGTCCCGAGCGACCGGCCCTTCGAGTGCGTCTACAGCGACGGCCTCCCCTACGAGAGCGGCCCGCCGCCCTACGAGGGCGAGTGCGCTGGTGAGCCCCGCTTCGGCTTCTGTGGCGGCCCCTGCGGCGACTGCATGCCCTCGAACCGCTTCGACGACTGGCGCTTCTGCGTCGGCCTCGACGAGACCCGCGGCGTCGGCGTCTGCGCCGTCAGCGAGCGCCGCTGCGACGTCTTCTTCCCCCAGGCCGGCCTCGGCCGCGACCCGGACCTCGCCTGCCTCCTCACCCGGGGCGAGCGCGAGCCCGGCTGGATCGTCCGCATGGACACCTGCCGCGCCTACCGCGAACGTTTCCCCGCCGTGAGCTGCCTCGACGCCAACGGCCTCGAAGCCCCCTGAGCCGATGTTCCGCCGCCCGCACGAGGACGTCGACGAGGCGGTCGTCCCGCACCGCGACGAGATGACGCAGAAGCGCTTCGAAGGCCTGGGGCCCGCTCGGCTCGGAGAGCGTCTCCAGGAGTCGGCGCGCCCAGCGGTCGACATCGGTGGGCTCGCCGTCGCGGCCGAGGCGCATCGCGCCGAAGATCCGCCGGAGGGCGGCAGTGACGGCACGAGCGTGGAGCTCCTCCTCGGAGACTCGGGTCAGGTCATCGAGGAGGAGCTCGAGCTTCGGCCGCAGCTTGGAGGCGTGGCGACGGACAGTGCGTGCGGGTTGGAGATGACGCAGCGGGAGAGCGGCCGGGCCTTCTTCCTCTCGTCTCGTTGGCTGCCCATGCGCTTCACTCCCCGGGTGGGGTGGCGCGGCGCATGAGCTCGGCCATGCCTTCGAAGAGCGAGGCGAGCGTGGCGGCGGAGGTGGGGTCGGCCTCGATCTGGAGGCCGCCGTCGGGTCGGTGGCGCACCTGCACCCCTCGGAAGAGCTCGCGCGCGGGCTCGGTCGCGAGCCCGGTCCCGCGCCCGGTCGTGGGTTCGGCCGGGGCGGTCGACGGCGCGGGGGGCGGCGCGTCGGCGAGGGGCGGGGCGTCCTCCTCCTCGGGCTCCACCTGTTCGAGGTCCGGGTCGCTCTCGGGCTCGCTCATGGCGCTCGCGAGGGCCCCCGCGGGGAGGACCCGCTCGAGGCGCTCGCAGAAACCGGCGGCTTCGGGGAAGTCGACTTGGTCGGCGTCGCCGTCGAAGAGGCCCTCGAAGAGCGCGCGCTTGGCGCCGGCCACGTAACCGATGCGCTCCTCGATCGAGCCCTCGGTCGAGAGCGTGATCACGTCGACGGGCTCCGGCTGGCCGAGCCGGTGCACGCGGGCGACCCGCTGCTCGAAGACGGCCGGGTTCCACGGCTGCTCGAGCTGGATGCAGCAGCTCGAGGCGCGCTGGAGGTTGAGCCCCACGCCGCCGGCGTCGCTCGCGAAGAGCAGGGCGACGTCGGGCTCGTCGTGGAAGTCGACGACGTTGCGGGTGCGCTTGCGGGTGTCCTCCTGGCCGGTGAAGAAGACGGCGCGCTTGCCCGCCTCGGCGAGGATGTCGCTCGTGACCCAGGCCGCCAGCCGGAGCATGCGACGCCACTGGCTGAAGACGACGACGCGGCGCCCCTGGTCGACCACCAGCGAACGGACGAGCTCCCGGAGCTCGAGGAGCTTCGGCGAGTCCAGGGTGCGGAGGAGCGCGGGCGAGGGCGGGCGGCCCTCGAGGGTGGGCCAGAGCTCGGTGAAGGCGACCTGCGCGAGGCCGTTGGCGACCATGCGCTGCTGGTTGAGCAGGCTCATCAGGCGCAGGAACTCCTTGGGCGTCAGCGGCCGCCGCCGGGCCGCGTGCACGAGCCGCACGATGGGGCGGTTCAGGTCGTCGTGGGCGTCGCGCTGCGCGGGGGTGAGCTCGAGGCGGATCTGGTGATCCCGCCGCTCGGGCAGCTGGTCGAGGATCTCCGCGCGCCGCCGCCGAACCATGTGCGGCGCCAGCCGCTCGCGGAGGGTCGCCAGGCCCATCGCCCCACCCTCGGAGACGTGGGCCACGGGCAGGCGCCACTTCGGGGCGAGGGCCCACTCGTCGACCCAGTCCATGATCGAGGCGAGCTCTTCGATCCGGTTCTCGAGGGGCGTCCCCGTGAGCACGAGCCGCCAGGGGGGCGCGAAGCGCTTGATGGTCTGCGCGGTCTTGGTCTCCCAGTTCTTCATGCGCTGCGCTTCGTCGAGCACCATCGCCTCCGGCGCCCAGGCGAGGAGCGCCTCGGCGTCGCGACGGAGCTGGGCGTAGCCGACGAGCAGAAAGCCCTTCTCGGTCCGGTCGTAGATCGCCCGCCGCGCCTCCGGGCCGCCCTCGACGAGGGTCACGGGCACCGGGGAGATCGACTGCCACTCGCGCTTCCACTGCGCCTTGAGGCTGGACGGGACCACCACCAGGCCGCGGCGGACGGCGCGGGAGCGGTAGAGCAGGTGGCAGGCCGCGGTGGCCTGGATGGTCTTGCCGAGGCCCATGTCGTCGGCGAGCAGGAGCCGCCCGCGGTCGAGGAAGCGCTTCACGCCCTCGCGCTGGTAGCCGTAGAGGCTCAGCTCGAGCCCCTTCAGGTGCTTCCACGCGCGCTTGCGGAGCTCGGCGGCCTTGGCGCGCCGCTCGGCGCTGGCGGCCAGCTCCTGCAGCACCTTCCGCGTGGCGGGCCCGGCGCGCTCCTCGTCCACCCAGCGCCCCATCGCCGCGAGCAGCTTCCGGCGCCGCGCGCCGCGGACGGGCGGCGGTACGAGCACCTCGCCGCGCCGGCGCCAGCCCTTCGCGAAGGCCGGCCGGTCGGCGGAGGCGCTCAGCTCGAAGCGGAGGAGCGGGTCGCCGTCGCCCTCGAGGGGGACGAGGGGGCTCCAGCGGAGCGGCGGGCGCTCCATGGGGCCCTTCTCGGCGCGCTTCCGCGCGCGCTTGCGGCCGGCGAGCTCCACGAGGACCACCAGCACGTGCTTGCAGATCCCGAGCCCGCCGCGGCGGAAGTCCGGGCAGTCGCACTCCGCCCGGAGGGGCGAGACGCCGTAGAGGGCGGTCTCCCAGGGCCGCTTGCTCCGCCCCTTCGACCGGGTCCGGTAGGTCCCGTGGGGCTGGCCGCGCGCGGGCCGCTCGGCGACGACGAGCTCGTCGCGCCTGGCGTAGCGCAGCCGTCGAAGGACGGCCTCGAGCGCCGCGCGGTGCAGGTCGAAGGGGCCCCCGGGGGTGGCGCCCATGACGGTCTCGACGAGCCACCCGGTAGGGATGGGCCGGGCGTCGCGCGCGAGGCCGGCGATGACCCGCTCGGCTTCGCTTCGTTCATCGGTGGGGAGGGCCACGGGCTCGGCTGCCATGTTCGCCGTATCGCACGGGCGTGCGCCGATTTGCCAGGCTCGGCGGGCGTTTCCACCGTTGATCCGGAGGCGGCCTCCGCTGCACGATGCGCGGCGATGAGCATGGACGCGGAGCAGCTCGAGGCGCTCGGCGCGGCGATCCGCGAGGCGGGGGCGGTGAAGGTCGCGGAGGCGGCGAAGGAGACGGACGCGGAGCTGCCGGCGCTGACGGAGGAGCTCGCGCGGCGGGGCTTCGAGCGCTCGGAGAAGCACTTCCGCGTGCCGCTCGGGGAGCAGCTCCGGGCGCGGGTGGCGGCGGAGGCGGCGGCGGAGGCGGCGCTCCCGCTGAAGGGGCTCCGCAAGCGGCTCGGCGGCGTGGAGAGCGCGGACGAGCTGAGCTTCGCGGTGGAGCAGGCCTGCGAGGCCGGCCCGCTCGCGCGGGTGACGACCTCGGCGGGGGCGGCGCTGGCGCAGGCCGAGGCGGCGCTGGACGAGGCGGAGATGGCGGCGCTCGGCGCGCTCGCGGAGGGGCTCCGGAAGCTCCTCGCGCGGGCGAAGCGCGGGGGCGCGCCGCTCCATCGGCCGGAGGTGGACGCGCTCTTCGCGGGGGTGGGCCTGGACGCCGGCCACTACGCGCCGCTCGACGAGGCGGCGCTCCGGGAGGCGCTGCTCGCGGAGGTCGACGCGAGCCGGCAGCTCCTGGTGCCCGTGCCGGCGCTCGTCCGCGCGCTCGCGCCGGCGCCCCTCGCCGCCACGCACGCGGCCCTCGAGGCCGCCGCCGCGGAGGGCGCGCTCGAGCTCCGGCCGGCGAGCAGCGTCGCCGCCGTGCCCGACGAAGACGCGCGCCTCTGCCCGCGCACGGCGGACGGCGTCCCGATCCACTACGTGAGGCGCCTGAAGCCGTGAGCCCCTTTTCGCACGAGCATGCCGATCCCTGGGCCGCGGACTTCGTCGACGTCCCCAGCCTCAACCGCGAGGTCAGCGACGCCATCGCGGACGCGGTCACGGAGATCCGCGACCGGGACCAGCTCCACTCGCACTCGATCCTGGTCCTGGGCCCCGCGGGCGCGGGCAAGACGCACCTCTTCGCGCGGCTGAGGCGCCAGCTCGGCCCGCGGGCGGCCTTCGTGCTGCTCCGACCGGAGCTCGGCGCGGACGCCACGGCGCGGCACGTCCTCTCGCACCTGGTCCGCGCGCTGAGGCGCACGACGCTCACCGGGCTCTCGGATACGCAGACGCAGCTCGACATCGTGGTCGGCTCGGCCTTCGCCGCGGTGCGCGAGGGGGCGAGCCGCAACTACCCGCACCTGGTCCTCGAGGAGCTGGCGAGCCTCGACGAGGACGCGCGCGAGGAGGCCATCGAGGACGCGGTGGAGGCGCTCGAGGAGCGCTTCGAGGACCTCGACGCGGACTGGCTCGAGACCTTCCTCCGGGCGCCCTTCATGAAGAAGGCGACGCGGCGCGCGGCGCTGACCTGGCTGAGCGGGCTCGAGCCGAACGAGCGGGCGCTCCGGCGCATCGGCTACAGCGCGGCGATGGCGGACGAGGCGATCCTGCCGGCGCTCCGTACGCTCGGCGTGCTGGCCTCCTTCGGCGCGCCCATCGTGCTGGTCTTCGACCAGCTCGAGAACCTGGTCGAGCCCGGCGACGACGCGCGCATCCTCGCGCACGCGAACCTCCTCGCGGAGCTCCACGACACGGTGCGCGGGCTGGTGCTGGTGCAGATGGCCCTCGACGGGGTCTGGAGCGAGTCGGTCTCGCCGCTGCTGAACGAGGCCGCGCGCTCGCGCCTCGAGAAGACGGTGCTCTTCACGCGCATGCCGGACGCGGCGCAGCGGGAGGCGCTGGTGAAGGCCTGGACGGCGGGCGTAGACGACGAGGCCGAGCCCTCGGGCGACTTCCCCTGGCCTTTCCAGCCGGCGGACTGGGAGCGCATCGCGGGCGCCACGGTGATGACGCCGCGCATGCTGATGAAGGCCTGCCGGGACGCGCTGGCGGGCGGGGTGGTGCTCGCGGCGGAGCGCGGCGAGGGCGAGGAGGCGGACGATGGCGGCGACCGGCTCGAGGAGCTTTGGGAGGCGCAGCTCGCGCAGGCGCGGGCGGAGCTCGACCGCGCGTGGAAGGAGCACGAGGGGCTCGGCGGCACGCGGCTGACGGGCGCGCTCATGGCGGCGCTGAGGCTCGAGGGCGTGAAGCTGCAGCAGCCGAAGGCGAAGAAGGCGAAGTACCAGCTCCGGGTGCTGGCGCCGGCGGGGGAGCGGCTGGTCTACGTGATGCAGCAGCCGCACCCGCGGAGCGTGGGGGCGGTGCTGAAGGACGCGGTGGCGAACGCGGAGAGCCGGGGCGTGCTCGTGCTGCGCGAGCAGGCGATGGCCTTCCCGCCGCGCTGGAAGAAGGCGACGGAGCACCTGGAGCGGCTCCAGGGGGCGGCGCGGGGCGTGTGGATGCCGCTCGACCGGCAAGCGCTGGCGCGGCTCCTCGCGGCGCACGACTTCCTCGCGGCGGCGCGCTCGCAGGACCTGACGGGGGAGGATGGCGCGCCGCTCCCGGAGGCGCGGGTGCAGGCGTGGATGCGCGAGCGGCTGGAGGTCGGCGGCTGGCCGGCGGTGGCGGCGGCGCGGGGGGAGCGGAAGGGCGACGCGGACGAAGGCGCCGTGAGCGCAGCGCCGGCCAGCCCGACGCCTGCGCCGGCGAAGGCGGGCGGGCAGGCGCAGGCCGTGCTCGCCCAGCTCGGCGTGGCGTCGATCGATCGGATCGTGCGCGAGCTCCGGCAGGCGGGCGGCGCGGCCGGGCGGCGCGAGGTGCGCGAGGCGCTCGAGGGGGCGGCCGGCGTGACCTTCTTCGGGCGCGAGATCGCGTACTGGCGCGGAGGCGAGGCGTGAGCGCGATCAGCGTCACCGAGGTCCGCAACGCGCTCCGCTGCCCGCGCGTCTTCGCGCTCGGGCGCCTCCGCGACCAGCCCGTGCGCTTCGTCGTCGGGAGCTCCTCGCTCGGCGCGGCCTTCCACCGCATCGTCGACCGCTTCGCGCAGACGGTGGCGACGCCGCCGGAGGGCTTCGCGGCCCTCGAGGCGAGCGCGAGCGTGGAGGCGGTGAGCCGCTCGATCCGGCGCTGGCTGATGATGCAGCTCGCGGGCGAGCTCGAGGCGACCCCGGCGCTGGCCTCGATGCCGGCGGAGGTGGACGACCTCGCGGAGGCGCTGAGGCAGCTCGCGGCCTACCTCGCGGCGCACGTGAGCGGCGGGCCCTTCACGCCGGAGGAGAAGCTCCAGGCCTTCCTGCCGGACAGCGAGGTCGCGCTCGAGCACCTGATCGAGCTCGAGGGGGGCGAGACGGCGCTCCTCCGCGGGCGCATCGACGCGCTCCACGAGCCGAAGGCGCGCGAGGCGCAGGTGGTCGAGTACAAGCTCTCGGGGGAGGAGAACGCCGAGCTCGACCGGGCGCAGGTGGCCCTCTATCGCTACCTGCTCCGCGAGGTGGCGGGGGTGGACGCGACGCCGGTGGTGCTGCGGCTGACGCCGGCGCTGAAGGAGACGGTGGTCGCGCCGGCGGAGGCGGACGCGCTGGTGGAGAAGCGGCTCTTGCCGCTGGTGGGGCAGATGCGGCGCTGGGCCGAGGCGCCGCGGGAGGCGCCGCCGACGCCGCGGAGCGACCTCTGCCCGGTCTGCCCGGTGCGCGCGGCCTGCGTGGAGGAGTACCCGAGCTGGCTGCCCCAGCGGGACATGCCGCCCTCGGGCGCCGCGCGGCCGCGGCCGAAGCCGGCCGGGGGCATCGAGGAGACGGCGGTGGAGAGGGGCGCCGAGCCGCCGGCGGACGCGGACACGGCCGGGCAGACGGCGGCCGAGGCGATGCGGAAGACCATCGTCGACATCCTGCGCAAGCAGGGCGTGCCGGCCGAGTCGAAGAAGGCGCCGATCGTGAGCGCGCGGGTGATCACGGTGGAGGTGACGGGGAAGCGCTCGATCCGGAAGATCGACCGGGCGTCGGAGGACGTGATCCACCAGCTCGCCGCCGAGCACGACGCGGACGCGACCTACGCGAAGCGAAAGGGGCGGCGGCTCTTCCAGGTGGTGCGGGAGACCCCGCGGGTGGTGCAGCTGCCGACGCTGCTGCGGCGGGAGGCGGCGTGGCTCGGGGAGAGCAGCGGGCGCTTCGTGCTCGGCGAGGGCGAGGACGGGAGCGTCGTGAAGGCGGACCTGGGGGACCCGAACTGCTGCCACGTGCTGGTCGGCGGGAGCTCGGGGAGCGGCAAGAGCGTGCTGCTCCGGGCGGTGGCGACGAGCCTGGTGCACTTCCACTCGCCGGCGCACGTGCGGCTGACGCTGATCGACCCGAAGCGCGTGACCTTCAAGAGCCTCGAGGCGAGCCTGGGGAGCCACCTGGCGCATCCGATCGTCTACGAGGTGGACCGGGCGATCGCGATCCTGGACGACCTCGTCGATCTGATGGAGGAGCGCTACGGGCTGCTCGACGAGGCGAACGTGCAGGACCTCGGCGAGTACGGGGAGGAGCACCCGGAGGCGCCGCTGGCGCGGCACGTGG
Source organism: Sandaracinus sp. (assembly GCA_002699025.1). GTDB lineage: Bacteria > Myxococcota_A > Polyangia > Polyangiales > Houyiibacteriaceae > Houyiibacterium > Houyiibacterium oceanicum. The sequence goes on along the minus strand of PABA01000022.1, from coordinate 13,561 downwards.
TGATCATCGACGAGTTCGCGGACCTGACGGTGACCAAGGAGACGAAGCAGCCCTTCCTGGCGGCGGTGCAGCGGCTGGGGGCGAAGGCGCGGGCGGCGGGGATCCACCTGGTGCTCGCCACGCAGCGGCCGGACGCGAAGGCGGTGCCGGGGGTGATCAAGGCGAACCTGCCGGGGCGGGTGGCGCTGCGGGTGCCGAGCGGGACCAACAGCCGCATCATCCTCGACCAGAAGGGCGCGGAGGCGCTGCTCGGGAAGGGCGATCTGCTCGCGGAGCTGGGGACGGGCGTGGTGCGGGCGCAGGCCCCGCTGGTCTGAGCGCTCGCTGCGCTCGCGGCCGTCCGCTTTCCGCCGTCCGCTCTCCGTGGGCTCGCTCCGCTCGCTGCTCTCCGCCTTCCGCTCTCCGCTCTCCGTGGGCTCGCTCCGCTCGCTGCTTTCGGCCTTCCGCTCTCCGCTCTCCGTCGGGGGCAGACGATCGGAGCGCAGGCGGCCGCGTTCGCGGGGGGCGCGGCGCGCGGGGGGCTCGGCTCGCGGGGGGCGCGGCTCGCGGCCGTCCGCTCTCCGCGCTCCGCTTCCGTGGGCTCGCTCTGCTCTCTGCTCCCGGCCTTCCGCTCTCGGGGGCGGACGAACGGGGCGCAGGCGGCTGCGTTCGCGGGGAACACGGCTCTGCTCTCTGCTCTCGGCTGGGTGAGCGCTGCGGAGCCATGGGCTCACTCGGGCGGTGCGATCTCCCAGTCGGAGACGAGCTCGCGGAGGGTGGCTTCGGCTTCGAGGCGCTCGGCGCGCTGCTCGGCGAGCTCGGTGGCGAGGCGCTCGGCGGCGGCGACGGCCTCCTCGAGGCGGGCGACGAGGGTGCGGCGGGTGTCGCGGCCGCGGGCGCCGGTGTCGCGGAGGGCGGTGATGCTCGCGCGGAGCTCGGCGCTGCGCTGGGCGACGTCGGCGAGGCGGGTCTGGAGCGAGCCCTCGCTGGCGGCGAGCTCCACGAGGCGATCGCGGAGCCCGAGCACGCGGTCCAGGCGCTGCCGGTCGCCCTCCTCGAGCGCGCTCCCCTCGAGGTAGGGGCGGAGGTCGACCTCGCGCTGCGCGAGGAGCGCCACGCTCCCGGTGACGGCGGTGCGCTCGGCGACGGCGAGCTCGCTCGCGCGGCCCGGCGTGAGGGGGAGCGGCACGAGGAGCGCGGCGCCGGCGTCCTCGGTCTCGGGCGGCAGGTCGACGGGCGTGTATCCCGCGGCGCGCGCGTGCTGCACGAAGAGGCGCGGCGGGGCGTGCTCGCCGGCGCGCACCCGGTAGCGGGTGGTGCGCGTGCGCGTGCGCTCGACCTGGAGCCGGCCGCGGGAGAGGGCGAGGATGCGCGCGGGCGTCTCCTCGACCTCGGCCTCGACCTCGACCTCGGTCGCCCCGTCGACGGCGAAGGGGACGAAGGCGATGCGGCCGGCGGCGAGCGGCTCGAGGAGGCCCTCCCCGACGAACGCCCCGCGCGCGAAGAGCGAGACGGGGCCGCCGACGAGGTCGACCTCGGTCGCGTTCTCGATGCGCACGGCGCGGAGCGGATGCCGGTCGCTCCCCCGCGCGCTGGCGTCCGGGCGGAAGAGGAGCACCTCGGCGCCGGGCACGCGGCGGCTGAGGATGGTCACGAGGCTGGACGCGCCGGCGGGGATGTCGACGTGGCGCGCGACGCCGTAGTGGGTGGCGCCGTCGGCGGCGCGGGGGAGGTTCGAGGCGGCGTCGCTCGCGCCGGCGACGCGACCCGGGCGCACGGCGACGCGGCGCGGCCCCTGCTCCTCCTCCTCGTCGCGCTCGGCTCCCGCGCGCTCGAGGATGCGGAACTCGACGCGCCGATTGCGGGCGCGCGCGTCCTCGTCGTCGCGCTGGTCGACGGGCTGTGTGTCGGCGAGGGCGCGGGCCCGCAGGCGCTCGGCGGCGACCCCGCGCTCGATCAGCGCCGCGCGGATGGCGCCGGCGCGCTCGGCGGAGGTCAGCCAGCCGCGCGCCTCGCCGGGGGCGGTGTGGCCCTCGATGGCGATGCGGCGGATCTGCGGGTTCCCCTGGAGGGTGGCGGCGATGGCGTCGAGGATCGGCCCGGAGCGCTCGGGGATCGCGGCGCTCCCCGCCTCGAAGTAGATCTTCTCGAGGATGACGATCTGGCTCGACTCGAGCGTGACCCGGCCCCGGTCCGGGCAGCCGTCCTGGTCCTCGACGCCGTTGTAGGTCTCGGGGTCGTTCGGGCACTGATCGTCGACGTCGAGGATCCGGTCCTGGTCGTTGTCGGGGTCGGGGCAACCGTCCTGGTCCTCGAAGGCGTCCATGTCCTCGGGCTCGTCGGGGCAGAGGTCGTCGGCGTCCGGGACGCCGTCGCCGTCGCGGCCGGCGCCGCGGGAGCCGGTCGACACGACGGGGCCGGCCTGCGTGCCGCGCGCGAAGCGACCGCTCGCGTCGGGGCGCGCGCCGAAGCGGCGGGAGCGCAGGTCGACGCGGAAGGAGAAGGGCGACGAGGTCGCGAGGGCGAGCTCGACGTCGGTCCAGTCCTCGGCGGAGGCGTTGTAGACGACGGCCCAGGCCTGGAGCAGCGCGCCCTCCTCGTCGCCTTCCTCGGGGAGCACGACGCGGTAGGTCGCGCGCCAGACGGGCGTGGGCGCGGCGTAGGCGACGAGGAGCTCGCGGCCTCTCCGCTCCTCGAGGGCGACGGTGAGCGTGCGCGCGCCCTCCTCTTCCTCGCCTTCGGCCGGTGGTGGCACGGCCACGGAGGGCGAGGGTGCGGCGGCGCGCTCGTCCTCCGGATCGACGACGGTGAGGGTCGTGAGCACGTCGTCGACCTCGTGGGCCGCGAGGCGAAGCGCGAGCTCGTCCCCCTCGAGCTCGCCGCTCCGCTCGAAGTAGCCCACCCCGTTCTGGTGCAGCACCACGCGCCGGAGCCGCAGCGTGCTCGCCGGCGCGCACGCCCCGAGCACGACGACACACCCGAGCGCGACGGCGCCCGCTCCCCACTTCCCGCCCATCATGGAGAGAGAGTGCCATGCGCACGCGGCGCCTGTCGGCGAGGACCGTGAAGCGACGGAAGGGATGCGCGCGGGAACGGTCCCGTATGCTCGCGCCGATGGACGCCGTCGATTCTCTCCGCACCCTCCGCGCCCGCTTCGCCGAGAGCCCCTCCGCCCGCGCCCTCGAAGCGGCGATCGGCGCGGCCCGCGCGGGAGAGGGCGAGGCCGTCGCGGAGGCGCTCGCGCCGCTCGGAGAGCCCGAGCGGCTCTTCGCCACCGTCGCGCTCGGTGCGCTCTTCCCGGCGGCCGCCGGGGCGCCGGCGCGCGCGCTCGAGGACGCGCTCGCCGCGAGCACGATGCGGCTCGACTGGTCGCGGCTCGTCGAGCAGCCGCTGATGCGCGCCTTCGCGGAGGCGCTGGTCGACGCTGGCGAGCTCGCGCTGGCGAAGGCCCTCGTCGGGCGGGCCTGGTACGGGCAGGCGGGCTTCGTCCTGGAGCGGCTGGTGGCGCGGGCGCTCGAGGCCGGGGACGCGACCGACGCGCGCGCGCTCTTCGAGGGCATCTCGGACATGGCCAAGGCCGACCGGGCAGCGGCCCGCGCGCGGATGGGGCTGGCGGCCGGGCCGGACGGCGAGGCGGATCTGCACGCGGCGGTGGCGCACGCGCACGCCGAGCCGATCATCGAGAACGGCGGCGAGGAGGTGGAGGCGCTGGCGCGGCTCCTCGAGGTGCTCGCGCCGCTCCCGCCAGAGCACCCGGCCGTGGAGGCCGCCGTCCGGGCGATCGGGGCGCTCGTCGATCGCTTCCTCGCGCAGAAGGACCAGCGCTCCCATGGCACCGGGCTCGCCGCGGAGGCCTGCGCGCGGGCGGCGCGCCCCGACGCGCCGGGCTGGCTCGACCACGCACGCGCGCTCGCGCGCATCACCCATCACCCGGAGCCGAAGGCCGCGGCGGAGGAGGCGATCGCGGCGGCGGCGCAGCGGCTCGAGGCCGGCGAAGCCGCGACCCTGGAGGAGCGCTCGCACGCGCCGGTGCGCCTCGAGCCCGCGCCCCTCGAGGCGCTGCGGCAGGAGGAGCACTTCGCGCAGCGGGCCCGGGACGCGAGCACGCACCTGGCGGACGCGCTCGCGGCGGGCGACCTCGAGGCCGCGCTGGGAGCCCTGCGCGTGGCCATCGAGCCAGGTCCGGCGGGCACGCCGGAGGCGGACGAGCAGCTCCGCTACCTCGCGGCGCTCGGGGCGGCGTCCGGGGAGGCCGCGGCCGCGTACGCGCGGCACGTCATGGAGACCTTCCGCTGGCGGAGCGGCGCGCGCGGCGTCCCCAAGGGCTACTGGGACGCCGTGCTCGAGGCCGGAGTCGGCGGGGAGGACGGCCGGGCGCTCGTGCGGGAGGCGATCGGGCTCGGCCTGCACTTCCAGATCGAGAACAACATGCCGGCGAAGACGGTGGGGCGGCCGCTCGGGGTGCTGGCGGGCGGTGACCCGGAGCTCGAGGAGGCGCTGCTCCGCGCGATCGTCGAGAAGACGGATCACGAGAAGAAGCACCCGGGTCATGCGACGCGCATCGACCGCATCGGCGGGTGCGTCGCGGGGCTCGCGGAGCACGCGGCGGGCCCGGAGCGGCTCGAGGCCTGGGCGGCGATCCTGGAGGAGGCGGACGAGCTGGCGCGGCTCGCCGGGGTGGCGAAGATGCTCGCGCCGCTCGGGCTCGAGGAGGCGCGCCGGTGCTGCGGCGGAGCCATCGTGCGACCGGAGGGGGTGGCCATGGCGAAGGCGCTCGCGGAGGCCGGGCGCTTCGAGGAGGCGCTCGAGCTCGCGGAGGCGCTCGGCACGCATCGGCGGCGACGGAGCGCGGCGGAGAAGAGCAGAGACGCGCCGGGGGAGCCGTCGCCGGACTGGAAGGAGAGCCCGGATCCGCGGACCCAGCGCGCGGCGCTGCTCGCCATCGCCGAGGTGAAGCTCGGCGCGAAGGAACGGAAGAAGCTGGTCGCGCGCTTCGAGAAGGCGCCCCGCGCGCGCGACCGGGACTCCCAGGGGGTCTACAAGCACCAGCTCGGCGAGGTGCTGCTCGGCGCGGGCGACGTCGACAGAGCGCTGAAGGTGCTCGCGAAGATGAAGGACTGCCGCGTGGCGGGGCGCGGGCCGGCCTACCTCGCGCGGGCCGTGGAGCGCTGGCTCGCCGCGCACCCCGAGGAGGCGAGCCCGGAGCGCGTCGGCGCCGTGCTGGAGGCGCTGGCGAGCAAGCGCGTGATCGCCCAGTGCCTCGCGGACGTGGTGCACGAGAGCGTGCGCCAGCTCGCGGCGCTGGCGCCGGCCGAGGTGGAGGCGCGGCTGGGGGCGCTGCGCGGGCAGTTCCGGGGGAGCGGGGACCAGGCGCTGGTGGACGCGGGCTGGGCGGCGGCGCTCTACGAGGCCGGCGACGAGGCGCGCGGGCAGGCGGCCTTCGAGGGCGTGCTCGAGAAGGTGCGCGGGACGCGGATCCACTTCTGGAGCGAGGCGCTCTTCTCGGCGGCGACGGCGGCCGGGCTCGTGGAGAAGGCGCCCGAGCTCTTCGCGCGGGTGATCGAGACCTTTCCGCTCGGGCGCTACCCGAACGCCCACGACGCCGTGGGGCGGCTCGACGACGCGGGGCGGCGCGCGCTCCCGGGCCTGCTGGAGCGGTTGCCCGCGCCGTCGGCGGAGGCGCTGCGGCTCGCGCTCGCCCGGCACGCGGGGGAGCACGGCGACGCGGCGCTCGCGCTCGCGGCGATGGAGGGGGCGAGCTCGGCGAGCGAGGTCGACCGGCTGGGGCGACGGCTCGCCTGCGCGCTCGCGCGGGGTGGCGCGCTCGAAGAGGCGCGGGCGGTCGCGCGCGAGGCCGGGCTGGCCCGGTGACGTCCGCGCGCTGCCGCTCCCGGCTCCTGCTCGCGCTCCCCGCTCCCCGCTCGCGCTCGCGCTTCCGGCTCGGGCTCACGGCGCATGCTCGCGCTCCCCTCTCGCGCTCGGGCTCGGCCCCCCGCTCCCGGCTCGCGCTCCGGCTCGCCGGGTCGCGCCGAGGCTCTCCATCGCGACGCTCTTCTACGCGTCGGCGTCGTCGGCCCGATCCTTCGGGAGCAGCGCCGGCACGCTGAGCGCGAGGATCGCGGCGATGATCAGGCCGGCGCCGGCGAGCTCGTAGGCGCTCGGCCCCTCCGCCTGCTCGAACACCAGCATCAGCGCCGTCGACGCGAGCACGCCGGCCAGGATGCTCGAGGAGCGGTTCACGGGGACGCAGTAGGTGTTCTCGCGCGGGTCGAGGAAGATCAGGCTCCCGAAGATGCCCGTGCCCTGCGAGAGCGCGCCGATGAGGATGACGGGGAGGAGCGCCGGGCCGCCCGCGACCTCGGTGAAGCCCGCGCGCACGTGCCCGAGGATCTCGCCCTCGCCGATGGCGGCGGCGACGACGAGCCCGAGGAGGAGCGCCGGGGTGGCGACCATCTGCTCCTCGACGAAGTAGGCCGTGCGCTGCGCCGTGTCGTCGGACTTGGCGAGCTTGCTCATGAAGCGGAAGCGCAGGAAGTAGCTCGTCAGGTAGACGGCGACGTCGACGGCGGCGACGAGCGTGATGGCGAAGCTCCCCTCCTCGGCGAAGGCCACGATGAGGGCGCCGAGGCTGAGCGCGAGGGCGACGGCCGAGAACCAGCGCACCTTGCGGCCCACGAGCACGTCCACGACGGGCGCGATGACGAGCACGCCGCCGCGCATGAGCAGCATCATGAAGACGATGGAGATGCCGTCGAAGGTGTAGGCGAGCGTGGTCGTGCCGACGATGGCGGCCGTGCAGAGCCCGGAGAGGAAGGTGCCCGCGCGCGGCCAGGGGAGCGAGACGCTGCCGAAGCGGCGATGGTTCGCGTAGCGCCACCAGCGCATGGCGGTGATGAACACGAACATGCCGGTGGCGGAGACGGCCACGGAGATCGGCAGGAGGCGGAAGCCGGCGATGGGCTGGCCGGCGAGGGAGTCGGGCCAGCCGCTCGAGATCGCCTTCGTGATCGCCGAGTAGGGCACGTAGCAGGCGAAGTAGCCGAAGGCGAACCACCAGATGCTGACGGCGCGAGGGGCCGGCGCGGCGGTCGCCTCGCGGGCGGAGTCGGGAGCGGGATCGGGCATGGAGAAGGCGCGGCGCCGCCGTAGGCTCGGCGAGCGCGAAGGGACCGGTCTACTACGGACGACGGCCGAACGCGAAGCTCAGCGACACAGGACGGCGCGCGCGTCCTCGATGCGGCGCGCGTCGCCCTCGCCGGTCCGGCTCGGGGCGCACCTCGGTCTCGCCGGCCCGGAGCGGCGAGGGCGCCCCCTCGAGCTCGCCGAACCCGCTCTTCGAGGAGCTCGGTCACGGCGGAGACGTTGGACCGGGGGAGCCGGGTCACCGGACGCGGGTCGCGGGCCCCGCGGCGCGCTCAGGCCGGGTGGAAGTCGAGGGAGACGGAGTTGATGCAGTGGCGCTTGCCGGTGGGCGGAGGGCCGTCGGGGAAGACGTGGCCCTGGTGGCCCCCGCAGCGGGCGCAGTGACACTCGACGCGGACCATGCCGTAGCGGCGGTCGACCTCGGTCGCGATGCGGCCCTTCTCGATGGGGCGCGTGAAGGAGGGCCAACCCGTGCCCGAGTCGAACTTGTCGCGGGAGTGGTAGAGCGGGTTGCCGCAGCCGGCGCAGGCGTAGGTGCCTTCCCGGTGCTCGTCCCAGAGGTCCCCGGTGAAGGCGCGCTCGGTGCCTTCCTCGCGGAGGACCTCGAACTCCTCCTCGGTGAGGAGGGCGCGCCACTCGGCCTCGCTGAGCTCGAGGCGGTCGGTGACGGGCGGCGGGTCGTCGAGGTCGACGGGGGGGAGCTCCGGAGCCGGGGACGCGGCGCCTTGCCCTTCCCCGCCGGAGGCGGAGGCGGAGGAGCCCGAGCGGGAGGACTGGGCGCAGGCGGCGCCGAGGCCGACGAGGGGCGCGGCGGCGAGCCCGGCGAGGAAGGAGCGGCGCTTCATGACTTCTACAACGGTGGAGCCGGCGTGGCGTTACGGCCAGGGGGCGGGTCGCGGAGCGGGTCGGCGGAGCGGTCAGCGGTAGGCCGGCGGCGGCTGGCGCCAGTACTCCGGGTGCTGGATGGCCCAGGCGTTCACGACGCAGCTGAAGATCACGCTGGCGACGATGCCGAGGGCGATTCCGCGGCGCGTGTCCTTGCCGACGCTCGGCATGAAGAAGCCGGCGAGAGAGAAGCAACAGAGGAAGCCGAGCGTGAAGCCGAGCCAGAAGCTGCCCTCGCCGGCGTAGCTGCGGGAGTGCGCCGAGGCGCCGACGCGGGGGCCCTGCCGGGCGAGCTCGATGGCCGCGCAGGAGGCGCAGAGGGGTGGCCCGTCGAGCTCGTGGACCAGCTGCTCGGCGGGCACGACGCGACCGCAGGCGGGGCAGGGGATCTCCATGTCCCTCGAGCCTGCCGCGCGCGGACGGACACTTCCATGGTCGCAGACGACCACACCTCCCGTCGCCGAGGCCGGCCCCCGCTTCGGCTCCCGCTCCCGCGCGGGCTTCAGTCTCGGCGCGGGCTTCCGCTGGGGCTCGGGCTGGCGCCCGGGCTCGGGCTGGCGCTCCCGCTGCCACTCGGGGCTTGGGCTGGCGCTACCGCTTCCGCTCGGGGCTTGGGCTGGCGCTCCCGCTCGGCGCTCGGGCTCCCGCTCCGGGCTTGGGCTGGCGCTACCGCTGCCGCTCGGGGCTCGGGGCTCGGGCTACCGCTGCCGCTCCCGCCCGCGCTCCCGCTACTCGAACGGCGCCTCGTCCGGCTCGTCGCTCCACGCGCTGAGGTACGCCCCGCCCTTCTCCGCCGCCTCCAGGAACGCCCCATAGAACGCATGCGCCCCCAGCGTCGCGCTGTCACCGACCACCAACAGAAACCGCCGCGCCCGCGTCAGCGCCACGTTCATCCGCCGCACGTCCTCCAGGAACCCGAGCCGCCCATCCGCGTTGCTCCGCACCAGGTCGACGACGATCGCCTCCTTCTCGCGCCCCTGGAACCCGTCCACCGTCCCCACCTCGAGCCCCTGCTCGCGCAGGTCCGCCAGCGCCCTCCGCAAGAGCCGCGCCTCCGCCGCGTAGGGCGTGATCACCGCCACGTCCTCCGGCGCCACGCCCCGCCGCACGAGCCGCCGCACCTCCGCCGCCACCCGCTCCGCCTGCCCCGGGTTCCGCGCGCTCGGATCGTCCTCGCCGTGCTCCTCTTCCCAGCCGCGCCCGGCCGCGTCCACGAAGAGCCAGGGGGCGTCCCGCTGCGCGTCCGCCCGCACGCCGAGGTCCTCGAGCCGGTGCGCCGCGACGCCCTCGGCCGCCACGAGCCGCCCGCCGTACATGCGCTCCGAGGGGAACGCCATGATCGCCGCGTGCATGCGGTGCTGCACGACGAGCTCCCGCGCGAGCTCCGGCGCCCGCTGCACGATGCGCTCGAAGAAGGTCGCGCCGAGCCCCTCGCGCTCGGCCTGGGGGTCGATCACCGTCGGCGGGAGCTGCTTGTCGTCCCCGGCGAGCGTCGCCCGCGGCGCCCGCCCGAGCGCCACGAGGGCCAGCGGGTCGGTCAGCTGCGTGGCCTCGTCCAGCACCACCCGATCGAAGCGCTCCTCCGCGAGGATCGGCGACGCCGCGCTGGCGGCCGTGGCGCAGACGACCGCCGCGCGACCGAGGATCACCTTCTGCGCCCCGCGGAGCTGCCCGCGCGCGTCCCGCTCGAGCCCGCGGGCCTCCGCGAAGAGCGCCCGTCGCTCGCTCCGCCCGAGCCCGGCGCGCCGCTGGGCCTTGCGCCGCACGGCGCGCGCCTCCCGCGTCCACTGACGGGCGAGCTTCCAGGCGTCGGTCTGCTCGAGCTGCGCGTCGAGCGTGTGCGCCTCCATGGCCTCCGACACGCGCGCCGGATGCCCGAGGCGCACGACCGGCACGCCCGCCGCCGCGAGCCGCTCGGCGAGGTTGTCCACGGCCGTGTTGCTCGCCGCCGTCGCCAGCACCCGCTCGTCGCGATCGATGGCCTGCCGGATCAGCTCGACGAGCGTGCGCGTCTTGCCCGTGCCGGGCGGCCCCTGGATGCAGAAGAGCGGGCGGCTCGCGAGCGCATGACGCACGGCTTCCCGCTGCGGCTCGTTCAGCGCTTCGTCGTGCCAGGCGCCGATCTCCGCGGCCTCGACGACCACGCCCTCGTCGCTCGCGCCGGCGCCGGCGAGGAGCACGTCGCGGAGCGGGCGCTTCTCGTCCTTCGCCTCGAGCCCGCGCCAGCGCCAGAGCGCCGCGTCGCCCCGATCGAAGGTGACCTCGGGCGCCTCGAGGTCGAGGCGGAAGGCGCCCTCGAGGAGCCGCTCGGGCACGTCGCCGTCGACCACGAGCGTGAGCCCGGCCCCGGTCCGCCCGACGACGGCGCGCACGGCGCTGTCCCCGTCCTCCGGCGCATCGCCCCACCAGAGCAGCACGGGGGAGCCCGGGCGGAGCGCCAGGTCGGCGAGGTCCGTATGCGGCGGCAGCTCGACCCGCAGGCGCATGCGATCGCCGGGCGCCGCGTCCACGTCCACGACCACCAGGCCCCCGAGGGCCCGCCCACGCTCCACGCGCTCGGCGAAGCTCCGGCCGGCGCGCTCCTCGGCGAAGCGGGCGCGGGTCGCCTCGCGCTCGCGCGTCCAGAGGGCGGCGAGCTGCTCGAGGGCGGCGTCCGCGCGCTCGTCGACGGAGCGGCTCAACTCCCGCTACCGACGACTTCGGCGGGGAAGAGGGGCGAGTCGTCCGGACGGGGTGCGCCGGGGTTGCGCTCGGGCGGCTCCCACTGATCGACGGGCTCGCGGAGCCAGGCGGCGAGGGCGGCGGGAGTGAGGCCGGAGCGGTTCGAGATCGGCTCGAGGGTGGTCTGGGCGACGCGGCGCCCGTCGGCCTCGAGCACGACGAGGGTGGCGATGCGCTCGACGCGGTAGCGCTGGAGGAGGTCGCGGTGGCGGTCGAAACGGCCGACGTGGATGAAGACGCGCTCGTACTTCTCGTCGATCACGTCCTTGGCGGGCTCGCGCTCGCCGAGGCGGGCGACCTCGTTGCAGTCCGGGCACCAGTCGGCGCCGAACTCGAGGAGCACGCGGGCGTCGCGCTCGCGGGCGCGGGCGAGGGCGCTCTGGATGGTCTCGCGGAGCTCGCCTTCGGAGCGGAGCACCCAGACGTCGGGCGGGGCCTCCCGCTCGGGCTCGGCGGGCTGTGCCTCGGACGGCGGTTCCTCCGCCTCGGCGACCTCGTCGGCGGGGGCCTCGGGCGGCCCCTCGGCCGCTTCGGGCTCGCTCTCGCCACCGCAAGCGGCGAGGAAGCAGAGGAGGCAGAGGGCGTGGCGCATGGGGAGACGCTAACCCGGATTCGCCATCCGTCGACGCGCCCTCGCCCGATCCTTCGGGCCCGCAGCGGGATCTCGCGTACGCCGAGCTCCCGCCGGTGCACCTCGCTTCGCGAGAATCCACTGCGAACCCGAAGCCTTGCGCGACGCATCACGCCGCGTGGTGACGCATCCGGGCTCCCTGGCCCGGCCCCACGGAGCCGCGTCACCGTCACCTCGAAGAACCGACCCGTGTGACGCGACCGAAGGTCGCGCCGAGCCGCCCACGGCGGCGCGGGTAAGCCGAAATGAGAGTGGGCGCCGGGGCGCCTCAGCGGTAGAGCGCGCTGACGTCCTCGAAGGGGACGTCGCCGGGCGGCCCCTCGGCGTGCAGGTGGGCGCGCACGCCGCCCGCGTCGATGGCGAGCAGGTCGGCGCAGCGCGTGCCGTAGCTCGGGGTGCGGACGCAGAGGGCCTGCAGGCGCTGCGCGAAGGCGCGATCGAAGGGAGCGTCGGGAGGCGGAGCGGGCACGGCCTCGAGGGGCGGGATGGAGTCGTCGGCGAGGAGCTCGGCGAGGGCGTCGCGGAGGGCGGGCCAGGGGCGCTCGAGCCACCCCTCGATGCGGGCGGCGGCGCGCAGGGCCTTGGGCATGCTCGCGCTGCCGAGCCGGTCGTTGGCGAGGACGTGCACGCCGGGGGGCAGCGGGGCGATCTCGACGGTGGAGGCGTCGGGCCGCGCGTAGGCGACGTGGAGGGCGTGGGCGTCGCCGTAGAGGAGGTTGAAGCCGCCGTACTCGGTGGGGTCGAGGGCGGCGAGGAGGGCGTCGGTGGCCGCGACGGAGCCGGCGCGGAGGGCGTCGAGGACGACGTGGCCGCGGGAGCGGGCGCCGCTCGGGGAGCCGGCGGCGCTCCGCTGGTTGGTGAGGCCGACGAAGAAGCCGCGGCCGGTGGCGCCGAGCCAGGAGCCGCCCCCGAGGAGGTCGCGGCCGGCGACGATGCGGGGCGCGTCCTCGAGCACGGCCGGGGGCGTGGCGGGGCGGGCGAAGAACTCGTCGCGGTTCGCCGCGACCACCAGCGGGAGGGTCGCGTGCGCGCGATGCACGACGGCGAGAGTGCACACGGCCCAGATGAGGTAACACGGCGCCGGGCGGGGGCGAAGGCGCAGCATGCGCGGGGCGGGGATGACGGGGGCGCCGGCGCACACTCTCGCGGCGGGGCTGTGCCATCGTGCGCACGGAGGGTGTGAAGCTCGGGTCACGCTCGCGGGCGGGGGAAGCTCCGCGGCGGGGAGAACGTAGGCTGGAGAGCCTGGCACGTAGGTTGCTCTGTCCTCGGCCGCCCAGGGAGGGGCGGACCGGCGACGCCGCCGGGGCCGAGGCCTCCCACCACCCGGAGAAGGAGACCCCATGCGCCGCTCACTCGTTCGCTTCGCGCCCCTCGCCCTCGCGCTCGCCGGCCTGCCCGGCTGCTTCTACGACCTCGGGAGCTGGGACACGGGCGGGGACGACACGGCCATCGGCTTCGACGGCGCCTACAACGAGCTCGAGGCGACCGACGCGACGATGAACGGCGAGGTCGGCGGCGTGGAGCTGAGCGGGGAGAGCCGCATCCAGTCCGCCTACGGCTGGAGCGACTACGTCTACATCGACCTCCGGGCGAACGGGCGCCGCGGCGCGGCGATGAACGCCATCACCATCGAGGGCGGGCTCGAGGCGCTCGAGGTCGGCGAAGAGCTCCACTTCGACGGGGACGACCGCTACGGCAGCGCCTCGACCTACGTCTCCGTGCTCGGCTGCGCGGGCCCGTCGGACGGCAACTGGGACTTCGACCGGAGCGCCGACCAGGTGACGGTCCAGGTCGAGCCGGGCCCGACCGAGGACACGGTCCAGCTCCAGTACACGGCCTACTGGGGTCGCGCGAGCAACACCGGCACCGTGGTCGTGCCGCGCCAGGGCGCGACCGCCTATTGACGTTCCCGCGGGCGTCCCACGCGCCCGCGGAGCCATCCATCTCTTCCACCACCACCATCCACATCCACCACCCCTTCGCGGTGTCGGCCGACCTGGCCGGCACCGCGAAGAACTTTTAACTCTCTGCTTACCAGCGGGCGGTTTCCGCTCGCTCCGCTCGCTATCTTTGGCTTGCCAGCGGGCCCGTGGGGCCCTCGGCGCCGCGTCGCCGCGGCGTCACGGTTTCCGCTCGCTCCGCTCGCTATCTTTGGCTTGCCAGCGGGCCCGTGGGGCCCTCGGCGCCGCGTGGCCGCGG
>PABA01000021.1 GCA_002699025.1 Sandaracinus sp. | reverse complement strand
GCCACCCCGGACGGATCGAAGCGACTCGCTCCGTCAGGCCGTACCCGGGACGACCCTCGCGCTCAGGCGGCTCGGCCAGGCCGTACCCGGGGCGGCTCCGCGTACCCGGGACGACCCTCGCGCTCAGGCGGCTCGGTCTGACCGTACCCGGGACGGCTCAGGCGGCTCGGTCTGGCCGTACCCGGGACGGCTCCGCGTACCCGGGACGACCCTCGCGCTCAGGCGTCTCGGTCTGGTCGTACCCGGGACGGCTCCGCGTCTCGGTCTGGCCGTACCCGGGACGGCTCCGCGTACCCGGGACGACTCTGGCTACCTGGGACGACCCCGCGTACCTGGGACGAGTCGGGCGCCCCCGGCTCTCGGCCTCCGTCCCTGGGACGACCCCGCGTATCTGGGACGAGCCGGGCGCCCCCGGCTCTCGGCCTCCGTCCCTGGGATGGTCCCGCGTGTCTGGGACGACCTCGCGTACCTGGGACGACCCCGCGTACCTGGGACGACCCCGTGTAGTTGGGCCCACGCTCGAGTTCGGACTGCGCGCTCACGCTCGGGCTCGGACGACCCCGCGTACCTGGGACGACCCCGCGTAGCTGCGACGAGCCGGGCGCACCCGGCTCTCGGCAGGCCGGTCCGAAGGGCGCTCAGTGGGTCGAGTCGTCTTCGGGCGGCTTGGGCCCGAAGGCGTGCTCGAGCTCCTCGAGGATCAGCGGGACGAGGAGCGCGTCGAGCTGGTCGGGCGAGGCGGCGAGGCGCTCGAGGTTCCGCTGATAGACGAAGCAGCGCCGCAGCCAGGTGCCGTCGGCGAGCTTGAGGTCGTCGGCGAGGATCGGCTGGCGCGGGTCCACCCCCTCGCTCACGACCTCGGCGCCGGGGAGCTCGTCCACGAGCACCAGCGCCCCCTCGAGCGCGCTCTTGGCGTCTTCGGGGAGCTGCTTGAGCGCGCGCTGCAAGCGCCGCTCGAACCGCGGCACGTCCTCGGCCCACGCCGGCCGCTCGGAGGACAGGTCGAGGTCCCGGCTCTGAAGGAACGCGACGGTCGCGCCGCGCACGTCCCCGAGCGCCTCACGCACGAGCCCCAGGTAGTACTGCACCTCCGGGTCGAGCGGCCGCTCCGCCGCCGCCTGCTCGATGCGGATGGCCGCTTCCTCCGTGTGCCCGGTCTCGAAGAGCGCCCGCCCGACGTGAAAGCCGAGCTCGGTCGTCTGGAAGGGCCCCTCTGGCAGCTCGGCGACGACGTGCGCGGCCTCGGTCGCGTGGCCGGCCGCGAGCAGCGCATCCACCCGAAGCAGCAGCGCGTCGGCCTTCTCGTCGGGCGTCGCCGCCAGGTCGTGGGCGTCGTCCGTGTAGCGGAGCGCGGCCTCGAGGTCCCCGAGCTGCACGGCGGCTTCGGCGGCGTTGAGCATGGCCTCGAGGAACGTCGCGTCGAGCTCGATGGCCCGCTCGTAGTGCCCGAGGGCCTCCCGGGGGCGCCCCCCGGCGGCGAGGATGTAACCGAGGAGGTTGTGGGCCTCGGGGGAGCCGGCGTCGATTTCGAGCGACTTCTCGGCGGAGGCGAGGGCGCCGTCGAGGTCACCCTCGGCGACCAGCTCCCAGGCATGGTCGAGATGGACGCTCAGCGGGTCGGAGTCGCGGGGGGCACGGTGGGTCATGGTGGGGCTCCGGCGGCGGCGAGCCGGCGGACGGGCAAAAGTACGCTCTGGAGGGCGACCCGCAAGGCGAAGCGGCGTGGCGGCCCGGCTCGCGCCGTAGGGGACTGCTCGACCCGGGGCGGCCGCGGTTGCCGGGCCAGCCGCCGGCGTCCGAGCTCGACACGGCGTCGTCCGCTCGCCGCCCCACACGCCTTCCTCGGGGATTTCGCCACGCGCGGCAGCTTTCGCTACGTTGTCGACAGCCCATGCCGCGCCTCCTCCCGCTCCTGGCCCCGCTCCTCGCGCTCGCCTGCGCGCCGGCGGTGCCTCCCGGGGTGACGGTCTCGCGGGGCGACTCGGCGGACGGCTGGCTCGAGCACGGCGTCGAGCTGCCCGATCGAGGCGAAGGCTTCGTCCGCGCCCGCCCCGGCGAGAGCACCCGCTTCGGGACCCCGCGGCTCGTCGAGGCCCTCCGGCGCGCCTTCGCGTCCGTGAAGCGCACCTTCCCGGCCACGCCCCCGATGCGGGTCGGCGACCTCTCGTACCCGCGAGGCGGTCGCCATCCGCGCCATGGCAGCCATCGGAGCGGTCGCGACGCGGACCTCATCTTCTACGCGACCGACCTCGAGGGGCGGCCGGTGCAGGGGCGCGGCTGGGTGGCCTACGACCGCTTCGGTGTCGGCGTCGAGCCCGAGGAGCACGGCGGACGGACGCTCCTCTTCGACGACGCCCGCAACTGGCACTTCGTGCGAACGCTCCTCCTCGACGAGGACGCGCAGGTGCAGTGGATCTTCGTCTCGCGAGGCGTGAAGAGCCGGCTCTTGCGCTTCGCGGCGGCTCACGAGCCGGACGAGGAGCTCCTCGTCCGGGCGGCCTGGGTGCTCCATCAGCCGACGGGCGCGAGCCCGCACGCGGACCACTTCCACGTGCGCGTCGCGTGTGGGCCGGAGCAGCGGGCGCTCGGCTGCCGCGACCGGGGCCCCATGTGGAGCTGGTGGCGGGACGAGGCCATCAAGCGCGTGGCGCCCCACGAGGTGCCCGCGCTCGACGACGGTCAGCTCCTCCAGGCGCTCCTCGGCGGCCCGCCCGAGGGCGAACGTCACGCGCGCGCCGACGAGCCGGGCGCGGCGAAGCGCTGAGAGGCGGCGGACCTACGAGATGCCTCGGCGCACGCCGCGCCGACACTCAGCGTTCGGCGAGGTGCGCACCGAGGAACGCGCCCAGCGCGTCGGGCGGCTCCCCGGGACGCCGGGTCCACTGCTCGGGTGCGTCGACGAGCTGCATGGCCTGCTCCGCCTGCACGTCGTCGCAGCCCCAGAGGACGACCAGCGCGTCCGCGGGCAGCTCGCTCGCGATGGTCGCCAGCGTCGTCGGCTGGACGCTGGGGTCGGCGCAGTCGATGACGACGACCGGCGCCGCGTCGGGCGGGCAGGCCTCGAGCGCGTCGAGGAGCGCTACGACGTCCTCGATGGGGCGGAGGGCGATCGCGGGGGAGCCCGCGCCGAGGGCGTCGCGGAGCGCGTCGCAGCGCTCGGGGTCCATGGAGGCGAGCAGCACCTCGGGCCCCGGGATCATGGCGATGCCGGGCTCCAGGTCGGGCACGGGGAGGTGGCCGGGGACCTCCGCACCGGTGCGGTCGAGCTCGCGGGCGGCCCGCGAGACCACCTGGGAGGGCTCGCTCGGCATGCGCGCGAGCACGGGTTTGAGCTGCTCGAGGAGCGCCTCGGCGGTGGCGTCGTCGACGACGAAGGCGGTGGCCGCGCGGAGGTGGCGGTCGACGAAGCGGAGCAGCCGCTCGCCCCCCTCGGGCACCTCGTGCTCCTGGGCCATGTGCAGCGCGCGGTGGAGGATGCGGCCGACCACCGTCGGGGTCGCCACGGCCTGCAGCCCCTCGCGCACCACGTGGGCGGCCAGGTGCGAGCCACCCGCCACCCGAGGAGCGGAGCCCGGTCGCTGCGACGACGCGTTCACGGGCCCCAGGATAGGTCGCGTGGGCGGTCCGTGAAAGGCGCGGGCCAGGCTTTTCCCCCGGATTCCTGCGAACCATTCCCCCATTCGAGGGGAGGGTGTCCCCGTTCTTGGGTGTCCAGTGGGGGCGGAGAGCAGCTGCGGAGGCGGAACGGAGGCGAGAGGCGATCGCGCCGGGGGGTCGGAAGCGGGCTCCGCTCGAGGTCGACGCCTGCTCCAGGGAACGATGGCGAGCGTCGGCGGCCGCGGATACCGTGCGCCCCATGTGGATCGTCGGTGTCGACGAGAACGGGCTCGGGCCGCGGCTCGGGCCCCTGGTGGCCACGGCCGCCGCCATCGAGGTGAAGCGCTACGATCGGGAGGCCCTCGAGGCGCTCGGCGCCGAGCTGCGCATCGGGGACAGCAAGCAGACGAGCGGCTTCGGGCGCATGCGCCACGCGGAGGGGCTCGCCCTGGCGCTCGCCGAGCGGGCCAGCGGCGCGGTCCCGCGCCACGCCGACGAGCTCCTCGCGGCGCTCTCCATCGATGGGCTCCTCGCGCTCCGCGCCCCCTGCCCGGATGGCATCACGGCGCGCCAGTGCTGGCAGGAGCCGCTGCCGCTGCCGGCTTTCGGCGGAGACGTGGAGGAGGGCCGGGCGCTCCTCGCGGCGCTCGAGAAGGGCGGCGTGAAGGTGCGGCGCCTGCGCACGGCGCTCGCCTGCGCCGGGCGCATCAACGAGGCGCTCGCGGCGGGGCGGAGCAAGCTCCAGGTCGACCTCGAGCTCTTCGAGCGGCTCCTGCTCGACGTCCGCGCCGCGGCCCGCGGGGACGTCGAGGCGATCTGCGGGATGGTCGGCGGCGTGCGGAAGTACGGGCGCTACTTCCGCCACTTCGAGGGCGCCGAGGCCCGCGAGAGCCCGAAGGGCGTCTGCGCCTACGCGGTGCCCGCCGTGGGCGCCGTGCGCTTCGAGGTGAAGGCGGACGATCGGCATCTGCCGGTCGGGCTCGCCTCCATGGTGGGGAAGGTCGTGCGCGAGCTGGGCATGGCGCGGCTCGTCGGCTTCTACCGCGGCCAGGACCCGGAACTCCCCGTGGCGAGTGGCTACCACGACCCGGTGACCAAGCGCTTCGTGGCCGGGAGCGAGACCCTGCGGCGGAGCCTCCCGATCGCCGACGCCTGCTTCGAGCGGCGCGGCTGAGGGCCCCGTCGGAGGAGCGAATTGCGGCGCGCAGGGGGGCGCGGGCGGGCCCGAACGTGCACAAAACGGGCACCGCATGTGACCTCGCTCCGAGCCGACCCTAGCCTGATCCCCATGGCCGCGACCGCCGCAGCACTCTTCGTCGCGTTCTGGATCTGCGTGGGGCTCTCGATCGCCTGGGTCGACTACCGAGCGTACCGCCGGGCCGGGCCGCTCCACGGGCGCCCGACGCCCATCGCCGAGCTCGAGGATGGACGCGAGGCGAAGCTCGTCGGCACGGTCCGCCTCGCCGAGCAGGGCTTGAAGGCCCCCGTCAGCGGGCGTCCCTGCGCGGGCTGGGTCATGCGCGTGGCGCGGCGGAGCTGGCTGCGCTGGAAGCCGCTGAAGACCGATCGGCGCGCGACCGGGTTCTACCTCGACGACGGCACGGGCGAGGTGTTCGTGCCCCTCGATGACGCGAACGTGCGCGTCAGCCTGGTGACCGGCGCGCGCTACACGACGCGGCGCCGCGGCAAGATCCGGCGGGCGCTCCGGGCGGTGCTCGGCGAGGTGCGTCAGGCCCACCCCCGGGCGCGGATCCGCTGCGACGAGGGCGCCATCGTCGAGGGTACGCGCGTGGCGGTCTACGGCCGCGTCCGCCGACGCCCGGACGCCCGGCCGGAGAAGGTCGAGGCGTACCGCACGCGCCCCTACGCCTACGTGCTCGAGGCGGCCGACGAGGGGCTGCACCTGAGCGACGATCGCGCCGCGCTCGGCTGAATCTCCGGGGACCGTTCCGCGGTAGGGGTCGCCCGCCCCAGTCGGGCCACCACCCCCTGCGCCGAGGGAGCGGAGTCGAAGGCATCGGGGGGGACGCTCTCCGAGCCGGCGAGACGACGTGTTCTCGGCGCTCCGCTGGCACGCGGCTCGGCCGAGGGCGAGCGCTCGTTCCGCGATCGACACCGTGCGATCGACACCGCGCGATCGGATTTTTCGGATACCATCGCGCGGATGCTGCGGATCGACTTCTACGTCCAGCACCTGATGCGCCACAACGCCACGGGCGTGGAGCTCTCGAGCGGTCAGCCGGTGAAGTTCCTCTTCCCGTCGGGGCCGCGCCAATCCAACAAGCCCATCGAACACGCGCAGGTCGCGCAGCTGGTGCAGGAGGCGGCGCCGCCGAAGGCCCTCGAGGCGCTCCGCCTCCAGGGCCGCGCCGAGTTCCACCACTCGTCTTCCGCCGGCATGGAGGTCCAGGTGCGCCTCGAGGCGCCCGGGCCGGGCCAGTGGAAGGTGACGGTGCTCCCGGCGCAGGGGGGGGCCCCGGCGCGCACGAGCCTGCCCGACGCCAAGCCCGCCGGCGTGGGCGGCATGGGAGGCGCGAAACCTGCCGCCGCCAAGCCCGCCGCGACCGGCGGGGGCAAGCCGCGCCCGAAGATCCAGGAGGTCCCGGGTGAGCCGCGCATCAACTACTACCTCCGCATGATGAAGGCGATGGGCGCCTCGGACCTGCACCTCTGCGCCGAGGCCCCGGCGCTCGTCCGCATGGACGGCAGCATCCAGAACCTCGAGGAGAACGCCCAGCCCCTCAGCGACGACGAGCTCCGCGTGATCCTCCGGGAGATCATCCCGGAGAAGAACAAGATCGAGTTCGACAACACGAACGACACGGACTTCGCCCACACCATCGAGGGCGTCGCGCGCTTTCGCGCGAACATCTTCATGGACCGAAAGGGCATCGGCGGCGTCTTCCGGCAGATCCCCTTCGAGATCCTCTCGGTGGAGCAGATCGGTCTGCCGAAAAAGGTCCTCGACCTCTGCTGGCTCTCGAAGGGGCTGGTCCTGGTCACGGGCCCGACGGGCTCCGGTAAGTCGACGACGCTCGCGACGCTGATCGACTTCATCAACCAGAACCGCGAAGACCACATCATCACGATCGAGGACCCGATCGAGTTCGTGCACCCGAACAAGAAGTGCCTGGTGAACCAGCGCGAGGTCGGGACGCACACCAAGAGCTTCAAGGCCGCCCTCCGCGCGGCGCTCCGCGAGGACCCGGACATCGTCCTCGTCGGCGAGATGCGCGACCTCGAGACGATCAGCATCGCCATCGAGACGGCGGAAACCGGCCACCTCGTCTTCGGCACGCTGCACACGACGAGCGCGCCGAGCACCGTGGACCGCATCATCGACCAGTTCCCGCCGGAGCAGCAGGAGCAAATCCGCGTGATGCTTTCCGAGTCGCTGCGCGGGGTGATCGCGCAGGTGCTCTGCAAGAAGAAGGGCGGCGGCCGGGTCGCCGGCTACGAGGTGCTCATCGCCAACAGCGCCGTGGCCAACCTCATCCGCGAGGGCAAGACCTTCCAGCTCAAGAGCGTCATGCAGACCGGGCGTCGTCAGGGCATGCAGACGATGAACGACCACCTGGTGCAGCACGTGAAGGACGGCCTGGTCGCGCCCGAAGAGGCGTACATCAAGTCGAACGACAAGCAGCTCATCAAGCAGGCGTTCCAGACGAACGGCATCAAGCTCGACATCGTGGACGAGCATTAGCGACCGGCCGGAAGCCGGTCGTCGAAGCGGGATCCGGGGGACTCCGCGGAGCGCGCAAGCTCGAGACCCTCGTGCTCGTGCTCGATTCGGGACGCGATTCGGCCCTGCTCCGTCTGACGGAGTCGACGCGAGCGGCAGATTCGGACGCCGAAGAGCGGCGAGCTCTTTGCCTCGGGCGGGCGTTTCTTCAAACGAAGCGTGCTCGTGCTCCGAGTGCGGAGCGAGGGGCTCGTTCAGTCGTCGCCGGCGAGGCGCTCCTTCAGCGCGGCCAGCTCGCGATCGATGCGGGCTTCCTCGTCCGCGTCCGCGTCGCCCGGCTCGCTCGGGCCGTCGTTCGGGGCGCTCCGGCGTGGCGGCTCGCCCGCGCGGGGGAGGCGCTCGAGGCCGGCGGGGAGGCCGCGGGGGAGCTTCGGGGCGCCGGCGTCGTCGCGGAGCTTCTCCAGGAGCGCGAGCGCGCGCTCGGCGGCCTCGGGGGCTCCGAGGTCGCGGGCGGCCTGGCCGAGGTCGGCGCGCCGGCGGAGGGCGTCGTCCAGGGCGACCGAGAGGGTGCTCGGCGCGTCGGCGCGGATGGCGCAGCCGCTCCGCTCGAGGGCCTCGGCGGCGCGCTCGTCACCGGGCTCGAGGAGGAGCACGAGGCCCGCGCCGACGGCGAGCGCGAGGGTGGCCTCCAGGGAGCCGGGCCGCGCCACGACGACGTCGGCGAGCTGCCAGTAGGGGAGGGCGCCGGGGTCGTCCCCGCTCGGCGGGACCCGCGCGAAGAGGGCGGCGTCGAGGTCGTGGGTCGGCGCGTGCGCCCGGAGCACCTCGGCGGCCTCCACGTCGAGGCCCACGTCGAAGAGGTAGCGGGCTGGGCTCAGGCCGAGCTGCATCAGGAGCGGCGTGACGCCGGCGACCTCGAGGAGAGAGGCGGGGACCAGGGCGACGGGCGCGTCGAGCTCGCGCTCGGCCTGAAGCGCGGCGCGGTCCGCGGGCGGCGCCCAGCCGCGGGGGGCGAGGGGCCCGAGCACGTGGGCGCGGGAGCGGACGCCATGAGGGAGGGCGGCGAGGAGGTGGTCGTGGGCGACGAGGAGGGCCTGCGCCTCGTCGAAGGAGCCCGACCAGCGGGTGTCGAAGGTGGGCAGGATCGCGACGCGGAAGGGCACGCCGGCGCGGGCCGCGGCCTCGAGGGAGGCGGGGTCGAAGCAGAAGGCGGCGTTCGCCGAGTCGGGGGGCGTCACGCTCGGCCGGTGGATGCGTGGCTCGGCCGGGTCGATCGCCGCCGCGAGGGCTTCCGCGAGCGGCGCCGTGGACGCGCCCGCGCGCTGGAGGACGATGGTGCTCGGCTCGCTCATCGCGGCTCCTCTTCGTCGTCGGGCGCGGGATGATCCGCGAGCGTCGCGTCCGCGTCGGCGTCGGCTTCGGCTTCGGCGTCGGCGTCGGCGCGCGCGCCATCGGCTACGGCACCGGCTTCGGCTTCGGATGGAGCTCGGGCTTCGGTCCCGGCTTCGACGTGGTCGGCTCGGGCGTCGAGAGCTTCGGCTCGGGCTGAAGCTTCCGCTTGGTGTGCTGGGGCTGGACCATCCGCTCCAGCAGGAGCTTCGGCTTGGGCTGGAGGCTTGGTTGGCGCTTCGGCTTGGGCTGGAGGCTTGGCTGGCGCTTCGGCTCTGGCTGGAGGCTGGGCTGGCGCTTCGGCTTTGGCTTCAGCTCGGGCAGGAGCTTCGGCTGGGGCTTCTTCCTGGTGTGCGCGGGCTCGAGCCTCCGCTGGGGACTCGGCTGGCGCCTCCGCCGAAGCTCCGCCCCTTTCCCCGGCCACGTCTTCGTCCGTCCCGTCTCCCAGGAACAACCTCGACTCCCGATAGGTCTCCACCCCCCGCCGCACGAAGATCTTCGCCACCGCCGCCGCCGGCACCGCCAGCAGCACACCGAGGAACCCGAAGACCTCGCCGCCCACCATCAGCGCGAAGAGCACCCACACCGACGAGAGCCCGACCTTGTCGCCGACGATCTTCGGCGTGATCACGAAGCCCTCGAGCAGCTGCACCACGCCGTACACCGCGATCACCCCGCCGAGCTGCCCGATGCCCTGGTAGTCGAAGGCGCACATCCCGAGCGCGAGCCCGAGGGCCGTCGCGCCGCCGACGTAGGGGATGAACGAGAGCAGCCCGGCCACGATCCCGATGGGGATCGCCAGCCGCACGCCCATGATCGCGTAGCCCGTCGCGTAGAGCGCCGCGAGGATCATCATCACGAGCAGCTGCCCGCGGATGAACTGCCCCAGCACCTCGTCCACCTCGCCGAAGACGTCGACGACGCTGCCGCGGTGGCGCGGCGGCACGAGCTCCTTCAGCGCCGCCATCATCCGGTCGAAGTCGTAGAGCAGGTAGAAGGCGAAGACCGGGATCATCACCAGGCCCACGATGGCGCCGACCACGTTCGCCGTGCCGCCCACGATCGCGCCGAGCGCCGCCGTCGTCGGCGCGATGGCCTGCTGCGCCAGCCCCTGGGCGTCCGTCGAGACCTGCTCGAGCACGTCGTCGAGGCTGTGCGGCACGGGGATGTCCCAGCTCGCGAGCACCGGCTCCCAGGCCTCGAGCGTTCGCCGCGCCTTGGCGGGCAGCTCCTTCGCGAACTCGGCGACGTCGGAGATGATCCCGGGCGCCACCAGCAGCAGGAAGAGCGTCAGCGCGCCGAGCACGAGGACCAGCAGCACGCTGATGCCCGCCGCCCGGGGCAGCTTCCACGCCTCGAGCCGGTCGACGACCGGGTCCAGCATGTAGGCGATCAGGAACGCGAAGAAGATGGGCGTGAGCACGCCGCGCAGGGCGTAGACGACGGCGCCCACCGCGAAGACGCCCGCCGTCGCCAGCATCCATCGCGGAAACAGCGGCGCCTCGGCCTCCCCCGCGCTCATGGAGACGGGTGTACCACAGCCTCCGCCGCGAACGGGGCCGTCTTCGCCTCCTCTCCTCTCGCGCCCGCGCGGCGCCGTCCGGGCCGCTCAGCGGCCGCGGTGCTCGGTCCAGCCGGCGCTGTCGCGCGTCTCCACGGCCTGCACGGCGAGCTGGTCGGCGAGCTCGTTCAGCGGGATGTCCGCGTGCCCCTTCACGTAGAAGAGCTTCACCTTCCCGTGGTCCGCGATGGCGTCCTTGATCTCGGCGATCAGCGCCTTGTTCTTCTTCGCCTTCCAGCCCTTCGTCAGCACGCCGATGCTGTAGGTCGAGTCGGTGAAGATGCGGAGCGGCAGGCTCGGGTCGGGCACGCCCTCGACGGCGCGCAGGATCGCCGTCAGCTCGGCGATGTTGTTCGTGCCGCGGCCGAGGAACTCGCTCAGCTGCTTCCCGCGCTTGCCGCCGTCCCAGAGCATGATGACGCCGAGGCCGGCGGGCCCGGGGTTCCCGCTGCAGGCGCCATCGCAGTAGACGAGCACTTCGCCATCTTCGGGGCGCGTCGGGGGGGCGACCGTGGGGCCGCTCTTCTTGCCGCCCTTCTTGCGGGCGCCGCCCTTCTTCTGCGCCGGGCGCTCCGCCGGGCCGCAGTGCTCGTCGGGCAGGAGCGCGTCGCCGGCCGGCTTCAGGTTGCGCGCGGAGGCGGAGTAGGCGCGGCCGTCGTTCGGCTTGTAGCGGATCTCCACCCGGCCTCGCTCGTCGGCGAGGGAGCCATCGGCGTGGCAGCGCGCGAGCACGGTCGCGCCTCGGAGCTTCATCGGTCGCCAGGGCATGCGCCGGGGGCATAGCACGCCCGGGCGGCGGCGCGGGTCCTCGCCGTTCCGAACACCGAGAACCACGCCGGCTCGGGCTGGCGGGGGGAGGGCCACACCGCGGAACGGGTCCTCTCGCGGAACGGTGATCCCGCGGAACGGGTCCTCTCGCGGAACGGTGATCCCGCGGAACGGGTCGTCGGAGGAGCTGCTACCGTGCGCGCCGTGGACCTCGAGCCTCGATCGGGAGGGCGCGCATGAGCGCCGAGGGCGCGCCTCGTCGGGGGCGCCTCTGGGGGGCGCTCGCGCTCCTCGTGCTCCTCGGGGCCGGTCTCGCCTGGTGGCTCCTCGGGCGTGGGCCGCGGCTCCGCCCCGAGCCCCTCGAGAACGTACCGGACGGTGCGGTGGCCGTGGCGCGGGTCGAGCTCGGCGCGGTGATGCGTTCGTCCCTCTGGCGGCACTTCGTCTCGGCGCGCGGCGGGGACGCGGGGCTCGAGCGGCTGCGCGAGCGCTGCGGCTTCGACCCGGCGGACCAGGTGGAGGAGCTCGTCGTCTTCGTCAGCGGCGAAGAGCCGGACTCGCTCGACCACGTCACCGTGCTCGCGCGCGGGCCCTTCGACCACGAGGCCCTCGGCGGGTGCATGCGCACGGTCCTCGAGGAGGAGGGGCGCGGCATGCGCCAGGTGGAGATCGACGGCGTGCCCGCCGTGGCCGGAGAGCGCGGCGACTCGCGGGTGGCCTTCCTGGGCCGGGACGGGGCCGTCTTCGGGCACGAGGACGCGGTGCGCGAGGTGATCGCGACGCTGCAGGGCGAAGGCGAGACGGCGGCCAGCGACGCGACGCTGAGCGACCTCTGGGCCCGGGTGGCGCACGACCGGGACGTCGGCGTCGCGGCGCGGGTGCCGGCGCACTGGCGGGAGACGGCGACGCGGCGGCTCGAGGCGAGCCCGGCGCGCGGCATCCTCGCCGAGCTGGCGTCGCTCGAGGCGCTGGGGCTCGGCGCGCGGGTCTCGCGGGGGCTCGCGCTGGGGCTCTCCCTCCGCTTCGACGCGGCGGAGGCCGCGGACGGGCTCGGGGCGCGCCTCGAGGCGCTGAAGGGCTCGGTGCTCGACGACCCGCTCGTGGCGCTCAGCCCGGCCGGGCCCGCGATCCGCGCCATCGCCATCGAGCCCCGGGGCCGCGAGCTGGTGGTGGCGCTGGACCTCGACCAGGAGCGCGTCGACCGCCTGCTCGAGCTCGAGGAGCAGCTCCGCGAGCACCCGGAGCGCCTCGGCCGGCTCCTCGGGCGCCCGGCCCCGAGCGCTCCGCGCCCCGATCGCCGCCCGGCCCCACTCCCTCGCGATCCGGCCCCCGACGAGACCCTCCGCTCCGACGGGGACTGAGGACCCCGACCTACGCGCGAGGTCTCCGCCCTGGGTGAGCTCGTGTGCTTTCTCACGCGCGTCGCCGTCCCGGGTACGGCTGTGCGTCGTCTCACGCACGGCTGTACGCGAGGTCTCCGCCCTGGGTGAGCTCGTGTGTTTTCTCACGCGGCCCCGTCCCGGGTACGGCTGTGCGTCGTCTCACGCGGTTCTGCGAGCGGTGCCGCTCGGTGGTCCGCGTCCCAACGGCCGCTCGGGCTCGCCGCTGGCACGGGCCCTTCCTCGAGCGAATCCCCCGGATTTCGCCAGAGCGGCCGGCCGGGGGCCGGTCGCTAGAGCTGCCGCGCGAGGCGCTCGAGGAAGCGCTCGGCGGCGCTTTCGTCGACGCCGACCAGGCGCACGCGGCGCTTCGGCAGCACGGCCAGGTCCACGGCCACGCGGCCGCGGCGCGCCGGCAGGAGCATGCCGAGGGCGAGGTCGAGGCCGCCGCCCAGCAGGATCAGCCCGGCGCCGACGAGGAGGAGGATCGTCTCGCCGCTCCGAAGCCCGTCGAAGAGGAAGAGCCCGCCGGCGACGATCCCGGCCGCGAACGCCAGGGCGCCGGCGACGAGGTGCGCCGCCGGGTAGCGCGTCGTGCGGCCCGCCGAGGCGAGCGCCGCCCAGGTGTAGGTCTCGCGCCCCTCGCGCACCGTCTTGCCCAGCAGCTCCACGCGCTTCGAGAGGCGCAGGCCCCCCTTCACGAACTGGAGCGTGGCCGGCCGCCGGAGCCCGAGCGCCCAGCCGACGCCGCGGACCAACCATTGGAGCGCGGCCCAGCCGGTGACGAGCCGGAGCGCTCCGCGCCAGCCCGGCGTGGGCGGTCGACCGATCGCGCCCGCGAGCTCGCCCTCGGGCTCCGCGCTCGCGGCCTCGTCGTCGCCGCCCTCGGCGTCCTCCGGCAGCACGCTCCGGTAGAGGGCGCGTCGCGCGACCACGGCGGGCCCCTCCCCCTCGGCGGCCTCGAGCGCCGCGCGCACGCGCTCCCAGAGCGGCGCCGCGCGCTCCTCGAGGACGGGCTCGACGAAGGCGTAGAGGTCATAGGGGGTGGTCAGGCAGAGCCAGTCGGCGTGCCGAACGAAGCGGTCGAGGCGGTCCGGCTCGCCGAGGTGCGCCTCGAGCCCCCGCACGGCCAGCGCGCCGACGAGGGCGAAGCCGCGCGCGTCCGAGGGGCCACCCCGGAGCAGGTCGAGCACGTTCTGCCCGCCGACCTCCGCCTGGGCCTCCTCGACGCCGTGCTCCTCGGCGCGCGCTTCGACGAAGTCCTTCCCGGCGAAGAGCAGGTGGCCCTCGCCCTGGCGGGAAAGCACGTCCAGCGCCAGCGCGCAGACGCGGGGATCCGCCTCGGCGGCCGCTTGGGCGGCGCGCACGACGTGGCGGGGCTCGACGGTGACGTCCTTGGGCACGCGGCCGCGGGTATAGCACTGCCCGGTGACGGCGAAACTCGACGCCCGAGCCGGGTGGGGCTCAGCCCGTCAGCGCCTTCAGGCCGGCGTCGCGCGCCACGACCGGGCGGTAGCCGAGCTCGCGGCGGATGCGCGCGTCGGAGACCGTCACCTCGCGGCCGATCAGCCACACGGAGGTGCGCGTCAGCGGGGGCTCGCCGGGGAGGGGTAGGGCGCCCCAGAGCGCCTCGCTCGCGCGCGCGGCGGCCCGGGCGACGGCGAAGGGGAGGCTGCGGCTCCCGGGCTCGAGGCCGTTCGCGCGGAGGAGTCGCTCCACGAAGACCCGGAAGCGGATCGGCGCGCCGTCCGTGACGAAGTAGACGCCGCCCGGCGGGCCCGCCGTCGCCGCCCGCCAGAGCCCCTCGCAGAGGTTGTCGACGTGGCAGGTCGAGGTCAGGTAGGCGCCCTCGTCGATCCAGGCGTAGCGGCCCTCCTCGACGGCGGCGCGGAGCTTGGGCAGCACGGAGGTGTCGTCCGGGCCCCAGACGAAGCGCGGGCGGACGACCACGGCGCGGAGGCCCGTCGCCTCGCGCACGAGCTGCTCCGCCAGGCCCTTGGTCCGCGGGTACTCGCCAATGGGCCGTGCGGGGAGCGGCCGGCTCTCGTCCACCTGCACCAGCGGGCTCCCGTCGACGAGCACGGCCTCGGTGCTCACGTGCACGAGCGCGTCCACGCCGGCCGCCCGGGCCGCGTCGATCACGTGCCGGGTGCCCTCGACGTTGATCCGATCGAAGGCCTCCCGCGGGCCCCACTCGTCCACCTTCGCGGCGGCGTGGAAGACCGCGTCCGCGCCCGCGCAGCCCCGCGCCAGCGCCGCCGGGTCGGCGAGGTCGCCGCGCACGGGCTCGGCGCCGAGCGCCGCGACGACCTCGGCCGAGCGCGGAGAGCGCGCCAGGGCCCGAACCTCCACCCCCTCGGCGGCGAGCCGGCGGAGCAGGGCCCGGCCGACGAAGCCGCTGCCGCCGGTGACGAAGGCGCTCCGGATCGGTCGCCGGGGCGCGCTCATGCGAGCGCCTCCGCGGCCTCGGCCAGCGTCACGAAGCGGTAGCCGGCCGCGCGGAGCCGCCCGACGGCGGCGCGGAGAGCGGCCTCCTTCTCGGCGGCGCTGCGGCGGAGATCCGGCTGGTGCGGCCGGAGCGCCTCGAGCCCGTCCTCGTCCGCGTCCGCGAGGTCGATCCCGTGCAGCTCGAGGTTCACGAGCGGCCGCCCGACCATGGCGCGGCTCAGCAGGTCGGCGCCGCGCGGGCCGGCGAGAGCGACGCTCGTGCCGATGTAGGGCAGGCGCGGCCCGCGGGTCACGCCGATGGGTAGCTCGACCAGCCCGGCGCCCCGGCGCCAGTAAGGCCGGCCGACGCGGTAGGGGTCCGCCGGCGCCGAGAGCACGCGCGGATCGTCGACGATCGACTGGCTCGCCCGCCCGCGCCCGAGCGCCGCCCGCGCCCGGTAGAGGCCGATGGCCGTCGCCTTGGCGCCCCAGTAGGCCGGGCAGGGGAAGACGCTCGAGTCGTAGCGCACGCCCTCTGCGGCGAGCACCGCGAAGAGCGCGTCGGTGATCGTGTAGCCGGGCGCGCGAAAGCCCACGGGCCGCCGCCCCGTCGCCGCCTCGATGCGGTCGGCGCCGCCGCGCACCTCGACCTCGAGCGTCGCCGGGGGGCGCCGGGTCAGGTCGTAGAGGTGCGAGAGCGAGTGGTTGCCCACCTCGTGCCCCGCCTCCGCGAGGCGCCGCAGCACGGGCCCGCCGAGGTCCTCGTCGACGTCCGCGCCGATGGCGAAGAAGGTCGCCGGCACGCCGAGGTCCGCGAAGAGGCGCTCGAAGCGCGGGACCGCGCGCCGGTAGATGGCCCGGGCGGCGTCGCCGGCCGGCGTCGGCAGGCCGTGGATGGCCGCGTAGCAGCCGATCTCGTCGAGGTCGACGGAGAGGGCCGCGAGCCGGGTCAACGCGCGCCCCTCAGCCCTTGACGCGGATGGCGACGAAGAGCTTCGCCATGTTCTTGAGCACGTTGGGCACGCGCCGCATGAGCGCGATGGAGGGCGGCCGCTTCTCGAGGATGCGGATGGGGATCTCGCGGATGCGGATGCCGGCGCGCTCGGCGCGGATCACGAACTCGCTCGCGAAGAGATCCTTGTCCACGAGGCACTGGCGGGCGATCTCGACGAGCGGCGCGCGCCGGAAGGCCTTGAGGCCGTGCGTGTCCGTGCCCTTGAAGCCGAGGGCGACGCGCAGCATCCCGTTCAGCACGAGCGTCGCGCTGTGGCGGAAGAGGGGGCGGTCGTCGTTGGCGCCGGGCATGACCTTGGAGCCGATCACGAGGTCCGCCTCGTTCGACTCGAGGACCGCCATGGCCCGCGCGTAGAAGTCCGTATCGCAGAGGTCGATCTCGTCGCAGAGGACGAACTCGCCGCTGGCCTCGAGGATGCCCTTCTTGAGCGCCTTGCCGTAGTTGGGCTCGCCGAGGGACGAGATGCGCACCTGCGGGAAGCGCCGCGACAGCTCCTCGCCGATCTCGACGGTGCGGTCCGAGGAGCCGTTCTCCGCGAGGAGGAGCTCGTAGGGCCAGTCGAACTCCTGGAGCCGGTCGACCAGGTCCACGACGGCGGAGTGCAGGATCGCCTCCTCGTTGTAGACCGGGATGATGATGGAGACCCGGGGCTGGACGGGTCGGTCGTCGGCGCCGTTGGTGTCGCTCATGCTCGGGGGCCTCTCGCGGCGAGGGGGGTAGTCCCCCGGGGCGGGCTTGTCCAGTCGCGTGTGGGGAGGAGGGGCTGTGGCGCGCGTCGCGGCCTGGGGCTCGGACCGCGGTGCCCTTCAGGGGATCCACGCGACCAGCGCGTGGGCGTCCTCGAGGCGCGCTTCGAGGGGCGCCAGGCCGGCCGGGAGCGCCGCCGTCTCGCCGCGGCGGAGGGAGAGCGCGACGCCCTCGCCCCGGAGCGTCACGGCGCCACCGAGGACCGTGAGCGAGCGGAGCCGCGGCATGGCCGGGACCGGGAGGGCGCCCGTGCCTGCCCAGCGCTCGGCGCCGATCCACGGGAACGCGAGGTCGCCGACGAGGTCCGCGCGGGACGCGGGCCCGGCGAGGTCGGGGGCGCCATGGCGGCGACGCACCTCGGGCAGGAAGGCCTCGCCGCGCGGTCGATCCCAGCGCGTCACGGCGAGCGCCCGCTCGAGGTGGAGCTCCCGAGGCGCGCCCGCGGGATCTTCGCGCCCCTCGGCGTCGTAGCGGCGGTTCCAGTCCCAGTAGCGGTAGGTGAGCCCGCGTCGCCCCGGGAGCACGCGCTGGGGCTCCACCAGCGTGAGCCCCGGGCCGATGGCGTGCGGCGTGCCGGCCTCGATGACGAAGAAGTCGCCGGGCGCGACGGGCACGAAGGGGAGGAGCGCGGAGACGTCCTCGCCCGCCTCGA
The DNA here is from genome assembly GCA_002699025.1 of Sandaracinus sp. Lineage (GTDB taxonomy): Bacteria > Myxococcota_A > Polyangia > Polyangiales > Houyiibacteriaceae > Houyiibacterium > Houyiibacterium oceanicum. The sequence goes on along the minus strand of PABA01000021.1, from coordinate 6,743 downwards.
TGGCCTGGCGCATGCCCGCCTCGTCGACGCCCTCCGCGAGGCCGAGGTAGAGGCCCGCGCCGGGCTCCGCGTCCAGCACGTACCAGCTCTCGGGCTTGCCGCTCTCCTCGGGGCCGAGGGCCGGGTCGTCGTCGGAAGGGTGGATCTGCACCGAGAGGGGCGCGGCCGCGTCGAGCAGCTTCACCAGGAGCCCGGTCGAGCCCCACTCGGCGGCGCGCTCGGCGCCCACCAGGCCCTCCGGATCGGCCGCGACCCGCTCCGCGAGGGTCGCGTCCTCGTCCGCGAGCCGGCTCGGGAAGTCCGGCTCCACGCTCAACTCCCAGGACTCGCCGACGACCTCGTTCCGGGGCGGGACCAGCCCGTCCTTGTAGCGCTCGAGGAGGCGCCGCCCGCCCCAGGGGGTGCGCCGCGCCGGCGTGAAATTGTCGGGCTGGAGCCGGAGGGGTCGTTTTCTTGGTGGGAGAATGTAGGACATGTAGTTTCGTGTGCGTCTGAGACCCCTGACCCCCCGAGGGGGGCACCCGAGGAGGAGCGCCATGCGCTACGTGGGCAACGAACGCCGCATCCACAAGGTCTACGTCACGCGCAACACCGAGTACCACGTGCGTCGCGGCACGTGCGTCGCCGTTCGGTGTCGCCGGTCCGGTGATTGGATCCGCGGGCACCTCGCCCTGCGGAGCACGATCTCGGGCGGCCTGCGCTTTCACGAGTCGGGCGGGGTGCAGCCGAACGAGGGCAACCCGCGCATCGGCGAGTCGCTCTTCTTCTGCGCGGCCGGCCGGGATCTCGTGACCAGCCCGGTCGTCTCGATCGAGCGACCGCCGCGCGAGGTCGTGACCGCCTACCCGCACTGAGCCGGCGCCGACTCGGCCGGCTCCGGCGTGCGCCGGTTTCGCCCTCGACACGGATCAAGCGCGATCCGCGAAGAGGGCGTCCGGCGTGACGGGCTCGCCGTCGTCTGCGCGCCGCAGCGCGAGCAGGCGCACGGCCCCCCGGCCGCATCGCACGGCCCACCCCGCTTCGCTCCGCCAGGCCTCGGCCGGCCGGAGACCGGGCGGGGGCCGCGCGTCTGTCGGCGCCACCGCCAGGATCTCCACCTCGGTCTCGCCGAGGAGGGCCGTGGCCCCGGGCTCGGGCGCGGCGGCGCGCACATGCCGGGCGATCACCTCCGCCGGTCGCGTCCAATCCAGGGCGAGCTGCTCGGGCGTCGGGAAGGGCGCCTCGGTGGCGCAGCCGTGATTCTGGGGTGTCACGCTCGGCACATCTCTGCCCGCGAGCCGGTCCACCAGCTCGACCAGCAGCGCGAGCGCGGGCCGGTCGAGCTTCCGCGCGAGGCTCCAGGCCGTGTCCTCCGCCCCGACCGGCAGGCGCCGCTGCGCGACGACGGGCCCGGTGTCGTAGCGGGCCTCAAGCCGGTGGAGGGTCACGCCCGTCTCCACGTCGCCCTCCCGGATGGCCCAGTAGTAGGGGTCGGGGCCGCGCCAGCGCGGGAGCAGGCTCGGGTGCGTGCCGTAGGCGGGCGCCAGGGCGAGGACTGGCTCGGGGATGCGCCGCGGCCAGAAGAAGGAGAGCACGACGTCGGGCCGGGTGCTGGCGAGGGCGTGCTGCACGGCCCGGTCGCCGAGCCGCGGGGAGCCGAGGAGGAGCGCGCCCCGGAGCGCGCGGCGGGCCCAGCGTCGACCGGGGAGGTCGAGCGGGGCGAAGCCGGCGGCGACGGGCGGGTGGCCGGCGTCGTGGAGGACGCGCGCGCCGAGCGGGACGCCGAGGTAGAGGATGCGCATCGCGTTCGAGGGGCCGGCGCGGCTGAACGGGGGCCGCGAAATGGTGTATACCCCCGGGGCCGTGTCGGACCAGCCGCGCAAGACCATCCGCGTCGTGGCCGCCGTCGTCGAGCGCGACGGTCGGTACCTCATCACCCAGCGACGCGCCAACGCCGTCCTGCCGCACCTCTGGGAGTTCCCCGGGGGCCGCGTCGAGGAGCGCGAGACCGACGCAGAGGCCCTCCGCCGGGAGATGGGGGAGCGCCTCGGCGCGACCGTGAGCGTGGGCGAGCTCATCTCCTTCGTGAGCCACCCCTACGAGAAGTACACGGTCGACCTCTACCTCTATCAGTGCGAGCTCGCGGACGACGAGGCGCTGAGCTGCGAGGCCGTCCAGGACTTCCGCTGGGTGACGAGCGACGAGTTCGACCGCTACCCGTTCACGCCGGCCGACGAGGCCTCCATGAACGAGCTCCTCGGCGAGGGCTGACGGCGTGGGCGGCGCCGCGCCGAGCTCCTGCACGGTCTGCGGGACGTCCATCCCCGAGGGGGCCCAGCGCTGCCCGGGCTGCGGCGCCGTCTGGGGCGAGGACAACCGCTGCCCGCACTGCCACGCGCTCGCGGGTGTGCGGGCCGGGGCCGGCGGCTGGCTCTGCATGGCCTGCGGCAAGCCCCGCGAGAAGAAGGACGGCACGACCGTGGTCGGTGGGCCGCCGGCGCCCGGAGGGGCGGTGGTGGCGCCGGCTCCGGCGGCGAGCGCGGCGCGCGGGAAGTCCACGGGGCTGAGGCTCCTCGGCATCCTCGGCGTGGCCGGGGGCGTGCTGGCGGCGACGGCGGCGGCGATGGTGATCCCCGGCGTCGGGGGGGTCGTGGTGGCGGCGGCGCTCGGCGCGACCGGCGTCGGGCTCGGGGGCTGGGCGATCCGGGCGGGCTCGCGGGCCGGGGAGGAGGCCTCGACGCGGACGACGGCGTCGCGGGAGCTGCAGATCCTCGAGCTCGCCGAGGAGAAGGGCGGCGTGCTGACGGTGACCGACGTCGCCCGGGGGCTCGGCATGAGCTCGGCGGAGGCGGACGCGGCGCTGACCTCGATGGCGGACGGCTCGCGGGTCTCGGCGGAGCTCACGACGGACGGCTTCGTGAAGTACGTCTTCCGGGAGCTGCGCGCGCTGAAGGCGGAGGAGCGGGCGCGGAGCGGGGCGCCGCGGGTGCGCGTGGACGCGGCCGACGCCGCCGACGTGGAGGACGAGGTCGCCGGGCGGAGCGAGGAGCTCGCGGAGGCCTACGAGGAGGTCGAGGCGTTCTTGGATCCGCGGCCGGAGCGCGAGCGGGAAGGGTAGAGGGCGGCGGGTCGAGCCTGAGCGGAGAGCTCGAGCCCGAGCAGAGAGCTGTGGCCCAAGCCCGAGCCGGGAGCTGGAGCCCAAGCGTGAGCGGGGAGCCCGAGCCGGGAGCTGTGGCCCAAGCCCGAGCCGGGAGCCCGAGCCCGAGCCCGAGCGGGGAGCCGAAGCAGGGAGCTGGAGCCCGAGCGCGAGCGGGTACCCCGAGCGCCTCGCCCCGGCAGGGAACGATGGCGCGGGCGGCGCTCGAGGAGGCGCGGGCCGAGGGGGCGCACATGGCCATCCGGGTGGGTCGCTGGAGCGGCGGGAATGGACGCTGGGCTTGCGTTCTCCGGGGGGGCGCCCCGATCCTCTGGGCCATGGAGGGGCTGGACGTCGGGGTCGTGGGGGCGGGGTTCGCGGGCTCGGCGGCGGCGCTCTTCCTCCACCGGGCCGGCCACCGGGTCACGGTCTACGAGGCCGTCGAGGACCCGGCCCCGGTCGGCGCCGGCATCCTCATCCAGCCGACGGGCATGGCCGTCCTCGCCCGGCTCGGCCTCCTCCACCCGGTCCGCGCCCACGGCGCCGTCGTCGACCGGCTCCGCTGCGTCACCCGCGGCGGCCGCACCCTCTTCGACCTGCCCTACGGCGAGCTCCGGGGCGGCCTCCACGGGCTCGGCCTCCACCGTGGCGTCCTCTTCCAGGTCCTCTTCGATCAGGCCCGCGCCGAGGGCGTCCCGATCCGTCTCGGCGTGCACGTCGCCGAGATCGAGGAGGGCCATGTCGTCGACGCCGCGGGCGAGCGCCATGGCCCGCACGACCTCGTCGTCGTGGCCGACGGAGCCCGCTCGCAGATCCGCGCCGCCGACTTCCCCACGGTCCTCGACGCCCCCTATCCCTGGGGCGCGCTCTGGTGCGTCGCCGAGGATCCGGAGCGCGTCTTCGCCCGCGAGCTCTTCCAGGTCGTCGACGGCACCGAGACCATGCTCGGGTTCCTCCCGACCGGCTTCGCCCCCGACGGCACCACACCCCTCACGAGCTTCTTCTGGAGCCTCCGCGGCGACGCCGAACCGCGCTGGCGCCGCGCCATGCAGCTCCACGGCCTCCACCGCTTCAAGGACGTCGTCCGCGCCCTCGAGCCGCGCTCGGCGCCCCTGCTCGACCAGCTCGCCGATCACGGCGCGCTCCTCTTCGCCGCCTACCGCGACGTGCGCATGCGGCGCTGGCACCACCAGGCGGAGGGCACGCGCGTCGTCTTCATCGGCGACGCCGCCCACGCCATGAGCCCGCAGCTCGGTCAGGGCAGCAACCTCGCCCTCTACGACGCGATGGGCCTCGCCGACGGGCTCGCCGGGGCCTCCTCGCTCGCCGAGGGCCTCCAGGCCTACCAGCGGGCGCGCGAGAGCCACCTGCGCTTCTACGGGCGCATCAACCGCTGGCTCACGCCCTTCTTCCAGAGCCGGGGACGCGCCCTCGGCGGCCTCCGCGACGCCCTCTTCCCGGTGGTCACGCGCCTGCCCTGGCTACGCCGGCAGATGGTCCAGGTGATGGCCGGCGTGCGCCGGGGCTTCGTGCTCGCCGACCCGCTGCCCCTACCGGCGTTGCCGCCGCCGTCGCAGGCGGACGAAGGCCAGGGCGACGAGCCAGGGGAGGGCGCCGCTCCGCGCGCCGACGCCGACCGCACCGACGCCGACCGCGCAGCCGCTGCCGAGTGAGCCCCCGCCGGTGGGGCTGCGCACGCCGACCGAGGGGCCCGCATCCGGCGCGGCCACGGACGCGTCGTCGCCCGCCGCGGCGGCGTCCTCGGCCGGACCGGCGTCGTCGGCCACCACGCCCGCGTCCTCGGGCTCGCTCGGCTCCACGCACGCGCCCTCGGCCGTGACCAGCTCGATGTCCGTGCCGTAGTAGAAGCGCAGGATGTCCTCGTAGCCCCAGCCGCTCTCGGCGAGGCAGTGCGAGCCGTTCTGCGAGAGGCAGCCGCGGTTGTAGATGTTCCCCGGGTTCACCCAGCCGAGCGTCGTCTGCTCGACGCCGTCGCCCGAGAGCCCCTCGTTGTAGGTGACGAAGCGCTCGGTGTTCGTCGGGTCGTCCGTGCCGCCGCGGCACTCGGGGGGCGTCTGGCGCGAGCCGGCGACGTAGAAGCCGGCGATGGTCTCCTCCATGTACTGGAGCACCTCACCCTGGGTGGCGCGGACCGCCTCGTAGTGCTCCTCGCGCGGCTCGCGATCGCAGCCGAAGACCTGGTCGCTCGTGCCGTCGGCGATGTCGCCGGTGCGGGCCAGCCGGTAGTAGAGGTAGGTGCGCGCGGAGACGGCCTGGGCCTTGAGCGCCTCGAAGGCGGCGCCGCCGTTCTCGCAGTTGACGACCCGCGGGAGGTACTCGGTCTCCACGTCGACGACGACCGTCTCGCGGGGCTCGGCGGAGACGATGACCTCGGCGCTGCAGAAGGCCGCGATGGGCTGGGTCACGCCGTCGACGCGCTCGCCGGCCGCGCAGCCGGCGAGGGTCAGGGGGAGGAGGAACGCGAGGCGCCTTCGCACGGCAGCATCATTCATCGAAGCCGCGGAGCCGTCCAGCGAGGCCCGCGACGAGCTCCGGGGCGAGGGCGTGCGTGAGCTGGACGGGGCGGCGACGAGGAGCACCCCGAAGGCCTGGCGTCGACCGCCTGCCGCTCAGGCGAGCATCTCGCGCGAGGGCCCGAGCTCGCCCGTCGGCGAGGCGACCGAGTGCGAGAGCGCGATCACCTGGACGAGGATCGCGCGGTAGACGCGGTCCAGCTCGTCGAGGTCGATCTCCCCGTCCGCCTGGTCGAGGGCCTCGTCCACGTGGTGCTGCACGTAGTGCACGAGGGCGGGCTGGCTCATGGCGATCACGTCGTCGCTGTCGAGGACCTCGGTCGGGTCCGCCGCGCGGAGCTCCTCGTCCACGGCGAGCATGTCGTTGGCCATGCGGAGCGCGTCCTCGTCGACCTCGTGGAGGCGGGTCGGGAAGGCTTCGCGGAAGGCCATGTAGACCGTGACCGTCAGGAAGTAGCCCAGCGACTGCACGAGCTCGTCGCGCGTGCGGGCCAGCTGATCGGCGAGCCAGCCGGCCATGGCGGGCTGGCGCCGATCCAGGTCCGAGAAGCCGCGGTCGAGCGCGTCCTGGAGCGTCTCGTCCTCCTCGTCGAGGCTCGACTCCAGCGCGTGGATGGTGTGGGCGTCCACCACCGCGTGGCGCGGGATGGGCCGCAGAGCCGCTTTTCGAAGGATCACGCCTCGACGATAGCCGTCTGCCCGCCCCCACGCTACGCGCGCCGCCCGGCGGGGCGTGGTCGCGCACGGAATCGTTGGTGTTTCGGGCACACTCCCACCTCCCCGACCCGATCGCCGGGCACAGCCCGCGCCCATGCCCGTGCCCGCGGGCGCTGGAGAGCAAGCGGAGGGGAGCCCGAGCCCCGAGCCCGAGCCCCGCGCCGGCCCGAGCGGAGAGAGGCGCGAAGCGCCGACCGCAGCCCACGCGGTCGAGGCGCCCGCCACGCGCCTCCGCGACGACCGAGAGAGCGCCAGCGACCGAGGCGACGAAGGTGCCGTTCCCAGAGAACCCGAGCGACAGCCACCCCCGTGCGAGGTCGGACCCCGGCAGCCCTCCCAGCGGAGAGGCGCGGCCGCACGGGTCGATGGAGCCGAGT
>PABA01000020.1 GCA_002699025.1 Sandaracinus sp. | reverse complement strand
TGGTGTCCGCAGGACGCGTGGTGGTGTCCGCAGGACGCGTGGTGGTGTCCGCAGGACGCGTGGTGGTGTCCGCAGGACGCGTGGTGGTGTCCGCAGGGGCCGGCGCGCTCTGGGGCGGCGAGGCGGCCGAGCCCGTCTCTACTCGTCGAAGAGCTTCAGGAGCGCCATCAAGCGCTCTTCGATCGCGTCGTGCCGCTCGCGGAGCTTCTCGTGGTGCGCCGCCGACTTCGCGTGCGAGAGGTGCGCGTCCACGTGCACGGCATGCCCCGCGTCGGTCGGGGCCGAGCTCGTCGCCTCGGGGCCGTCCATGAGCCGCTCGTGCGCCGCCATCATCGCCTCGTGCTCGAGCAGGTGCGCCTCGTGCTCGTGGAGCTCCGCCTCGAGCCGCCGGAGCGCCGCGAGCCAGCGGGCGTGCGCTGCTCGCCACACGCGGTGCTGGGCGCGCCAGCGGGCGTGCTCCGCCCGGTCCCTCGCGTCCTCTTCCCGATCCTTCGCCTCGTCGCTCATGCGAACCCCCGAAGCGGCCAGCCTACCAGGGCCGCCCGCTCGCGGGGCGGCCGCGTCCGACCCCCGGGCGCCGGCCTCCAGGCGTGCGCTCGGTGCCGGGCCCGGTCCGCGCCCGGTGCGCGGCGACGAGGGAAGCCGGGGTGACATCGCGCGCGAAGGGCGGCGCCCGACCGCCCCGGGTCTGGACGCGTGCGAGGCCCACCTCCGGGGGGAGGCGGGCCTCGCGTGGGATGCGGTCGCGCGACCGGCGTGCCCCCGGCGTTCAGTCGTGGGCGGGGCCGCGCTCGGCGCGACGTGCCTGGGCCTCGGCGCGGGCGAGGGCCGCGTGCTCGGGGCCGGTGACGCGCTCGGCGCGACGTGCCTGGGCCTCGGCGCGGGCGAGGACCGCGCGCTCGGGGCCGGTGGCACGCTCGGCGCGGCGGACCTGTGCAGCGCGCTCGGGTCCCCTCAGCCGCTCGGCGCGGCGAGCGTCCCGGCGGGCGTGGGCCTCGGCGCTCCGGCCGCGGGCCGGCGTGGCCTCGCCGTTCGGCCCATCCTCGAGCGCCTGGTCCTCGAGCGCCTGGTCCTCGAGCCACTCGTCCTCGTCGCTCTCCTCCTCCGCGTCGGCGACGAAGGGCACGGGCGTCACGGAAGGCGCTTCGAGCGCGGGGGTGGGGGTGGCGGCCTCGAGCGCGGCTTCCCCGCCCGCCTCGAGCGTGGGCGCCTGGGAGACGATGGGCGCGAGGGGTACCTCCGCGTCCGTGATCGGCAGGGCCGTGGCGGCGGCGCCCCCGGTGGTGAGGGCGGTGGCGAGGCCGAGGCTCTTGAAGAGGGTCGTGAGGTCCATGTCGGTCTCCTTTCGAGGGGCGGGCCATCCGTTCCCGCCGTGCATGGAGACCGACGCGGAGAGTCTGAAGACTCTCCGAAGCCCGCCAAAAAGAGCCCCGAATCGCCGAGAGCGTTGGCTTTTCTTTGCCCGCTTCGTGGACCTCTCGCCTCTTCGGAGGGCCGCCAGCTCCGCATCCAGCGCGTCGAGCCTCTCCTCCGCGGCTCGCCGTTCCCGCGCGCGTCGCCCCGTCCATGGTGGGCCCCGCTCAGGCCACGCCGAGCTCCCGGAGGAGCGCCTCCGTGTGCTCGCCGAGCTTCGGCGCCGGCGCGTCGAGGTGCGTCGCGCCCGGGAGCGGCGCCCGCGCGAGCCCGCGCTCGTCGTAGAGCCCGCGGAAGAGGAACTGTTTCTCCCGCGCCGCCTCCTCGGGCTTCAGCACGGCGCACGCAGGCACCCCCGCCGCCTCGAGCGCCCGCAGCCAGTGGTCCGCCGGCTTCGTCGCGAGGATCGCCGCCAGCACGGGCCGGAGCGCGGGCCCCGCGGCGATGCGCGCGGGCATGGGCAGCCCCTCGAGGCGCCGGAGCCCGAGCACCTCGCAGAGCCCCTTCCAGAAGTGCTTCTCGTCCACCACGCCGAGCGCCACGTGCTCGCCGTCGCGGCAGCGATAGATGCCGTAGTGGGGCATCGCGTAGAGCTTCACCCGGTCGAGGATCGCGATCAGCGGCGCCGTCAGCGGTCGCATGGCGAAGGCCGCCGGGCTCCGCTCCACCTGCGCGCGCGCCCCGGCGGCGAGGTCCACGCCCCGCCCCCAGAGGTGGGCCCAGCTCACGACCGCGTCCGCCATCGCCACGTCCAGGTAGTGGCCCTCGCCCTCGGGCCCGCGCGAGGCCAGCGCCGCGCAGATGCTCGCCACGGCCACCAGCGAGCTCGAGAGATCGGCGATCGGCAGCACGGTCCCGCGCGGCATGCCGCGCGCGTCCCGCTCGAGCCAGCTCGCGCCGCTCAGCGCCTGGAGGTTCAGGTCGTGCCCGGGCTCGCTCGCCCGCGGCCCCTCCTGGCCGAAGGCGCTGATCGAGCAGTAGACGAGGCGCGGGTTCAGCGCGCGGCAGGTCTCCCAGTCCGCGCCGAGGCGCTTCATCACGCCGGGCCGGAAGCCCTCGAGGAGCACGTCGCTCCGCTCGACCAGGGCCTCGAGGGCCGGCCGGCTCGCCGGGTCCCGGAGGTCCAGCATCACGCTCCGCTTGCCCCGGTTCACGAAGCTGAAGAAGGGCTCCATGAAGCGGCCCGGGTCGCCCTTCGGCGGCTCGACCTTGACGACCTCCGCGCCGAGCGAGGCGAGCATGAAGCTGGCGTAGGGGCCCGGCAGGTTCTGGGTGAAGTCGAGGACCTTCAGGCCGGCGAGGGGGAGGGCGTCGTCGCTCACGGGGGCGGAGCATACCCAGCCGACCGGGTTCCCGTCGCTCGCTCGGTCCGCGTCCGAGCGCGGGCGCATGGCAGGGAGCTCGCGCGGGGCACGGGTGTGCGTCTTCTCTCGTGGGTCGTCGCGGGTCGCCGTGAGATCTCCCCGGGTCGCCGCGAAGAGGGGAACGAGGGCGCACGCGGCGCCCGGGAAAGGACACCGACATGCGCACGCTTCACCTCGCCACGCTTCTCCTCTCGAGCCTCGCCCTCCTCGCCGGCTGCGCCTCGGGCTCCGCCGAGGAGATCCAGGGCGCCGACTCGGCCCTCCGCGCCCGGCCCATGGGGAACCGCCCGACCGTGAAGAAGGGCGACCTCGAGGAGGACGGCTATCGCTGCGAGAGCATCGGCATGGGCGGCTGGGAGTGCACGAAGGCGGGGGAGCCGACCTACATCTGCGAGCGCGTGGGCCGCACGTGCATGGAGAAGCCGCTCCGCTGGACGGGCACCGCCCACCCCGCCACGCAGGTCGTCTACCAGCTGGGTCGCGTGCAGGCGCGCCGGGAGAGCACGCTCATGATGGTCGAGCGTCGCTTCGGCGCCGTCGACTCGGACCTCCGCGATTGGATCGAGGTCGCGGACGAGGCCACGCTGGACGTGATCGACGACCGGCTCTTCGAGGCGGACGACGTCGACGCGCTCTTCGTGGGGATCTGAGCGGGGGGCTCAGGCGCGCCTTGCTCGGGAAACTGCTCGGGAAGCCGTGCCCGGGATGCGGTGCTCGGGAAGCCGGCGCTCCGGGCGCGGCTCGGGATGCCGGGGCTCAGGGCGCCGACCACTCCCCGCCGCCGTCCTCCTCGCACTCGCGCTCGGCCATCGCCGCCGTGTAGGTCCGGGGGTCGCCCTCGTCGACCATGAGCGGGTCGCGCGGGGTCGCGTAGTAGACGCGCTCCACCTCGCCCATCCCCTCCTCCGCCTCGAAGCGGCACCGGCCGATCGCGTTCTCCGTCGGGCAGGCCCCGTCCGAGAGGGTCCCGCCGAGCATCGTGCAGCTCTCCCGGTCGTCGTCGGTCATCCGGTCGACGTCGAAGACGAGGCACCAGGCGGTCTTGGGCTGGAGGCAGGTCTTCCGCCCCTCGCCCGCCGCCGCTTCGGCTTCCGACCCACCGGCCGCCTCGGCTTCCGCGGCGCTCGTCGGCTCGGGGGTCGGCGCCGGCGCGGCGGCCGGGGTCGGCGTGGCGGGCGTCGTGGGGGCCGGTGGCGTGGGCGTGTCGTCGCAGCCGACGAGGAGCGCGAGCAGGAGCGGGGCGAGAGCGGGAACGAAGCGAGTCATGCCCCCGCATACCGCGGCGCCACCGCCCATCTCCCCCGCGTGGCGCTTCTCCCCACGGGTGCCGCCGCGCCGCGCCACCGCCCGCCTGCCCTGCGCAAGCCGTGCGCGCGCCCGAAAGCCGTGCGCCCGGCGCGCCGACGATCGGCCCATGCGGCGGCCCGGCGCCGGTGGATCGCTTCCTGCGTCCCCGCCCCGACGTCGCGCAGGGCGGCCGCCCTCGCGGGCCTCGGAGGGAGCCGGGGCCGACCGAAGCCGACCGAAGCCGATCGAAGGGAGAAGAAGATGAGCGAGAGAGACGAGCTGAGAGCCCGCGTCGAGGCCAAGAAGAAGCGGCTCGAGGCCGACCTGGCCGCGAAGAAGGCGGACGCCGAGGGCGCTCGAAACGAGGCCACCAAGAAGATCCGCGCGAAGCTCGACGAGCTGAACGCGACCCTCGAGAAGGGGTGGGACGATCTGAGCGAGGCGGCGGCCGCGAAGCTGAACGCCTGGCTCGAGTAGGGGACCCGCCCTCGCGACGGAGCGAGGCCGTGGAGCGCCGTCCGCGCGCTCCTCATCGACGACGACCCGCCCGCGCGACGGAGCGAGGGCGCCGCGAGCCGAAGCCCGCGGCGCCCTCTCACTCCTGCCCCGTCGTCCCGTCACCGGGACGGGGGCACGCGGGGCCGTCACGAGGACGCGGCTTCGAGGGTCCGACCCGCGCTCCGCGTGCCCCTCCCGGGAGACGGCCCCCGCCTCAGAGGCGCGGGATGCGCTGGTAGGCGAGCGAGAGCATGGTCGTCGTCCCGCTCACCTCGTGGCCGACCAGGAGCACCGGCGTGTCCGGCACCGGGCTGTCCTCCGCGGGCACGAAGACGATGCTCTCCGGCCCGAGGTCCACGCCCTCCTCCGCCTCGACCGCCGCCTCCACGTCCTCGATCGCGAAGTCCCGCTCCAGGTAGTAGGTCACGAAGCTCGGCGCCGCCGGATCGCTCACGTCGTACACGACGATCCCGCCCATGCGCTCGAGGCCGATGAAGGCGAACCAGCGGTCTGCGATCTGCCCCACGGTGATCGCCTCGGGCTCCGGGCCCTTGGCGTCGCTCCGGCTGTCGCCGCCGTTCTCGTCGTTGTTCGCGTTGAACTCCCCGCCGAGGGCGCTCGCCGTGATCACCTCGAAGGCGTGGCCGCTGTCCCAGACGAGCTCGCCCGTGCTCCCGTTCCACACGGAGAAGGAGCGCGCGCCGTAGGCGTAGAGCCGGTCGTAGACGCAGTCCGAGAGGTCGCCGTCGCCGAGGCAGGCCCGATCGGTCACGCCGAGCTGCGTGTGGATCTCGAGCCGCCCGAGCCGCGCCCGCTCGAGGAGCTCGCTCGCGCTCCCGAAGGAGCCGTCCGCCGGCGTGAAGGTCGCCCCCAGCTCGTCCGGGTCCGCGATGTCCTCGGCGCGCGCCTCGGAGAAGTCGCGCGCGTCGCCCTCGTTCGCCGTGAGCAGGTAGACCTGCCCGCCGACCTCGTAGGCGGCGATGGAGTCGGGCATGTACATGCCGAGCACGGGCCAGGAGCGGATGTTCACCAGCCCGTCCCGATCGCTCGCGTCCAGCTCGTTGCCGGGGAGGGCGTGGTCCTTGAACCCGAGCGCCGCGATGGCCGTGATCGTCCCCGCCTCCACGTCGACGATGGCCACGGCGTTGTTCTCCTGGAGCGTGACCCAGGCCGTGCTCGAGTCCGGCGAGACGGCGACGTACTCGGGCTCGAGGTCCTGCGAGACGCTCGCGCTCGCGTCCTCCGGCGCGATGATCACCTCCGCCGGGAGCTCGCCCGCGCGCGCCTCGCCCGCGTCGAACTCCCCGAAGCCGACGGTGGTCACGTCCGCGTTCGTCACGCCGGCCTCGCCGCCGCGCACGTCCACGATCGACACCGTCCCCTCCGGGTCGACGCCGTCGTCAGGCTCGCCCTCGTTGGCGACGAGGACGCGCTGCCCGTTCGGCGTGTAGGTCACCATGTCCGGCAGGGCGCCGACGTCCACGGCGGAGAGGAAGCTGCCGTCCTCGGCCGCGTAGAAGGCGACCCAGCCCGCGTCCGTGACCGGGTCGGCGGCGACGGCGAGGGCGATCACCGAGCCGGAGCCCGCGCGGCGCAGCGAGACGCTGTTCACCTCGCCGGGCGTGCGGCCCCCCGCGGCGCCCTCGGCCGTGATGTCCCCGGCGGCGTCGAGCGTGTCCACGAGCGTCGGCGCGCTCGGCGTCGAGAAGTCGATCACGGAGACGTTGCCCGCGTTGGCGTTCACGACGAAGGCCCGCTCGGTCTCCGGGTCCCAGGCGACGATCTCCGCCGCGCTCTCGTCGAAGACGCCGGTCGTGTAGCGGCCGACGAAGTCGATCAGGAGCGTGTGCTCGGCCTGCGGGTCCGGGCGCACGTTCCGCTCGACGCCGTCGCGGGTGTCCACGCGGAGCCCGCCGCTGCCGGCGCCCTCGAGGCCGCTGCAGACGACGGAGCTCGAGTCGACCTCGCCCGCTTCGAGCTCGCCGTTGCCGGCGGTGCCCTCACCGTCCCCGTCGTCGAGGCCCACGTCCACGCGCACGCCGCCGGCGGGGCAGTCGGCGTCGCCGAGGGGGAGCTCCGCCGTCGCCACGAGCGTGGCCGCCGCCCCGCCGCCGGTCCCGTTGCAGACCGTCGCCGTGGAGTCGATCTCGCCGTCCTCGAGCGCGCCGTTGCCGGCTGTGCCGTCGCCGTCCCCGTCGTCGAGGCCGGCGTCGATGCGCGTCCCGCCCGCCGGGCAGTCCGCGTCGCCCTCGCCGAGCGCCGTGGTCTCCACGAGGGCGCTGGCCCCGTCCATGCCGTCGGCGCCGTCCACGCCGTCCGCGCCCGGGGCGCCGTCCATGCCGTCGGCGCCCGGGGCCCCATCGGCGCCATCGTCCGCGCAACCGAAGACCAGCGCGAGCGCGCAGGCGAGCGCGAGCCGCTTCATCGAAGCCATGTCCATCTCCCTTCGGCCCCTCCCAGCGAGAGGCCCGGGGGCTCCCTACTGCGCGGAGCGCGGGCGGGCGGAAACGAGTCCGGGACGGCTTCGCGACGCGGCGAGCTCGATTGCAACGCCGCCGTGAAGGGGGGCCTCGCTGCGCTCGGCGGGAGTGGGCCTCGCTGGGCTCGGCGGGGGTCGGGGTTTCGCCGCCTGCGGCGACGAGCCTCGCTGGGCTCGGCGGGGGTCGGGGGACTGGGGCACGTCGGAGCCGGTGGGCCGTTCGTGGCGCTCATCGGCCTCGCTTCGCTCTTCGGCCTCGCTGGGCTCGGCGGGGGCGGGGCCTCGCTGTGCTCGACGGGACGGCCTCGCCCGGTGGGGGCGGCGAGCTTCGGGTCCGGGGGGCGGTGGCATGGCGCGGCGGCGTCCCCGGTGACGGCGCGGCCCAGGCGGATTAACTTCCCCTCTCGGAGGAAGACGACGGCATGTTCTTCATCGACCCGCTCTACATCGCGCTCGCCCTACCGGGGCTCCTGCTCGGGCTCTGGGCCCAGTACCGGGTCAAGAGCACCTTCTCCAAGTACGCGCAGGTGGGCACGCGCCGCGGCATGACGGGCGCGGAGGTCGCCGCCGCCATCCTGCGCACAGAGGGCATCCACGACGTCCGCATCGAGCCGAGCCAGGGCTTCCTCTCGGACCACTACTCGCCGCACGAGAAGGCCCTGCGCCTCTCGCCGGACGTCTACCAGGGGCGGACCATCGCGGCGGCGGGCGTGGCGGCCCACGAGGTCGGCCACGCGGTGCAGCACGCGCGCGCCTACGCCTTCCTCGGCATGCGTTCCTTCCTCGTGCCGGTCGTGCAATTCGCCTCGCCCTTCGCCGTGCCGATCATCGTGCTCGGCTTCTTCCTCAGCGGCTTCGTCGGCGGCCAGGTCGGGCAGGTCGTGACGCTCGCGGGCATCGGGCTCTTCGGCATGGTCGTGCTCTTCCAGCTCGTCACGCTGCCGGTGGAGTTCGACGCGAGCCGGCGGGCGCTCGCCGCCATCGAGCGCGGGCAGCTCCTGACCGGCGAGGAGAAGGAGGGCGCCAAGGCGGTCCTCTCGGCCGCCGCCTGGACCTACGTCGCCGCCGCCGTGAGCGCCCTGCTCACGCTCCTCTACTTCCTCATCCGCTCGGGCCTCCTCGGCGGCCGCCGCGACTGACCGCCCCCCACCGAAGGCGGCGAAACCCCGACCCGCCGAGCCCAGCGAGGCCAGCCGCTTCAGTGGAAGCGCGGCGGTCGGCGGCGGGCGAAGCGTGTCAGCGCCGCGTCCAGCTCCGGGCTCACCCGGTCGAGCTCCACGCCGAGGCCTGGCCAGCAGTCGCCCGCCGCGCGCACGAAGCGCACCGTGCCCGGCGCGGTGAAGCTGCCCTCGCCCATCAGGTGGAGCTCGAGCTCCACGGCCGCGCCGATCGGGTGCTCGGCGTAGGTCGCCACGAAGACCCCCGCCTCGCCGTCGAGGCCCTCCCAGACGAAGCTCTCGCTCCGGGGCGCGACCGCCACCGCGAGCCGGGGCGCGGACGGCGCGCGCACCGGCGGCGCCAGGTCGACCTCCACCTCGAGGCTCGCGGGTCCGGTCGCCGGCTCGGAGAAGGGCGCGTCCAGCTCGCCGAGCTCGACCTCGACGGAGGGGACTGGCTCGACGGAGACACCGGGCTCGACGGAGGCGACTGGCTCGACGGAGGCGACTGGCTCGACGGAGGCGGCTGGCTCGACGGGAACACCGGCCGGCTCGGCCGGGATCTCGACCTCGACCGAGGGGAGCTCACCCGAGGTCGACTCCGCCGGCGGACGGAACGCCGGCGCCCCCACGGCCGTCCGCGCCTCCTCCAGCGCCCAGAAGCTCGGCGCCCCGTAGCTCGTCGCGACCTCGGTCCAGTCGCCCGTCTCGCGCCCCGGCTCGGCCCAGACCCCGTCCCGCGGGCGCACCCCGCTCGTCTCGTCGTCCGCGACCCCGAGCCCCACGGCTCGGCCCTTCTCTCGCGCCGTCGTCATCACCGTCACCGGTACGTCACCGAGCGCGACGACCTTCCCCGGCGGCCCCTCGCGGCCGTCCCTCGCGCCGCTCCCCGAGCGCTCCGGACGGACCTCTTCACCCTTCCCCGCGCGCGCTTTGCCCACCGTCCGCGAGGCGCCCCGCGCCTCCCCGCCCCCATCGCCCCCTCTCCTCCCGGCGGCGCTCACCCCCCGCCGAGGCGCCCATCGGGCCGGCCGGCGGCCGCCCACCCCACGCCGCGCCCGGACCCCCGAGTAAGAAAGTACAGACCGTTCGCTTGCCCGATCGCCCTTTGGTGACTAGGACGCCGCCTCGACCCGCACCGTGGCCGGCGTCCCGGTGCAGACCCCCTCAGGATCAGTGATGGCAGACCTCACCAAGTACCGGAACATCGGCATCTTCGCCCACGTCGATGCCGGCAAGACGACGACCACGGAGCGAATCCTCAAGCTCACCGGCAAGATCCACAAGATCGGTGAGGTCCACGACGGCGCTGCCACCACGGACTTCATGGAGCAGGAGCAGGAGCGCGGCATCACGATTCAGTCGGCCGCCACGACCTGCTTCTGGAAGGATCACCGGCTCAACATCATCGACACCCCCGGGCACGTCGACTTCACCATCGAGGTCTACCGCTCGCTCAAGGTGCTCGACGGTGGCGTGGGCGTCTTCTGCGGCTCCGGCGGCGTCGAGCCCCAGTCCGAGACGAACTGGCGCTACGCGAACGAGTCGAAGGTCGCGCGCATCATCTACGTCAACAAGCTCGACCGGCTCGGCGCGGACTTCTACCGCGTCGTCGAGCAGATCAAGAACATCCTCGCCGCCAAGCCGCTCGTCATGGTGCTCCCGATCGGCACCGAGGCGGACTTCGTCGGCGTCGTCGATCTGCTCACGCGGAAGGCGTACATCTGGGACGACACGGGCCTGCCCGAGAACTTCGTGGTCGAGGACGTCCCCGAGGACATGAAGGAGCAGGTCGAGAAGTACCGCTCCGAGCTCGTCGAGACCGCCATCGAGCAGGACGACGACGTCCTCGAGCAGTACCTCGAGACCGGCGAGGAGCCGGACCTCGAGACGCTCAAGAAGTGCATCCGCAAGGGCACCATCGACCTCGCCTTCTTCCCGACCTACTGCGGCTCGTCCTTCAAGAACAAGGGCGTCCAGCAGGTCCTCGACGCCGTCGTCGACTACCTCCCGAACCCGACCGAGGTCCGGCCCCAGCCCGAGATCGACCTCGAGGGCAACCCGACCGGCGGCCACGCCGTCGTCGACCCGGAGGGCCCGGTCCGCGCGCTCGCGTTCAAGATCATGGACGACCGCTTCGGCACGCTGACCTTCATCCGCGTGTACTCGGGCACCATCAACAAGGGCGACACGCTCCTCAACACCTACACGGGCAAGACGGAGCGCATCGGCCGCATGGTCGAGATGCACGCCAACGACCGCTCGATGGTCGACACCTGCCAGGCGGGCGACATCATCGCCGTCGTCGGCATGAAGAACGTCGGCACCGGTCATACGCTCGCGGACCAGAAGAACCCGGCCACGCTCGAGCCGATGGTCTTCCCGGACCCGGTCATCTCCGTGGCCGTCGTGCCGCGCGACAAGGCCAACAGCGAGAAGCTGAGCAACGCGCTCGGCAAGATGATGGCCGAGGACCCGTCCTTCCACGTCGAGGTCGACGACGAGTCGGGCGAGACGATCATCAAGGGCATGGGCGAGCTCCACCTCGACATCAAGGTGGACATCCTCCGCCGCACCTACGGCGTCGAGGCCGAGGTCGGCGCGCCGCAGGTCGCCTACCGCGAGACGATCACCAAGCCCGTCTCCGACAGCTACACGCACAAGAAGCAGACCGGTGGCTCGGGTCAGTTCGCCAAGATCGACTACGACGTCGAGCCGGGCGAGCCGGGCGAGGGCTTCACCTTCGAGAGCAAGGTCGTCGGCGGCCGCGTCCCGAAGGAGTACATCCCCTCGGTCGAGAAGGGCTTCCGCGTCATGAAGGACAAGGGGCCGCTCCTCGGCTTCCCGCTCCTCGACTTCAAGGTCACGCTCAAGGACGGCGGCTTCCACGCGGTCGACTCCTCGCAGATGGCCTTCGAGATCGCCGCGAAGGCGGCCTACCGGCAGACCCTGCCGAAGTGCGGCCCGCAGCTCCTCGAGCCGGTCATGAAGGTCGACGTCTTCGTGCCGGAGGAGAACGTCGGCGACGTCATCGGCGACCTCAACCGGCGCCGCGGCATGATCAAGAGCCAGGAGCAGGGCGCGACGAACATCCACATCAAGGCGGACGTGCCGCTCTCGGAGATGTTCGGCTACATCGGCGACCTCCGCTCGACCACCTCGGGCCGTGGGCAGTTCTCCATGGAGTTCAGCCACTACGCGCCGGTCCCGAACAACATCGTCGAGAAGGTCCGCGAAGAGGTGAAGGCGCGCGAAGAGGCGAAGAACTAGCGCCCGCCCTCTGGCCGTCCGCTCTGGCGAGATCCAGCCGATTTCGCGGGGGGCATTCGGCCCGACACGAGAAGGGGAGTCGACATCGTCGGCTCCCCTTTCTCGTGGAGGGGCCCCGACCTGCTGCCGTCGCGCTTCCGGATGAGCCGAGCACGAGCACGAGCACGAGCACGAGGACGAGGACGGATGGTTCGCGACGTGCGTCAGTTCCCCGATCCCCGCCGAGCGGAGCGAGGCTCGTCGCCGAAGGCGGCGAAACCCGGACCCCCGCGGCCGAAGGCCGCCTGGAACTCGCCCATCCGGCGCCGCTCTGACACCATCCCCGTTCCGGGCGGGCTCCGCCCGGGCGAACGCATGCGTCTGCGTCTCCCGATCCTCGCCCTCTCGCTCGCCTTCGTGGCCCTCGCGCCCACGCCCGCCTTCGCGGCCGGCGGGGGCGGCGACGCCAGCGAGACGCTGAACGTCGTCCTGCTCCTCATGGGCGTCGGCGCGGCCTACCTGCTCGCGCACTTCGTCGTCGACCGGCTCCAGCAGCGCTTCCTGGTCCTCGCCGGCGTCGAGTACCTCATCCTCGGTCTCCTGCTCGGACCGACGGTCCCGGACATCCAGGTCCTCGGCGACCTCACGGGCCTGCTCCCGATCATCGCCCTCACCGCCGGCTGGCTCGGCCTGCTCCGCGGCATGGAGCTCGACCTCCCCTCCCTGCGGGGCCGCCCCAAGGGCACGCTCCGCATCATCGGCGCCCACCACGTCGCGCCGGGGCTGCTCGTCGGCTTCGCCGTCTACCACTTCCTCTGGAGCCCCTGGGGCGGCTACTTCTTCGGCGAGCTCGGCGTCGAGGCGCTCACCCAGCGCCAGGTCGCCGCGAGCGCCTTCTTCCTCGGCTGCTGCGCCGCCTGCGACTCCTCGACGCCCTTCGATCTCCTCGTCCGCCGCTACGAGATCGAGGGCGACCTCACCGAGCGCCTCCGCGGCTGCGCGCGCCTCGGCGACGTGCTCGTCATCATCGTCTTCGGCCTCGTCTTCGCGCTCTGGCACCAGCGCCACGAGGACCAGATCGTGCTCACCGCCACCGAGTGGTTCGTGCTCGAGGCGGGCCTCGGCGTCGGCCTCGGCGTGCTCTTCACGCCCTTCCTCGGCGGCAACGAGAGCTCCCACGGCCGCTTCCTCGCGATGGTCGGCATCATCTGCTTCGCCAGCGGCGCGGCCTTCTTCCTCGACCTCTCGCCGCTCGCCGTGAACGTCTTCCTCGGCGTCCTGCTCGTGAACGTCGCGCGCACGGGCAAGCTCATCTACGAGACGCTCACGACCACCGAGAAGCCGATGCTCCTCGTGCTCTACGTGCTCGCCGGCGCGCTCTGGGAGCCGCCGCCGCTCGAGCCGACGCTCATCGTGCTGGTCGGCTTCGTCGTGCTCCGCACGCTCGGCAAGTGGTTCGGCAGCAAGATCGCCGCCTGGGGTGTCGAGGACATGCGCAAGGATCTCTACCGGGCCTTCTTCGCCCACGGCGAGGTCACGGTGGCCATGGCGGTCTCCTTCAAGGTCGTCTTCAGCGGCCCGGTCGTGAACCTCGTCTACACGGTCGTGCTCGCCTCCGCGGTCTTCCACGACCTCCTCGCCCCGCGCATCCTGCGCGGCCTCCTCGTCGACGCCGGCGACCTGAAGCGCGAGCGCGCGCAGGCGCCCTCGGCGCGGGAGTTCGAGGAGGGCGAGGAGGTGCGGGCGTGAGGGCGGCGAAGGGCGTCGGGGCGATGGCGGCGACCTGGGATGGGTGCGCGGCGGGGCTGCGTGGGTCGTCCACGTCGACGTGCACGTGCACGTGCACGAGCACGAGGACGGGGGCCGGTGCGCGTGGGGGGTGCGGGTCAGCCGCTTCCGGCCTTGGGGCCGGTGGGAGATGGAGCGGCCGCGCGGAGGGGCTGCGTGGGTCGTGCACGTCGGCGTGCACGTGCACGAGGACGTGCACGAGGACGAGGACGGGGGGCGGTGGGCGTGAGATGCGCTCGTCTGGCCCGTCCGGGCTCCGGGCAGGGGCAGGGGCACGGGCAGGGGCACGGGTTTGGGGGCTCGGTGCGCGTGAGGTGCGCTCGTCTGGCCCGTCCAGCCTCCGGGCAGGGGCAGGGGCACGGGCACGGGCACGGGTTTGGGGGGGCTTCTGATGTATATCGTCGTGATCGGGCTCGGTGAGGTCGGGCGTTACCTCCTCGGCGTGATGCAGCACGAGGGGCACGACGTGATCGCGGTCGACCGCGATCCGGCCGCCGTCGCCTACGCCGAGGAGCACTTCGACGTCGCCACCCTCGTCGGCTACGGCGCGAGCCAGGACATCCTCGACAAGGCCGGCGTCGCCAACGCGGACCTCGTCGTCGCCGTCAGCGACCACGACGAGGTCAACCTCATCGCCGCCCTCGCCGCCAAGCAGCTCGGCGCCGACCAGGTCATCGCCCGCGCCCAGGGCAACGAGTGGGCGCGCTGGACCGAGGGCATCCGCTACGGCCTCCTCGGCGTCGACGTCGTCATCAACCCGCGCGTGCTCGTCGGCCAGGAGCTCGGCCGCGTCGCCCGCTCCCACGGCGCCGTCGACGTCATCGACCTCGCCGAGGACCGCATCGAGCTCGTGCAGATGCAGATGACCTCGCGCATGGCCAACAAGCCCCTCGCGAAGCTCCAGCTCCCGCCCGACACGCTGATCGCCGCCTACGTGCGCGACGACGAGCTGGTCGTCCCCGGCGGCGCCGACGTGCTCCTCCCGGGCGACACCGTCTATCTCCTCGGCCGGCCCGAGTCGATCCTCCAGGCCGAGGACATGTTCTCCACCAAGCGCGAGGCCCGCCGCATCGCCATCGTCGGCGGCGGCGTCATCGGCCAGGCCCTCGCGCGGCAGGTGCTCCCGCACGGCGCGAAGGTCACGATCATCGAGCGCGACCCGAAGGTCGCCGAGGAGCTCGCCGCCGCGCACCCGGACATCACGGTCGTCCTCGGCGACGGCACGGACGACCAGCTCCTCAAGGAGATCGAGATCGATCACTTCGACCTCTGCGCCTGCGTCACGCAGGAGGACGAGGTCAACCTCATGGCCGCGCTCATCGCCAAGCGCGGCGGCGTGCCGCGCACGGCGGCCATCGTCCAGCGCGCCGACTACGGGCCGATCTATCGGCAGCTCGGCATCGACATCGTGCTCTCGCCGCGCACGGTCGCCTCGGACCACGTGCTCCGCTTCGCGCGCAAGAGCCACATCCACAGCCTCCACGTCCTCGAGGGCGGCGACGCCGAGGTGATCGAGATCACCGCGGGCTTCGGCTGCGGCGTCGCCGGCAAGCCCCTCCGCCGCCTCGGCCTGCCCAAGGGCACGCTCATCGCCGCCATCGTCCGCGGCGAGGACGCGGTCGTCCCGCGCGGCGACGACACCATCCAGTCCGGCGACCGGGTCATCGTCATGGCCACGGCCGAGGCGCGCCCGAGCATCGAGCGCCTCTTCCGCGGGAGGCGGAAGGGCTGAGATGCCCCTCTCCTCCCGAGCCGGCGGCGCCTCGCGCTGGCGGAGCTTCCGGGGCGTGGGCCGCCCGGTCGGCGGCGTCGCCATCGGCGTCGGCGTGGCCATCGCGCTCTGCGCCGCCGTCGGCATGGTCTGGGATTGGCTCGCGCCGGATCCGGACCTGCCCCAAGGCGGCGGCTTCTCCTGCCTCGCCGCGGCGGCCGCCTCGGTCGTCTTCGGGATCCTCATCTACCGCTGGGGGCGCACGGCCGACGCCGAGTCCCTCAGCCGCCGGGAGGCGCTCCTCGCCGTCGCGCTGATCTGGTTCGGCGCCGGCGCCTGCGGCGCGCTCCCCTTCATCTTCGGCGCCGACCTCTCGCCGGCCGACGCCTTCTTCGAGTCCGTCAGCGGCATGACGACGACCGGCGCCACGGTGATCACGGACATCGAGGATCGCCTCTCGCGCCCGCTCCTGCTCTGGCGCTCCATGAGCCAGTGGCTCGGCGGCATGGGCATCGTCGTGCTCTTCGTGGCCGTCTTCCCGAGCCTCGGCGCGGGCGCCAAGCACATGTACAAGGGCGAGGCGCCCGGCGCGCAGGCCGAGGGCTTCAAGCCGCGCATCGCCGAGACCTCCATCACGCTCTGGAAGCTCTACGCGCTCTTCACCGTGCTCGAGATCGTGCTGCTCTCGCTCCTCGGCATGGACGTCTTCGAGGCCATCTGCCACGGCCTGACGACCATGAGCACCGGCGGCTTCTCCACCCGCGACGCGAGCGTGGGCGGCTTCGGCGAGCCGGCCTTCGAGTGGGTCATCGCGATCTTCATGCTCATCGGCAGCGTGAACTACGGCCTCTACTACCTCGCGCTCCGCGGCCGGAAGCTCCGCGTGATCGTGCGCGACGTGGAGTTCCGCACCTTCGTTGGCATCGTCCTGCTCTCGATCGCGCTGCTCACGCTGCTCAACCTCGACGTCCACCCGGACCCGCTCGACTCGCTCCGCTACGCGACCTTCATGGTCGGCACGACGGTCTCGTCGACGGGCTACGGCACGGACGACTACACGGCCTTCGGCACGCCGGCCTTCGCGATCATGATCTTCCTGATGTTCGTCGGCGGCTGCTCGGGCTCCACGGCCGGCGGGCTGAAGATCGAGCGCGTCGTGATCATGGCGAAGCAGTCGATCGCGCAGATCAAGCGGAGCTTCCTGCCGAGCGTCGTGCAGGTCGTGCGCATGGGGAAGCGCGTCGTGCCCAAGCCGGTGCTCGCCGACGTGATGAGCTTCTTCGTCGTCTACATGTTCTGCATGGCCGTCGGGATCCTGGTCGTGGCGGCGATCGACGACGTGCCCGTGCCGACGGCCTTCGGCGCGATGCTCACCTGCCTGTCGAACATGGGCCCGGGGCCCTTCCACGACCTGGCCGGGTTCAACGACAACTTCGCGGCCTACTCGGCCGTCTCGAAGGTCTTCTTCGTGGTGGCGATGCTGCTCGGGCGCCTCGAGTTCTTCACGCTCTTCGCGCTCCTCCTCCCTGGGTTCTGGCGGCGATGAGCGAGCGGGACGAGGAGGAGCGCGTGGACGAGCGCGCGGAGGAGCCGGCGTCCGAGGCGGCGGCGCGGGAGGTCTCCGGGGACGCGGCCGTCGACGCGGCGGTGGACGCGGGCGAGGCGGAGGACGCGGCGGAGGCGGCGCGCGACGCGGCGGTGGACGACGCGGTCGAGGCGGGGGAGCGGGCGGACGGCGGCGCGGGAGAGGGCGGCGCGGGAGAGGGCGGCGCGGAAGCGGGCGGCGCGGAAGAGGGCGGCGCGGAAGAGGGCGGCGCGGCAGCGGAGGCCGGGCAGGGGGAGGGCGGTGATGCTTCCGAGCCCGAGCCCGAGCCCGAGCCCGAGCCCGAGTCCGGCGGGCACGGGCATGGGCACGGGCACGGGCACGGGGATTCGGGCGGGCACGGGCATGGCGGAGAGGGGGCGACGCTCCGGCAGCTCCTCATCGTCACCATCCTCGTCGGCGCCCTGATCGCGCTCCACAAGTTCGGCGGGACCTCGAGCCACGCGAACTACGACCCGACGGCCATGCTCGCCCTCGGCTTCGTCGTCCTCGCGAGCTTCACCATCGGCGCCCTCGTCGACGTCATCAAGCTCCCGCACATCACCGGCTACCTCGCCGCGGGCATGATCTTCGGCCCGTCCATCGCGGGCTTCTTCGGCTCCCTCCGCCTCTGGCCCCCCTTCGACGAGGGCGTCCTCCACGACGAGGTCATCCGCCAGCTCCGCCCCCTCGAGACCCTCGCCGTCGCGCTCATCGCGCTCACGGCCGGCGGCGAGCTGAAGCTCGAGAGCCTCCGCCGCGGCCTCAAGGCGATCAGCGGCGTCCTCGTCGTCCAGCTCATCACCGTCCTCGCCCTGACCACCGCCTTCTTCTGGCTGGTCAGCGGCGCCATCCCCGCCATCGCCCTCCCGGGCATCGGCGACGTGAGCGCGGCCGTCATCCCCGTCGGCCTGACCATCGGCGCCATCTCCTTCGCCACCTCGCCGGCGGCCACCATCGCCATCATCAACGAGACCGGCGCGAAGGGTGCGATGACGCGCACGGTCCTCAGCGCCGTCGTGCTCAAGGACGTCTTCGTCGTCGTCCTCTTCGGCGTCTTCAGCGCCTGGGCCCTCGCCAGCCTCGGCGCCTCCAGCGAAGGCAACCTCGCGGCCAAGCTGAGCATCGAGATCCTCGGCTCCATCGGCATGGGCGTGGCCCTCGGCGGCGGCGTCGCGCTCTACCTCCGCTACGTCGGCCAGGAGCTCATGCTCTTCGTGCTCGGCGTCGTCTACACGGGCACCTACGTCGCCTTCCAGGCGCACCTCGACGCCGTCCTCGTCTTCCTCGCGGCGGGCTTCGTCGTCTCGAACTTCTCGGCCTCCGGCGATCGGCTCATCCACACCGTCGAGCAGCTCTCGATGCCGGTCTACGTGGTCTTCTTCACGCTCGCCGGCGCGAAGCTCCACCTCGACGAGGTCGTCCACCTCTTCGCCTTCGCCCTCGCCCTCGTCGGCGTGCGCATCCTCGCCATCTACCTCGGCGTCCGCGCCGGCGCCTGGGTCGGCGGCGCCGACGAGGGCACGAAGAAGCACGGCTGGATGGGCTTCGTCTCGCAGGCCGGCGTCGCCATCACCCTCGCCGGCTTCGTGAAGACCCGCTTCGGCGAGCCCGGCGAGGCGCTCAGCTCGCTCCTCATCGCCGGCGTCGCCATCAACGAGATCGTCGGCCCGGTGCTGCTCAAGGTGGGCCTCGGCCTCGCCGGTGAGATCGGCGAGGCCGAGCAGGAGGCCGACGCCGCCGAAGAGGACGACGACGGCGACCCGGAGATCACCGTCCCCAAGCGCGCCTTCGACCCCTGGCCCGAGGGCGTCGAGGCCGTCGACTGGGGCGAGCGGGCGGACACCGACTCGCCGGCCCTGAACCGGCAGCTCCGCGACCTCGAGATCGATCTCCGCGGCATCGTCCGCGACGTCGCCGATGGGCCCATGACGGACTTCCGCGGCGACGCGGAACACTACCTCCGCGACCTGCGCCGCGAGTTCCTCCGGCACCACCGGCGGCTGATGGTGAAGGCCCGCGGCACGAGTCAGCCCGCGGAGGCCGAGGGCGCCGCCGAGGAGGCGGAGGCCGACTCGAACGGGGTCGACATGTCGGCCCGCTTCGAGCTGGCCCGGGCGCTGCGCAGCGAGCAGACCGAGCTCGCCGAGCGCTGGCGCTCGCTGGTCCTCGCCCGCGCCGCGCAGCTCGCCCAGAAGGCCTCCTGGACCCCGGAGGCGATCGTCGACGCGCTCGACGACGTCGTCGACGCCCTCCCCGAGCGCGTGGAGGTCCCCTACGATCCGCGCACCTTCGCCGCCCGCGCCGACGACGGCTTCTTCCGCCGCGTCGGCCGTGCCGGGCTCCGCCTCCGCCGCGGCTTCGCGCGCCTCTTCGGCCGCGATCTGGCGCCGCGCCCGGTCGCCCTCCGGGACCTCGCCCGCTACCACCTCGAGTTCGAGACCCCATCGCGTCTCGAGGGCGTGGCCGCGCTCTTCGTCCAGGCCGAGCAGCACCTCGCCGGCCGCACGCGGAACCTCTTCGACGGCGTGGTCCAGGCCTACGACGCGCTCGCCGCCGCCGCCGACGATCCCGAGGTGGACCTCGAGGTGCAGCTCCAGGGCCTGCGGGAGGACGTCGAGGAGGAGCTCCTGCTCGCCTTCGACGAGGTCACGCGCATCGCCCGCGACGGCACGGCGCGCACGGGCCGCATCCTCGCCCAGGCCTACCGGGCCGTGAAGGACGAGGCGCCCTTCTACGGGACGATCGACCTCCCCGAGAGCGAGCGCCGCTCGAGCCGCGCCCTGAGCCAGCGCGTGGAGGCCCTCGAGCAGCTCACGGACGACCTCGATACGCTCCGCAACTCGAGCGCCGGCGAGTTCGCCCTGCTCGCCATGGAGCTCGAGCTGGTCGGCCTCGAGGCGAAGGTGAAGGACCTCCTCGCCAGCCACGCGACGCGCCTCGAGGGCGAGGTCGAGCGGCGCGTGCTCCTCCAGGCCGAGCGCGTCCTCGACTCGCTCGAGGAGGCCAGCCAGCACGTCGACGGCGAGCTCTCGAGCGCCGACTCGGGCGAGGAGATGGCCGCGTCGATCCGGCAGATCGCCGAGCTCACGGAGAAGGTCGCCGGCGAGGCCGCGCGCATCATCCGGGAGATGCGCGACGAGCTCCTCGAGGAGAACAAGGTCTCGCCGCTCCTCGACGCCCTCGGCGAGGCCGCCGGCTCGCTCACGACGCGCTACGAGGTCAGCGCGGGGCGGCTGCAGAAGGGCGAGTACAAGCTGCCGCCGGCCGTCGGACGCGTGGAGGTGCCCTTCCGCGACATCGTCGTGGAGCACATCGAGACGCGGGTGGCGCCGCAGCTCCTCCGCGTGACGCGGGAGATGGCCGAGCAGCTCCAGCCCCTCGCCGCGTCGCTCAAGGAGGTCGAGCGCCTGCTCGCCTTCAACGTGGAGCTCGCGACCTCGGAGCTCGAGGTGGTGCCGCCGGAGGAGCTGGTGCCGGCGGAGACGCGGGCGCTGCTCCGGGAGATGATCTCCGGGCAGCTCGAGCGCAGCGACGCGATGGTGCAGGGCTACGTGGAGCAGGCCCAGGAGTGGCCCGAGGACCTCGGCGAGGGCGTGCGGCAGGCGGTGCTCGGGGCGCTGGACGAGCTCCGTGGGCAGCTCGTCGACGGCAAGATCTCGCGGGCCAAGGTCGAGGAGATGCGGCGCGTCGCCTCGCGGCGGCGGCTGGCGCAGCGGGCCGGGCAGCTCCCGCAGCTGCTACGGGACGCGCGCGAGCAGCTCACGAAGGCGGTCGTCGCGCTCGTGGGCGAGGCGCGGCTCGAGATCTGGCGGCGGCGCCTCGGCCTGCCCGTGCCTCCCGAGGCGGCCGAGGTGGAGCCCGAGCGCTTCGCCGTGCCGAGCCCGCAGGTGGAGCTGCCGCTCGTCTACCGGCGCCTCTTCGCCGCCGACACGATGGAGGCCGGCGACGTGCTGACGGGCCGGGAGGAGGCCATCAGCCGCGCGCGGCGGGCGCTCGAGACGAAGACCAAGGGCGGGCTCCGGGCCGTGGCGCTGGTCGGGCTCGACGGGGTCGGCAAGGCGAGCGTCTCGAACGCCATCGTGCGCGGCGGGCGCTGGAAGAACGTGAAGCGCGTCACGCTGACGAAGCCGCAGACGGTCGAGAGCGTGGAGGCGCTCCTGAAGGAGACGAGCGACGCGCAGCTGGTGGTGCTCGACGGGCTCTTCTGGATGGTCTCGGCCAAGCCCGGCGGCTTCGCGCCGCTGCGGCGCTTCGTGGACGGGCTGGTGGCGGACGGCGGGCGGCGGAGCTGGCTGGTGCACGCCGAGGCGCTCTTCTGGACCTACGCCTCGACCGTCGCGCCGCTCGCCGAGGGCTTCCCCGAGGTGGTGCGGCTGGCGCCGCTGACGGCGGAGGAGCTGACGGCGGCCGTGATGGAGCGGCACCGGCTGAGCGGCTATGGGCACGCCTTCGATCGGCTCGAGGGTGAGTCGAAGATCGAGGGGCTGGTGGCGCGGGGGGCGAGCCGGATCCGGCGGCCCTTCGAGCAGTACTTCCAGGACCTGCACGCGGCGACGGGCGGGCTGGTGCGCGACGCGCTGCGGCTCTGGCTGGCGTCGATCCGCGGGATCGAGGGCGGCGACGTGGTGCGGGTGGGGCACGTGCCCTCGTCGGGCTACGCGGCGCTGAGCCGGCTGCCGGCGGAGACGCTGCTGCACCTCTTCCAGGTGGCGCGGCAGGGCTGGATGGACGCCGACACGCTGGCGAGCCTCTTCCGGGTGGCGCCGGCGGAGGCGCGGGCGCGGCTGGCGCGGCTGAGGCACCTGGGGCTTCTCGAGGAGAAGGACGGCGTGTACCGGGTGGCGCTGCACCTGCGGGGCGCGGTGGTGCGCGTGGTGCGGGACCGGGGGTGGCTGTCGTGGTGAGGCGGACCCGGCCCACGACCCGTGGTCGTCTTCGTGCACGTCGACGTGCACGTGCACGTGCACGAGAACGAGGGGCGTCGGCCGAGGGGGTGGGAGACGTGCGCGGTTCCGTGCCCAGCCCGAGTGCCGCGAGCGAAGAGCTCGCCGAGCGTGGTCGCCTTCGTGCACGTCGACGTGCA
>PABA01000019.1 GCA_002699025.1 Sandaracinus sp. | reverse complement strand
CTTCAACCCGCCTCGGGCTCCGCCCGTCGTCGAGCTGCGTCCGGCGGCCTGCGTGGGCACGACACCCGAAGAAGGCGATGGGCGAGCGCTTGTTTGAGGCCTAGTACCGCCGGGGCGGAAGTCGATGGGCAGTCGAGTCGGGGCGGCGGCGTCGAGGGCGGCGGCGTCGAGGGCGGCGGCGTCGAGGGCGGCGGCGTCGAGGGCGGCGGGGTCGAGGGTGGCGGGGTCGAGGGTGGCGGAGGCGGGGCGGTTCGGGCGGGGCGGTTCGGGCGGGGCGGTCCGGGCGGGGCGGCCCCGGGGATGAGGGGTGGACCTCGCGGCACCGCGCCCTCGGTTGACCGGCACGGGGCACGCGAGGACGATGCCTCCATGGACGCCATCGCCCTCATCAAGGTGCCCCTCTCGCGACTGCAGGACGCCCACGGGGAGGGCGAAGCGGACGGCGAGCTCCTCGTCTTCGCGAGCCCGGACGGCGACGACCTCGCCGTCGAGCCCCTCGACGACGGCCTGAAGGTCCACCTCGGCCTCCCCTTCTCCGCCGAGCCGGACGAGCTCGGCATGGCGATCCGCTTGCTCCTCGGCGCCCACTACGACGTCGACGGCGCCCCGCGCGCCTACGTCTACCCGGACGTCGCGAAGCCCGAGGCGACGACCGTCGGCGGCATCGCTACGGAGCTCGGCGAGGGCGGCATGTACGTGCGCGTCCCGAGCGCGGAGGAGGTCGAGGCGGCCAAGAAGCTGACGGCCGACGACGCCGTGGACCTCTTCTCGGCGGTACAGGGGATGATGGGCGGCGACCTGATCGGGCAGGTGCAGCAGGCGATGGCCGATCCGGAGGCGGGCATGGGCGGCCTGGCGGACCTCGCCAAGCAGCTCCTCGGCAACGAGGACGTGCTCGCGGCCGTGAAGAAGACCGCCTCGAAGATCGACGTCGAGGGCGGCGCGGCCCTCCCCGGCGGCCTCCTCGAGCAGGCCCAGAGCATCGCCGGGAAGATCGCCCAGGAGAACCCGGACCTCGTGAGCGATCTGGCGCAGAAGGTCGGCGGCGCCGGCGAGGGCGGCGGGAGCGCGGAGGACACCGGAGGCGACGCCGAGGACGACGCGGGCGCCGGGACCGACGAGGAGCCCGGCTGATGGCGAAGAGCGCCGTGGATCGCGTGGCCGCCCTGCTCGAGGCGGAGGCGCCCCGGAAGCGCACGGCCGCGGCGCTCGTGCTCGCCGAGATCGGCGCGAAGGGGCCGAAGGTGATCGCCGGCCTGAAGGGCATGCTCGCGGCGGACGATCCGGTCGTGCAGCGCGCCGGCCTCGAGGCGCTCGCCCAGCTCGGCCAGGGCGGCAAGGCCCTCGAGGCGAGCCTCGACCTGCTCGGGAGCCCCGACGCGGCCGTGCGCGAGGCGGCGGTGGCGGCGGCGAGCACGGCCGGCGCGAAGGCCGCGAAGGCGGCCCAGGCCCGCCTCGAGGAGGCGCGGGGCCACGAGAAGCGCGCGCTCGAGACCGTCCTCTCGCGCCTCGGCGGGAAGGACGCGCTCGAGGCGCTCCTCGAGGGCATCGTCGACGACCCGGGCGCGGCGCGGAAGGTGACCCACGAGCTGAAGGCCCAGGTGAAGGCCGCGGACGGAAACGCGCGCCGGAGCATGCGCGCCCAGCTCGAGCGTTTCCTGAAGGCGCGGAAGAGGGACGAGGCCGCGGCGCCGGCCCGGGCGGCGACGCTGAAGGTGCTCGGCTTCCTCGAGGACGCGCGCACCGTGCCCGTGCTGCTCGCGCACGCGAAGGATCCGAAGGAGGCGCCCGAGGCCCGCCAGGAGGCGCTGATCGCGCTCCGCTTCGCGCTCGCCTCGGGGAAGAAACCGGACGCGAAGATCGTGAACGCGCTCCGGGCGGCGGCGGAGGCCGAGGACCGGCAGCTCGCGCAGACGGCCGTGCTCACGCTGGCGACGCTCCCGCTCACGAAGAAGCTCGCCGAGACCTTCGTCGCGCTCGCCGCGCATGCGGACATCCACCGGGCGCACCTGGCCATCCGGCGGCTCGCGACGGAGGCGGACGACGCGGCGACCGAGGCGCTGGCGGAGATCGTCGCCGGCCGGGACGAGCAGCGGGCGCAGCTCGCGCTGGACGCGCTGAAGGAGCGGCGCGAGGCCGGCCTCGACGACGGCACGGGGGCGCTCGTGGACGCGCTGGTCGCGGCGGACGAGGGGCGGCGGGTGCAGCGGCTGCGACAAGCGCTGCGGCCCGTGGCCGGGGAGCTGACGGCGGCGCAGAAGAAGACGCTCCTGAAGGGCGCGGCGAAGATGTTCGCGGACGGGCGCGTGGGCTGGCGCGAGGTCTGGGAGCTCGCCGGGCAGGCGGACGCGAAGGCGACGGCGAAGGCGCTCCGGGCGGAGGTCGCGAAGGCGCGGAAGGGGCGGAAGAAGGACGCCGAGGAGGCGCTGCTCCGGGTGCTCTCGCGCGTCGGCGCGGAGCCGGAGGAGCGCTACCGGCTGGCGAGCCTCCTGCTCGGGCGGAGCAAGCTGGACACGCGGAAGGCGGCGCGGCGGAGCGACGAGGCGCTGAAGCTGCTGGCCACGCTCGACCGGGAGGACTTCGACGTGGTGGCGGCGCTCCGGAAGGACCGCTCGGCCGGGCTCGAGGTGCTCTACTACGTGGGCTTCCACTTCGTGGAGGAGGAGGGGACCGGCGCGGGCGAGGAGCTCCTGGAGGAGGTCGCGAAGAAGGGCGGCCGGAAGAAGATCGCGAAGGCCGCGAAGAACAAGCTGAAGCTCGTGCGATGACGGCGCTGGCGCTCCACCCGGTCGAGGCTGCGGCGGGCTGCGACCTCTTCGAGGAGGGCGCCGCGCCCTTCGCGCTCTTCGTCGGCCGGCCCGAGGCGCCAGTGCCGGTGGAGGTGGTGACCGGGCGGGCGGAGGCGGCCGCCGTGCCGCGGCTCTGGGAGGCGATGGACGCGGCCTACCGGCAGAGCGGCGGGACCTTCTGGCTGCTGGCGCGGCAGAGGCTCTGGCGCGGGGCGCGGGAGGTGCGCTGCCCGCACGCCGAGGCGGTGGACGCGCGCGTGCTGCGCACCGGCATGACCGTGTACTCGACGGCGCCGGTGGAGGAGGCGCGAGGCGTGATGCTCTTCGTGCGGACGGCCGGGGGCGTGCGACGCAGCGTGTCCTTCGAGGAGCGGCGGACGAAGCGCATGGCCGAGCGGGCGCGCCATGCCCACCCGGAGGCCGACGTCGTGGCGATGGCGCTCCGCTGGTCGGTCTTCTGGCACATTCACATGTGACGAAGAGGCCCTGCCCCGGCCCATGCCCCGGCCGCTGCCCGCCAGCGGCAGCCGCGGATGACGAGCCTCCCCACGGCGCTGCCCCCCTTCGTGCCCCCAGCACCGTCGCGCGCTCGCTCCACGCGCGCCGCCACTCGGCGCCCTCACGCTTCGGTCGCCGGATACGCCGCCGCGCGCCCGCCCCTCGGCTCGCCGTCCACCCCAGCGCCACTGGCGCCGGCACCGTCCACCCCAGCGCCACTGGCGCCGGCACCATCCACCCCGGCGCCATCCGCCCCCGCGAGCTCCGCGCCCTCGCTCGCCTCGTCGCCTTCGCCCGCCTCGTCGGCGACGGCCACCCCCACGCGCACGACCCGCGGCGCCGAGCGGTAGCGGAGCCGCCGCACCTCGCGCCGCCCCTCGGCGTCGACGCGCATCACCCGCACCACGCGCCCGGCGCGCCCCTCCTCCTCGACCACCCGCTCCCCGGGCGCGAGGCTCGGGTCCTCGACCTCGCGCTCCGCGACCGGCAGCTCGCGCAGGAGATCGGCGTCGACCTCGAAGCTCACCTCCTCGGCGCCCTCGAGCGCGACGGCGAGCACGCCATCGGCGGCCTCGGCGCGGACGCGCACGGGGAAGGGGTGCGGGTTCCGCACCCGGTAGTCGATGCGACCCCAGCTGACGGTCGCGTCCAGGCCCGCCGGCGCGTAGGGCGCGGGACGGCTGTGCGTGCGGTGCTCGACGATCTCGAGGCCCGCGCGAAGCGCGGCCAGGTGCAGCGTCGTCGAGACCTGGCAGACGCCGCCGCCGAGGCCGAGGCGAATGCGCCCGTTGGCGATGACCGGCGCGGGCATGAAGCCGCGCGCCTCGGAGCGCTCGCCGACGCGCCCGTTGAAGCTGAGCACCGCGCCGGGGGCCAGCTCCGCGCCGTGGAGCAGCTTGGCGGCGAGCTCGACGTTGCGGGCGCGGAGGCGGGCCCGGCGGCCCCGCGTGCGGAAGCGGGTGGAGGCCGACGCGAGCTCGGCGGCGAAGCGGGCGTCGTCGATCTCGACTGCGGCGTCCGCCTGGGCGGCGCGGGCCGGGGCGGGCCCCAGCGCGGGCGCCGCGAGCGCCAGGACCAGCGCGGCCCGGGCGAGCGCGGCAGCGGGGCGGGTGAGGGGCGGGAAGAGGGGGTGCGTCGTCGTCGGTTCCATCGTCGTCCTCCGCCCGGTCTCTTCTTCAAGGCCCCTGCCAGCCCCGACCGAGGGAAGATCACTGGGGAATTCGCGGTGACCCGCGGGCCCGGCGCGTGGCTCGGCAGACGCGCCCGTGTCGGCCCTTCCCCGGGTCCGTCGAGCCGCGCGCCCGTGTCCGACGGGACGCGGGGAGAAACGACGCGCCCGCTCCGTATGCCGACGAAGGGCGCGATCCGAGCGGGGAGCGAGCACGCGCGCCCAGCGCAGCTCGCCGGGGGAGATCGACGGCGCGCCGCCGTACGCACGGCCCATGAGGGTCCGCTACAACCCCGCCTTCGCCGTGCTGATGCTCGTCGCCGGCGCCTTCATCGGCGGCACCGGTCTGCTGCTCGGAAAGCTCCTGCTCATGGGGCTCGGCGCCATGCACGTCCTCGTCGGGCTCGGCTACGCGACGCAGCCGTGGTTCGTCGTGCACCACGGCTCCATCGAGCTGAAGAACCTCTTCGGCATGACCGTGAAGACGCACCCCATCGGCCTGAAGGACCTGACCTACCGCGACGGGAAGCTGATGCCGAAGGACGGCGGCAAGCCGCGCCTCGGGGGCTTTCTGGCGCGGAAGGACGACCTGGAAGCCATCGCCGCCCGGCTCGGCTGAGGGCGGCTGGGCCAGGAGTGTGTACACACTCCGAGCCACGACGCCGCTCGGGCGGGAGGTCGAGCTCGAGCTCGCCCCCATGTGCCGGCCTCGCGCTCGCGGGCTCCGACCATGCACCGTCCCGGATGGCCGTTCGGGATCGGGCGCGTGCCCGCGAGTCCGCTCGAGCGGGCGCGCGGGCACCGAGCGACGACGGAGCTCACTCGTAGTCGCAGTGGCCCTCCCCCTGGAAGTGCCCCATCGTCCGCGCCGCCGCGAGCACGAACCCGCGCAGGTCCCGCGCCTCGAGCGGCGTGTCCCCCGGGTCGTAGATCAGCGGCGCGCCCTCCACCTCGATCGGCTCCCCCTCCGCGTCGCGCACGTCCGTGATCGACTGCGCCGCCAGGTCCTCGAGCGTGAGCGGGCCCTCCCCGGCCACCGCCGCCATCGCCTCGAAGCGCATGCCCGGCTCCTCGCTCGCCAGGCTGTCGAAGAAGAGGTGGTCGAGGTGCACCGTCAGCTCCGCCTCGCTCAGCCCCCCCTCCCCGATGACCAGGCCGTCCGTCTCGTCGACCCCGTTCACGCAGCGCACGTTGTCGACCGCCACCGGCAGCCCCCAGCGGAAGGGCACCTCCTGCCCGTCCCTCCGGGCGACCCCCTCGATCCAGAAGGCGTGGCCGCCCATCACCATCGCCTCGAGGTCCGCGTCCTCCACCGCGTTCACGCGCCGCGCGTCCATCGTCGGCGCGCCGAAGCGGTAGGAGAAGCGATCCCAGCGGCGCGCCGGCACCCCCTCGAGGCGCCAGCCCTCCGGCGTGCCCAGGTGGAGGTCCGCGACGATCGGATCGACCGCCACGCCGGCCTCGTCCCCATCACTCGCCGCGAGGCGCACGTCGACGATGGAGACCAGCACCTTCTCGAACTCCACGCTCCACCCATCGGCGAAGGCGATCCGGTCCTCGCCCTCGCCCACCGGGAAGCCCTCCCGCGACGCCTCCTCGCCGTTCAGCGTCAGCCGCAGCGTCCCGCTCGCGCCTCCGTCCCCGCAACCGACCAGCCCGGCCAGCGCGAGCAGCGCACCCATCGCGATCCCGCTCTTCATCGTTCTTCTCCTTCCGAGTCGTCTCGCCAGGACGCGCGGTACGCGCCCGGGTCGTGGAGCCCGACGCGCCAGGCGGCGCTCGCCTGGTCGCCGGGCTCGAACATCGCGACCTCGCCCTCCACCGCGTCCAGGCGATCGAAGGCCACGCCGTCGAGCCAGCGGCGCGCGTCGAGCGTGATGGTCAACCGCCCACCCGCGCCGAGCGTCGCGTCCAGGGCCACGTTCCCCACGCGCCTCGCCACGCCGTCCCCGCTGAGGTCCAGGCCGCCCTCGAAGGCGACCGTCTCCCCGCCCCGGCTCGCGCGCCCGCGCACCCACGCCTGATGCCCGCGCGTGGCGACGCCCGCCCCCGCGAGCGGCGCCTCGAGGCCGACGGAGAGCTCGTCCACGGGCCCCTCCTCGGCGGGCGCCAGCCAGCGCATGGGCGTCCCATCCAGCGCGTCGATCGCGGCCTGCTCGAGGAGCTCCGCGCGCACCGCGCGTCCGTCGAGCGGATCGAAGCCGCCGTGGGCCCGGGCGAGAGCGAGCGGGGCGAGCCGCGCGGCCACGGGCTCGTCCGCCGGGGCGAAGACGTGGACCGGCCCCGCCACGAGCCAGGCCTCGTCCAGCTCGATGGCCCAGCCCGCGCTCGTCCCGTGCGTGCGCGCCTCCGGATCGCCGCGGAGGGCCACTTCGATCTCGACGAGGCGGCCGGCCGTCTCCCCGGCGCAGCCGCCGGGCGCGAGGGCGAGGAGGAGGGAGGCGAGGGCGGCGAAGAGGGTGGCGCGGGTCATGGATCGCTCGGTTCGTCGTCGGAGGCCGGGCCCTCGTCCTCGTCCCCCGGCGCGAGCCAGGCCGGGTCGAGGTGGAGGGCGAGGGTGAGGAAGAGCTCGCGGGGTGGGCCGGCGGCGAAGTGGCGCGCGGCGCGGAGCGAGCCGAAGGGATCGTCCGGGTCGAGGCGGCTCTCGTAGTGGAGCTCGACCGGGCGCGTCTGCGCGTCGAGGAGGTTGCGGACCGCGAAGCGGAGCTCGACGAAGCGCCAGCCGACGCGCGCGGACACGTCGACGGTGCCGTAGGGGGCCGCCTCCTCGCCGAGGGGCAAGGGACGGCGACCGATCACGCCGGCCCCGAGCGCCGCGCCGACGAGCAGCGCGCCCCGGCGGAGCGGGAGCGCGCGGCGGAAGGCCGCGTCGACGCGGCCGACCATGCGCGGCACGAAGGGGAGCGCCGGCCCGTCCCGGAGCGCGAGCGGCGCCGCGTCGTCGCCCGGCCGATGGGCCTCGGTCCAGCTCCAGCTCGCGAGCGCCTCGGCCCAGTCGGTGACGCGGAGGCGCGCCGAGGCGAAGGCGCCGAAGCGGTTCGTGGCGCCGATGGGCACGTTTCGGCCGGCCTCGGGATCGAAGAGCAGGTCGTCGGCGACGCGGGTCCAGAAGACGCCGGCGCGGCCCTCGAAGGCGAAGGCCGGGTGCGCGATCCGCATGCGGAGGCCGCTCTCGACGGCGCGGGCGCGCGCGAAGGGGGCGTCCTCGCCTTCGGAGAGCGCCTGGGCGTCGCTCGAGCGGGCGCCGAGGCCGAGGCTCGAGAGCCAGTCGACGTGGGCGGCTTCGGCGTCGATGAGGTGGAGCGCCAGCGTGGTCCGGGGCAGCACGGCCACCCCGAAGGCGTCCGCCGTCTGACTCGTCAGGCGCTCGCCCATGCGGTCCGCGTCCGGGAGCGCGCGATCGGTGACCGTGGAGGCGAAGGCCGCGATCCGGCCGCCGGCGCGGAGGGTCACCCGCGGGAGCCGGAGCGTCCCGCTGAGGTGAGCGGCGGCGCGGGTGAGCGCGAGGCCGCTGTCGAAGACGACCGTATGCGGCTCACCCGTGCTCCGCCGCAGCCGCCACATGCGCGCGTCACCGCGATCGTGACGGGCGAGCCAGCCGAGCTCGAGCTGCTGGCGCCGGCCCCGCCAGACGCGATCGGAGGTGAAGTCGCCGCGGAGCCCGAAGGCGAGCACGTCGGTCTGCTCGTCGAGGCCGTCGCCGCGCTCGTCGATCAGCGCGAAGGTGAAGTTCTCGCGGAAGCGGCTCCGCCTGAGCTGCAGCCAGGCGCGCTGGACGTAGCGGCGGTGCGGCCGCGCCCAGCGCACGGTCCCGACGAGCAGGTGACGCGCGGCGGAGCCGCCCTGGTTCGGGTCATGGGTGCAGAAGCGCTGGGCGCTCTCGCCCCCCTCGCAGGGGAGCTCGCCGGCCCGGACGGCGTCCTCGCGCACGACGCCGGCCGAGTCGAAGCGGAGCGCGTGGCTGCCGGCGAGGACGCTCCAGCCGAGCCGCTCGTCGCCGCCGCCCCAGCGCGCGAGCAGGCGCACGAGCCGATGCGCGCGGTTGGCGCCGAAGCCGGCGCCGCCCTGCACCTCGAAGCCGGCGAAGCTCCGCTCCCCGTCGCCCCAGAGGAGCAGGAGGCGCCGGCGGCGGAACGAGCCCCAGCCACCGAGCACCGTGAGCCCCTCCCGCGGCGCGCCGAGCGTGTACTCGGCCGTGCCGGCGAGGGCGAAGTCCCCCTGGGCCGGATCGAAGGGGCCCGGGAGAACGCGCACCGCGCCGACGAGCTCCGGGATGAGGAAGTGGGCGTCGGCGTAGCCGTGCTGGTGGGCGTTCGAGGGCTCGTTGAGCGGCACGCCCTCGACCAGCACCTCGACGTCCTGCCCCTCGCCGGCGTCGAAGCCGCGGAGGAAGAGCGTCGAGGCCTTGCCCTCGCCGCCGTGGTTGGCGAGCACGACGCCGGGGGCGAGGGTGAGCAGCTGCTCGGCGTGGACGCGCGGGACGTCGCCGAGGCGCTCGACCTCGATGCGCTGCTCGCTGGCCGCGGCGAGGGGGCGCTCGGCGACCCGGAGGTCGACGGTGGTGGCCGCCCCATAGCGCGGCGCGCCCTCCTCCTCTTCCTCCTCCTCGGGACCGGCGCCTCCCCCGGCCGCGCGCTCGCCCGGCTCGGCGGCGTCCTCGCGCTCCTCACCGCGCGGGTCGGAGCGGACGGAGAGCGAGCCGTCCGGCCCTTCGGTCGGCGCGGAAGTGCCCGAGCCTGCCCTGGCCTCCGCGCCAGCCGCCGCGTCCTCGAGCGGCGCCTCCTCCGGGTCCGCCGCGGACACACCCGGGCCCGTGGCCTCCCCGCCTGCCGCCGCGTCCTCGGGCCCGGCCCCCTCCACCGGGCGGGCCGCCGGACGGGGCGGCGTGAAGCGCACGACGTAGTCGACCACGGCCGAGACCGGCTCGCCGCCCCGGCGGGCGGGCTCGAAGCGAAGCCCCACCGCGTGCCGGAGCGCCGCCGCGTCGAAGAGGGGCCCCGCCCGACCGACCAGGTCGACGGCGCGGACCCGGCCGTCGGCGCCGACGGTGAGGCGCAGGCGCACCTCGACCTCCCCGTCGGCGGAGGCGCCTTCGGGCCAGCGGGGAGGACGCGCGGCGCGCACGCTCGGCGGCGTCACGTCGGGCGGAGGCTGGGCCTCGGCGGAGGACGCGAGCAGCACGAGCGCGAGCGCAGCGACCTCGAACGGTCGGCGTGCGGTCATGGTCGTCTCGGAAGAGGAGGCTCGGCGGAGCCGAGCGCAGGGCGCGCCCCCGGACGGAGGCGTTCGCGGGTCGAACCCGTTCGCAGGTCGGACCCGTTCGCAGGTCGGTGCCGGCCTCGAACGAGGCCGGGCGTCCCGCGCTGCGGGCCACGCCGAGGGCGGCGCGGCGCTCCCTTCAGACGACCGGCGGTCCGCGCGCCGAGGCGCGGAGCGCTCTGCCTTCACCGGGGCGCGCGGGCGCGCGCCGGGAGAGCGGCGCGCCGAGGCGGGCCGGGGCGATCGCCGGCAGCGCCAGCGCGCTCGGGGCCGCGGCGAGATCGCGGTGCGCGAAGCTCCCGTCCCCGTGCGCGTCCTCGGGCGAAGCCGGGTCGCGCTCCGCGGCCGCCGTCCCGGGCCGCTCGTGCCGATGGGGACCCTCGCCGTGGTCGTGGACGCGCGCGCCGTGGTCGTGGCCCGGCAGCGCCGCGTGGAGAGCGACGTGGGCCAAGGGCATGAGCTCGCCCCCCAGCGCCCAGACGAGGAGGGCGAGGGCGGCCTCCAGGCGTCGGCCGGGGCGAGGCTCCACGGCCCGCAGCATACGTCATCTCGCCTGACGGTGGCTTCGCCCGAGCCACGCGCCCAAGGATGGCGCCGCGCCGCGGGTTGCATGCGGCGGCGCGCGCCGGCGACTCTCGGCGCGGGAGGGAACGATGCGAAGCACCTGGATCGCGCTCTTGGCGCTGGCCCTGATGGCCGGCTGTGACGACGAGGCCCCGGCGGAGACCGGCGGCGAGGGCCGGGAGCTCCTGCCCGACCCCGAAGGCGCGGCGCGCGACCAGCCCGTCGAGGCCCGGGAAGAGGTCACGGCCTACGCCCTCCACGAGTGGGGCCTGCTCGACTTCGACCTGACGGCGCGCGAGCTCGAGCTCGCGGCCGGCCCGGGCCGCGTCGAGGAGGCGCCCGCCGAGAGCGAGACCGCGGCGAACGCCCCCTCCTCGATGATGAACGGCTCGGGGGGCGACACGCCCTCGCTCGGCCTTCCCGTGCGCCCCACGCCCATGATCGGCACGCGGCCCACCCGGCCGACCCGGCCCACGCGCCCGGGCCGCCGCAAGCCCGTCGTCTACGCGCATCTCCTCGACGCCAACCCCGACTTCACCTTCGACCTCGAGGTCACGGTCGGCGCCGGCGCCATCCTCGAGCACTGGCCCGCCACCGAGGTCGAGGGCGCGACCGTCCGCTGGGAGGACGTCGCGCTCTCCCGCGAGAGCTGCGCCGGCGGCCCCTACCCGAGCGCCGACGACCCGGCCTGCGCCAACGCCCCCGACGGCTACTGCGAGCTCGCCGAGCTGAGCGCCTACGCGGCCGACGACGCGGGCTGCCTCACGGTCGGCGGCGAGCAGGAGGCCTTCCTCTTCTACCGCGGCGGCGGCGCCTCCCCGGCCCTCCCGGTCACCGTGGCCCGCGCCGACGACGGCACGATCCTCCTGACGAACGAGGCCCTCGAGCCCGTCGGCCCGGTGCTCCGCCTGAGCCGCACGGACGACGGCATCCGCGTCGCTCAGGTGGCCATGCCCGCCGCCGGCGAACGCGCGACGATCCCCGCCGCCGACGCGGAGCCCACCGACGCCCACCGGGAGGTCATCCGCACGCAGCTGCGGGAGCTCGGCCTGACGGCCGGCGAGGCCGGGGCCTTCGAGCGGGCCTGGTTCGGGGAGCTCTTCGACGCCGAGGCGCCGACGCCCCACGCCTTCGCCGACGCGCTGCTCTTCTTCCTCCCCCCGGGTGCCATCGACGCCTTCGCGCGCCTCGAGGCCGAGCCCCAGCCCGCCGAGGTGAAGCGCGCCATGGCCGTGCGCCTCGGCTGGACCGAGTAGAACGCGCCGAGGCGGCCACGCACCGAGGCGGCCAGGAGCGAGGCGGCCCGAGAGAGGGGGTGGTGACGATGTGCCCCGGGGCCGTGTAGCGCGCGCAGTTACGGGAGGGCCCAAAACGCGGGGATTCTCCTGGCATGGGAGCTGCAAGATCCCCTCCCATGCGCCGCTCTCCCTCCCAATCCGCCCTCCCCGCTGCGCCCAGCACCCCTCCCGCGCAGCCCGTGCGCGGCCGCATGGTGCGCCCCGGGCCTCCCGCCGGCCTGCGGGAGGCGCGCTGGCTGATCGACGCCCTCCAGCAGGAGCTCGACCAGCTCAACCCGCTCGGCCGCTCCGTGGTCCGCGTGCGCCGCCGGCGCGCCTGGCCCGAGCCCCAACCGGTCCACGAGGTCCAGGTGATCGCCGGCACGCTCCACGCGACCCACCGCGACGCCGACCTCGAGCGCGCGATCCTCGGTGCCTTCCAGGAGGTCTTCGACGTCCTCGAGCCCATCGAGCCCAGCCGCCCGCTCCACTGAACGCTCCCCGAGCGAGCCCACCGGCGCGCGACCGCGCCGAGCGCCCCCTCCGACTGCTCCGCCGAGCTGCTCCGGCCGACTCCCGTCCGCCCCCGGCCCCCCGACGCCTCCGCCCGACCCCGCGCCCCTGATAGGCTCTCCGGCTGAGCCATGCCGGAGACGCACACCACCTTCTGCCGCATCTGCGAGGCGCTCTGCGGCCTCGAGGCCGAGGTCGAGGGCGACCGCCTCGTCGCCCTCCGCCCCGATCGCGACCACGTCGCCACCCGCGGCTACGGCTGCGTGAAGGGCCTCGAGCAGGCCGCGTACCTCCGCTCCCCCGACCGGCTGAAGTACCCGCTCAAGCGCGTCGGCGAGCGCCGCTTCGTGCGCGTCTCCTGGGAGCAGGCCCTCGAGGAGATCGGCGCGAAGATCGCCGCCCAGCGCGCCATCCACCCGGACCGCGTCGCCATGTACGTCGGCACGGCCGCCGGCTTCGGCGTGCTCCACCCGATCTTCGCCCAGGGCTTCATGACGGCCGTCGGCTCGAAGAGCATGTTCAGCTCGGCGACCCAGGACTGCGCCTCCAAGTTCGCCGGCGCCCACCACCTCTACGGCTTCCCCTTCACGCAGCCCTTCCCGGACCTCGACCACGTCCAAACGCTGATCGTCGTCGGCGCCAACCCGGCCATCTCCAAGTGGTCCTTCCTCCAGGTCTCGAACCCCATCGCGCGCCTCCGCGAGATGGAGCGCCGCGGCTGCCGCCTCTTCTTCGTCGACCCGCGCCGCACCGAGTCCGCCAAGGCCGCCGGCGAGCACGTGCCCATCCGCCCGGGCACGGACGTCTTCTTCTACCTCGCCTTCCTCGCCGAGCTCCTCGCCCGGGAGGCCCGCGGCGAGCTCCGGCTCCGCCACGAGCTGCTGAGCCGGCACGCCAAGGGCTGGGAGGAGCTCGCCGCCTTCGCCCGCCCCTGGACCGCCGAGCGCACGGCCGACGTCACCCGCGTCCCGCCCGCCACCCTCCGCCGCCTGGTCGACGCCTTCGCCGCCGCCGACGGCGCCGCGCTCTACCACTCGACGGGCGTGAACATGGGCCGCCACGGCTCGCTCTGCTTCTGGCTGCAGGAGGCCATCCACCTCGCCACCGGCAACACGGACCGGCGCGGCGGCACGCTCGTCGGCCAGGGCGTCATCGACTTCCCGGCCTTCGGCAAGAAGACAGGCGCGCTCCTCCGCGACGACCAGAGCCGCGTCGGCGCCTTCGCCTCCGTGAACGACGCCTACCCCGGCGGCATCCTCGCCGACGAGATCCTCACGCCCGGCGAGAAGCAGATCCGCGCGCTCGTCGTCACCGGCGGGAACCCGCTGCTCACGATGGCCAACTCGGGCCGGCTCGCGCGCGCCTTCCGCGAGCTCGACCTCCTCGTCGCCCTCGACATCTTCCACTCGGAGACGGCCCAGCTCGCGCATTACGTCCTGCCCTGCACGGCGCCGCTCCAGCGCCCGGACCTGCCCTTCGTCTTCCCGCTCATGCTCGGGCTCCAGTCGAAGCCCTACCTGCAGGCGACGCGCGCGCTCGTCCCGCCCGAGGGCGAGCAGCGCGACGAGGCGACCATCTACCTGGACCTGACGCGGGCCGCGGGCCTCGACCTCTTCGGCGCCAAGCCCGTGCAGCTCCTGCTCGAGGCGATGAAGGCCGCGCACACGGCGAAGCTCCGGCGGAAGCGCCCGGGCGCGCAGCCCGCCCTCCCACAGGAGCGCCTCCTGGACTGGCTGCTGCGCGCGACGAAGCAGGGTCGCTTCGAGGATCTGGTCGGCGAGCGCCACGGCCGGCTCCGCGACGCGCACGCGCCCGGCACCTTCCTGGGCGCGCGCGTCGTGACCGACGACGGCCTGGTGGATCTGGCGCCGCCGGCGCTGATGCGCTTCGCCGCCGGGCTCGAGGAGGCGCTCGAGGCCGAGCGCGCCTCCGCGGGGCAGCTCCGCCTCATCACCAAGCGCGCCGTCACCACGCACAACAGCTGGATGCACAACCACGCGCGCTTCGTCCGCGAGGGCACCAACCACCTGCACATGCACGCCGACGACATGGCGGCGCGCGCGCTCCAGCCCGGAGATCTGGTCGACGTGACGAGCGCGACCGCCACCGTGCGCCTCCCGGTGAAGCGGAACGACGACCTCATGCCCGGCGTCGTCGCCCTGCCCCACGGCTGGGGCCATCAGCACGCCGAGCACCTCTCGGTGGCCCGCGAGACGAAGGGCGTGAACGTGAACCTCCTCGCCGCCGACGGCCCCGACGCCCTCGAGCCCGTGAGCGGGATGGCGCGGCTGACGGGCATCCCGGTGACGGTGACGAAGGCCGCCGGCCCACAGGCCCACACCTGGAGCGGCCTCCCGGACGCGCGCTTCGGCGAGCGCGAGGCGGAGCCGCGCTGAGTCACGCGCCCCCGGCCCCGGCGCACGCCCGCGCGGTGAAAGTCCGCCCCGAGCGGCGGCATGCGGAGCAATCGCACGTTGCGCCGCGATCTTTCGAGATTTTACCCTTTCGCCCGGGCCACCCGCTTGGCATGGGAGAGCCCGGAGGACGACGATGGATGCGAAGCCGCTCGTCGGGGTCGTGATGGGCTCCCGGTCGGATTGGCCGACGATGGAGCACGCGGCGCGCGTGCTGGAGGAGCTCGAGGTGCCCCACGAGGTGCGCGTCGTCTCTGCCCATCGCACGCCCGACCTGCTCTTCTCCTACGCGGCCGAGGCCGAGGGGCGCGGGCTCCACGTCATCATCGCGGGCGCTGGCGGGGCCGCGCACCTGCCGGGGATGGTCGCCTCCAAGACGGTCCTCCCGGTCCTCGCCGTGCCGGTGAAGTCGCGAGCCCTCAACGGCCTCGACTCGCTCCTCTCGATCGTGCAGATGCCCGGCGGCATCCCCGTCGGCACGCTGGCCATCGGCGAGAGCGGCGCGAAGAACGCCGGGCTCCTCGCGGCGTCCATCCTCTCGCGCATGAACCCGGTGCTCCGCGACCGGCTGGCGGCCTGGCGGAAGGCCCAGACCGACCGGGTCCTCGCCGACCCGGACCCGCGCGAGGAGCCGCAGGCGTGAGCGACCACGCGCCGTCGCCGCGCCTCGCGATCCTCGGTGGGGGGCAGCTCGGGCGCATGATGGCGTTCGACGCACACCGGCTGGACATCGCCCCGATCGTCGTCGCCCCCCAGGAGGCGGCGCCCGGCTTCGCGGCGGCAAAGCCCATCCCGCTCGACTTCGACGACGCGGCGCTCGGGGCGCGCCTCGAGGCCGAGGCGGACGTGCTCACCTACGAGGTCGAGCACCTCCCGGTGGAGGCGGTCCGGGCGCTCGGCGAGCGCGTGCCGCTCCGGCCGGGCATCCGCTCGCTCGAGATCACCGGGGACCGGCTCCTCGAGAAGCAATTCATCGCGTCCTGCGGCCTGCCCCTCGCGCCCTTCGCGCCGGTGGACGGCCCCGAGGACGTGGACGCGGCGCTCGCCGTGACGGGCCTGCCGGCGATCCTCAAGACGCGGCGGCACGGCTACGACGGCAAGGGCCAGCGGCGCGTCTCCACGCGCGAGGAGGCCGAGGCGGCGGCGCGCGAGCTGGCCGTGCCGAGCGTGCTGGAGGGCTTCGTGACCTTCGAGCGCGAGCTCAGCGTGGTCGCCGTGCGCGGGCTGGACGGCGAGGTGCGGAGCTGGCCCCTCGCCGAGAACACGCACCGGGACGGCATCCTCCACGTGAGCGTCGCGCCGGCCCCCGGGACGGACGGCGCGCTCCACGCGCGGGCCGAGGCGAAGGCGAAGCGCCTCATGGAGGAGCTCGACCACGTCGGCGTGCTGACGGTGGAGCTCTTCGACACGGGCGAGCAGCTGCTGCTCAACGAGATCGCGCCGCGCGTCCACAACTCGGGCCACTGGACCCTCGAGGGCGCCGTCACCAGCCAGTTCGAGAACCACGTGCGCGCCGTCTGCGGGCTGCCCCTCGGCGACACGGCCGCGCGCGGGGCGAGCGTGATGATCAACCTGCTCGGCGAGCTGCCGCCGCGGGAGGCGCTCCTCGCCGTGCCGGGGCTGCACCTCCACCTCTACGGCAAGGCGCCGCGGCCCGGACGCAAGCTCGGCCACGCGACGCTCTGCGCGGACGACATGGGCGGCCTCCGCGAAGCGGCCGCGCGCCTCCCCGAGGCGCTCCGCGCGCCGACCCTCGCCGCGCTGGCCTGAGCGGCCGCCGAGCCCATGCGCGGCGCGCGCTCGGGGCCGCTCGGAGCGCGAGGGCGGCGCCGAGCCTGGTAGGCTCGCGCGATGCTTCGCGCCGGTCTCCTCGCCGCGTGTCTGGGCGCCTTCGCGGCCGCGCTCCCCGCTCCCGCCTGGGCTCAGCCGGACACCGCGGAGAGCACCCCGGAGAGCACCGCGGCGAGCGGCTCCGAGAGCGCCGCCGAGCCGGTCGAGCAGGTCGAGCTGAGCGCGCTCCGCGACGGCGCCAGCGCCGTGCCCTGGTGGCAGCGCGCCCTGAGCGTCGCCGGCCTCGCCGCGCTCCTCGGCGTGGCCTGGCTGGCCTCCTCGAACCGGCGCCGCTTCCCCTGGCGGGTCGTCGGCTGGGGC
Organism: Sandaracinus sp.; assembly: GCA_002699025.1. Taxonomy (GTDB): domain Bacteria; phylum Myxococcota_A; class Polyangia; order Polyangiales; family Houyiibacteriaceae; genus Houyiibacterium; species Houyiibacterium oceanicum. The sequence continues at coordinate 19,320 of PABA01000019.1, read as the reverse complement.
CTCGGCCTCCAGCTCCTCTTCGCGCTCTTCGTGCTGAAGACCGGCGCCGGCCGCGCCCTCTTCGCCTTCCTCAACGACGTCGTGATCGGCCTGCTCGCCTTCACCGAGGAGGGCTCGCGCTTCGTCTTCGGGGACTACCTCGACCTGAAGTTCAGCTTCGCCCTGAACGTGCTCCCGACGATCCTCTTCTTCAGCGCGTTGATGACCGTGCTCTACCACCTCGGCGTGATGCAGCGCGCCGTCTCCGGCCTCGCCTGGGTCATGCAGCGCACCATGGGCACGAGCGGCTCGGAGACGCTCAGCGCCGCGGCGAACATCTTCGTCGGCCAGACCGAGGCGCCGCTGGTCGTGAAGCCCTACGTCTCCACCATGACGCGCTCGGAGCTGAACGCCGTGATGGTCGGCGGCTTCGCGACCGTCGCCGGCGGCGTGCTCGCGGCCTACGTGGGCATGCTCGAGGCGCGCTTCCCGGACATCGCCGGGCACCTGATCGCCGCGAGCGTGATGAGCGCGCCGGCGGCGCTGGTGGTCGCGAAGATCCTCGTCCCCGAGACCGAGCGCTCCCCGACGCGCGGGGGCGTCTCGCTCACCGTCGAGAAGACCGACGCCAACGTCGTCGACGCCGCCGCCCGGGGCGCGGCCGAGGGGCTGAAGCTCGCGCTGAACGTGGGCGCCATGCTCCTCGCCTTCCTCGCGCTCGTGGCGCTCCTCGACTTCCTCGTGGGGCTCCCCGTCGAGGCCTACAACGCGCTCTTCCACACGAGCCACGAGCCCTGGACCCTCTCCATGCTCCTCGGCTGGGTCTTCTGGCCGGTGGCGCTGCTCATGGGGGTCGCCCCCGAGGACTGCGCGACCGTCGGCGCGCTCCTCGGCGAGAAGCTCGTGCTCAACGAGTTCGTCGCCTACGCGCACCTCGGCGAGCTCGTCGGCGGCGGCGCGCCGCTCCAGCAGCGGAGCGTGATCATCGCCACCTACGCCTTGTGCGGCTTCGCCAACTTCGGCTCCATCGGCATCCAGATCGGCGGCATCAGCGCCATCGCCCCGGAGCGCCGCGGCGACCTCGCCAAGCTGGGCCTCCGCGCGATGATCGGCGGCACCCTCGCCGCCTGCATGACCGCCACCGTCGCCGGCCTGCTCGTGTAGCGCGGCCCGTGGTCGCGGCTCGGTGCCGTCCGCGCCGCCGCGGTCCGCGCGGCCGCAGCTCGGGCTCCTCGCTCGGGCTCGGGCTCGACCTTCTTGCTTGGGCTCCGGCTCGGGCTTGGTTTCTACCCCTCGTCCCCCTCGATCCTGCGGGCACGGGCAGGGGCACGGGCACGGGCACGGGTTCTTCGGGCACGGGCACGGGTTCTACGGGCACGGGCACGGGTTCTTCGGGCAAGCGTCTTCGGGCTAGCTCGCCAGGCCGAAGAGGGTCCTCGCGTTCTCCCCCGTCGCCTCCGCCACCTTCTCCACGCTCTCCCCGCGGAGCGCCGCCAGCGCCTCGACCACGTCGACCAGCCACGCCGGCTCGTTCCGCCCCTCCCTCCCCTCGGGCGCCTGGTCCGGCGCGTCGGTCTCGACCAGCAGCCGCCCCAGCGGGATCGTCGGCGCCGCCGCGCGCAGCTTCTTCGCGTTGGGGCGGGTCAGCGCGCCGCCCACGCCGAGGTGGAGGCCGAGCTCGAGGTAGCGCGCCGCCACCTCGGGCGCGCCGGTGAAGGCGTGCACCATGCCCCGGAGCGGCGCGCGCGGCGCGAGGAGCTCGAGCAGGCGTCCGTGCCGCCCGACCACGTGAAGCACCAGCGGCAGCCCGAGCGCCTCGGCCGCGTCGAGCTGCGCCTCGAGGTAGGCCTCCTGCGCCTCGCGCCCGACCGCGCCCTCCACCCGCCGATCGAGCCCGAGCTCTCCGACGGCGACCGCGCCCTCCCCCTCGGCGATCAGCCGCTCGCGCAAGGCGTCGGGCGAGAGGCCGAGCTCGGCGAGCCACTCGGGATGCGCGCCGACGCACCAGGCCCCGTCGAGGGCCCGCGCGACCTCCGCCCCGCGCGCCCACTGGGCCGGCGCGACGCCGGGGATCACCGCGGCCTCGACGCCGGCCTCGAGGGCCCGCGCCCACATGGCCTCGCGGTCCGCGTCGAAGGCCTCGAAGTCGAGGTGCGCGTGCGCGTCGATCACGCCCGAGACGCTCCGAGCGCGGGTGAAGCCCCGCTCTCCACGGCCCCCGCTCTCCGCGACCTGCGCCCCACGGCCCCGCTCACTCGGCGGGCGCGGCGCTCTCCGCCTCGGGCGCGCCGTTGCCCCCGGCGGCCTCGTCCTTCGCGCCGCCCTTCGGCGCGGCGGCGGCCGCCTCTTCCCCGCGGTCGGCCGCGAAGCCCTCCGCGTCGAAGCCCTCGAGCTCGCGCACGATCTGCCGGAGTAGCTGCTGCTTCTCGTGGAAGGGCAGGAAGGCCGCCTTGAAGCCGTTCACGAGGATCTTCCGGATGTCCTCGTAGCTCATCCCGATCTGCGTGTGCGCCAGCCAGAGCTCGCGCGACACGGTCGTGTCCGTGACCAGCCGGTTGTCGGTGTTGATCGTCACCCGCAGCCCGAGGTTGTGATAGAGGCGGATCGGGTGGCTCGCGAGGTCGCGGACGGCGCCGGTCTGCACGTTCGAGGAGGGGCAGCACTCGAGGGCGATCCGGTGATCGTTCACGTAGTGCAGGAGATCCCCGTCCTCCCGCAGGCGGCAGCCGTGGCCGATGCGGTGGGCGCCGCAGTCGTGGATCGCCTGATGGATCGACTCGGGCCCGTAGGCCTCGCCGGCGTGGATGGTCACGGCGATGTTGTTCGCCCGGACCAGCTGGAAGGCCTCGAGGTGATGCTTGGCCGGGTGGTCGTACTCGGCGCCGGCGAGGTCGAAGGCGATCACGCCGCGGTTCTTGTAGGCCACGGCGAGCTGCGCCATCTCGAGCGACGCCTCGGGCGTCACGTTGCGGATGCCGCAGACGATGATGTTCGACCAGATGCCGTGGTCCTTGGCGGCCTGGCGGAGCCCCGCGAGGACGGCCTCGATGACCTCCGTGAGCCGCAGCCCCTGCCGCGTGTGGAGCATGGGCGCGTAGCGCACCTCCATGTAGCGGACGTTCTCGGCGGCGGCGTCCTCGGCGAGCTCGTAGGCGACGCGGCGGAGCGCCTCCTTCGTCTGCAGCACCTTCAGGGTGGTCTCGAAGGCCTTCAGGTACTCGACGAGCGAGCCCGTGTTCTCGCCCAGGTGGAGCGCGCGGCGGAGGCCCTCCGGCGTGTCGGCGGGCATCTCGACGCCGTACTGATCGGCGAGCTCGAGGATGGTCTCGAGGCGGAGCGAGCCGTCCAGGTGGACGTGCAGGTCCGTCTTCGGGAGCTTCTCGAAGAACGAGAGCGGTAGCGTCATCTGGGAACGTTGAGGTCTGGAGCCTGCCCGCGCAAGCGACGAGGCCGCGACGAGGCCTCGCTCAGCCCCAGCGGAGGATGGCGCTCGACCCCTCGCGCTCGGCTTCGGGCGTGTCCTCTCCCTCGCAGGCGAGGCCGGCGCAGCGCGGCCGTTCCCCCGCGGCCGCCGCGCGCGGGAGCTCGCCGAGCGCGTCGCCGCCCCCGGCGAGGGAGAGCGAGAGGACGAAGGGCGCCGCCAGGAGCGCGAAGGGCAGCGCGAGCGCGAGCCCGAGGGGCGCGAGCAGGCCGGCGCCGAGCGCGAAGAGGATCCGTTGGAGGAGGCGGGGCATCTCCTGGTTGGGACGCGCCGCCGGCCGCCGCGTTACCGGACGCTCCCCGGGCGCGCGGATGAGGCGCGCGCGAACGCGACGACTCCCGGGCCGGATGCGAAGGGGCCCGACGCCGGATGCGACGCCCGGGCCGGCTGCGACGGACGCCGGATGCGACGGATGCGACGGACGCGCCGCCCTCAGCGCCGCACGCGACCGTGGGGCGTCCCCTCGCCGTAGCCGCTCAGCGTCTGCACGCCCACGCAGACCCGCTCCCGGAAGGTCCGGAGATCCGTCGCGCCCACGTACGTGAACGCGCTCTGCACCCCGGTGATCATGTCGATCACGATGTCGCCGACGCTCTCGAAGCCGGGCCGGAGATAGATGCGACTCGAGGAGATGCCCTCGCGGAAGAAGCCCTTCTTCGCCCGCGCGAACGGGCTCTCCCCCTCGGTCCGATCGCTCACGGCCCGCGCCGAGGCCATGCCGTAGTTCTCCTTGTAGAGCGCCCCCTCCGGGTCCTGCTCGATGTCCCCCGGGCTCTCGTAGGTGCCGGCGAGCGCCGTCCCGATCATCACGCGGCTCGCCCCCGCCGCGAGGTAGAGCGCCACGTCCCGCGGGTGCCGCACGCCGCCGTCGGCCCAGACCTTCTTGCCGCGCTGGTGCGCCGCCCGCGCGCAGTGCAGCACGCTGGTGAAGCTCGGCCGGCCGACCGCCGTCTGCATGCGCGTCGTGCACATGGCGCCGGGCCCGACGTTCACCTTCACGATGTCGGCGCCCGCCTCGATCAGCGCCTCGGTCCCGGCGCTCGTGCACACGTTGCCGGCCACCACGGGCACGCGCCCGCCGACCCGCTTCTTCACCTCCGCGAGCGCCTCGAGCATGCGCCGCTGGTGCCCGTGGGCCGTGTCCACGACCACGCAGTCGACGCCCATCTCCACCAGCGCCGCCGCCCGATCCGACGAGTCCCGCGAGATGCCCACGGCCGCCGCGACCATCAGGTGCCCCTCGGCGCCCCGGCTCGGCGCGAGCAGCTCCGTCCGCACGGCGTCCTCCCGCCCGAGGATGCCCACGAGCACGCCCCGCGCGTCGACCACCGGCGCGGCCTTCACGCGCGCCTTGTGCATGGTCCCGTAGGCGTCCTCGTTCGTGACGTCGCTCGGGAGCGTCACCATCTCCTCGGACATGATGCGCCCGACGGCCGTGTACTGGTCGCGCCGCTCGAGATCCGCCCCCGTGACCACGCCGAGCGGGCGCCGGGCCGCGTCGACGACGACCACCATGTCGTGGCTGCGCTTGCGGATGATCCCGCGGACGTCGCGGAGGGTCGCCTCGGGCGTGACCGTGAGCGCCGTGTCGAAGCGGTCGTGGGCGCCGTGGATGTGCCCGACGATCCGCTCCACGGTCTCGAGGCGCATGTCCTGCGGGAGCACGCCGAGGCCGCCGTAGCGCGCCATGGTCTCGGCCATGCGCTTGCCCGTGACCGCGTTCATGTTCGCGCTCACGATGGGCTGGCTGCTGCCCGGGAAGTCGCCCGGGGCGAGCGAGACCTCGAGGCGGGAGACGCCGTCGAAGTAGTCCGGGACGATGAAGACGTCCTCGAGCGCCAGCTCGAGCTGCTCGTCCCGCTCGGGGTGGAGGAAGCGCATCGGCGCGATGGTAGCCGGCGGGGGCCCGCCGCGCGCGCCGAATGCGCGCCGCGCTCACTCGATCGCGTTCACGTCGATCTCGTACTTCTTCAGCAGGAAGCCCGCGACGACCAGGCCCACCATGGCGCCGAGCCATTGGGCGCCCTTGAAGGCGTTCCGCTCGCCCGGGTCGGCGATCTCCGCGCCGTAGCTGCGGAGGAAGAGGCCCCCCACGAAGAGGCCGATCACGAGCACGACGCCGACCAGCTTCACGATGGTGTTGCGCCGCTGGGCCTGGCGCACGCGACGGCCGAGATCCTCGAGCTCCGCGTCGCTGACGTCTTCCCTCGTCCCCTCGCTCATCACCCCTCCCGTCGCGTCCATGCCGAGCATATACGAGGCGCGGCCCGCCACCTTCCCCGCGCCGGCGCGCTATGCTGACGCCGTGACCGCCTATCGCGACGACAAGGAGGCGCTCCGCGCGCGCGTCCGGCAGCTCGAGGACCAGGTCCAGCGGCTGCGCAGCGACCGCATGCAGTCGATCCGCACGGAGAAGGGGGCGGCCCACGCCCGGACGCAGAAGATCCTGACGGCCATCGTCGCGTCCATCGGCACGCTGGTCGCGTTCGCTTGCGGGCTCGGCATGCTGACGACCGGCTACGCGGGCGGGCACCCGATCTCCACCGAGCTCCTCGACCAGCAGCCCGCCCATCGGCAGGTCGAGGTGACGGTCCGGGTCGCGCCGCGGACGATTCGCTACCTGGACCACGGCGGCTGGGTGGCGCCCGTCGTGGGCGCGGAGCGGACGGTCGTGCTCGTGCGGGACTGGTACGACCGGGACTTCGTGGCCGAGCTCGAGGCCGGCGAGCCGACCGAGGTGCTGGGGAGCGTGGACGTCGTCGACCCGATGGATCCCTACGCGCCCGGCGGCCTGGACCCGGCCGAGCTCGACGCGCTCGGCGCGCAGCTCGGCGCCGGTGATCTCGCCGGCTGGCGGATCCTCGAGGCGCGGGAGCCGCCCAGCTTCTGGCCCTTCCAGCTGCTCCTGGCGCAGACCGTCCTCGGCGTGCTCTTCCTCTGGCTCGCGCTGCTCTTCCAGATGCGCGACCGGGAGGCGGCCATGCCCGAGGAGCGCGACTTCGGCGAGCTCGACCCGACGCTCACGGTCTTCCTGATCGTCATCACCTGCGGCCTCTTCGGCGTGTACTGGCACTGGCGCCTGACCGGCGGGCTGGGGCGGCTGACGGGGCGCGTGGATCTGATCCCCTGGCTCGACCTGCTGATGGTCTTCGCGACCTTCGGGCTGTGGAACTTCTGGGCCCAGTACCGGAACGCGAGCGCGCTCGAGGAGGCGCTCGACGAGCGCGGGCGCCATGACGCGCTCCGGGGGGCGGTGGCGACGGCCTGGGTGCTCTCGCTCTTCTGCGGCCCGGCGGCGCTCTTCGTGCCGTGGAAGCTGCAGGACGCCTACAACGAGCTCGTCCGCGACCTGACCCCGCCGATCTAGCGCAGGGATCCGACGGGAACGAGGGGCGAGCACAGCGAGCCGCTCCTCCCGTGCCCCGGCCCTGCCCGTCCGGTCTCGCGGAGCTCGGGGCCGGACGCGAGGGGTGAGCCACCCGCCCCGTCTCGCGGCCGCGGAGGCGATCGACCCCACGCGGCCGGCGCGGCGGGCTGGCCCGGATTGTCACCCGTCGACGCGCCCTCGCACCATTCCTTCGGGCCGGCCGCGGATCCCCGCTCGCCGAAGCGCGGCGCGGAGGTCCGGGGCGAGTGCTCAGGGCGCGTAGAGGAAGACCCCGCGGAGGTCCTCCGTGGCGCTGATGTAGCTCCGATCGCCGCTCGGGGAGTCGCGGAAGGAGCGGGCCCGGAACTGGTAGATCATCCCCGCCTCGAGGGTCGCGCCGACCATGTGGGTCACGGTCGCGGAGCCGCTCACGCCGGGCACCTCCGCCTCCTCCACGAGCTCGCCGAAGGCGTCGAAGAGCTCCACCTCGTAGCCGTCCTCGGAGGAGTCGTCGGCCCACTCGAGCGTGGGCGCCGCCGTGACGGTCTCGACCGAGTCGGCGCCCGGGGAGACGGTCGCGAGCGCGCCGGTGACCTTGAAGGCCGTGTCGAGGCTGACCGTGTCGCCGGCCATCACCTCGATCCGCACGATGTCCGTCCCCGCGATGCCCTCGTCCGGATCGCGGACGAGGCCGTCGTTCTCGAAGGCGGCCAGCACCACGTAGCGCCCCGGGGGCACGTCCGTGAAGGAGAAGGCGCCCGACACGCCGCCGACGCGCAGCCCCGCGGGCACCTCGGCGCGCGCGGCGGTCTCGTCGAAGGTCGACTCCAGGCCGAGGATGACGCTCGTCTCGCCGGCGCCGCCCCCGTCGACGATGTTCACGTCGCCCTCGACCGCGCCGAGCCCCTCCGTGCTGCCCGCGAGGACCACGCCCGTCACGGGCGCCCCGGCCACCTCGACCGTCTCCGGCGTGACGGCGAGGCCGAGCCGGTAGCCCTCGAGGGCGGTCGTGCCCGCGGGGACGTTGTGCAGCCGGAAGCCACCGTCCGTGTCCGTGACCGCCGTCGAGACGGCGGCCTCGCCCTGCACGGCGACGACCAGCACGCCCCCCGGATCGTCCGCCTCGACGACGCCCTCGATGGTCGCGAGGCCGGCCGCGCCGCCGGGGAGCCCGACCAGCCCGACGTCCGTCGCCGCGTTCATCAGCACCCAGTCGCCCGTCTCCCCATCCATCGCCGCGTCGGCGAGCTCGAGCGGGAGCGCCTGGCGGGGCGCCGTGGGGAAGCGCTGGTAGCCCTGGGCGGCCACCCGGAGCGTGACGCGATCGCTCGTCGGGTTGCCCTCCGCGTCGCGCTCCGCGGGCACCGGGAGGCGGTAGGAGCCGTCGGCGGCGCTGAAGACGACGGTCGAGCGCGCCCCGCCGTTCACGTCGAGGGCCACCACGCGGGCGTCCCCGATGCCCCCGTCGGTGGCGGTGTCGAACACGCGGCCCTCGACGAAGACCGGCGCGAAGCAGGCCGGGTCGCCACCGGCCACGGCCTCGCAGACCAGGCCCTCGTCGCAGCCCTCGCTCGTCCCGAGCTCACAGGTCCCGTCCCCGCCGTCGTCCCCGCAGGCCAGGAGGAGGACGAGGGCGCTCATGCACGACAGCCAAGCTCTACTCATGCTGCAATCATACAGCACGACTGCGCCCCATCCGTCAGGGCGTGGCCCCCGTCCGGGGAACACCGGGCAGGGAACACCGGGGCGGGGGACACCGCGCAGGGGACACCGCGCAGGGGACACCGCGCAGGGAACACCGCGCAGGGAACACCGAGCAGGGAACGGGGACACCGAGCAGGGGACACCGAGCACGCGCCAGGCGGTCAGCGGCGGGCCCGACGCGCCGCAGGAGCGGGCGAGCGGTTGACCCGCCCTCCCGCGGCGCTAGGTCGGGGATCGTGCCGCGCGACTTCGACGTCGACGACCTGAAGGTCCACAAGATCGCTCCCCGCGAGGAGAAGAAGGGGCGCGTGCATCTGCCGGTCGCCGGCCCGAAGGGCCCTCCCCCCGACGCGAGCGCGGCCGACGTGGACGAGGCCTTCGGCGGCTCGGGCGAGGCGCCGGCGGCGCCCGTCGACCCGGCCGAGCTCGAGGAGCGGGTCGTGGCGACGCTGAAGACGATCTACGACCCGGAGATCCCGCTCAACGTCTACGACCTCGGGCTCATCTATGGGCTCGACGTGGGCCCCGACGGCGAGGTCGAGGTGCGCATGACGCTGACGGCCCCGGCCTGCCCGGTCGCCGGCCAGATCGTCCAGGACGTCGCCCAGAAGGTCGGGGCCACGGAGGGCGTCGCGCGCTCCCACGTGAAGCTCGTCTGGGACCCGCCCTGGACGAAGGAGCGCATGACCGAGGACGCTCTCCTCGAGCTCGGCCTGCTCTGAGCAGCGCGGAGACGCCTCAGCGGCGCTCCGCGCGCTCCCGAAGCCACGCGAGCGCCCGCCCGAGCTCCCTCCGGCCACGCGCCGCCGCCGCCCGCATCGCATCCCGGGCCCACGCCGCACGCGGCCGGAGCGCCCCCAGCGCCGACGCCCCGCCCGTGCGCAGCGCCCGCAGCACCGACGCGCCCCGGGCCCGCAGCGCCCGCAGCACCGACGCGCCTCGGGCCCGCAGCGCGCGCGGCCGGATCGCGCCGAAAGTCCGCCTCGCCCGCCCCCGGAGCGCCGCCAGCGGCCCGCGCCAGTCGAGGTCCATGGTCGGCGTGAGCGCGATCGCCCCCGTGAACGTGTCCGGCAGGGGGAAGGCGTCGCTCGGCGGGTCGGCCCGCGGGGACCGCTCCTGCATCGAGCGGACGTAGGCCTGCGCGGTCTGGAGGCGGGTCCGCTGCGCCTCGACGGCGGACTCCCAATCGGGCCCGAGGTAGGCGCGCACGACCTCCCGCGACGCGAGCCCACCGACGCGCGGCGCCAGCTCGATGAGCAGGCTCGCCGCCGCGCAGGCGTCCTCCGCGCGCTCCCCCGGGGCCCGCGCGAGGAGGCGCTCGAAGAGCGGCGCGAGGGGCGCGAGCTCCGCCGGGCGGCGCGCGTGGGGGTCGTCGGCGGCGATGCGCGCCACCACCTCCCAGCCGCGCCCCTCGAAGAGCGGCGCGCCCGTCAGCCACTCGTGGAGGAGCACGCCCACGGCCCAGACGTCCCCCGCGAAGCTCGACGCCGCGCCCTCGAGCTGCTCCGGCGCGGCGTAGCGCAGCCGCGTCTCGAGCGGCCCCGGCTCCGGCCCGAGCACCACCAGGCGCCCGCGGCCCTCCTCGTCGAGGAGCACGGCGGAGGGGCAGAGCGCGCCGTGGGCGTCGCCGGCGTCGTGGAGCGCGTCGAGGCCCGTGAGCACGTCGAGGGCGAGGCGCAGCGCGACCGGCGGCGGCAGGCGCTCCTTCAGCACGTCGGCGCGCACGCCGAGGAGCGGGTCGAGCACCAGGCCGGGAAGCTCCCCGGCGCGGATCGCCCGCGGCGTCCAGAGGTTCGCGTGGAGCGAGCGCGCCGCGCAGAAGGGGCCCTCGGCGCTCCGCGGCTCGAGCAGCGCCACCAGGCGCCCGTCGGAGCGAACGGCCAGCTCCAGCTCGCCCTCGGGCGCGCTGCGGAGCAGATCGAGGATCTCGTACGTCGTCGGCGGCATGTCTCCTCAGAGGGCCCAGAGGCCGCCTTCGGGTCATGCAAAAAGCCGACCCCCGAACGGCGTCGGGGATCGGCTCGCGTCGCCGGCCGGGTCCGTAACCCGGGGCGCTACGGTGGGGGCGCTACTCCTCGATCTCTTCGTCTTCTTCCTCGGCCTCGTCTTCGTCGGCGACGTAGTCGACGTCGAGCTCGTCGTCGCCCTCGCCGTCCTCGCCGTCTTCGTCGACCTCGATGCGCTCGATCTCGCCGTCCTCGTCGACGGTCCAGCGCTCGAGGAAGACCTCGTCGTCGTCGCTCTCGATGCTGAGGTCGAGCCAGCTCCCCGGCTCCGCGAAGCGGCAGAGCAGGAGGAGCAGCGACTCCGCGTCCTCGTAGTCCGCGTCGTCGAGGAAGATCGTGTTCACGACGTCGTCATCATCGCGCTCGAGCTCGAGCTCGGCCTCCTCGGCGAGGGCGTCGATGCCCTCCGAGGGGTCCAGATCGAGGTCGAGGTGCTCGACCAGCGCAGCCGCGAGATCCTCCTCGCGCTCCGGCGGAATGATGAATCGAGACTCGGCGATGCTCACCCGGGAAGCCATGGCGGCGCGACCTTAGCTCCCCGGGCAGGTGCTCACCAGTGCCTTTTTTCACGGCCCCGGCGAGCCTCCCGGAGTCGCTCGTTCGCGGCCCGTGCACGGCCCCGGGGCGCCTCCGGAGGCCCGCCCACCTCGCCGCCAGCCCGGGCGTCAGTCCCGCAGCTGGCCGACGATGGCGTCCACGCTCTTCTTCGCGTCGCCGAAGAGCATGCGCGTGCGCTCGTGGAAGAAGAGCGGGTTCTGCACGCCGGCGTATCCCGTCGACATGCTCCGCTTGAAGACCACCGTCCGCTTCGCCTCCCAGACCTCGAGCACGGGCATGCCGTAGATGGGGCTCGAGGCGTCGGTGGCGGCGCTCGGGTTCACGATGTCGTTCGCGCCGATGACGAGCGCGACGTCCGTCTCCGGGAAGTCCTCGTTGATGAGGTCCATCTCGAGGACGATGTCGTAGGGCACGCCCGCCTCCGCGAGGAGCACGTTCATGTGGCCCGGCAGGCGCCCGGCGACCGGGTGGATGGCGAAGCGCACGCGCACGTCGCGCTCCTGGAGCAGCTCCACGAGCTCCTTCACGCCGTGCTGCGCCCGCGCCACGGCCATGCCGTAGCCGGGCACGATCACCACCTCCTTCGCCTGCTTTAGCTCGGCGACGAGGCCGTCCACGTCCGTCTCCTGCACCTCGCCCTGGGGCCCGTCCCCGCTCGCCGCCGGCGCGCTCCCGGCCGTGCCGAAGCCGCCGAAGACCACGTTCAGGATCGAGCGGTTCATGGCGCGGCACATGATGATCGTGAGGATCGCGCCGCTCGCGCCGACGATGGCGCCGGTGACGATGAGCAGGTCGTTGCGGAGCACGAAGCCGGTCGAGGCGGCCGCCCAGCCGGAGTAGCTGTTCAGGAGCGAGACCACGACGGGCATGTCCGCGCCGCCGATGGCCACGACCAGCGTCACGCCGAGCACGGCCGCCACGCCCGCGAGGATGAGCAGCCACTGGAGCCCCGCGTCCGCGTCGACGGCGTCCAGGTAGGGCCAGCACATGCCCACGATGGCGCCGAGCATGGCGAGGTTGAGCAGGTGGCGGCCCGGGAGGAGCCGCGGCGCGCCCGAGAAGGTGCCGCGGAGCTTGCCCCAGGCGACGACCGAGCCGGTGAAGGTGATGGCGCCGATGGCCACGCCGATCCAGCACTCGACGAGGTGGATGGCGCGCTCGGTCTCGTCGAGCTCGCCCGGCTCGAGGTAGCTGCTCATGCCGACGAAGACCGCCGCGAGGCCGCCGAAGCTGTTGAGGAGCGCCACCAGCTCGGGCATGGCCGTCATGGGCAGGCTGCGCGCGAGGAAGGCGCCGACGACGGTGCCGAGGGCGACCGTGCCGGCGACGATGGGCAGGCCGGCGGTGCCCTCGCGGAAGGCGAGGGCCATGGTCACGGCGACGGCGATGGCCATGCCGAGGATGCCGAGCCGGTTGCCGCCCTTGGCCGTCTCGGGCTTGGCGAAGCCCTTGATGGCCACGATGAAGAGGACGGCCGCGGCGAGGTAGGAGACGGTGATCGCGTTGGCGCTCACTTGGGGCCGCCCTTCTTGAACATGCCGAGCATGCGCTCGGTGACGAGGAAGCCGCCAGCGACGTTGATGGTGCCGATGAGCAGGGCGACGGCGCCGAGGATCACGGGCAGGCCCGAGCCCCCGGGGGCCGCCTGGACGAGGCCGCCGACGAGGACGATGCCGCTGATGGCGTTGGTCACGCTCATGAGCGGGGTGTGGAGCGCCGGGGCGACGGCCCAGACGATCTGCCAGCCGACGAAGCAGGCCAGGATGAAGACCGTGAAGTGCTGGACGAAGTCCTCGGGGGCGAAGAGGCCGACCAGCGCGAAGGCGGCGGCCGCGATGGCCGCGCCGATCACCGTGCCGACGGCCTTCCCGGCGCCGCTCTCCTCCTCGGGCTCCTTCCGCGGCGCCGCCTCGCGGGGCGGCTCGGGCTTCGGCGGGGGCGTCGGCTCCTTCCGCGGCGGCGGCGGCAGGCGCTCCCCTTCGTGAATCTGCGTCGCGGCGCGCACGACCTCGTCCTCGAGGTCGAGCACGAAGCCCTCCTCGCCGACCATGTCGGTCAAGAGGTGCCGCACGTTGGCGCTGAAGAAGCGGCTCGCCGTGTGCGCCATGCGGCTCGGCAGGTCCGTGTAGCCGAGGATCGTCACGCCCTCGTGCACGACGACCTCGTCCGCCTTCGTGTAGACGCAGTTGCCGCCGGCGGCCGCCGCCAGGTCGACCACCACCGAGCCCGGCCGGAGCTCCGCGACCACGTCCTCGGGCAGGAGCGTCGGCGCCTTCTTGCCGGGGATCAGCGCCGTCGTGATGACGAGATCCACCTCGCGGGCCTGCTCCCGGAAGAGCGCCATCTCCGCCTCGATGAACTCCTCGCTCATCACCTTCGCGTAGCCGCCGCCGCCCTCGCCGCTCTCCTCGAAGTCGAGCATGAGGAACTTGCCGCCGAGCGACTCGACCTGCTCCGCCGTCGCCGGCCGCACGTCGAAGGCGCGCACCTCCGCGCCCATCGCGTGGGCCGTGGCGATGGCCGCGAGCCCCGCCACCCCGGCGCCGATCACCAGCACCTTCGCGGGCGGATCCGTGCCAGCCGCCGTGACCTGCGCGCCCATGAAGCCCTGATAGGCCGCCGCCCCCTCGAGCACGGCGCGGTAGCCGGCGAGGTTGGCCATGCTCGAGAGCACGTCCATCTTCTGCGCGCGCGTGATGCGCGGGATCTTGTCGAGGGCGATGGCGCTGACCTTCTCGGCCTCGAGCGCCGCCATCAGCTCCGAGTTCGACTCGGGCTGCAGCAGCGAGACCAGGGTCGCCCCTTCGCGGAGCCGCTTCGCCTCGCTCTCGCTCGGCGGGCTCACCTTCACGACGAGGTCCGCCTTCCACGGATCCTCGGCGGGCGCCTCCCGGTAGGACTCGGGCCCGGAGACGGTCGCCCCCGCCTCCTCGTAGGCCGCGTCGTCGAACCCCGCTTCGGCCCCCGCGCCCGCCTCGACGATCACGTCGAAGCCGAGCTCCGCGAGCTTCGCGACGGTCTCCGGGACGATGGCGACGCGCTTCTCGCGCGCGCCCGCCTCCCGAGGGACCCCCAACGTCGTGCGATGCATGGCGCTCCTTTAGGTCGAATCGACCTCGGACGCCAGCCGACGCAGCGCGTCAAAACGGCGGCCTAACCGAAGATCATTCAGCCAAACATCGACTCGACCTTCTTCAGGCCACTCACGAGAGCGTCGATGTCTTCGTTCGTATTGTACACGCCCAAGCTCGCCCGCGCCGTGGCCGTCACGCCGAAGTGGTCCATGACCGGCTGCGCGCAGTGATGCCCGGTCCGGATCGCCACGCCCTGCGCGTCGAGGATGGTCCCCGCGTCCGTCGGGTGGATGCCCTCCAGCGTGAAGCCGAGGACGCTGGCCTTCTCCGGCGCCGTGCCGCGGAGGGTGAGCCGCTCGAGCTCCCCGAGGCGCGCCGCGCCGTGCTCGAGGACCGCCGTCTCGTGGGCGATCATGCCGTCCCAGTCGAGCCCCTCGAGCCACTCGATGGCGGCGCCGAGGCCGATCGCCTGCGCGATGGCCGGCGTCCCCGCCTCGTACTTGTAGGGCAGGTCGTTCCAGCTCGAGCCCTCGAAGGTGACCCGGTCGATCATGTCCCCGCCGCCCTGCCAGGGGGGCATGGCCTCGAGGAGCGCCTCCTTGCCGTAGAGCACGCCGATGCCCGAGGGGGCGTAGAGCTTGTGCCCGCTGAAGACGTAGAAGTCGGCGTCGAGGGCGCGCACGTCGACGCGCTGGTGGACGACGCCCTGGGCGCCGTCGACGAGGACCTTGGCGCCGGCGTCGTGGGCGAGGCGCGTGAGCTCGGCGACCGGGAGGATCGTGCCGAGGGCGTTCGAGACGTGGGTGAAGGCGGCGAGCTTGGTTCGCTCGGAGAGCTTCGCCCGGAAGGCCTCCACCGTGATCTCGCCGGCGTCGGTCATGGGGACGACGACGACCTTCGCCCCCTTCTCCTCGGCGACGAGCTGCCAGGGCACGATGTTCGAGTGGTGCTCGAGCTCCGTGAGGAGGATCTCGTCGCCGGGCCCGAGGTTCGCGCGCCCCCAGCTCTGCGCGACGAGGTTGATGCCCTCGGTGCAGCCGCGGACGAAGATGATCTCCTCGCGCTTCTCCGCGTTCAAGAAGCGCCGCACACTGTCGCGGGCGCCCTCGAACTTCGCCGTGGCGCGCTGGCTGAGCGCGTGGACGGCGCGGTGCACGTTGGCGCAGTCCTTCGCGTAGGCCTCCGTGACCGCGTCGATGACGACCTGCGGCTTGAGCGCCGTGGCCGCGCTGTCGAGGTAGACCAGCGGCTTGCCCGGATGGACCTCCTGCTGGAGCGCCGGGAACTGCGCGCGCACGGCCTCGACGTCGAAGGCGGGCGCGGACGAGGAGGCGGGCGCCGCGCTCGACGCGTCCTCGCTCGGGGCGACCTCGGGCGTGACGCTCATAGCTCCTCCTCCACCTCGAAGGCCCGGAGCACGTCGCCCTCGGGCAGCCGATCGAGGAGGTCGCCCTGGAGCTCCTTCGCGAGGGCCGGCAAGCGCACCTCGTCGACGAGGGCCTCGAGGAAAGCGTAGGTGAGGATCGCGCGGGCCGTGTCGGCGGGGACGCCGCGGCTCCGCAGGTAGAAGAGCTGCCCCGCGTCGAGGCTGCCGACGGTCGCGCCGTGGGAGGCGACGACGTCGTCGTTCTCGATCTCGAGGTGCGGCTTGGTGTGCACGTGGGCCGTGTCGCTCAGGAGCAGGTTGCGGTTCTCCTGATGCGCCTCGCTCGCCGGCGCGCTCTGATGGACGATGGCCTGCCCGTCGAAGACGGCCGTGCCGCGGTCGGCCACGACGCCCCGGTAGCGCTGCTGGCTGAAGCAGTGGGGCGCCACGTGGTCCACGCGCACGTGGTGGTCGACGTGGGCCTCGCCGCCCACGAGGTAGGCTCCGTCGAGGACGGCCCGGGCGCCCTTCCCGGCGAGCTCCACGCGCAGGTCGAGGCGCATGGGCGCGCCGGCGAAGCTGAAGACGCGCGAGGTGTAGCGGCTGTCCCGCTCCTGGTGGACCGAGAGCGCCCCGACGAGCGCGCCGGCGTCCTCGTGGACGCGCACGTGCTCGAGGCCCGCATTGGCCCCGAGGTGCACCTCCGTCACCGCGTCCGTGAAGCTCTCGCCGGTCCCCTCCCAGCGCTCGACGAGCGTGAGCTCGGCGCCCGGCGCGAGCACGACGAGCACCCGCGGGTAGGCCACCTGCCCGGCGCCCGCGGCGACGTAGCGGAGCGTCACGGGCTCGGCGACCGGCGCGCTCACGTGGAGCACGACGGCCTCGTCGAACATGGCCGTGTTCAGCGCCACGAAGTGCTCGTTCGGCAGCACGGCCCCGAGCCGCTCGCGCACGTCCGGGCCCCCGTCGGCCCCGAGCCGATGCACGCCCACGCCCTCGGGCGGCGCGCTCTTGTCGAGGGCGCCGAGGTACTGGCCGCCCGCGAAGAGCGCCTCCCAGCCGGACGCGCTCGCCCGCTCGGCCGGCGCGAGGGGCTTGGCCGGCGCCCACTCGCCCTTCACCAGGGCGCGCACGGAGGTGAAGCGCCAGGCCTCGGTCTTCTTCGTCGGCAGCCCGCCGCTCTCGAGGGCCGCGTGGGCCTTCTCGCGGAGCGGCGCGAGCCAGGCGGGCCCGCCCTTCGGCTGCGTCGGCACGCTCTCGAGGAGGCTCACGCGCGCGCTCCCGCCGCCGCCTCGGCGCGCACCTTCTCGTAGCCCTCGTCCTCGAGCGTGAGCGCCAGGCTCTTGTCCCCCGAGCGCACGATCCGTCCGTCCATGAGCACGTGCACCACGTCGGGCACGATGTGGTCGAGCAGGCGCTGGTAGTGGGTGATGACGATCATCGCGCGCTCCGGGCTCCGGAGCGCGTTCACGCCGCCCGAGACGACCTTCAGCGCGTCGATGTCGAGGCCCGAGTCGGTCTCGTCGAGGAGCGCGAGCTTCGGCTCGAGCATGGCCATCTGGAAGATCTCGTTGCGCTTCTTCTCGCCGCCCGAGAAGCCGTCGTTCACCGCGCGCTTGATGAGGTCCGAGGAGAGCTCGACGAGCTTCGCCTTCTCGCGGGCGAGCTTCATGAACTGGGCGGCGGAGAGCTCCTCCTCGCCGCGCGCCTTGCGGATCGAGTTCAGCGCGGCCTTGAGGAAGTACACGTTCGAGACGCCGGGGATGGCCACCGGGTACTGGAAGGCGAGGAAGACGCCGGCGGCGGCGCGGTCCTCGACCTCCATCTCGAGCAGGTCCTGGCCCTCGAAGGTGATCGAGCCCTCCGTGACCTCGTAGCCCTCGCGGCCGGCGAGCACGTAGGAGAGCGTGCTCTTGCCGGAGCCGTTCGGGCCCATGACGGCGTGGACCTCGCCGGCCTTCACCTCGAGATCGATGCCCTTGAGGATCGGCTTGTCGTCGACGGAGACGTGGAGATTGCGGATGGAGAGCATGGCGGTTTCGGTTCGATGGGCGGCCGGGCCGAGGGGGCTCCGGCCGGCGCTCCCGAGGGGGAGCCGGAGAAGAGGAGAGGTTCGGGAGAGGAGAGTGAGGGAGCCGCAGCCGTCGTCAGCCGACGGCGCCCTCGAGGCTGACGCCGAGCAGCTTCTGCGCCTCGACGGCGAACTCCATGGGGAGCTCCTGGAGGACCTCCTTGGCGAAGCCGTTGACGATGAGGCTCACGGCGTCCTCCTCGGAGAGACCGCGCTGGCGGCAATAGAAGAGCTGGTCCTCACCGATGCGCGAGGTCGTCGCCTCGTGCTCGAGCTGGGCCGTCGGGTTGTGCACGTCGACGTAGGGCACGGTGTGCGCCCCGCAGGTGTCGCCGATGAGGAGCGAGTCGCACTGGGTGTAGTTGCGCGCGCCCTCGGCGCCCTTGGCGATGCTCACGCCGCCGCGGTAGGTCTGCTGACCCTTCCCGGCGCTGATGCCCTTCGAGATGATCGTCGAGCGCGTGCGCTTGCCGAGGTGGATCATCTTCGTGCCCGTGTCGGCCTGCTGGGCGAGGTTCGAGAGGGCCACGCTGTAGAACTCGCCGATCGAGTCGTCGCCCTTGAGGATGCAGCTCGGGTACTTCCAGGTGACGGCCGAGCCGGTCTCGACCTGCGTCCAGCTGATCTTCGCCCGGTCGTGGCAGACGCCGCGCTTGGTCACGAAGTTGTAGATGCCGCCCTTGCCGGTCTCGTCGCCCGGGTACCAGTTCTGCACCGTCGAGTACTTGATCTCGGCGTCGCCGAGGGCGACCAGCTCGACCACGGCGGCGTGGAGCTGGTTCTCGTCGCGCTGCGGCGCCGTGCAGCCCTCGAGGTAGCTCACGTAGCTGCCCTCGTCGGCGATGACGAGCGTGCGCTCGAACTGGCCCGTGTTGGCGGCGTTGATGCGGAAGTAGGTGCTCAGCTCCATCGGGCAGCGGACGCCCTTCGGGACGTAGACGAAGCTGCCGTCGGAGAAGACCGCGCTGTTGAGCGTGGCGAAGAAGTTGTCCGTGTAGGGCACGACCGTGCCCAGGTACTTCTTCACGAGCTCCGGGTGCTCCTGCACGGCCTCGGAGAAGGAGCAGAAGATCACGCCGGCCTCGCCGAGGCGCTCCTTGAAGCTGGTGTGCACGCTGACCGAGTCGAAGACCGCGTCGACGGCGACGCCCGCGAGGACCTCGCGCTCGTGGAGCGGGATGCCGAGCTTCTCGTAGGTCTCGAGGAGCTTCGGGTCGACCTCGTCCAGGCTCTTCGGCGCGTCGTCCTTCGACTTCGGCGCCGCCCAGTAGTGGATGTCCTGGTAGTCGATCTCCGGGTAGTCGACCTTCGCCCAGCGCGGCTCCTTCATCTTCAGCCAGTGCCGGAAGGCCTTCAGGCGCCACTCGAGGAGCCACTCGGGCTCCTGCTTCTTGGCGGAGATGAAGCGGACGATGTCCTCGTCGAGGCCCTTCGGGGCGTACTCCTGCTCGATCTCCGTGACGAAGCCGGCGTCGTAACGCTTCTCGAGGATCTCGTCGATGTCCTGGGTCGCGGTGGCCATGTCCTTCGTTCCTTCGGCGCCGTTCAGGCGCTCTCCTGCACCGGGTGCGGCTCGGTGACGCCGGGCTGGGTGACGCCGGGCTGGGTGGTGCTGGGCTGGGTGGTGCTGGGCTCGGTGACGCTGGGCTCGGTGACGCTGGGCTCGGTGACGCTGGGCTCGGTGACGCTGGGCTCGGTGACGCTGGGCTCGGTG
>PABA01000018.1 GCA_002699025.1 Sandaracinus sp. | reverse complement strand
GGGGCGTGCTGCGGACGCGCGCTCGGGGCGTCCTGCGGACGCGCTCCGGGAGTCCTGCGGACGCGCGCTCGGGGAGTCCAGGACGCGCGCTCGGGGCGTCCTGCGGACGCGCTCGGGGCGTGCTGCGGACGCGCTCCGGGAGTCCTGCGGACGCGCGCTCGGGGAGTCCAGCGGACGCGCTCCGGGAGTCCAGCGGACGCGCGCTCGGGGCGTGCAGCGGACGCGCTCGGGGCGTCCTGCGGACGCGCTCCGGGAGTCCTGCGGACGCGCTCGGGGTCCTGCGGACGTGCTCCGGGAGTCCTGCGGACGCGCCTCGGGAGTCGTTTCGGACGCGTCCTGCGGACGCGTCTCGGGGAGCCCGCCAAGAAGCGACCTGGGCGCCAATAGGGTTTGCGGTGCGGGAATGGCGTCACCCCCTGTCGGCATGTCGACGGCGAGTGATCTGCTGGTGATTACTGGGCTTATCGCCTGGCGGTCTGGTCGCTCGCGATCTGCTAGGCTGGGCGTGTGTCGGTGGCCTCTACGCCAACGGAGGTGGCGCTCGCGGGGCGCTACCACTATCTCCGCGAGCTCGGTAGAGGGGCCTCGGGGCGGGTGCTGCTCGCTTCGGACGGGGTGGATGGGCCGCGGCGGGCGCTGAAGCTGGTTCCCGCCGCGGCGGCCGGTCATCTGCTGGCCGAGCTGGACGTGTTGACCCGCGTGGCGCATCCGGGGCTGGCCCGCGTCCACGAGCTGCTGCGGCTCGACCAGGGGGTCGGCGCCCCCTTCCACCTCGCCGCCGGCTCGGCGGTGCTCGTCGAGGAGCACGTGGAGGGGCGAACGGCGCTCGCGTTCGTCGAGCGCTGGCCGGTCGGCGAGCGAGCCCGCAGGCAGGGGGTGCTGCGCATCCTGGCCGAGGTGGGGCGCGCGCTCGCCGCCCTCCACGACGCCGGGCTCCTCCATGGGGACGTGAAGCCGGAGAACGTCCTCGTCGGCGGGGAGCGCGTGGTGCTGGTCGACCTGGGCCTCGCGGGGCCGCCGCTGGCTGGCGACGGGCGCGTTCGCGGTACCCCGGGTTTCCTCGCGCCGGAGGCCTGGAGCGGCGTCCGCAGCGTCGCGACCGACCTCTGGGCCTTCGGCGCCCTCGCGCACGCGCTTCTCGGCGGGGAGAGGAGCGCTGCGCCCAGTCGACCGGAGCGCTTCGTCGAAGGGCCGGGGCCGCTCCCACCGGAGGTGCCCCCACCCCTCGCCGCGTGGGTGGAGACCCTCCTCGCCCGGGCGCCGGAGGAGCGACCGCCGGACGTGCGCGATGCGCTCCGGCGGCTGGCCGCGGCGGCGAGTCAGTGCGGCGAGCGCGTCGAGCTCGAGGACGTGCTGGAGGTGGCGCCGAGCCCGGCGGCGCTCGCGCTCCGGGCCCGAGCGCTCCCCTGGGTCGGTGATCGGGACCGGCTCGACGAGGCCCTCGCCACCCTGCGCTCGCGCCACCGTCTGCGCATCGGCGGCCCACCGGGCAGCGGCCGCACGCGCTTCGCGCGCGAGCTGGTGCGGGCGCTCCAGCGGGCGCGCTTCGAGGCCGGAGGCGCGGTGCCGACCTACGCGCGGCGC
Source organism: Sandaracinus sp. (assembly GCA_002699025.1). Taxonomy (GTDB): domain Bacteria; phylum Myxococcota_A; class Polyangia; order Polyangiales; family Houyiibacteriaceae; genus Houyiibacterium; species Houyiibacterium oceanicum. The sequence continues at coordinate 8,533 of PABA01000018.1, read as the reverse complement.
ACGCTCCCGGCGGGCGAAGAGCCGGTCGTGCTCCAGGTGCGCGGTCCCGCCTCGGCCGAGGTCCTCCGCTCCGTCCGGGCGGCCGCCGAGCTCGGCCGGGAGGTCTTCCTGATCGAGGACGGCGTGGACGCGCCCCCGGCCAGCTCGCACGACGATGCCCCCGAGCGGGGCTTCGTCTCGCTCACACCCCTCGGTGAGGAGGCCTTCGACGAGCTCCTCGGCACGCTCCTGGGAAGCGCGAGCACCGAGGTGCGGCGCGCGGCCCGGCGCGCCACCGGTCGCCTCGCGGGGGGGCTCTGCCGTCGCGTCGCGCAGCTCTGGGAGGCCGGGGAGGAGCCGGGCGAGACCGCCGCGTGGGAAGCGGCGCCGGGCGCGCGGTCGGACGGCCAGGCCGCGGCGGCGCTCCCCTCCGCGCCGATGCGCGAGGCCGCGCTCGAGGTCGCCGAGCGCCTCGCGGTGGCGGGCGGAGGTCTGCCGATCGAGAAGGCCGGCCCGCCCGCGGCGGTGCGGGCGCTCCTCGGAGCTGGCCGCGCCACGCTGGACGGGGAGCGGCTCGAGCTTCGCGACGATCTCCGGGACGCCCTCCAGCCGAGCCCCTCGCGGCAGGCCGAGATCGCTGAGGCGCTCGGCGAGGTCGACGATCCGGTGGCGCGCGTCTACCTCGCCTTCGCCCGGGGCGAGCGAGACGCGGCCCGAGAGGCCCTCGAGCGCGCCGTGCGGGGGGCCCGCGAGCGGGGCGACCCGGTGTCGGCGGCGCGGCTCGCGGGGGAGGGCTGGCGCCGCTTCGAGCTCCCGGGGTTCTTCGCCGCCGAAGTCGACGCGCTGCGGGCGGCCGGGCGCTACGAGGAGGCGCTCGCCGTTCTCCGCATCGCTCCCGAGCGCGCCCCGGCGCTCCACGCGGAGGTCGCGCGGCAGGCCGGGCGCCGGGAGGAGGCGGAGGCGGCCCTCGCCCGCGCGCCGGAGAGCGCGGCGACGGCGACGACGGCGGCCTGGCTGGCGCTCTCGGCGGGTCGCCTCGAGGAGGCGGCGGCGCGCGCCCCGGAAGGCGCCGCCGAGGTCCGGGCCTGGCTGGCGCTCTCCCGCGGCCGCCCGGCGGAGGCGGAGGCGCAGGTGGTGCAGGGGCTCGAGGCGGCGCGCGGCCTCGCCCGAGCCCGGCTGCTCCAGACGCGCGGGAGCGTCCTCCAGGCGCGCGGCGATCGCGCCGCGGCGCGCGGAGCCTTCGAGGCCGCCCGCGTCGCCGCCGACGCCCTCGGCGAGCGCCACCTCGCCGCTACCGCCGCGGCGAACCTCGGGATCGTGCAGCTCGAGGAGGGTCGGCTCGGGGCAGGCATGGAGGCGCTCCGCGACGCGGCGGGGCGCTACCTGCGGCTCGGGCGCGACCGGGACGCGGGGCGCGCCTTCCTCAACCTCGCGAGCGCTTGCGCGTGGATCGGCGACGAGGCCCCCGCCCTCGCGCACCTGATGGCGGCCCGCGCCGCCGCGGAGCGCGCCGACGACGCGAGCGCGCGGGCGCTGCTCTGGGTCCTGGAGCTCGAAGTGGCGCTCCGTCGCGGGGCCCTCGACGCCGCCCGCGGCCTCGCCGCGAACGCGCCCCCTGACGCGCTGGCTCGAGCGCGCGCGGCCGCTCTCCTCGCGCCCGTCGACCTGGAGCGAGCGCGGGCGCTCCTCGACGACGCCGCGCCGCCGCTCCCGCGGGCGCTCGCGGAGGGGCGCGTCGCGCTGGCCGAGGGGCGCCTCGAGGACGCGGTCCGCGCCCTCGCGCGCCTCGAGGCGGTCGAGGGGCCGAGCTGGGAAGAGCGACTCGAGCGGGCGCTCTTCGCGCTCGACCTCGCGGACGCCCGCGGGGATCGGGGCGCCGCGGACGTCGCCGCCGGTCGCGCGCGCCGGCTCCTCGACACGGCCGCGCGGGATCTCTCCCCGCTCCAGCGGTCCCGGCTCCGGCGCGTCCCCGCCTACGCGCGGCCGCTGGGGACCCGTCCGGCCGAGGGCGCCCCGGCGCCGCCGGCGGACGAGCGCTGGCGCCGCCTCGCGGCGCTCGCCAAGCGCTGGCGCCCCGAGCGGCGCCTCCGGCGGCTCCGGGAGGACGTCGTCGACGCCGCCGTGGAGCTGCTCGGCGCCGAGCGGGGCCTCTGGGTGGAGCGCGGCGCCGAGGGAGCGCTCCGCGTGCGGGCGGCGCGCGGCCTGGAGCTCGCCGGGGGCTTCTCGCGCTCGGTGGTCACGCGCGCCCTCGCTGGCGAGCCCGTGAGCTCCATGGACGCCCTCGAGGACGACGCGCTCCGCGGCGCCGGCTCCGTGCATGCGCTCGCCATCCGCTCCATCGCCTGCGTGCCCCTCCGCGAGGGCGCGGCCCTCTACCTCGAGGACCGGCTCCGGCCGGCGGCCTTCGAACGGGGCGACCTGGCGCTCCTCGTCGACCTCGCCGAGCTCGCGGCCCGCGCCGTGGACGCGGCCGAGCGGCTCCGCACCGAGCGCCGGGCCGTGCGGCGCCTCGAGCGGCTCCGGCGCCGCCTCGAGGGAGAGGTCGAGGCGCAGCGCGAGGAGCTCGCGGCGCGCCGCAAGGAGGACGTCGTGCGGGGCGTCGTCGCCGTGAGCCCGGCCATGCGGCGCGTGATGGAGCTCGTCGAGCGCGTCGCGCGCTCGGACCTGCCGGTCCTCGTCGAGGGGGAGAGCGGCGTCGGCAAGGAGCGGGTCGCCCGGGCCGTGCACGACGCGAGCGCGCGCGCCGAGGGGCCCTTCGTGGCGGAGAGCTGCGCGGCTGTCCCGGAGACGCTCCTCGAGAGCCTGCTCTTCGGCCACGCGCGCGGCGCCTTCACGGGGGCGCGCGGCAGCCGACGAGGGCTCTTCGAGCTCGCCGATGGGGGCACCCTCTTCCTCGACGAGCTGGGCGAGATGCCCGCCCCCATGCAGGCGAAGCTGCTCCGCGTGCTCCAGGAGGGCGAGCTCCGGCGCGTGGGGGACGAGCGCGTGCGCCGGGTCGACGCGCGCATCGTCGCGGCCACGCGCCGGGACCTGGCGGCGGACGTGGAGGCGGGGCGCTTCCGGGAGGACCTCTACTACCGGCTGGCCGTCGTGCGCCTGGAGGTCCCGCCGCTCCGCGAACGGCCCGAGGACGTGCCGGCGCTGGTGGCGCATCTGCTCGCGCGGCACGCCGGCGAGGGGGCGCCGAAGGTGAGCCCGGAGGCCCTCGAGGAGCTCGCGCGCCAGCCCTGGCCGGGCAACGTGCGGGAGCTCGAGAACGCGCTCCAGCGCGCGCTGGTGCTCGCCGAGGGGACCCTCGGGCCGGCGGACCTCGGCCTCGGAGCGGGGAGCGAGGCGCCCACTTCCCTCGACCTGAAGGCGGAGACGGAGGCGCTCGAGCGGCGCCTGGTCACGGAGGCGCTGCGGCGCACGGAGGGGAACAAGACGCAGGCCGCCGAGCTCCTCGGGCTCAGCCGCTACGGGCTCCAGAAGAAGCTGAAGCGCATGGGCCTCGGCTGACGTCTCGCCGGCGAGCACACGGGTCGCCGGCACCGGCCGTCGGGGAGACACCGGCCGTCGGGGAGACACCGGCCGTCGGGAGACACCGGCCGTCGGAGATACCGGCCGTCGGAGACACCGGCCGTCGGAGACACCGGCCGCCGGGGAGACACCGGCCGTCGGGGACACCGGCCGCCGGAGACACCGGCCGTCGGGGACACCGGCCGCCGGCCGCCGCGCGCATGCTCTCAGAGCACGCAGGGAGGCTCGCTGGTCAGGCACGAGCGGCCGGAGCTCCGGATCGCGCTCCCGCAGCAGCTCTCGGCGCCCCCGGGCCGGCTCCCGCAGCCGGAGCCCCCGCACGTGCCGCAGGAGGCCGCGCAGCACACGCCTCCGCCGGCGACCCCCGTGCTGCACGTCGGGTCGCCCTCCACCGGCGTCGCGTCCTCGAGCCGGCCTTCGCCGGCCCAGCCGGCCAGCAGCGACCAGATCCGCCCACTCCGCTGCTGGGGGATCGTCACCGCCTCCACCGCCGCCTCGCCGAGCCGGTCCCGGAGCTGCGCCAGGTAGAGGCTCCGCGGCTCCACCGGCGTCCCGTGCGACTCCCACCAGCCGAAGGGCTCGGCCGTCGTCCAGCCACCCTCGTTCATCGCCCCCACGCAGCCCACGGTCCAGTTCATGGCGCCGAGCGGCGCGTCGCAGCGGATGCCCTCCGCGAGCCCGTTCCAGAAGAGCGTCTGCGCGCCCGACCAGCCGTGCCCGCTCCCCGAGTCCTGCCGGTTCTCCACGTGGAGCTCGCGGCCCGCCGTGTTGTCGAGGAGCAGCCCCGTCGACCAGCGGTGGTGCGGTCCGTCGTCGTTCGAGCTCCGCGTCGAGAAGCAGTCGAGCCACACGTTCGGGCCCGTCGTGCGCGCGCCGGTCACGAAGTCGTGCCGCGCCTCCTCGCTGTAGCAGCGCTGGAAGAGGTTCCCGACGCCGTCGCTCACGTTGAAGGAGTAGCGCCGGCCGCCGGTCACCTGCGAGACGGGGGCGACCATCGCGCACTCCTCGACCGTGTTGAAGCTCGACTCGTCGTCGATGCTGACGGCGGCGTAGCCGAAGTGCTCGGCGGTCACGCGGCGCACCCAGGAGTCGGTCGCGCGCCGGAGCTGCACCGCGACCCAGCCGTGCTCCTCGTCCTCCGGGCCGTCGTGCTGGGAGACCAGGCGGAGGTCCTCCACGCCGACCTGCTCCACGCGCTCCGAGAGGTCCGCGAGGTAGACGGCGCCGCCGCCGAAGCGCTCCTCGAGCGCGTCCACGAGCGGGACGTCGACGGTGATCGTGTTGCCCTCGATGGCTGCGACGCGCCGCTCGTGCCCGATGGTGTAGCTCGCCGCCGTCCAGCCCCAGGCGTCCATGCCGAGGGCGTCGATCCAGGCGTCGTTCGGCGTACGCTCCACGACGACCCCATCGCCCACCGAGAAGGCCGCCGCGCTCGCCACCCGGAGCGTCCGCGCGCCGACGGGCACCCGCGCGTCCGTCACCCGCGTGCGCGTCCCCGAGACCTCCCCGAACCCATCGCCGCCGCCGCGCACCTCGACGAGCGCGTGCTGCGCGCGCCGGGTCGCCACGAGCACGGTCCCGTCCGCGCCCTGGCCCTCGCCGCGCAGCACGACGCCGCTCGCCTCGACGCGGAGCGTGTCGCCGACCTCCCAGGTGCCGCGGCGGAGCAGCACCGCGCCCCGGAGCCCGTCGTCGCCGCGGGGGAGGGCGGCCGCCCGGTCGAGGGCCGCCTGGATGCGCGCCCGCTGGTCACCGCCCTCGGGCTCGAGCGTCTCGACCACCGCGGCGTCCGGGAGCGCCACGCCGCCGCCCCGGTACCCGGCCCAGGAGAAGTCCGGGAGCGTGTGGACCGCTTCCTCGTCGCCCTCGGCCGCGTAGAGCCCGTACTCGAGGCGGCCGCACTCGCCCAGACGGGCCAGCGGCGGCGCGGCGCCGTGCACGCGCGGGGACTCGCACGGGGGCCCGGCGTCCGCATCGGTGTCCGCGCCGGAGTCGGCCCCCGTATCGGCCCTGCCCGCGTCCTCGGCTGGCGTGGCGCCGTCGACGCGCGCGTCCGCTTCGGTGCTCGCGTCGGAGCCCGCGGTGCCCCCGTCTCGGGCCGCGCTCCCGTCGCTTCCGCAGGCCACGAGGAAGAGCGACAGAGCGAGGTGTCCACGCATCACGCCATCGTAGCCCCCGGGCGACGGACGCGCGACGGCCCGCCGGGGAGGGCGGGCCGTCGGGTCGGTCTCGAAGCGGCGAGCGGGGTCGCCGGAGTCAGTCGCGGCTCATGAAGAGCTGGATGACGTACCAGAGGAGCAGCGCGAAGGAGGCGAAGAGGTTCAGCGACGCCGCCACGTACTGGTCGGTCCGGTAGTAGAGCATCACGTTCGACGTCGAGTAGAGGATGCTCCCCGCCGCGAAGACGATCATGAACCAGATGAAGATGATGCCGAGGTGGAAGCCGAAGAGCAGGCTCGCCCCGATCAGCACCAGCGCGGCCAGCCCGGCGAACATCAGGATGCTCCGCAGGAAGGAGAAGTCCTTCCGCGTCAGGAACACCACGCCCGTCAGCCCGCCGAAGAGCACCACGCTGATGAGGCCGGCCTTGCCGAGGATGTCCATCGAGCCGCCGCCGCGCTCCACGGCGACGTACATGGCCATCACCACGAGCGGCGCGAAGAGCACGGCCTCGGCCAGCGTGTAGAGGCCAAGCCCGAGGTACTGCATCCCCTTCGAGGTGTCGCTCCGGGCCCAGCGATCGGCGATCCAGCTGACGACCATGAAGCCGATCAGGAAGACGAACCACGCGCCGCGGCTCGACGCCATGAAGAGCAGGCGCTCGGCCAGCCCCGAGGAGATCAGCAGCGCCTCGAGGCCGATGAAGGTGAAGATCGCGCCGACCAGGTGGAGGTAGGTCTTGACGATGAAGGCCGACCGCTCCTCGACCGAGGATTCGGAGACGGTCTGCGAGTAGGTGCTCGCGTAGTGCATGGGAGGAAACGTCATCCCAGCCGTCCCCCCTGTCAATGAGCGCCGGCGATCACGGGGCCCCGGCGCCGCCGCCGGCCGGGCGACCCCGAGAAACGCTCGGGGGCGTGCTACGACTCTTCCCCGGTGAGCCTCCTCCGCCTGCTGCTCCTCTTCGCGGTCGCGACCGGCGGCTGGACGGCCGCCCACTGGTACGTCTCCCGGCGCCTCTTCCGCCCCTGGGCGCTCCCCGGGCCCACCCCGAGCGACCGCCGCCAGCGCCTCGCGCGCGTCGCCTTCTGGCTCGCCTGGGCGCTCGTCCCGCTGACCATGCTCCTCGGCCGCTCGCTCACCCGCGCGCCCTGGTTCGCCCCCATCCGCTGGGCCGGCTTCGTCCACATGGGGCTCTTCTTCCTGGTCTTCTGCGGCGTCTTCGTGCGCGACCTGGGGTTCGCCGGCGCGAAGCTCGCCACGCGCCTGTCCCGCGGCGACCCGGACCTCGGCCGCCGCGCCTTCCTCACGCGGACGACGAACGCGGGCATCCTCGGCGGCGCCGGCGTGCTCACGGCCTGGGGCTTCGTCGAGGCGCGCGCGCTCCCGACCGTCGTCGAGGTGGACGTGCCCATCACGGGCCTGCCCCCCGCCCTGGACGGCTACCGCATCGCCCAGCTCAGCGACATCCACGTCGGCCCGACGATCCGCGGCGCCTACCTCGCCGCCTGCGTCCGCATGGCCAACGAGCTCGAGCCGGATCTGATCGCCGTCACCGGGGACCTCGTGGACGGCTACGTGGACGACCTCCGGGACGACGTCGCGCCCCTCGGGGAGCTGGCGGCGCCCGACGGCGTCTACTTCTGCACCGGCAACCACGAGTACTACTGGGACGCGGAGGCCTGGGTCGCCGAGGTCGAGCGCCTCGGCCTGACCGCGCTCTGCAACGCGCACCGGCTGGTCGAGCGCGAGGGCGCCAAGCTGCTCGTCGCCGGGTGCACGGACTACCGCGCCGACCGGCTTCTTCCGGCGCATGCGAGCGACCCGGCGAAGGCCAAGGAGGGGGCCCCGGCGCACGACGTCTCGCTCCTGCTCGCGCACCAGCCGCGCAGCCTCGAGGCGGCGGCGGCCGCGGGCTTCGACCTCCAGCTCAGCGGGCACACGCACGGCGGGCAGTTCTTCCCCGTGAACCTCTTCATCGGCCTCGCGCAGCCCGTGGGGGCGGGGCTCGCGAAGCGCGGCGACCTCTGGGTCTACGTGAACCGGGGCACGGGCTACTGGGGGCCGCCGCAGCGTGCCGGCGTGCCTTCCGAGATCACCCTGCTACGCCTGGTCCGTGCGTAGCCTCGTCTCCTCGCTCCTCTTGCTCTCCCTCGCCTGCAGCGCCGAGCCGCCCGCCCGGGAGCGCGCCGCCGCCGCGCCCGCCACGGAGGAGAGCGCCGAGGAGGCGCCCCCCACGCCGAGGGCCGCCGCGACGGCCATGGAGGCGACCCCCGCGCCGGCCGCCGCCGAGGAGCGCCGCGACCTGAACGATCTCCAGGCCCGGCTCCGCGCCGTGGGCGAGCTGATGCAGACCATGCGCGAGGCCGCGGCGGAGGCCGCCGAGGGCGAGAGCACGCTCTGCGGGCAGGCGCACGCCGCGATGGTGGCGGCGGTCGAGGCGCAGCAGGAGGGCATCCGCTCCCTCTCGAACACGCGCGAGCCGGACCGCTGGCTCATCGCCGAGCGCGCCCGCTACATCGAGCTCTGCGAGCAGCTCCCCGAGGACGCCCAGCGCTGCGCGCGCTTCGACTACCGCCTGCAGAACGGCCGCGAGTGCGGCCCGATCATGGAGGCGCTGAGCCAGGCGCAGAAGGACGCGATGGAGGAGATGGCGCACCGGGAGCGCCCCTAGCCCCTACGAGCCCCAACCCGTGCCCCTGCCCCTGCCCCTGCCCCTGCCCGCAGCGAACCGGACCTGAAGAGGTCCCCGCGAGAGCCGGGAGGTCGGAGCCCGAGCTCCCCGCCGAGCGCAGCGAGGGCCCCCCGACCCCCGCCGAGCGCAGCGAGGCTCGTCGCCGAAAGGCGACGAAACCCCACCCCCCGCCGAGCGCAG
>PABA01000017.1 GCA_002699025.1 Sandaracinus sp. | reverse complement strand
GCGCGAGGGAAGGACGCGCGAGGGAAGGACGCGCGAGGGAAGGACGCGCGAGGGAAGGACGCGCGAGGGAAGGACGCGCGAGGGAAGGGCCCGGGCTCGCGCGACGAACGGCCTCCTGGCGAGCCGCGCAGGGCGAAGGCGCCCTCCCGGGCAGGGCGCGATCCACGACGTCTCGACCGGGTGGGGGAGGAAGAGTGGGCATCCCGACAAAGAGGCGCTACCTTATCGAGAATGACGTTCTTTCGCTTTGCACTAATCGCCTCCTTCCTCCTCTCCCTGGCCGCCTGCGGGGACGACGGGTCCTCCGAGTCCGCCGAGGACGTGGTCGTGCCCGGCTGCACCGACGACGAGGACTGCGAGGGGGGCCGCTGCGTCACCGGGCTCCCGGATGGGCTCTGCACGCGCAACTGCACCGGGGTGGAGGGTGAGTGCCCGGAGGGCACGGTCTGCACCGACACGGAGGCCGTCGGCGGGATCTGCCTCTTCCCCTGCGCGACCGCGAGCGAGTGCCTGGACCTGCTCGGCCCCGGCTACACCTGCGACGGCGAGACCGAGCTCGCGACGGGGGCGGACATCCTCGTCTGCATCGACTCCTGAGCGCGGCGGCCCGGTCGTCCGCGCGCGGGATCGACGACGGCGGGAGAAGGGAGGGATTCCCCCCGATTCCGGGGAGATCGGGCAGTCGATCCGCGCGTGTCGAGCGGGCTCGAGGCTGCGGGCACGGGCATGGGCATGGGCATGGGCACGGGTCTTTGGGGAAAGATCGGGTGCATGGTGGGCGGATCGGGGTGGTGATGCGGTAACATCCCCCCGTGAGCGTCACCGCAGCGATGCCGGAGCGCGGCGCCATCGTGGCGGGCAAGTACCGGATCGAGGAGCAGCTCGGCGAGGGCGGCATGGGGGTCGTCTACGCCGCGACCCACGAAGTCACGGGGAAACCGGTCGCCCTGAAGTGGCTCCCGGCGGACAAGCGGGACGCCGAGCGGCGGGCGCGGCTGCTCCGCGAGGCCCACGCGGCCGGGCGCATCACCCACCCCAACGTGGTGGACGTCTACGACGTCGGTGAGCACGAGGGCGCGGTCTTCCTGGTGATGGAGCGCCTGGTGGGCGTGCCCCTCGGCGTCGCCATGGAGGGCGGCCCGATGGCCCCCCAGGACGCCGTCCGCCTGCTCATGCCGGTGCTCCGCGGGGTCGCCGCGGCGCACGCCTGCGGCGTCATCCACCGCGACCTGAAGCCGGACAACGTCTTCCTCTGCGAGGACGGACAGGGCACGGCGACGACGGTGAAGGTGCTCGACTTCGGCATCTCCAAGGTGCAGGGCCCGGACATGGGGCTGACCGCCACCGGGGTGGTGCTCGGGACGCCGCTCTACATGTCGACGGAGCAGCTCACGGGGGAGAAGGACCTCGACGGGCGCTGCGATCAGTACGCCCTCGCCTGCCTCCTCTACGAGATGATCGAGGGCGCGCCGCCCTACGAGGGGCGGAGCTACGCGGAGCTCTCGGCGATGAAGCTGAAGGAGAAGCCGCGACCCTTCGCCCAGCCGGTCCCGCGCAAGCTGCAGAACGCGCTGCGGCGCGGGATGGCGCGCAACCGCAAGCACCGCTTCCCCGATCTGGAGGCCTTCGCGGAGGCCCTCGAGCCCTTCGCGGAGGGCGTGCGCTTCAAGGACCCGGAGACGGACTGGTCGGGGGTCTACCCGGCGCGGGCGGCGGTGGACCCGGCGCGGGCGACGAAGCCGGTCGGGCCCGGCTCACCGACCTCAGTGGTCTCGGTCGACGAGGACGCCCCGACCGTCCGCACGACGCGGCGGGTCCCGCGCGCGCTGATCGCGGCGGCCCTGGCGATCGTGGCGGGGATCGCGGTCGGCGGCTGGCTGCTCAGCCGTGGCGAGCCCGCCGAGGAGCCCGGACGCGCGGAGCTCGGCCCCGAGGGGACCCCGGCGTCGGCTCCCGCGGCGGAGCCCAGCGAGGCCGGGGAGAGCGCGCCGACGGACGTGCCGGACGAACCGAACGCGGAGCCCGAGGCCGAGGAGGTGGCCGGGCCGGTCCTCTCGGACGAGCTCGAGGTGACGGCCGCGGAGAGCGTCGAGCTCGCCGAGGAGGGCGCCGCGAGCGAGACCGAGGAGGAGGCGACGGTCACGCGCCGGACCCCGCGCCGGACCCGCCCCGCGCGCACCACGCCGCCCGCCTCGACGGGCGCGCACCGCACGCGCCCGCTCCGCCTGGAGGACTTCTGATCGCGATGTCCGCGCGCCCGCTCTCCCCGCTCCCCCTGCGCTTCGGTGCGCTCGCCCTCGCCCTGGCCCTGCTCGCCACCTCGACGGCCGAGGCCCAGCCGCGGAGCTACGCGCGGGTGCTCCGCGAGGCCATCGGCGAGTTCGAGCGCGGCAACTTCGAGGAGGCGCGAGCGCTCTTTCTCGACGCCTTCGAGCTCGAGCCCTCGGCCCGCCTGCTCCGGGGCGCCGGCATGGCCTCCTTCGAGCTCCGCGAGTACGTCACGGCCCATCGGCAGCTCCGCCAGGCCCTCGACGAGGAGCGGCGCGCGCTCACCGACGCGCAGCGCGCGGAGACCGAGGAGCTCCTCGCGCGCACGGAGACCTTCCTCGGGCGCTTCCGCTTCGTGGTCGAGCCCGAGGACGCGGAGCTGACGATCGACCTCCGCGTCCCCGAGCCGGAGCCGGACGGGACGGTGCTCCTCGACGTCGGGGAGCACGTGGTGGCGGCCCAGGCGGAGGGTCACCTCCCGACGGATCGGCGCATCGTCGTCGCCGGCGGCGAGGAGGAGACGATCACGCTGGCCCTCGAGCCCGAGGCGCCCCCGGCCGACGGGACGCCTCCGCCGCCCCCGCCCGAGGGCCTCGACCGGCTGAGCCGCGGCCTGCTGATCGGCGGCGCGAGCTTCGCCGTGGCCGGCCTCGGCGCCTTCGGCTGGTGGATCGAGCGGCGCAAGGAGGCGGCGCGCTGCGCGGACGCGAGCGGCGACGGGGGGACCTGCCTGAACGGGGCGACCCTGGACGCGCAGGCGCGGGGCGCGGGTGCGACGACTTGGCTGCTCCTCGCGGCCGGCGCGACCGGGATCGTGGCGGCGTTCCTGCGCGAGCCGACGGCGGAGACGCCCGCGACCGAGGCGGCGTGCGGGGCCTGGGAAGGAGGGGCGGCGTGCGCGCTGCGGCATCGCTTCTGAGCCTGGCACTCGCCCTCGGGGCCTGCGCCGACGCGCAGATCGTCTACGAGCGGGACGGGAGCGTGCCGCCGCCCCCGCGCGACGCCGGCGACGGCACGGACGCGAGCCGCGACGCCAGCGAGGAGATGGACGCCGGGGATCCCTGCGTCTCCGGTCCTCCGCCGACGGGCCTCCCCGAGGAGACCTGCATGCCGGCGCGGCCGCCGTCCCGCACCGTCTGCGACATCGGCGGGGACGCCGGCGTCGTCGAGGTGGGCTTCCTCGACCCGCTCTTCCGCGAGACGGACGGCTACGACCTCGACGGCTACTGCACGAGCCTCGACCGGGTGCCCGTGAGCTGCGTGAACCCGCGGGGGACGCCGCCGGACACGACCTCCTTCGGCACGGACAACGCGCTCGGCCTCGTGGTCGTGCCCGGCCTCGCCATCGTCGACGCCTCGCTCGAGATGCGCTTCCGGGAGGCCGTGCGCCGGGGCTCGGGCACGCCGATGATGCGCGTCGAGAACTGGAACGGGGAGACCGAGGATCCCGAGGTCTCGGTGACCCTCGCGATCTCCGCCGGCGCCCTCGAGGAGACGCCCGACTGCGAGGCGACGCCGACGCTCCAGCCCGCGAACAGCTTCTTCGACGCCTCCGACCTGCCCATCGCCGTGGATCGGACGGCGCACGTCTCGGGAGGCGTGCTCGTCGCGCGGATCCCCGACGGCCAGCCCTTCACCTTCGACCTGGTCATGAGCACGCTGCGCGTGCGGCTCCGGGACGGGCGCTTCACGGCGCGGCTCGACGAGACGGGCCGCTGGGTGGACGGGATGCTCAGCGGGCGCTGGGCCACGGCGGACGCGGAGGAGGCGCTCGACGCGCTGGGCGTGTGCGAGAGCGACGTGCTGCTGCGCATGGGGGCGCTGTCGCTCTTGGCGGAGAGCGCGGACACGCGGGCGGACCCGGCGGAGGACATGGCCGAGCTCGAGTGCAACGCGATCAGCGTCGCCGTGCGCTTCGAGACGAGCGTGCCGATCACCTGGGGCGAGCGGCGCGAGCCGGTGTTCCCGACGCCCTGCCCCTGAAGCCCGCGCCAAAAACCCGTGCCCCTGCCCCTGCCCCTGCCCCTGCCCGCAGGTCGAAGGGCCAGACGAAGAGCCCACGAGGCCCAGCTCCCGCGCGGCGCGAGCCGATGTTCCCGACCCCCCTGCCCCTGAAGCACGCGCCAAAACCCGTGCCCCTGCCCCTGCCCCTGCCCGCAGGTCGAAGGGCCAGAAGAAGAGCCCACGAGGCCCAGCTCCCGCGCGGCGCGAGCCGATGTTCCCGACCCCCCTGCCCCTGAAGCACGCGCCAAAAACCCGTTCCCCTGCCCCTGCCCGCAGGTCGAAGGGCCAGAAGCAGAACCCACGAGGCCCAGCTCCCGCGCCGCCGACGGATCTGCCCCCCGGTCCGCCCCCGCTGACCCGCCCCCCCGTTGGCAGCGACCGCCCCGCGCCCTACAACGCGGCCATGCGCTTTCTGCACAGCATGATCCGCGTGCGCGACCTCGACGGGGCGCTCGACTTCTTCTGCACCCAGCTCGGCCTGAAGGAGGTCCGCCGACGCGACTCCGAGCGCGGCCGCTTCACGCTGGTCTTCCTCGAGACCGGCGCGGACGGGGACGCGGCGCAGATCGAGCTCACCTACAACTGGGACCAGGACGAGCCCTACACGGTCGGCCGCAACTTCGGCCACCTCGCCTTCGAGGTCGATGACATCTACGCGACCTGCGCGAAGCTGCAGGAGGCCGGCACCACCATCGTCCGCCCCCCGCGCGACGGGCGCATGGCCTTCGTGCGGAGCCCCGACCAGATCTCCGTCGAGCTCCTCCAGAAGGGCGACGCCAAGGAGCCCGCCGAGCCCTGGGCGAGCATGCCGAGCGTCGGCGAGTGGTAGCGAGGGAAGGCGACGTCACCGCAGACCCAGCGCCCTTCGCGGAGTAGCGCCTTCTCGCTCCGGCGGACGAGCCAAGCAGGGGGCCGGGTCGTTGGGCGCGGGGCGGGCGCTGCCAACGGGGGCGGAGCGCACGTGGGGAGTGGGGCCGGGTGCGGGGAGCGATCGTCGGGCGGGGCAGATCCGTCGGCGGCCGGGCCTCGTGGGCTCTTTTTCTGGCCCTTCGACCTGCGGGCAGGGGCAGGGGCAGGGGCACGGGCACGGGTTTGGGCGCGGGCCTCGGTCCCCCCTCAGCGACAGCTCTCGTCCGTGTCCGGGCAGACGAAGCGGACGTGGGCGTGGTCGCGGTGGCGGGGGTAGTGGCGCACGATGCCGAGGGGGTGCGTGCGGCCGCGCGGATACTGGATCCACTGGCTCAGCTCCTCCCGGCTCGCGCCGCGGCGACGCGCCTCGCGGTAGAGGGGCTCCTGCAGGCTGTAGTCGAGGAAGATGGCCTCGACCCGGTCGTTCTCGAGCCAGCTCTGGAAGAGCGTCCAGAGGCGCTCGGCGTCGAGCTCGCCGGGGCGCACCCAGCGCATGGGGCAGGGCTGGCCGCCGCAGCGGCGCTGGTAGAGCGAGAGGTCGACGTCGCGGCCGCTCTGGTGGCTGCGGTGCCCGTGGAGCGGCCCCCCGTCGCGGTCGGAGATGTCGTGCACGCGCAGGCGCGGGGCGCCGGGGTGGCGCGCGCGGACGGCGTCGAAGGCCTCCTGGAGCCAGAGCACGGTCTCGAGCGTGCCGAAGGCCTTGTCGCGGTTGCGGATGATGTAGCCCGGGTGGGGCGGGAGCGGCTCCGGGTGCTCGAGGTGGCCGTGGTGGGGCGCGCCGACGCTCTCGGAGACGCTCTCGGGGACCTCGGACCAGATGCGGATCTCCTGGCCCGCCTGCACGCGATCGCGGCGGAGGTGGCGGTTCCAGCGGAGGAGGTCGCGCACCTCGACGCGGTGGCGCGCGGCGATGCGGCTGAGCGTGTCGCCGCGGCGGATCGTGTAGTCGATGCGGAGCAGGCCCTCGGGGGCCGGGAGGCGGATCTCCTGGCCGGCGCGGACCCGGTCCGGGTCGAGGTCCGGGTTGAGCTCGAGGAGGGTCTCGACGGTGGTGTCGTTGCGGACGGCGAGGTGGCTGAGGGTCTCCCCGCGGCGGAGGGCGATGGTGGGCCCCGGCGGGGGCGTGTCCGGCGCGGCGACGACGAGCTCCTGGCCGACCAGGATGCGGTCGTCGTCGAGGCCGTTCCACTCGCGGAGCTCCTCGACGGTGCACTGGAAGCGCTCGGCGAGGACGCTCAGGGCGTCGCCGGCCTGCACGGTCCAGATGCGCCGATCCGCCCGGGCCGTCGGAGCGCCCGCGGGCCCGACGGCGAGGGTCAGCGCGAGCACGAGGAGCGGCATGCGGGTCGCGTGTCCCATGCTCTCGGGTGTACGGGGCGGGCAGGGCCCCAGTCCAAAAAGCGGCCAAAACCCGTGCCCGTGCCCCTGCCCGCAGGTCGAAGGGCCAGACCCAAAACCCGTGCCCCTGCCCGTGCCCGTGCCCCTGCCCGCAGGTCGAAGGACCAGACGAGCGTCCCCCTCGCGCACCCGAGACGGGCGGTTGGAGCGCGGGCTCGGTCTCGGGCTCGACGCTCACGCTCGGGCTCGGGCTCGGATGGAGCGCCGACCTCGTCTGCTCCGTCCACCTGCGGGCACGGGCGCGGTCGTGCGTGCGGATCGTGCCCGCCTCGTCTTCCCCCGTTCACCTGCGGGCACGGGCATGGTCGTGCAGCTCGTGCCCGCCTCGTCTTCCCCCGTTCACCTGCGGGCACGGGCAAGGGCACGGGCAAGGGCACGGGCGTATCTTCTGCCCCGTTTACCGGGCACGTCGCCTCACTCCTCCCAGCGCACCTCCAGCTCCCGCTCCGGCAGCGCGCTCGCGTCCCACGGGCGCTCCGCATCCCAGACGGCCAGCGCCAGCCCGCGCCGCGTCCCCGCCGCGGTCCAGAAGAGCGGCAGCGGCACGCGCGCCTCCTGCCCGGCCGCCAGCGCGACCAGCTCGAGGCGCACCTCGCCGTCCCGCGTCGGCCGGCTCACGCTCCGCACCTCGTCGTCGCCGACCAGCGCCCGCCGCGCCTCCCGGTCCAGCTCCGCCCCCGGCGGCAGGCGGAGCTGCACGACGGGCCGCGCGCTCGCCTCCCGCGCCTTCAGCCGGAGCTCGAGCGGCGCCGCCGCCCCCGCGCGACCGACCGTGCCCTCGACGGCCAGCTCGAAGTCGCCTTCGCGCGCCTCCACGGCCCGCCGGTAGCGCAGCTCGAGCCGCGCGAGCGCCGCCCCCTCGACGACCAGCTCGCCGCCCGCGACGCCGCCCTCGACCTCGAGCTCGGCCACGCCCACGCCCTCCTGGAGCGCCACCGCCTCGCCGTCCACGCTGGCGCCGACCGCGCCGCTCCGCCCGCCGAGGGCGCCGTAGCTCGAGGCCGCCAGCAGCCAGAAGGCCGCGTCCGCGTCCCCGCCCTCCGCGAAGGCCATCCAGGCCCGGGGCGCCGCCCCGCGGAGCAGCCGCCCGGCCACCTCGGCCTCCCCGAGCTGGTGCGCCGCCACCGCCAGCGCCGCCGTCGCCGCCACCCGCTCGCGCGGGGTCTCGGCCGGCACCTCGAGCGCGCCGCGCGCCGCCTCCTCGCTCGCCTCCCGCGCCGCCACGTAGAGGGCGCGCCCGCTCGCGTCCGCCGGATCCGCAAGGAGCAGCGCCGCCGCCGCCCGCGCCAGCGCCGCCGGCTCCTCCGCGTGGCGCCGGGGCGCGTCCCAGAGCCGCCAGCGGAGCGCGTCCACGAGCGCCTCGACCCGGCCGCTCCCCTGCGCGACCGGCGTGCCCGCGGCCACGGGCGCCAGCGCCGCCAGGAGCGCCGACGCCGTCGCCACGTCCCCCGGCGCGTCCGAGCCGAGCTGCTGGAGCGCGCGCTGGTAGCCCGCCATCCACTCGTGGCGCCGGCCGTCGGGGAGGGCCTCGGCGAGGGCGGTCCAGGCGATGGCCGCGCAGGCCGCGTCGACGGGCTCCGGCAGGGCCCGCGCCCGCCCCGCGTCGAGGCTCGCCGTCAGGCTCGGGTCGAGGCGCTCCCCCGCGAGCGCCGCCGCCCAGGCCCGGAGCGCGCCGCCGCCCTCCCAGCGCCGCACGAGCGGGTCCCGATGGAGCCGCCCGGGCGCGACCACGTGGAGGTGCGCCCGGACGTCCACGGCGTCCTCGTCGAGCGGCACCTCGACGGGCCAGGCGCCCTCGACGAAGGCGCCGCCCCAGCGCGCGCGCCCGCTGCCGTCCCGAGCGCGCACGAAGCGCCGCGCCTCGCGCCAGAGCGCGCGCCCCTCGCCGTCCTCGAGGAGGAGCGTCAACGCCGGCGCGGGCCCGCTCGCCCGAAGCCGGAGGCGGCGCCGCGCGCTCGTCCCCGGGGCCAGCTCGAAGGCCTCGCCGAGCCCCTCCACCTCGAGGTCCGTGGCCTCCACGCGGAGCCGCGCGCCGCGGAGCGGCCGGTAGGCGAGCACGTCGAGAGCCACCTCGAGCGGCGCCTCCCCGAGCCGCGTCGGCCAGCGCCCGGCCAGCCGCGCGGCCCGCTCCACCGCCAGCGCCCGACGGCGCAGGACGGGCCGGCCGTCGCGCCAGCCGATCGCCACGACCTGCCAGCGCGCCGGCACCTCGGGCACGGCCAGCGTCACCGGCACGCCCCGGGGCGCCGTCAGCACGCGCACGTCCCGGCCGCGCGCCGGGAGGAAGCGCGGATCCGGCGCCGGCCCGAGCGGCTCGGGCAGGCGCGCCTCGCGGGCCGGGCCCGCCGCCTCCGAGGGCGACGCCTGGACCGGGTCGATCCCGGCGAGGGCCATGCCGAGCGCGTCGAGCGTCGCCCGCCCCAGCGCCACCCCCTCGAGCTGCGCGAGGAGGCCGTCCTCGTCGACCGCCTCCGCGTAGAGGCCGCCGCTCGGCAAGACGCGCGCCGTCGGATCGACCACGTCGTCGCCGTTGCCGAAGCGCCCGTCCGGCCCGGCGGAGACCAACTCCCAGCCGGGCACGGGCACGAGCAGGGTGAAGCGCGCGCGGCCGCGCACCGGGCGGAGCGCGAGGGGCCGGCCCCATCCGTCGCGCATGCCGCCCTCGCCCACCTGCTCGACGAGCGGGACGATCCAGTCGGCCGGGCTGCCCCGCCGCGCGAAGGCCAGGTCGAGGCCCCGCTGCTGCACCAGCTCGCGGAGCGCCATGAGCGTCTCGAGGAGCCGGCGGCGCGTGACCCGGCGCGCGACCCGGTCGTAGTCGAGGGCCGGCGCCAGCGCCTGGAGCTGCGCCAGGCTCAGCGGCAGCCCGCCGAGGTCCCGCGCGCCCTCGGCGCCGAGCTGCGCGTCGCCCCCGAGCAGGCTGTCGAGCACGGCCTCGTTGAGGCGCCAGCGCCCGCGGGCCCGGTGGGCGACGCCCTCGAGGTCTCCGGTCGCGCTCGCCGCGTCGACCTTCTCCTCGAGCGCGCGAAGCACGAGCGCTAGGCGTCCGGTGCGGTAGCGGGCGCGCTGCCGCCAGGGGTCGCGGAGCACGCCCTCGGCCGGCGCGTCCTCGAGCGCGGGGAGGGGCACGATCGTCCCGTCGCGGAGCACGGCCGGCGCGGCGACGTCCGGGCCCGCTTCGCGCGCCTGCGCGGCCGCGCGCGAGGCCGGCGTCGCAGGCGGCGCCTCGGCCGGCTCGCGCACCTCCGCGGCGGGCACGAGGAGCAGCAGGGCCACGTCGTCGTGGGTGACGCGCGCGCGCCGGCCCTCGACCTCGAGACGGAGGGGCGCCTCCGTCGGCGGGCGCTCGACGGGCGCCACGCCGCCGCGCACCTCCGCGCGGCCGGGCCCGACCAGGGGCCGCGCGCGCACGACGAGCTCGCCCTGCGGGAGCGCGTCCAGGGGCGTCCACTCCAGCTCCCCGGCGCCAGCCCCGACCACCCGCTGGGCCAGCGGCCTCCGCCGGTCGCCCGCGTCGTGGAGGAGCGTGAGGAGCACGGGCGCGCGGCGCACGGCGGGGCGGCGCGCGAGGCCGATCACCAGCCGCGCGCCGTCCGCCACCGCGCGCACCCGCAGCTGGCCGTCCGGGTCGACCGGGAGGCAGCTCTCGCGCCGGGCGCCGCCGCTCTCGAGGGTCACGGCGAGCGCCGTGGCGCCGCCGCAGGCGTCGGGCTCCGCGCGCTCCGGCGCGAGCTCCACCTCGAAGGTCGCGACGCCCGCCGCGTCCGTCTCCGCCACGTGCTGGCCGAGCCGCGGGCTCGCCAGGCGCACCTCCACGCCGACGCTCGGCGACCCGTCCGGCTCCACGGCGCGCACGAAGACGCGCGAGGGCACCTCGGGCACGAGCGCGCCCGCCTCCGCCACCGCGGACAACGCCCGCGGCGCCGTCGCGACCCGGAGCCGCGCCACGGCCGTGGCGCGACCGATGCCGGGCACCTCCACGTTCACGGTGGCCTGCCGATCCTCGAAGGGCGCCTCGGCGCGCCGCACGTGCCAGGGGAGCTCGGCGCGACCGCGCGCGTCCGTGTGGGCCTCGGGCACCTCGTCGCTCTGCGCGGGCCCGGGGAGCCCGCTCACCCGCGCGCCCTCGAGCGGCCGGCCGACCTCGTCGCGCACCAGGATCGTCACGGGCACCACGTCGCCCGGCTGGGCTACCCGCCGCGCCGGGATCGCGAGCACCTCCACGCGCGCGGCCGCCGGCGCGCGCACCTGGAGGCGGGTCGCCGTCCGCGTCCCCGCGGCGCGCGCGCGCACCTCGAGCGCCTCGCCGGGCGTGGCCGGCGCCTCGAGGGCGAGCGCGAAGCCCCCGCCCGGACCCACGCGCACCTCCCTCGGCCCGTGGAGCAGCGTGCCTCCGCGGCGGAGCTCGATCTCGACCGCCTCGCCGGCGCGCGGCGCGCCGCGCTCGTCCCTCAGGGTGCCGGCGACGGCGAAGGGCGCCCCCGGAGCGACCGCGGTCCGCGGGTGCGTCGCGAGGCGCAAGCTCACCTCGCGCCCGACGGCGACGTGCAGCCGGAAGCGTCGGCGCATGCCGAGCCGCTCGGCGCGCGCGTCGAGGTCGAGGTCGAAGCCCCCCTCGAGGTCGTCCGGGATCGCGATGGGCACGGTCGCGCGGCCGTGCGCGTCGGTCACGACCTCGGCGACGGGGGCGTCGTGGCGGAAGGAGGCGAGGACGCGCACGGTCACGCCCGCGGCCGGGCGGAAGTCGCGGTCGCCGTGGATCTCGTGGACGGCGAGGAGCCAGCGCCCGGTCTCGCCCTGGCGCACGCGGGTGGGGCCCTCGAGGCTCATCTCGAGGCCGCTGACGGGGCCCGCGTCGAAGGCGCGGCGTGCGAAGCCCTGAGCGTGGGCGCCGGCCGGGGCGAAGGCCGCGGCGAAGAGCATGGCGGCGAGGGCCGCGGCGCCGAACGGCATGGCGCGGAGGAACCCGGCGCGGAGGAACCCGGCCCGGAGGAACGCGGCGCGGAGAAACGCGGCCCGGAGGAACGCGGCCCGGAGGAACGCGGCCCGGAGGAACCCGGCGCGGAGGAACGCTGCCCGGAGGCGCACGACGGGACCGGGCTCGCCGCGGGAGGCCGCGGCGGGGAAGCGCGCCGCAGCGGAGGACGCAGCGCAGGATGCGCGGGCGCGGGCACGGCGGGACGGGAGCGAGGACGGCGAACGCATCAGGAGCCCTCCGGGGGGAGCACGGTGATCGTCTCGGGCGGGTGCACGGCGACCTGATCCGGTCGCGTCTCGGGGAAGGCGGCCACGCCGAAGGCGCGGAGGGCACCGGGGACGGTCCAGCGGACGCGCAGGGGGAGGCGCACCTCGCGGCCCGGGAGGAGCGGGCGGAGCGGGATCTGCAGCGTCTTCCGATGGAGCGTCGGGCGACCGCGGGAGCGCTGCTCGAGCGCCGCGTAGCTGCTCGGCTCGAGCTCGGCGCCGGTGGGCAGCTCGACCTCGACGTAGGTGCGCGCCAGCGTGCGCGGGCGGAGGTTGCGGACGCGGACCTCCCAGGTCGCGAAGCCGCCGACGCGGAGCGCCGAGTCGCCCTCCGGGTGCGTGCGCGCGACCTCGAGCGCGAGGGGCGCGGCGCCGGGTTCGGAGGCGCGCCAGGGGGCGCCGTACTCGGCGCGCATGCGCACGTGGATCGGCCGGGCGTCCGCGCTCTCCACGCGCGCGACGTGCCGGCCGGGCCGGTCGAGGCCGGGCGCCTCGAGCACGCCGCGACCGCCGTCCAGGGGGACCTCGTGGGCCTCGCCGTCGAGCACGACGCGGACCCGCTCGAGGGGCGCGCCGACGAGGCGCGCAGCCGCCAGGCTCGCCAGGCCCTGCACCAGGCTGCTCGGGTCGCGCCGGGTCGGCCGGAGCGCCCGGGCGACGAGCGTACGGACGATCGCGAAGGCCTCGCTCCGCTCGCCGACCTCGGCCTCGGCCAGCGCGAGGATGGCGGAGGCGGCGACGTTCTGGGAGCCGAGGGCGCGCGCCTGCAGCCAGGCCTCCTCGCCGAAGCGCACGACGGCCCGCCGCGCGCGCCGCAGGTGCTCACGGGCCCGCTCCTCGTCCTGCACCGTCGTCGCCAGCGCGAGGGCGGCCGCGGCCTGGAGCGCCGGAGCCTCCGAGCGGCGCGCGGCGCTCTCCTCGACGTGCTGGCGGAGCGTCGCGAGCAGGTGCCGCGCCGGCGCAGCGAGCTCCTCGCGCGCCTCGAGGTGCGCCGCCACCGGAGCCAGCGCGTGGAGCGTCAGCGCCGCCCGCAGCGCCTCCTGCTCGGAGCTCGGCGGAGCGTCCGGCGTGAGCGCCCCGAGCAGGCGCCGCGCGACCGCCCGCGGCAGCGCGCGCGCGTCCCGCCAGGCCGTGGCGAAGGCGTAGGCCTCGAAGACGCCCGCGCGCCGCGAGGTCGCCTCGCGCCAGGGCACGAGCCACTCGCCGGCCCGCCACACCGCCTCGGCGCCCGGCGCGCCGCGCCGCGCCGCCTCCCAGCCGTCCCAGAGCACGCCCGAGCCGAAGGCGGCCCGCCCGGTCCGGACGACCACCGCGCCGCCGGCCCGCGGCCGCGCGTCCTCCGGGAGCTCGAGGGCGACCTCGCCGGTCCCGTCGATCAGGGCCTCGCGCCAGATCGTCGCCCGGCGCGCGTCCGGCAGGACGCCGAGGGGGCGCCGCGTGCCGTCCGCGAGGTCGCCGCTCCGGCCGGTCACGACCAGGTGCCCCTCGCCCACCGGCGGCGCGAGGCGCACCCGCGCGGCCCGCGCGTCCTCCGGGGGCACGTCGAGCGGCGCCGGCTCCCGCGCCTCGAGCGCGAGCCCCTCGGCCTCGACGCGGAGCTGCACCGTCCGCGGCCGCGCGCCGCGGTTCGCCGCGCGGAGGAGGAGCTCGAGCGCGTCCCCCTCCGTCGCCCAGCGGGGCACCGGCGCGTCCACGACCAGCTCCTGATCCGCGCGCACGCGCGTCTTCGTCGACCAGAGCCAGCCGTCCGCGCGCCAGTGGATGATCTCCACCAGGTAGGTCGTCGCCGCGTCCGCGAGCGGGATCTCCACCGTCGTCCTTCCGTCGTCGTCCACCGGCACGTGCGGCAGGAAGAGGAGCGTCCCCGGGAACTCCTCGCGAACGAGCCCCGAGAGCGACCCCGGCATGCCGCCGCTGACGGACGCGCGGCCCGTGCGGATGCGCGGCACGCGCGAGGCCCGCCCGCGCCCGTAGCCGCTCCCGCTCCCGCCGCCACCGCCGTGGCCGATGCCACCGAGGCCGAGGCCGCCGACACCGAGCGCGTCCCCGATGAGGTTCCCGGCGAGGCCCTCGGTGGCGCCGGCGATCGTGGCGTCGGCGATCAGCGCCTCCTGCATGGCGGCCGTCATGCGCGTGAAGGCCTCGAGCATGGCCTGGAGCGCGGCCTCGCCGGGCGCGATCAGGGCGAGCGCGCGCATCAGCTCGTCCTCGCCCGAGGCGACGGCGTAGACCGTACCCGCCGGCACGACGCGCGCGAAGGGATCGACCACGTCGTCGCCCGTCCCGAGACGCCCGTCCGGCCCGGGGTAGGCCAGGGTGAGCTCGGGCGCGCGCCGCGAGAGGCTCGGCACGCCGCGCGGACGCGGGCGCAGCCCGAGCGCGCCGCCCCAGGGATCGCGAAGATCGAGCGGCGCGAGCTGGCCGGCCTGCACGAGGCGCGAGATCCAGCGCTCGGGCGGCTCGTCGAGGAGGCTCCCGCCGCGGGCCGGGTCGAGCGCGTCGGAGAGCGCGGTCAGGGCGCGCACCAGGCGGAGGCGCGCGACCCGGCGCGCGACGCGCTCGAAGGTGAGCTCGGGCACCGCGTCCTGGAGCGCGGCGAGGGTGATGGGCGCGCCGCCGAGCGTACGGAGCTCGAGGTCGGGCATGGCGCGGGCGACGACCTCGGGGTGGAAGCGTCGGCGAGGCCCTTCTCCGGCGACGAGCGCGGCCGGATCCGCGGCGTTCGCGAGCGCTCGCTCGACGCCGCGGAGGACCGGCGCGACGCCGCGGCGCTCGAGCTCCCGGGCGACGACGAAGGGGTCGCGGAGATCCACGCCCTCGGCGCGGCGGCCCGGGGACGCGCTGGTGGCGCGGCCGAAGTCGTCGAGGAGCGGGGCCGAGGGGTGGAGCGGGGTGCCCGAGCTGGCGAGCTGGGCGAGGGTGGTGCGGAGCAGCCGGCGGGAGACGTCGTCGTCGGCCTCGAGCAGGGCCCGGCGCCAGCGGCGCGCGAAGGGGTGCGCGCGGAACGGGCGCTCGCCGCCGTGCTGGGCGAGGTCGCGCACGTCGACGGCGAGCCAGCCGGGTCCGGCGCCCGCCTGCGTGTCGACCTCGACGGCCGCCGTGCCCCCGACCGGATAGAGGGGCGCCGTCGGGCGGGCCTCGACGAAGGCGGGCCGGGCCGGGCGCACGAGGAGCAGATCCATCGCCTCGACGCCGCCGGCCACCTCGGCGCCGGGCTCGGCGAGCGGGCGCGCGACGACGTGATGGAGCCCGAGCGCGTCCGGGAGCGGGAAGCGGGCGCGCGTCTCGCCCGGACCGAGCACCGTGGAGGCGGCGACGCCGGCGCCGTTCGCGACGTAGACCAGCACCCGCGCACGACGCGCGGCGGGGCGGCGGAGCAGGCGCACCTCGAGGGGCTCGCCGGGCTCGGCGAGGGGGCGGCCGGCGACGGGGCGGACCTGCGCGTCGAGGGCGACCGGCGCGCAGACGCGGAGGACGCGGGCGCGGGGCCCGGCGATGGAGACGTCCCAGAAGGCCGCCGGCCCGCGGGCGCAGCCGAGGTGGCCCTCGTGGGGCGCGACGGCGCCGGGCGGCACGCGCACGTCCAGCTCGACGAGACCGTTCTCGTCCGTCCCGCGGGTGAGCGGGCGGCGGAGGCCCGGCCCGGTGATCGTGACGGCCGTGTCCTCCGCCGGCGGATCGCCGGCCGCGTCGGCGATTCGGAGGAGCAGCGTCGAGGGGACCTCGGGCACGATGGCGCCCCCTTGGACCGCCGTCTCGACCCGGAGCGCGAGCGGGGCGGCGAGGCGGAGCGAGCGCCGGGCCTCGGCCGTGCCGTGGGCCGCGTGCATGATCTCGGCGCGGACGCCGACCAGGCCCGTCTCGGCGATGAGGTAGGCCGGCGCGCGCGCGTCGAAGCGGGCGACGCCGTCCGCGTCCGTGCGGGCCTGGAGCGTCTCCGCGCCCTGCACGTGGAGGAAGACGCGCGCGTCGCGGGCGGGGGCGCCGCTCGGGGCCGTGACCTCGACCTTCGGGTGGAAGCGGGCGCCGGGCGGGACCTGCGTCTCGGGCCAGTCGAGCGTCACGAGGAGGCGGTCGCGCGTGCGGCGGCCGACCTGGACCGTCTGCGTCGCGCTGGCCCGGTGGGAGCCGCTCTCCTCGCCGTGCCCGACGCGGGCGCGCACCTGGAGCGTCGTGGCGGGGTGGCCGGGCGGCAGGGGGAAGGTGACGTGGGCGGCGCCCGAGGGGCCCGTGCGGACATCGCGGCCGGCGCGGCCGAGGCCGCTCGAGCCGAGGACGATCTGGAGCGGCGTGTTCGGGAGGGGCCGGCGGGTAGCGGCGTCGCGGGCGAGGACCCAGGCGTGGACGGTCTCGCCCGGCTCGTAGAAGCGGCGGTCCGTCTGGAGGAGGAGGAGCTCCGCGGGCGTGACGTGCACCGGCACGCGGAGGGTGCGGTGGGCCTCGCCCTCGCCGACCTCGAGCTCGAGCTCGGAGGGGTCGGCTGCGTGCGCGGGCACGGCGACACCGAGGGCGAAGTCGCCTCGGGCGTCGGCCTCGCCCTCGACCCAGGGGCCGGGCTCGACGCCCTCGACGCGGCTCACCCAGCGGAGGCGCACCGTCGCGCCGGGGAGGGGCCGGAGCCGCGCGAGCCCGCGCACCTCGAAGGCGCGCCCGAGCACCCGGGTCGTGCGACCCGCGCGGAGGGCGCCATCGCCGTGCACCGTGGCCTCGAAGCCCGTC
Source organism: Sandaracinus sp. (assembly GCA_002699025.1). GTDB lineage: Bacteria > Myxococcota_A > Polyangia > Polyangiales > Houyiibacteriaceae > Houyiibacterium > Houyiibacterium oceanicum. Next base: position 20,738 of record PABA01000017.1, on the reverse strand, counting down.
CGCGCCTGCGCCGCGACGCCGCTCGCGCCGAGCATGGGCGCCCCCAGCACGAGCGCGCCGAGCGCGCACGCGGTCCTCCACGCGGCGCTCGCGCCGCGCGACGTTCCTCTCGCTCCCCGCATGGTCCTCCCCGACACCGCACCTCGGCGGATGTTCCGAGAGTACCGGATGGAGTCGGGCGGAATCCCTGCCGCTGCCCCTACCCCCGCCCGCGGATCGAGACGTCCCCCGCTTCCACGCGCCCCATCGTCGACGTCCACGTCCTCGTCCACGTCCTCGTGCTCGTGCTCGTGCTCGAAGAGCGTCCCGAGCGCGCTCGAGCCCCTCTTCTGCCCCACGGGCACGGGCACCGGTCCCCAACCGAGCGCGCTCGAGCCCCTCTTCTGCCCCGCGGGCATGGGCATGGGCATGGGCGTGGCGGGCACGGGTCTTCCCGTTCCGCCCCTTCGATCAACCCTGCAGCTGCTTCTCCACCAGCCGCCGGTACACGCCGCCCTCCGCCATCAGCGCCTCGTGGTCGCCCGCCTCCGCGATCGCGCCGCCCTCGAGCACCACGATCCGGTCCACGTCCCGCACCGTGCTCAGCCGGTGCGCGATCACCAGCGTCGTCCGCCCCTCCATCAGCGCGCTCAGCGCCTCCTGGATCAGCGCCTCGCTCTCGGCGTCCAGGCTCGACGTCGCCTCGTCGAGGATCAGGATGTCCGGGTCCGCGAGGATCGCCCGCGCGATCGCCACCCGCTGCCGCTGCCCGCCGCTGAGCTGCACGCCCCGCTCCCCGCACGGCGTCTCGTAGCCCCGCGGGAAGGCCTCCACGAAGTCGTGCGCGTTCGCCTTCTTCGCCGCCGCCACGATCGCCTCCCGGTCCGCGTCCGGCACGCCGTAGGCGATGTTCTCGGCGATGGTCCCGCTGAAGAGCACCGGGTCCTGCGGCACCAGCGCGATGCGCGCGCGGAGCGCCTCGAGGTCGAGCTCCCGCACGTCCACGCCGCCCACGCGCACGCGCCCCGCGAGCACGTCGTAGAAGCGCGGCACCAGCGCCGTCAGCGTCGTCTTCCCCGCCCCGCTCGGCCCCACCAGCGCCACCGTCTCCCCCGGCGCCACCTCGAGGTCGATGCCGCGCAGCACCTCCTCGTCGGGCCGGCTCGGGTAGGTGAAGCGCACCCCCTCGAAGGCGATGCGCCGCGGCTCGGCGGGGAAGGGCGCCGGCGCCTCCGGGCTCGCGATCGCCGGCACCGTCTCGATGATCTCGAAGAGCCGCTGCGTCGCTCCCGCCGCGCGCTGGAGCCCGCTCCAGAGCCCCGTCAGGCTCGCCAGCGCCACCGCCACCAGGGTCGTGTAGAGCAAGAAGGCCGTCAGCTCGCCGCCCGTCAGCCCCTCGCCCCGCGCCACCTGCCGACCGCCGAGCCAGAGGATGACCCCGAGCGCGAGGAAGCCGCTCGTCGAGGCCACGGCCATGAAGCTCGCCCGCCAGCGCGCCAGGCTCACGGCCTTGCCGAAGACCCGCTCGACGCCCGCGCGATAGACCTCCGCCTCGCGCCCCTCCTGCCGGAACGCCTGCACCGTGCCGATGGCGCCGAGCACCTCCTGCACGCGCCCGTTCGTCTCCGCGACCTCGTCCTGCATGGCGCGGCTCATCTGCCGGATCTTCCGCCCGAAGAGCACCACCGCCACGCTCAGCGGCGGCACCACCAGCAGCATCGTCGCCGTCAGCCCCGCGTCGGTCGTGAAGAGGAGCACGAGGCCGCCGACGAGCTGCACCAGGTTGCGGAGCGCCATGCTGAGCTCCGAGCCGACGACGCCCTCGACGATCGACACGTCGCCGGCGACGCGCCCGACCAGCTCGCCCGTGCGGCGCTCGTGGAACCAGGCCGGCGGCAGCGTGACCAGCCGGTCGACGACGCGGCGGCGCAGATCGGTGACGGCGCGCTCGCCGAGCCAGGTCATCAGGTAGTGGCGCAGCCAGGTGGCCCCCGCCTGGAGCAGGCAGAGCACGACCAGGCCGAGGGCGATCTGATCGAGCACGCCCGTGGCGCCCTCCTTCAGGCCCTCGTCGATCGCGTACTCGACGGCCTTCGGGTAGACGAGGCCGATGCCGCTGCCCAGCAGGAGGAAGACCGTCGCCAGCGCGAAGCGGGCGCGGTAGGGGGCGACCAGCCGGAGCACGCGCCCGACGCGCCGCACGCGGTGCATGCGCCGCGGCTTCGCCATGGCGTCGCGCGCGGCCGGGGGGGCGTCGGCGGTGGTGGGGGGCACGCTCGGCACGGCAGCCATCGGTCTAGTCCGGATTCGTCACCCGTCGACGCGCCCTCGCACGTTCCTTCGGGCCCGCAGCGGATTCTCGCTTCGCCGAGATACGGCCTGTGTTCCTCGCTCCGCGAGAGTCCATCGCGAACCCGAAACCTCGCACGAGCATCACGCCGCGAGGTGACTCATCCGGGCTAGGGTGTCGGCCGGGGAGGGGCAAGCGCTACGGCGGTGCGCGGGTGGGACCGAGCGTCGCGCGGCCGCCCCGCCCGAGCGACCCGCCGCCGGCTCGCCTCCCCGAACGCACGATGACGTCCCCCGGCGCCCGTGCCACCATGCCCCCATGCGCGTCGCCCTGCTCGCCCTCGCCCTCGGCCTGACCGGCTGCTTCGGCTCCGGCGACTGCCCCTGCGGCCGGAGCTGGGAGGGCGACGAGCGCGAGGGCCTCCTCTCCGTCGGCGCCGACCACGCGCCGAGCGTCCACTGCATCTGCCGCTGCGGCGAGGACGGCGACGAGATCCTCGAGCCGCCGGCCACGAGCTGCGCCCGCTACGAGGGCGAGTGCCGCGGCCCCGGCGGCGTCCCGGCCGAGTACACCTGCCGCTGATGCGCCCGCGCGCGCTCCGAAGTGGCACGCCGCCTGGGCGCGGGCGATCGCGCTCGCGGCCTGTGGGAGCCCGGGCCGAGGAAGCCCTCGACCCATGGACCACCCGGTCCGCCAGAGGCCCCCGGCGCCCGTCACCCCAGACGGCCACCGCACGGCCACCGCGGGGAGTCCCCCTGGGACGCCGTTCCCCGGGACGAGCCGTACCGCGAGTGACGGCGGCGCCGGCGCCATGAGACGCTCCCGCTCGTGCGCGTCGCCCCGCTCGCCGTGCTCGCTCGCCTCCGCGGCTGGTCGCGCGACCCGCGCATCACGGCCGCGCTCGCCCTCGGCTGCCTCGCCCTCGCCGGCGTGCTCCTCGCCGTCGCCCTGCGCACCGGGCCGGCCACGCTCCGCATCAGCGGCGGCCAGTCCCTCGGCCTCCGTCACACGCTCGCCGAGCAGCTCGCGGCCGGCGCCGGCGAGCACGAGCTCGTGCTCGAGGTCATCGAGACGGAGGGCTCGACCGAAGCCCTCGCGGCCGTGCAGGCCGGCGAGCTCGACGCGGCGCTCGTCCAGGGCGGGCTCGAGGCGGGCCCGGCCGTCCGCGAGGCGGCGGCGCTCGTCGTCGAGCCGCTCCACCTCCTCGTCCGCGGCGAGGTCGACGGGGTCCGCACGCTGAAGGGCCGCACGGTGAACGTCGGCGCCCCCGGCAGCGGCACCCAGCGCCTCGCCCTCGACGTGCTCCGCTTCGCCGGCCTCGTCCCCGGCCGCGACCTCACGCTCGTCGAGCACCCCAACGACGCCCTCACGCACATGGACGAGGACGCGCTCCCCGACGCCGTCTTCCACGTCTCCGCGCTCCCCGCCCCCTTCGCCGAGTTCCTCGTGCGCGAGCGCGGCTACCGGCTCGCCCCGCTCCCCTTCGCCGAGGCCCTCGCCCTCCGCCAGGCCGGCGTCCGCGAGGTCGAGCTCCCCGCCTACGCCTACGGCGTCACGCCCGCCGTCCCACCCGAGCCCCTCCCCACCGTCGGCGCGCGCATGCTCCTCGTCGTCCGCGAGGGCCTCCCGGACCGCTCCGTCCGCCGCCTCACGGGCGCCGCCTACGACGAGCGCTTCGTCCGCCAGGTCGGTCTGCCGCGCGACGCCGACGCGCTCCTCGCGCACCCGGAGCTGCCCCTCCACCCGGGCGCCGCCGCCTGGCTCGCGCGCCACGAGCAGGTGCTCACGCCGGAGGTGATCGACAACCTGGAGAGCCTGCGGAGCTTCTTCGTCTCGCTCGCGGTGGCGCTCTTCCTCGGCTGGCGCTGGTGGCGCGCGCGGCGCCTCCAGGGCTTCGAGACCTACATCGCCGAGGTCACGGCGCTCGAGCGGGAGACGCTCTCCCTCGAGCAGCAGGCGGCCCTCGACCTCGAGCGGCTCTGGGGGCTCCGCCGGCGGCTCGGCGCGATCAAGTCGCGCGGCCTCGAGGCACATGCTGCCGGGCGCATGGCCTCCGACGAGCTCCTCGCGGGCTTCCTCCTGCACGTGAGCGACGTGCGCATGCACCTCGACGCGCTGATCCTCCACGCCCGCGAGCGCCTCGAGAAGAAGGCCCGCCGCCAGGGCGAGGTGCAGGAGGAACTGAGGACGGACGATCCCGTGCCCGTGCACGCCCTCGGCCCCGAGAAGAGCTCACGGAGAACACTCGCCTCCACGTCCCTGCCCCCAACCCGCAGCCCCGAGAAGCGCTCACGGAGAACGGACCCACCTCCCCGATCCGCCCCCGTCGCGGCCGCCGCCACCTCACCCCGATCCCACCCGCGGAATCCCCGACCTCCCGCCAACCGTCCCGAGCCGCATGCCCCGCCGCCGCCCGACCCGCGCGCTCCTCCGCCTCGTCGCGCTCCTCGCCGGCGGCTACCTGCTGGTCGGCGCCGGCCTCTTCCTCGCCCAGGGCGCCCTCCTCTTCCACCCCGAGCGCACGCGCCTCCCGGACGCCGCCTGGCGCGCGGCCATCGAGGACGGCGCGCGCCCGCTGAGCGTCCCCGTCGCCGGCGGCGCCCACACGCTCGAGGGCCTCTTCCTCCCCGCCGACGCACCGAGCGCCACGGAGCGGCGCGGTGGAGGCTCCGTCGACGAGGACGCATTCCGCGAAGACGCCGCACGCGAGCCCGCCGCGCGCGAAGACGCAGACGACACCGCGCACGAAGACGCAGACGACACCGCGCACGAAGACGCAGACGACACCGCGCGCGAGGACGCAGACGACACCGCGCACGAAGAGCCCGACGGCGACGGTGCCGGAGAGGCTCCCGGCGTCCGAGCGGCTGGCGTCGAAGCGGCCGGCGTCGAAGCGGCCGACGCCGAGCCCCGCGCGCCCCGCCCGGCCTTGATCTACTTCGGCGGCAACGCCGAGACCCTCCACCCGGATCGCGAGCCCTTCCCCTCCCTCCGCGCCGCCGGCGTCCACGTCGCCCTCGTCGCCTACCGAGGCTACGGCCGCTCCGGCGGCGCCCCCTCCGGCCCGGCGCTCCTCGAGGACGCGCTCCTCACCTACGACGCCGTCGCCGCGCTCCCCCAGGTCGACGCGGACGCCATCGCCGTCTGGGGCCGCTCGCTCGGGAGCGGCGTCGCCACCCACGTCGGCGCCCACCGCCCCGTCCGCGCCCTGGTCCTCGTCAGCCCCTACACGCGCCTCTCCGACGCCGCCGCCGACCACTACCCCTGGCTCCCGGTGCGCCTCCTCTTCCGGCACGAGATCGACAGCGCCGCCAACGCGCAGGCCATCGACCGCCCCGCGCTCCTCTTCCACGGCACCGAGGACCGCGTCGTCCCCTTCGCCCAGGGCGCCTCCCTCGCCGACGCCTGGCCGAGCGCCCGCCTGATCGTCCTCGAGGGCCGGGGCCACGGCGACCTCGAGAGCACGGAGGCCTACCCGGAGGAGGCCCTCCGCTTCCTGCGCACCCACCTCCCCTGAAGCCCGAGAACCCGTGCCCCTGCCCGTGCCCCTGCCCGTGCCCGCAAACCGAGCCCCACGAGCAACCCAGCAGCCCCTCCGCCCCTGCCTCCAAGCCCCCGGACCGACGCGCGCCCCGCACGCCGCCGCCCCCTCAGCCCGCGAGCGACGCGAACACGTCCAGCGGCATCTCGCAGCCTTCCCGCAGCCGGCAGCGCGCGCAGGGCTCGCCGCGCCAGAGCCCGTCGTAGAGCGCCTGCACCTCGTCGAGGAGCGCCTCGTCGTCGGTCACCAGGCCGAGCTCGAAGTTCCGCCGCTCGGCGCCCTTCGCGCCGAGGCCCGCGCCGGTCCAGTTCGCGGAGCCGAGGTAGAGGAAGGCGCCGTCGACGATCACGGCCTTGAAGTGGAGGCGCGGGCAGAGGCGCAGCTCGAGGCCCCCCTCGACGAGGAGCGGCAGCCGATCGAAGGAGCGGCGGAAGGGGCGCGAGGGGTGCGCCGCGTGCAGGAGCCGGAGCTCGACGCCGCGGCGGGCGAGCTCACTCAGGTCCTCGAGCACCGTGCGGTAGCGGCGGCGCGGCCAGGGCGCCTCGACGAGCATCTCCTTGAGGTTGGCCGTCGCGATCCAGACGCTCCGCTCCGCCCGGCGCACGGCGGCGACGACGCGCTCGTAGTGCTCCCGGTCGCGCAGGAGCGCGAGGGAGACGGGGCGCGTGCCCGCGAGGAGGTCCGCGAAGTCGGCCATGGCGGACCCGCGATCGTGGGGGAGGGCGGCGCCACGGGGCCAGTTTCCGGGGCGCGCCGACCGAAGCGGAGCCGGACGAGCACCACCCCTCACACACGACGCACCCCCGTCCTCGTCCTCGTGCACGTGCTCCAACTCACGCGCCCGACGTCGATCCCCGCTACCCCGAGTTTCTTCAGACGAATCGTGCTCGTGCTCGTACTCGATGGACCCGAATCCCCGACACACGAGCACGACCCCCCTTCGCGCCCCGCCTCCCTCACGGCCCGACGAGCCCACCTCACGCACGACGCACCCCCGTCCTCGTCCTCGTGCACGTGCTCGTGCTCGTGCTCGATGGACCCGAATCCCCGACACACGAGCACGACCCCCCGTCGCGCCCCGCCTCCCTCACGGCCCGACGAGCACGCCCCGACGAGCACGCCCCGACGAGCACTCCCTCGTGCCCGACGCGCCTCGGTTCCCCGACCCCCGCCGAGCGCAGCGAGGCTCGTCGCCGACGGCGACGAAACCCCGTCCCCTCCCGCCGAAGGCGGGCGCCCGACCCCCGCCGAGCCCAGCGAGGCTCGTCGTCGAAGGCGACGAAACCCCGTCCCCTCCCGAAGACATACGGGCACGGGCACGGGCACGGGCACGGGCACGGGGTCGAGCCGCTAGGGCGGCTCGACGGCGCACTCGACCCCTCGATGGTCGCTCGCCCACCCCGCGTCCCGCAGCGCGAAGTCCATCAGCCTCCACCCGGTCCCGAGCCACACCCGGTCGAACCGAAACCCCCGCCGGCTCCCCTCGTGCACCCAGGTGTGCCGCGCCTTCGCCGGCCGCCCCGCCAGCTCGAACGCATCCCGCGCCCGGAAGCCTCCCGCCGCCAGCGTCTCCCACTCGCCCCGCCGCAGGTTCGTGTCCCCCGCGAAGATCCCCGGCGGCCCCGCCTCGGCCAGCCACCCGTCGATCTCCCGCGCCTGCGCCAGCCGCGCCTCGCCCCCGCTCCGCAGGCTCTCGAGGTGCGCCGTCATCCACCGCAGCACCCGCCCGTCCGGATGCGCCACCGTCGCGACCACCGCCTCCCGCGCGAGCGGGCTCTCCTCGAAGGCCCGCAGCGCCACCTCCTCGAAGGACCAGGGCGCCCGCACGGCGAGCATCGACCAGTCCTCCCGCTCCCGCGGCCCCTCGGGCCAGCACCGGTAGCCCCCCGCCGCGAGGTGCCCGCGCATCACCGCCCAGGTGTGCCGCGTCATCTCCTGAAACGCGATCAGGTCCGGCGCCGGCCGCGTCGCCCGCCCCTCGAGCGCCGCCCGCAGGTCCCCGCCGACCAGCACCTCGAGGCAGAGCTTCTCCATGCGCCGCCCGATGGCCCGCTCCTCGAGCCCGTTCACGTTCCACGTGATCAGCCGCAGCATCGCGCCCCTCCGATCCGCCGCATCGCACGGACCCGCATCGCACGGACCCGCGTCGCCCCGGCCGCGCGCATCGCCCCGGCCCACATCGCCCCGACCGCCCGTGGCGCGGCGCCCTCGCTCAGCGCGGGTCCACGGGCGTCACCGGGTAGTCCTCCCGCGCCCGCGCCTTCGTCTGCAAGAGCCGCATCGCCGCCAGGAGCTCGGCCTCGGCCCAGGGCTTGCCGACCACCTGCACGCCCACGGGCATGCCGTGGCTCTCGGCCTCGATCTGCGCCGCCCGCTTGTCGAGCCGATCCTCGAGCACGGTGCGCTTCGTCTCGTCGGGCCGCACCCGCGTCACCGGCACGCTCCCGGCCGGCCGGTCGAGCAGGCTGTAGCGCGCCAGGTTCAGGAAGCCGAGCGTGAAGTCGTGGCTCATGCCCATCGGCGCCGCCGGCGTCACGTAGGTCGGCGCCAGCACCACGTCCACGCCCGCCCGCTCCCAGGCCCGCGCCTCCGCCCGCTTCAGCTCCGTCCGCCGCGCATTCAGCACCCAGAGGTCCTTCACCCGCTTCTCGCCGAGCGCCTCGAGCATCTTCGCGACGCGCCCCTCGCCCATCAGGCCCATCGCCTTCGCCACGCCCTTGCGCGCCTGCTGCGGCATGCGCGCGATGCGTCCGAGCGTCTTCAGCGGCGGAATGAAGGGCTCGCCCTCGAGCGCCTCGAAGAGCGTCGCCGAGCCGTCCGCCGTGAGCCCGCGGAAGTAGAGGTAGAGCAGCTCCTCCACGTTCGGCGGCTCGAAGCGCACCACCTCGCAGCCCGCCGCCTCGAAGAGCTCGGCCGCCTCGCGCACGGCCCGCCGCACGGACGCCGCCGGCGTGAAGAAGCCGTCGTCCTCGTAGAAGCCCACCCGCAGCGTCGTCGGGTCCACGCTCCCGGGCTCGGCGAAGGGCACGGGCGGCGCGAGCGGATCGAGCGCCGCGTGGCGCCCGCCGTCGAGCGCGCGCATGAGCAGGATCAGGTCGTCGACCGTCCGCGCCATGGGCCCGATCTGCGAGAGCACGAACTCCTGCCCGGCGAGCACCGAGTTGGAGCCGAGGTTCGACCAGCGCTGCCAGGTCGGCTTCAGCCCGCAGACGCCGCAGAAGCTCGCCGGCACGCGGATCGAGCCGCCGATGTCCGTGCCGACGCCCCAGAGGCTGCTGCCCGCCGCGATCGCCGCGCCCTCGCCGCCGCTCGAGCCGCCGGGCCCATGCCCGTGCTTCCACGGGTTGTGCGTCGTCCCGTAGAGCGCGTTGGTCGTCTCCATCGGCGAGAGCAGCGTCTGCGGCACGTTCGTCTTGCCGAGGACGATGGCCCCCGCCTCCCGGAGCAGCTGCACGACCACCGCGTCGGCCGCCGCCACGGCCCCGCGCCGCGCCCGCATGCCGATGGTGCTCGGCACGCCCTCCGTGTCGACGTTCTCCTTGATCGTGACCGGCAGCCCGTGGAGCGGCCCGAGCTCGCCGCCCGCGCGCCGCGCCGCATCCGCCTTCGCCGCGTCCGCCAGCGCCGCCTTGCGGAACTGGTGCGCGAAGGCCCCGACGCGGGGCTCGGTCTCGTCGGCGCGCGCGTGGAGCGCCTCCACGAGCTCGACGGAGGTGAGGGAGCCGTCGTCGAGGAGCTGCTTGAGCTCGACGGCGCTGCGCGCATGGAGAGGGGAGGACACGACCATCGCGCTCATAAGGGGCGGGGCGGCCCTCCGTCAACCGTCCCCCTCCATCCCTCCGTGCCTCCCCCCGCATGCCCTCCCCATCCACCGCATCCCTCCGCATCCCCCGCTCCTCGCCGCACCTCACCGCCCCGGACCGCCCCTCACCGTCCGGAGCCCGCGCATCGCCCCTGGCCTCCCGGGCGCGCTGGGGTCATCGTCCCCTCGATGGCTTCGATCGCGATCGTCGGGGGTGGCCCGGGCGGCAGCGCCTTCGCGCTCTGGGCGCTCCGCGCCGGCGTGGCCCCGGGCGACCTGGTGATCCTCGACAAGGCCGCCTTCCCGCGGCCCAAGCTCTGCGGCGGCGCGCTCACCTTCCGCGGCACCGAGACCCTCCGCGAGCTCCTCGGCCAGCCCGGCGGCGGCGGCGAGACGCGCGGGCTCGAGTTCCGCTGCGCCCTCGGCAGCTTCCCCGTGCGCGAGCGCGACGTGCAGTGGCTCTACGACCGGGCCCTCCTCGACGACACGCTCCTGCAGGCCTGCGTCGACGCCGGGGTCGAGGTGCGCGAGCGCTGCCAGGTCACGGGCGTGGAGCCCACCTCGAGCGGCTGGCGCGTCGAGTGGAAGGGTCTCGCCGGCCGCCAGCACGAGGGCTTCGACTGGGTGGTCGGCGCCGACGGCGCGCGCGGGGTCGTGCGGCGCGCCGCCGGGCTCCGGGGCGGCATCGTCGGGCGCCTGGTGGAGGCCGTCTACGAGCCCGTCGAGGCCGGCCGCTGGGACCCGACCACCCTCTACTTCGACTTCGACCCGATCCTCGACGGCATCCCCGGCTACGGCTGGATCTTCCCCTACCCCAAGCCGGGCGCGACGGGCCTGTGGAAGCTCGGCGTGATGGACGGGCGCGGCGTCGCCTCCGGCAGCGCGCTGAAGGCCTGGACCGAGGCCTACGCCGCCCGGAGCGGCTTCCGCCGCGTCGACGAGAAGATCGCCGGCTGGCCCGAGCACTACTGGTCGCCGAAGACCGAGGCGCACCGGCCGGGGCTGATCCTCACCGGCGAGGCCTGGGGCATCGACCCGCTCCTCGGCGAGGGCATCGCGCCGGCGCTGGAGATCTCGCGCTACGCCGCGGGCCGCCTGAAGGAGGCGCTCGACGCGGGCACGCCGACGATCCCCGGCTACGAGCGCGGCTTCCGCAAGACCCCGGAGGGCAGGAACCTCAAGTTCCAGTGGCGCCTCGCCGAGATGCTCTACGGCCCCCAGGCCTACCGCTGGCTCCGCGTGCTCTTCGGCCACGCCTACATGAAGCAGCTCGCCGCCGCCGGCACGGAGGCCTACGGGCGCCTCGCCCAGCACGTCTTCAAGCTCGCCCGGAGCTACGCCTGGCAGGTGCTCCGCGAGGGCTTCCCCTCGAACGCGCCCATCGAGCGCGACGCGGCCTGATCTCGGCCGCCCGCGCGGACACCGACGCCGAACGACCCTCACCCGCGTCGAAGTCCGCGCGGGCCACGCCGAGCTCGCCATCTCGCCCCGAGCCTTCCGCGCACTGGGCTCCTCGCTCGCCCAGCCCGGGACGTGACGCACCGCTCGCTCTACGTCCCGACGAGGAAGCTCACGGCGGTCGTCGCGCTCCCGCCGATGTTGAGCGTCTGCACGCGCCGCGCGCCCTCGACCTGCATCTCCCCGGCCTGGCCCGTGGTCTGGCGCCAGGCGTCGACGAGCATGCGCACGCCCGTCGCGCCGACCGGATGACCGAGGCCGATCAGCCCGCCGCTCGGGTTCACGGGGATGCGGCCGCCGAGGGCGATCGAGCCATCCTCGATCGCCTCGAAGGCCCGCCCCGGCGCGGTGATGCCGAGGTGCTCGATGAGCGCGTAGGCGGTGATGGTGAAGCAGTCGTGCAGCTCGATGGCGTCGACGCCGCCCACGTCGGCGACCTCCGCCCGGCGCCGCGCGTGGTCGACCGCGTCCTTCACGTGCGGGAAGAGATACGCGCCGCCCTCGTCGAGCTTCTCCTGGAGGCTCATCGGCCCCACCCGGTGCCCCCAGCCGAGCAGCCGCGGCACGGCCTCGAGGTCGACCCCGCGTCGCTTCGCCCACGCGCTCGCGAAGCGCTCCGCCGCGAAGAAGACGGCGGCCGCGCCGTCGGTGATCTGCGCGCAGTCCTGGCGCCGGAGGCGCCCCTCGATCGGCGGGTTCGCCTCGCGGTCGGCGGTGAAGCTCGCGTCGCCGAAGGTCCAGCGCCGCGTCTGCGCGTCGGGGTTGCGCCGGGCGTTCTCGAAGGCCTGCTTCGCGAAGGCCCAGAGGTGCTCGCCCTTCACCCCGTGCGCGCGGTCGACGTGCTCGAGGAGCTCGCTGAAGAGGAAGGGCCAGACGTAGCGCGCGCCCTCGGCCTCGCGGCCGACCCAGGCGGCGGCGCCGAGGTGGGCGGCCGCCTCGTCGCCCGGCACGTTGCGCATCTCCTCGACGCCGAGGACGCAGGCGAGGTCGTAGTAGCCCGCCTCGAGGTCGGCCATCGCCGCCAGCGCGGCCACGCTCCCCGAGGCGCAGGCGGCCTCGTGCCGCGAGGAGGGCTTGCCGCGGAGCGCCGGGTCGAGGGAGGCGACGAGGCCGCCGAGGTGCCCCTGCCCGCGGAAGCGCTCCCCGACGAAGTTGCCGACGTGCGTGACGTCGACCTCGCCGAGCTCCACCCGCGCCCGCTCGGCGCCCGCGCGGAGCGCCTCCCCCATCCCGTCGAAGAGGTCCTTCTCCTCCCGCGACCAGCGGCGCGCGAAGTCCGTCTGGGCGCCCCCGAGGACGAAGACGGTCACGCCGGGTCTCCCGCCCAGCAGGCGTGGAAGCCGAGGGGCACGCGATGGGGCACGGCGAGGCGGCAGGCGAGCTCCATGGTCTCCGCGTGGAGCACGACGACCTCGCTCGTCGCCGCGCCCTCCTCGTGCACGAAGCTCACGAGGTAGCCGTCGTCGTCGCCCGTCGATCCGACGCGCGGCGCGAAGGGCGCCTCGCTCCCGAAGCGGTTCTCCCCCCAGGCGAAGACGCCGCGCCGCGCCCCGGTGCGCAGGTCGTGCTTCACCAGCCCGTCGAAGCGCACGCGCCGCCGATCGGTGGGGATGGTGACCGCGTAGGCGAAGCGGGCACCCTGGCCCATGCGGCGATCGTCGACGGTGGGGAACTCCGCGTTCAGGTCGTCGAGGGGCTCCTCCGCGCAGGCGCCGGTGCGCAGATCGAAGCGCCAGCGGTGGAGCGTCGCGCGGAGGCGCAGGTTGGCCATCATCACGCGGTAGGGGCCGTCGGCGGGGTCGGGCTCGGGGAAGAGGCGCGGGCAGCGAAAGCCGACGAGCACGACGGAGCCGCCCTCCTCGTCGCGCTCCTCCCAGGCGTCGCAGACGTGATAGAGGTAGCAGCCCGCGGCCTCGAAGGTGCGGGCCTCGCCGCCGGCGCGGGGCGAGAGGTGGAAGCGGAAGGGCCGCTCGAGATCCTCGACGACGCCCCAGCGCCACCGCCTCGCGTGCTCGAGGCTCAGCGTGACGGGCGGCTCCATGAGGATGGCGAAGCGCTCCGTGAAGGCCATGTCGTGCGGGAAGGTCGGCGCCTCGAGCCCGAGGTCGACGACCTGGTGCGTGCCGTCCGGCCGCAGCGTGCCCCAGGTGAGGAAGGGCGCCTTCGGGCCGTAGTCGAAGAAGAGCAGCTCGCCCGTCCGCGGGTCGACCTTGGCGTGCGCCGAGAGCTTGCCGGGCCACGCCAGGGCGCCGCGCGTCTCGAGGCTCTCCCGGTCCACGCGCCAGGCCTTGCCGGCCATGTAGTGGAGCGTGAGCAGCTCGCCGCCGAAGGGCAGCACGTCCGTGTTGCCGGAGTCCTTGTAGCGCCCCGTCGGGTTCTCCTTCGCGGGCTCGAGCAGGCCGCGGAAGAGCGCCTCGCCCGCCTCGCCTTCGGCCTCGAAGTCGTCGGTGCGCACGTAGCGGCTCCGGTAGCGGGCCTCGCCGTCCCGGAAGCGCACGGCGTGGAGCATGCCGTCGCCGTCGAACCAGTGATGGCGGCCCATCGGCGCGAAGCGCGGGTTGGGCCCGTTGCGCACGTAGGCGCCGGCGAGGTCGGCGGGGACCTCCCCCTCGAGCACCGTCAGCGCGGCGTCGTGCTCCGCGTCCGTGGGCGCGAAGGAGCCTTCCAGGTAGGGGGGCTGCATCAGGGGGAGCGTAACAGCCGCGACGAGCTCATCGGGCGGACGCGGAGCCAGCCCCCGTCGCGCGGACGTGCACGCGAAGCGGCCCTCGGCCCACTGGGCGGGGCGGCGTCGCCGAGCGCGCGCGGGGGCGGGGTCGGCGGGCGCGGCCGGGTCCGAGACGCCGCCGACCGAGCCCCTTGGACGGAACGCGGACGGCGGGCCGGAGCTCGACCCGCCGCCCTGCTCACGCCCCGCTCAGCGCTCGGGGTAGCCGTCGTCGATCCAGGCGATCAACGTCGCCGCCTCGCCGTCGGTCATGCGGTGGGCGCTCTCGGCCCGAGTCCGCAGCGTGCCGTCCATGACCTTCGCCACCACGCCCGAGTAGGTGCTCGCCCAGCTGTGGCAGCCCGCGCACTCGCTCCCGAAGAACGCGCTCATGCCGTTCTCCCAGGTCACCCGCTCGGGGCCCGCGTCCTCGTCGCCCGGCCCGGCGTCCACGCCCGGCCCGGCGTCCACCCCCGGTCCGGCGTCCACCCCCGGTCCGGCGTCCACCCCCGGTCCGGCGTCCACCGCCGGCCCGTCGTCGTCCCCGCCGCAGGCCACGCCCACGGCGAGGAGCACGGCGAAGGCGCTCACGAATCGAAACGAGCTCATACGCTCCCCTCCTGCGGCAGCATGCCCGCGACCTGCTCACCGGCGATGCGCCCGAAGACGACCGTCGAGAGCACGGCCGTGCCGCTCCCCGGGTAGTAGGGCCCGATGAAGCCGCCGGCCGCCATGCCCGCCGCGTAGAGCCGCGGGATGGCCGCGCCCTCCATGTCGAGCACCCGGCAGCTCGTGTCGATCTTCAGCCCACCGCAGCTGCCGAGGTTCACGCTCGTCACCGGCACCGCGTAGAAGGGTCCGGTCTCGAGGGGCCGGAGCGCGAGCGTCCGCCCGAAGAGCGGGTCCGCCCCCTCGCCGACGTCCTCGTTCCAGCTCGCCACCGTCCGCGCGAGCTGCGCGGCGTTCATGTCGAGCGCCGCCGCCAGATCCTCGAGCGTCTCCGCCCGCGAGATCAGCCCGCTCGCGATCTCCGCCGAGAGGTCCGCGCTCCAGCCGCCGAAGATGCCGCCGAGCGCCTCGCCGCCCACGTCCGCCACGCTCTGGTCGAAGACCGCCCAGGCCTGGTGCCGCTCCTGCCCGAAGACGTGGAGCATCTTGTAGGCGTAGTGGCCCTCCTCGTTGCAGAAGCGCTGCCCCTGCCGGTTCACCCAGATGCCGCCGATCTCCTCGGCCGTGCCCATGGTCGCGCCCGGGTAGCCGATCGTCCCGCCGAGCCCCGAGAGGCCCGCGCCCACGGAGATGCCGAGCTTGATGCCGTCGCCCTGGTTCTCGGGCACGCAGTAGCAGACGCCCGTCTCGAGCTCCCACATCTGCTGCGGGGAGAACTCCTTGTTCATCGCCTGGTTGCGGTCGAAGCCGCCGGTCGCGAGGACCACGCCGAGGCGCGCCTGGAGGAAGCTCTCGACGCCGCCGACCATGGCCTTCACGCCGACCACGCCCTCGTTCTCGTCCTTCACCAGGCCGAGCACGGGCGCCTCGAGGTAGGTCTCGACGCCGTCCGCCTCGGCCGCGTCCTTCAGCACCGAGACGTGGGCGGCGCCGCCCTGGAGCGCGTCCTCGCCCCCCGCCGAGGGGATGTGGATGCGCGGCACCATCAGGTCCGCGTCGACCGTCGGGATGGGGCTCACGCCGTAGACGCCGACGTAGGTCAGCCCCTTCGAGACCATGAAGTCCACGGCGGCCTGCGCGTTCTCCGTCAGCGTGCGCAGCAGGTCCTCGTCGGCGACCCCCTCGGCGGCCTGGAGGTAGTACTCGAGGTGCCGCTCGGGCGTGTCCCCCGAGACCATCGCGCTCTGGAAGCTCGTGCCGGCCGCCTGGATCTGGCCGCCGGAGACGGCCGTCGTGCCGCCGAGCTCGCTGCCCTTCTCGAGGATGAGCACGTCCTCGGCGCCATGCTCGATCGCGCTGAGCGCGGCCACCAGCCCGGCGCCCCCGCCGCCCACGATCACCACGTCCCAGGCCTCGTCCCACTCGACCTGGCTCGCCGGCGTCGAGGAGTCGTCGCAGCCCGGGAGGAGCGCGCTGCCGATGGCCGCCCCCGCGCCCAGGGCGCTCGCCCCACGCAGGAACCCACGACGGCCGACGCTCTTCATCTCGTCCTTCTTCTCGCTGCTCATTCGTGCCTCCCGGCGGCACCCCGGCCGCGCGAGAAACACCTGTTCAAGGTCGGTGCCAACCCACTCGAAGGACGGTTCGGACGCGTTCCCCTTTAAGAGGTGCGAGTGCGTCGACGCGACGCGTCGAGCCGGCACCGAGTGCCCGCACGCCATGCGCCCGCGTCACCCCAGCGCGCATTCGGTGCATTCCATCAGTTGGTGAAAACTTCATTCGTTCCAACCGCTTACCCCCTCGCACGTCTTGCGCGTCCGTCGTCGGCCGGGCCGCGCACAGGATGCAGTAAAGGTGCACGTTTCTAGCCGTCTACCCCCGGGTTTTCCCCCACATGTGCGGTTGGCCCGAACGCTGCACTGCGTCACGAGCCCCGTCGACTCCCGGCGGTGAGAAGGAGAACGGAAGAGATGATGATGATTCGCCGGAGCATCGCGATGCTCGCCATCGTCGGCCTCGCCTGGGGCTGCGACGATGGCGACGATTGCCCCGAGCCGATCGTCGGCGAGGACGCGGGCGGCATCGACGCCAGCGTCCCCGAGCCCGACGGTGGCATGGGCGAAGTGGACGCCGGAGGGGGCGACACGGACGGCGGGACCGGGATGAACACCATCCCCGACCCGTCCACGGCCGAGCTGCCGGATCCGTCCGGGTTCGACTACTCGACGGCCCACACCTTCACGGTGAACGACATCCTCGGCGACTTCGCGGGCACCCGCGTCGCCGACGACTCGTCCATCGTCTGCACCGACTGCGAGGAGTACGAGCGCAGCCCGAGCGGCGTGCCGATGTACCCCATCGACAGCGAGTTCGGCTTCATCGTGCGGGACTTCGTCGGCCTCGAGCAGAAGACGCGCGACGGCGAGCACACCGAGGGCTGGGTCGGCACCATCATGGACGAGGGCGCCGCCATCGGCCTCGCCATCGCCGACGTCGAGACCGACATCTGGCGCGTGGGCTTCCCGCGCGGCACCTGGTGCGCCGGCCTGGGCGGCACGAGCATCAAGTGCTCGGCCGAGCAGTTCGTCGCCATGGAGCACGTCCAGACCTGCAACGAGACCATCCCCTACTACTACATGGACCCGGTCACGGGGGAGCCCGTGAGCGAGGACTGGTCGGCCTGCGAGGCGCTCTCGACCGAGCTCACGCCGAGCTTCGACACGGTCGCCGCCGCCGAGCACGACCTCAGCGAGATGGCCGTGGGTCTCGACTACTCCATGAGCCGCAAGGACGACGGCAAGCCGCTCTACCGCTGGGGCTCGCACATCAAGAGCCCGAACGACGTGCGCCTCGCCGCGCAGCTCCCGCTCCCCGCGGAGTGGAGCACGGGTGAGTACCGGGTCACGCGGGCGCAGCTCGCCATCGTGCACACGGTCACGAACAACCCGAACGACCAGGTCCGCCCCGAGGACCACGAGAACGAGTTCGCGACCGGCCGGCTCCCCGGCTACGAGGTCCTCGAGGACGGCCGCTGGGTCAGCACGCGGGACTGCTACGAGGGCGACGGCGACTTCATCCCCGCCGGCACGACCTTCCGCAACCCCGCCTTCGCCATCCCCGACGCCTACAGCGAGGATCTCCGCGAGGGCTTCACGAACGCCTGGTACAGCACCATGGACCGCGACCCCTTCGCCATGGACCCGGTGTCGGGCATCGGCCCCCGCTGGCGCCTGACGGCGAACAAGTTCGGCCAGGTGCTCCCGGGCCTCGAGATCCCCTCGATCGACTGCGCCGAGCCCCCCGTCCAGATGGGTGGTGCGCGCTACGAGACCGGCGACCTCATCGTCACCGTCCTCAACCTCCTGGACTGGCCCGAGGGCGAGAACCCGCTCGAGCTCAGCAGCGGGTGGACCGCGCGGGTCGACCAGGAGCTCAACCCGGAGGCCGAGGGCGAGGTCACGGTCAACGGCCTGCCCCTGACGCAGAACTTCGACCTGTCGATCTACATCAAGGGCGACCGGAAGCCGACGTACCTCTTCTCCGCGGTCCTCTACCTCGACTACGAGCCCGTCGAGTGAGGACGAACCCCCAGGCCTCGTCGCCCGGGGGACACCCGGGAGGCGCCCGCGCCGGCCTCGTGCCGTGCGCGGGCGTCGCCCGTTTGGTCGTCCCCCTCGTCCTGCTCGCCGCCGCGTGCGGGGGCGGCGACGACGGAGGCGGCAGCACCGAGGCGCGCATCGCCGGCTACCTCCAGCCGACGCCCTTCGACCGGCTCGTCTTCGAGGTGGACCACGTCGCGGATCGGCTCCCCCGGAGCCAGGGGGAGGACCTCGTCGTGGCCGGCGTGACGGCCATCGTCGACAAGCCCGGCGGCGTCGCCATCGTGCACGACGACGTGCTCGAGCCGCGCGGCGGCGCGTGGACCTACGCGGCGCTCCAGGAGCTCGCGCGCGCGACCTACGATGGCCAGCCCGACGCGGCGACCGTGCACGTGCTGATCGTGGACGGGCGCTACGCGGACAACCCGAACGTCCTCGGGCTCGCCTGGGACCATCGGCACATCGCGCTCTTCGGGGACGTGATCGAGTCGAGCTGCGCCGGCCTCGAGGCGATCCTCCGGCCGGGGCAGGCGGAGCGCGCGTGCGATCGGACCTGGATGGCGATCTGGGCCCACGAGCTCGGCCACGTGGTCGGGCTCGTGGATCTCGGCGCGCCGATGCAGGAGCCTCACCGGGAGCTCGGGGGGACGCACCACTGCGACGACGAGAGCTGCGTGATGTGGCGGACCCACGACGGCAGCGATCTGCTCGAGCACGTGCGCGGGCGCATCGACCTGACCGAGGTGGACCTCGGCTTCGACGACGCCTGCCTGGCAGACCTCGCCGCCGTGCGGGAGGCGGCGTCGACGGCGGACGCCGGCCTCTGAGGGCGAGGGCGGAGCGGCGGCGGGAATCGCCGCTCCGCCCGACGCGCCGCGCGAGCGTCCCCTGCGCAGCCCCCGCTCGTCGCCCGCGTCCCTCGCGCAGCTCCCGCACTCCCGCACCCGCACCCGCACCCGCACCCGCACCCTCGCACTCCTCGCCCGCGCCCGCGCGAGCGTCCCCTCCGCGACGCCGCGGCGCGCCGCTCGCTCAGGGCGAGCGGAAGGGGCGCACCGGGCCGCGGGCGCGGCGCTCGAGGACGAGCCGATCGAGGACCCGCTGCATCGCGTCCTCGATGCGCTCGTGGCAGCGCTCGACGTAGGCGCGATCGTCGGCGGCCTCGGGCCCCGCGCGCTCGAAGCGCATGGGCGGGAGCACCTCGATCAGGATGCGCGTCGGGAGGGGCAGGTAGGGCGGCGCGCCCGGCACCAGCCCCCACGGCAGGCTGAGCGTGATCGGCAGCACGTCCGTGCGCAGGAAGCGGTGCGTGCCGAGCGCCCGGGCGAGCTTCCGGCCGTCGCTGAGCACCCACCAGCCCTCGTGCGCGCCGGCGACCACCACGGGCACGATGGGGACGCCCTCGCGGAGGGCCAGGCGGACGTAGCCGCGGCGCGGACCGAAGACGACGCGGTCCTTCTGCCGCGAGGCGCGGAAGGCGTCGATGTCGCCGCCCGGATAGACGAGGACCTTGTCGCCGTGCGCGAAGACCTGGTGGGCGCCCTCGTGGGAGGCGGGCACGCCGCCGAGGCGCCGCAGCACGCGGCCGAGGATCGGCGCGCGGATCACGACGTCGTGGGCGAGCCCGTGCGGGACGAACTCGACGCCGCGTTCGCGGAGGAGCGCGATCGAGAGGATCCAGGTGTCCGGGGAGACGAAGCCGCCGCTGTGGTTGGAGACGTAGAGCGCCGGGCCCTCCGGGATGGCGTCGAGGCCGCGGACCGTCGGATCGAACCAGCGCCAGAGGAGCGGCTCGAGCACGTCCGCGCTCTCGCGGATCAGCCGCGGCTCCCGGACGTCCTTCAATCGCAGCTCGTCGGACATGGGAGGAGAGTGCCACGAAGGGCGCGCGATCTCCCCGTTGCGATGGCCGCACCTGGCCGGCTCGAATTCCTCGGACGGTGGTACTAGGACGCGCCCGTGGACGAAGAGCCCGAGCTCGGCCTGATCGAGCGCTGGAGCATGACCGAGGGGGCGCTCCGGCGCGGCGTGGGCTTCGCGCTCCTCGCCGGGCTCGCCTGGGCGCTCTTCCTGCTCGGCCTCGGCCACGCCGGCGAGGAGCCGAGCGGCCCGCTGATCCTGCCGATCCCGCGCGCGAGCTACTACCACGTCGAGGCAGCGCTGGTGATCCCCGTGCGCCTGCTCGCGGTGACGCTCTTCGCCGGCGTCGCCCATCGGCTGCTCGGGCAGCGCGGCGAGGAGGGCGCCTTCGGGGCCGCCTTCGCTATCGTCGCCCTCGCCGCCGAGGGGAGCGCGCTCCTCTTCTGGCTGCTCCCGGACGTCGTCGCCTACGCGAGCGGCGGCTTCGACCTGCTCGGCGCGGTCGTGCGGGCGGCGGCGCCGACCACCGCCGTGGCGACCCTCGCCTTCGCCACACGCAGCTTCCGGCGCGTCTTCGAGGTCTCGCTCGGGCGCGCCTTCGGCGCGGCGCTGGCCGGCTTCGTGCTGGCAGGGGTGCTCAGCGGTCTCGTCCTACGCTGAGGCCAGGGGCCGAGGCCGGAGGCCGAAGGCCTCACCCGTGCCCGTGCCCCTGCCCGTGCCCCTGCCCGCGACTCGGCGAAAGAGGGCCGAGTGGACGTGTTCGGAGACCGCGCACTCCCCCATCCTTTGGCCTGCGGGCACGGACCTCCCACCGTCCGTCAAGCGGCTTGTGGCAGAATTCCCTGCCGCCGCCGACGGTCGTAGAGCTGGCCATCGCGGAGTGCCGCGATGAG
>PABA01000016.1 GCA_002699025.1 Sandaracinus sp. | reverse complement strand
CGCTTCGTTGGGGAGCCCCCCTTCGCCTGGCCCCCCGAGCAAGCTCGTGAGGGGGGCCCGGCTGCGGGCGGCTCCGACACCACATGCCTGGACGCTAACTACCCGGGACGGTTCGGCCCGGTCCTTCGGGGCAGCCCGAACGCGCTACGGGCGCTCGGGGATGGGGTAGAGCTCCTTCAGCACCGCGTTGTTCGTGATGCCGACGGCCTCCCGGTGGATCAGCAGGTCGCGGCGGCGCCGCAGGGCCTCGGCGCGGCACGCACGCCACTCGGCTTCCCGCTCGAGCCGCTCCGTGGGACCGGCCTCGCGCAGCGCCTCTCCCGCCAGCTCGAGCTTCAAGAGCGCGTAGTCCACTTTCACCGCCGAACGCCGCCGCGACCTCCCCATGGAGCTCCTGCTCGACGAGCTCCACGCTCTCCTCGACGCTGACCGTCTTCCGAAGCCGCTCCAGGTACTCGCTCTGGTAGCCGTCGTCCCGCAGCTTGCGGATGAGCTCATCGAACTCCCGCGCCTTCCGCGACGGCCGCCGCACCGCCCCGAAACGCCGCCCGCTCACAACCCCAACACCTCCTCGAGGCGCCCGAGCCACACGTCCGGCCCCGCCTCGCGCAGCGCCGCCTCGGGATAGGGCCCCCAGGAGGCCGCCGCCGTCCGCACCCCCGCACGCCTCCCGGCCTCCACGTCGTGCGGCGAGTCACCGATGAAGACCGCGTCCTCCGCCCGCGCACCGAGCTTCTCGAGCGCCAGGTGCACCGGCATCGGATCCGGTTTGCCCCGCTCCACGTCGTCGGCACACACACACACGGGGAAAGCGTCGGCGATCCCCATCACCGCGAGCCCGCGCTCGGCCCCAACCCGCATCTTGCTGGTGACGATGGCCAGCGTCGCCCCCCGCCCCTCGAGCGCGCGCACGGTCTCCACGGCGCCGGGATAAGCCCGCACCATCGCGTCGTGGTGCCGGAGGTTGTGCTCCCGGTAGGTCTCCACCATCGCGTCGACGGCCTCGGGCGACCGCCCCATCTCCGCCACGAGCTCCCCGAACTGCTGACGGAGCGTCTTGCCGATCGCGTTCACCC
Organism: Sandaracinus sp.; assembly: GCA_002699025.1. GTDB lineage: Bacteria > Myxococcota_A > Polyangia > Polyangiales > Houyiibacteriaceae > Houyiibacterium > Houyiibacterium oceanicum. Next base: position 10,088 of record PABA01000016.1, on the reverse strand, counting down.
AGTAGGACTCCGGGCGGGTCTCGCCGAAGTGCACCTCGTAGGTGTGGCGGAAGGAGGCGAGGATCAGCTCGATCGAGTCGAGCAGCGTTCCGTCGAGGTCGAAGAGGTAGACGCGGGACATGGCCAGGCTCCGCCCTGTCATAGGGTCGTTCGGCGGCGCGCGCATCCGGCGACGGCCCCCCGCCGCCCCTCAGCCGCGCCGCCCCTCAGCCGCGCCGCCGCCGCACGAGCCCCAGCAGCACCACCATCCCAGCCAGCCCCGCGCCGCCAGGCGCTCCCCCGGCCGAGCAGCCCCCGTGCACGCTCGTCGGCGCGAAGCCACTCGCCCCGCCGTCCACGCCCTCGCCGAGCGCCGCGTCCCCCGCCGGCACGCCCCCGTCAGCGCCGCTCCCCGCGTCGACGACTTCGCCCCCGGACGCGCAGGCCGCGCCCCCCGGCGCGCCGACACACCCCGCAGCGCACGTCATCGTCACGTCGAGCCCGTCTTCGCCGCACACCCCGAGCGTCCCGCCGTCGAGGCAGCGGGGCCCGGTGACGCCCGCGCAGGGATCGCTCGCGTCGACGCACACGCCCTCCGCGCATCCGTCCGGGCAGCTCTCCTCCCGCGCGATCCCGTCCTCGCAGACCCGCCGCACGCCCTCCCCCGTGCAGCTCGCCTCGGTCCCCGTCGCCGGGCAGGCCGGGTCCACGCAACGCGCGCCCCCCTCTTCCGTGCACACCAGCCCGCCCTCGCAGGCCGCGCGCTCGCACTCGGCGTTCACGACCACGTCGCCGTCGCAGCCGGGCTCGCACCCACAACCGTCCCGCGCGAAGCCCGCCGCCGGCGTCCGCGCGAGCCGGCTCTCCGTGATCGGCCCATACGCGCCGTCCTCGGCGATCCGATCCTCGGGGTGGTTCACGTTCCACAGCCGCTGGAACGCGAGCACCGCGTCCGACCGCCGGTCCGTGCCCGGACAGTCGAAGTGCACCGGGTCCCGCGAGCCGAGCCACGTGCACCCGGCCGCCTCGAGCGCCGAGCGCATCGCCGAGTAGTTGCCGACGTCCACCGCGCGCCCGGTCTGATGGTTCGACTGACCGGTCCGCGCCGCGAGGCCGCAGCCGCCGGAGTGATAGAGGACGTACTGATCGGCGAGCGTCCGGAAGGCGCTGTTGATGCGGAGGCTCCCGCGCGCCGCCGCCGCGTGGAGCGCGTCCCGGGCCGAGGCCTGCAGATAGGGGTGCACCCGCGACGAGGAGAGCGTGACGCCGGGATGCGGCGCGAAGCGCACGAAGGCCCCCGGCCGCAGACAGCGCTGGGCCTCCGCGAGCTGCGCGGAGATGCCCTCGAGCCCCGACGTGCTGCAGGCCCCGCGCCGCGCGACGTCGTCGACGGTCTGGGCGTCCGCGGTGCCATGGGCGGTCGCGCTGCCGAGGGCGAAGAACACGGCGAAGACCCGCCCGAGCGACATCCGGAGCTGCATCGGAGCCCCATCGTGCACGCTTCGTTCCATCGCGAGCGCGCCTGGATGCGGGCGGCGCCCCCGAGTCTTCGTGCCGGCCTGGCGCGATCGGTCGGGCGCGGCGCCCAGGGGCTGAACGCGAACGGAAAGGCCGCGGCTGGACGAGTCGCATCGCAGCCACCGCAGCCCGAACGCGCGCCGAAGGCCGCCGCGAGCCCGGTGAGGCGCTCGGGCCGCGCGCGCCTTGCGGTCGCGACCCCGCCGGAGCAGGTCTGGCGGGTGGGTGATGGCCCCCGGCTCCCGGCGCTCGTCGGCGTCCTCGGCGACGTCCACGCGGAGGACCGGCGCCTCCAGCGAGCGCTGCGCTTCTTCCGCGCCCAGCGCTGCGACGAGGTCTGGTGCGCCGGGGACGTGATCGACGGCTTCGGCGACGACGCCCGCTGCGTGCGCCTGCTGCGCGACGCGGGCGCCGACACGGTGCGCGGCAACCACGAGCGCTGGCTCCTCGAGGCCCTGCCAGCGCTCCGCGAACGGGGCTCCTCGCGGCTCGACGAGGCGAGCGCCGCGTGGCTGAGCGAGCGCCCGACGACCCGCACACGCGCGACCCCGGCGGGGGAGCTCTTGCTCTGCCACGGCGTGGGCGAGGACGACATGACCCTCCTCCTGCCGCGCCACGGCCCGGCGGATCTCGCCACGCACGGGCCGCTCCGCGCCGTCCGGAGCTCCTCCGCCGCGCTGATGGTCTGCGGCCACACCCACGTGCGGATGGTCCGGCGCCTCGACGACCTGGTGGTGCTCAACGCGGGCACGCTCTACCGCAAGGACCGCCCCGGCTGCCTCCTGCTCGACCTCGTCGCCCGGGAGGCGCGCTTCTTCGACGTGCACGACGAGCGCGAGCCCACGCTCGCCTCCCGCCACCCGTTCTGAGACCGGGCGCGCATCGCCGAGGGGAGGACGGAACGAGCCCATCTCGCCCCATCCCCTCACGCTCGACCGGGCTCTGCCACTCCACGGTTCGCGGACGGCCGATCGGAACCCGTCGCGCTCCGCCCAGCGCCGACGCCATGCGCACCCAGCGCGCTCCCCCATCCCCACGCGCCCCGGCGACTCCGAGGGCTCCCGCGTGGCTCGCTTCGCGGCGCCGTGGTAGGTCGCTTCGGTCATGAGCGACGAGAAGAAGAAGGGTGTGGTCGTCCGCCGCCGCAAGGCCGAGCCCGCGAAGGAGGCCGAGCCCACGCCCACGGAGGCCTCGACCGACGCGACGGCGACCCCGGCCGAGCCCACGCCCGCGGCTCCGGCGTCCGCCCCGCCCAGCGCGCCCGCGACCGGAACGCCCGCGACCGGAACGCCCACGCCCGGTGCCCCCCCGGCGAGCGCCCCCGCGGCGAGCGCCCCCGCCGGCGCTCCGACCCAGGCCGAGCCCGCCGCCGCCCCCGCCCCGACCGAGCCCGCTCGCTCCGACGTCTCCGCGCCCGCCGGCGGCGCCAGCTTCGCCGAGCTCTTCGAGGAGTCCGACGCCGCCGTGCCCAGCGGCCGCAAGCTCTCCGTCGGCGACGAGATCACCGGCACCGTCGCCCACGTCGGTGACACCGGCGCCTTCGTCGACCTCGGCGCCCGCCAGCAGGCGCTCTACCCGCGCGCCGAGCTCCTCGACGTGCACGGCGAGCTCTCCGTGAAGGTCGGCGACACGCTCCGCGGCTTCGTCGTGCGCATCGGCCCCGACGGCACGCCCGAGCTCGGCAAGCGCCTCGGCCGCGGCATGAGCGTCGACGAGCTCCGCGCGGCCATGGAGGAGAAGCTCCCGGTCGAGGGCAAGATCAGCGGCGTCAACAAGGGCGGCGTGAGCGTCGACCTCGGCGGCCTCCGCGCCTTCTGCCCCATGGGCCAGCTCGACACGCGCTTCGTGAACGACCCGAGCGTCTTCCTGAACCAGACGCACCGCTTCCACGTCGTCGAGATCCGCGGCGAGCGCGACGTCGTCGTCTCCCGCCGCTCGGTCCTCGAGGCCGAGGCCGGCGAGCTCCGCGCCCAGATCCTCGAGCGCGTCACGCCCGGCGCCCGCCTGGCCGGCCGCGTCGTGCGCGTCCGCGACTTCGGCGCCTTCGTCGACCTCGGCGGCATCGACGGGCTCATCCCCGCGCGCGAGCTCACCTACGACCGGCGCCGCCCGGAGCAGGTCGTGAAGGAGGGCGACTCGGTCGAGGTGATCGTCCTCGAGGTCACCGAGCGCCGCCACAAGAAGACCGGCGAGCCCGAGACGCGCATCACGCTCTCGCTCAAGGCCCTCGAGGCCGACCCCTTCGATCGGGTCGACGAGCTCGCCCCGGCCGGCGCGGTCATCGAAGGCACGGTCCGCAAGCTCATGGACTTCGGCGCCTTCATCGAGATCGCCCCCGGCCTCGAAGGGCTGCTCCACGTCTCCGAGCTCGGCGCCGGCGCGCACCACCCCTCGAGCTACCTGAGCGTCGGCCAGCCGCTCCTCGTGACCGTGCAGAGCGTCGACCCGGAGCGGAAGCGCGTCTCCCTCGCGCCCGCGCCGAAGGGCGCCCAGGCCGGCACGCGCATCAGCCAGGCCGGCCCGCGCAAAGGCGAGATCGTCAAGTGCACGGTGGACCGCGTGGAGCGCTACGGCGTCTTCGTGCAGGTCGAGGGCGTCCCGGGCCGCGCCGGCCGCGGCCTGATCCCCGAGCGGGAGACGGGCACGGCGCAGGGCACGGACCTCAAGCGCGCCTTCCCGCAGGGCAAGGAGCTGCAGGCCAAGGTCCTCGAGACCGGCAAGCTCAAGCTCAGCATCAAGGCCGTGAAGGAAGACGAGGACCGGAAGGTCTTCGAGGACTACAAGAAGAAGCAGGGCGGCGCGGGCATGGGCACGCTCGGCGACCTCCTCTCGGGCCTGAAGAAGTAGCGCGCGAGAGGCGGTCGAGCGCCGGGCATGCCCGCAAGCGTCCTCGGCGGAGTCGGCGCGCGCGACCCCGGCCGCCGACCTCGGCCGCCCACCTCGCCCGCCCACCTCACCCGAGGGCGGCTGATACGATGCGGCGGTGACCGAAGAGCTCGCCGCGCTGATCCGTACGCCTCCGCCGCGGTCCCGCGAGGCGGTCGCTCCGCTGATCGCAGACGCCGTGCGCGCCTACCGTCGCTTCGCCTGGCTCATGTGGGGCGTCGCGCTGGCCGTCGCCCTGATGGTCGGACCGACCTCGAAGGAGGGCGAGAAGCTCGAGACCTTCTTCTACGCGCTGGCGCTGGGCGCGATCCTCTTCGCCATCCCCACGCACATCTGGTCGGCGCTGAACATCCGCAAGGTCCGGCGCCTGCTCGAGAACGGCCACCCGGTGCAGGCGCGCGTCGAAGCGCTCCGCCAGCGAGGGAACACGGGTCGGAAGATCCCCGAGATCGAGGTCGTCTTCGTCGATCCGAGCGGCGTGACCCGGCGCGCCATCGCCAACGGCATCACGCCCCAGCTCGCCCCCGGCAGCCCCATCGACGCCCTCCACGACCCCGCCGAGCCCCGCCAGCTCGCCCTCTACGCCCCCGGCCTCGGCCTCGCCCTCGCGACCGTGCAGTAGCGGGACCGGCGCGTCGCGGGCGGCCACGGCGACCGGAGGCGACCCGGCGAGGGCGACCATCGACTCCGCGAGAGTCGCGACGACGCTTGCCAGCGGGGCCCCGGCCCGTACACCCTCTGGCGCGTGAAGGAGGAGGGACCGGACGCGCCCCCGAGCGCGAAGAAGAAGCCGAACGGCGACGCGAGGCGCCCCGACCCGCATCGGCTCCGCACCTTCCAGCAGAAGGGCAAACAAGAGCTCGAGACCATGAGCTCGGTCTGGCCCATCGCCGAGATCCTCCTCGGCGCCGCCCACGCCGACGACGAGCTCTGCGAGCACGAGGCCGAGACCGTGCGCGGGCTCCTCTGCCAGCTCCTCGACACGGACACGCTCCCCGAGGCGCTCGAGCAGCGCCTCGAGGCCTTCGACCCGGGCCGCTTCGATCTCGAGACCGCCGCCCACCGCTTCGCCGGCAAGTCCCGCAGCGACAAGCGCCGCCTCGTCGAGCTCGTGCGCGAGGTCGTCGACGCGAACGGCGCCGTGGACATCGACGAGGACCGCTACCTGGTCGCGCTCGTCCTCGCGCTCTCGCTGAACCGGGACGAGGTCGACGACCTGATCGTCCACGCCGCCGGCGGCGTGAACGGCCGCGCCAAGCGCCTCTTCGACGTGCTCTTCGCGGGCGCCTTCCTCGCCACGGCCTGGCCGCTTCTCGCCGCCATCGGCGCCGGCGTGAAGCTCACCTCCCCCGGGCCCGTGCTCTTCAAGCAGCGCCGCTACGGCGCCGGCGGCGAGGAGATCGAGGTCTGGAAGTTCCGCAGCATGCGCGTGATGGAGGACGGCGCGGAGGTGAAGCAGGCGACGAAGGGGGACGCGCGGATCACCCCGCTCGGCGCCTTCCTCCGCCGGACCAGCCTCGACGAGCTCCCGCAGTTCGTGAACGTGCTCCGCGGGGAGATGAGCGTCGTCGGCCCGCGGCCGCATGCCATCGCGCACAACGAGCTCTATCGGACGCAGATCCTCGAGTACATGCTGCGCCACAAGGCCAAGCCGGGCATCACGGGCTGGGCCCAGGTGAACGGCTGGCGCGGCGAGACCGACACGCTCGAGAAGATGATCCGGCGGGTCGAGCACGACATCGACTACATCCGGAACTGGAGCCTGGCGCTCGACCTGAAGATCGTCTGGCTGACGATCTTCGGGCGCAAGGTGCGGCAGAACGCCTACTGACTCCGGGGCTCGCGGGGCGCTCCGGGCAGCGCCGGCGGGCCGGCGCCGAGCGCCGCGCGTATGCTCCCCCCATGCGCCGCCTCGCCTTCCTCCTCGCCCTCACCGCCTGCGGCGGCGCGGGTGAACCGGGCGAGGGCGACGCCGCGACCCCACTCGACACCGGAGCGGTCGACACCGGACCGGTCGATACCGGCCCGCGCGACGCCACCGTCGACGGCTGCGCCACGGCCTGCTTCGCCTGGGACCCGTGGCCCTCGGGCCCCGTCGCCTACCGGCGCGTCCAGACGCGCTGCAACTTCTCCGGCGCCACCCCCGGCCGCTGCCCCCCGGGCTTCGCCTGCGGCCCGAGCGTGGACGTCCCCTTCGACGCGCTCACGCGGGAGGAGCGCGTCTGCGTCCCCGCGGGCGAGCTCCCCGCGCTCCGGGTGCCGACCATCGAGCCCCCACCCACGCCCCCCGCGCCCTCCCCCGTCGAGCTCCTCCTCGCCTGGCCGGACGGCTCGCCCGCCCGCGGCACGCTCCGCGTCCTGGACGCGAGCGGCGCCGCTGCCTTCGCCGGGAGCGCCGCCGGCGCCCTCGAGCTCGCGCTCGCCCCCGGCCTCTACACGGTCTCCTTCTCCGCCCCGGCCACCCCCCGCGCGCCCGCCTGGGTGCGCGGCGGCGAGCTCCGCGTCGGCGCCGGCGGCCGGGTCGCGCTCCCCCTCGCGCGAGCGACCCTGGACCTCGAGGCCGCCCCCGCCGACGGCACGCTGGTGCTCCTCCACGCGGAGAGTGGCGTCGTGACCCGCGCCCCCCTCGCCGACGCGCCGGCGCGCCTCCCCGTCCTCCCGGGCGCGCACGCGGCCCACCTCGAGACGCCCGCCGGCCACCACGCCCTCGGCAGCGTCGAGGCGCCCGGCACGCTCCACCTCGAGGCGCCCCGGCTCGCGCTCGAGGGCGCCGCCACGGTCGACGGCGCGCCCGCGGCCGGGGCGACGGTGCTCTTCCACGACCTCGACGGGGACGCCCGGGTCGAGGTGCCCGTGCGCGAAGGTCGCTACGCGGCGCAGCTCCACCCCGGGCGCTGGGCCGTCTACCTGGACGCGCGCGACGCCCCGGGCCTGCCGCCCGTACGTGCCCTCGTCGAGCCCGCGCTCACGCTCGAAGGGGACGGCCTCTTCGACGTCGCCGCCTCGCGGGTGCGCCTCCGCGGCGTGCTCACGGTCGACGGCGCCGAGGCGCCGAGCGGCGGCGACGACGCGCGCCTCGGCTACCTCCAGCTCGTCGACGAGCTCGGCGTCGCCAGCCGCGGCGTCGACGTGGCGCCCGGCGGCGCCTTCGACGCGGATCTCCTCGCGACGCGCGCCGACGTGCGCTTCCTCGGGACGCACCCGGCGCTCCCGCGCCTGCCCACGATCGTGGCGTCCGGGGCCCGCCCGAGCGACGTGCCCGTCCGCTGGGATCTGCCGACCCGCTGGCTCGAGGTGCGGCTCACGGTGAACGGGCGCCCGCTCCCCGAGGGGCGGCTCGACGTCGCCGGGGGGCGCGGCGTGGTCCTCATCGAGCCGGCGGACGGCGGCACGCGCCAAGAGCTCCCCCTGCCGCCCCGCGGCGCGGCCATCGCGGGCGCGCGGGTGCCCCCCGGCGTCTGGCGCGTGCGCTACCGGAACGCGCTCCACCCGACCATGCCACGCGCCGAGCGGAGCGTGGGCGAGGTCGACCTGCGCGAGGAGAGCGAGGCGGAGCTCGTGGCGGACCTCGAGGTCGTCGAGCTCGCCATCGACGCGCCGGTGGCCGCGCTCCTCCGCTTCACCGACCTCGAGGAGGAGGCCCACGCGATGGTGCCGCTCTCGAGCGGGCGGGCCACGACGTGGCTCTTCGGCGGCGTCTACCGCGTGCGCCGCGCGAGCGACGGGCGGCTGCTGAGCGGCTGGCTCCGCCTGAGGCCCTGAGCCTCGGCGCCGACTCTCCCCTCGCGTCGGCCGATGCCGCCCGCCGAGGACTTCCCGCCGCGCAGGCCGGGAGGGTCCGCGCCCGGCCCCTTTCGCCGGCCCCGGGACGTCCCCTGCACCCGGAGCCCGGGGGCTGACACAGGTTGGCGCGCGATCCGGCTCCCGGGGCCCTCGGATCGGCGGGCACGCGCGTTGCACACCCCTCTCCCGTGGGAGAGATGGACCGCACGCCGGCGCCGCGCGCCTTCTGGCAGCACCCCCTCTGGTGGGTCGCCCTCATCGCGCTCGCGCTCAACGATCACCTGCTCAAGGGCAGCGCCGCGCCCGCCGCGCTCACCGGCAAGCTCAGCGACTTCGCCGGCCTGTTGGTCGCGCCCCCGCTCTTCGCCTACCTGCTGGCGCGCGCCCAGGTCCCCCGGGCCCGCCCGCTCGGCTGGGCCGCGGTCGTCGGCGTCTTCGCGGGCATCAACCTCTCCCCCGGCTTCGCGCGGCTCGTGGAGGGCGCCCTCGGCTGGCAGATCTGGGTCGACCCGACGGACCTCGTCGCGCTCCCCATGGCCGCCCTCGCCTGGCGCCTCTTCGCCGCCCGCTCCGCGCCGCGCTCGCTCGCCGCGCCGCGCCGCGCCGCCATCGCCTTCGGCGCCCTCGCCTGCATCGCCACGAGCCCGCCCGTCGAGATCACCGAGCCCCTCCCGCCGGGCTCGGGTCAGCTCCAGATCATGGGCCGCACCGAGTCGGGCCCGCCCGAGGACGGCGTCGCCTCCGAGCAGCACGTCGTCCGCGTGCGGCGCCTCCGCCCGGAGGTCGAGGTCGACTGCGACGCGCTCGCCGTCGACCCGCGCCGCACCGTGACCCGCGACCTCTTCGCGCCCGCCGAGCGCTGGCAGCTCGGCCACTGGCAGAGCATCGACCTGAGGCTCGAAGGCGACCGGAGCTGCGACGTCGTCTGGATCGAGCACGAGCCGAACGAGGGCGAGGAGGGCGCGGGCGTCGCGCTCGCCACCTTCGACGGCACGCGCGGCGTGCGCATCGAGCTCCAGCGCAACGACGCGGTCTTCGGCTGGGTCGAGGCGTGGACCGCGGGCCGTCTCCACCGCGGCCTGCCCCGCGAGCCGAGCCCCGCGCCGGGCTGCGCGCCGCCCGCGCTCCCCGTGCAGTGGTCCGAGACGCTGCTCCGCGGCGAGCACTTCCTCGAGGCCGTCGAGGCCTCGCCCGACGGCTGCACGGCCCTGACCGTGACGGCCGCCCAGCGGCGCTGGCCGGACGTGCCCGGCGACCCCAGCGACCCCGAGGACGAGGGCACGGAGCCCGGAGCGCCGCCCATGGATCCGGCCTCCGAGGCGCCGGCGTCGCGCGTCCCGGAGAGCACGCGCACCCTCTACGCCTGCGGCGTGCCGGCGGTGCTCTTCGAGGGCTTCGCTCCGGAGCTGCCCCTCGAGGTCACGCCCGACGGGCGCTGGGTGCAGACCACCGACGAGGCGGAGGTCTCCCTCCGCTTCGCCGCGACGCTCGGCGTCGACGAAGAAGCGGGCGACCTGCGCTTCAGCGACGCGCTCGGCTTCGACTTCGCCCTCGAGCCCGTCGCCGGGTGCACGATGGCCAACGGGTGCGGGGAGCGCGTGACGCCGCTCGGCGTCTCGCTCGACGACCCCTGGGTGGCGATCGGGGACGACCTCTGGGCACGCGAGGACGGACCGACGGCCGAGGTCGTCGCCCTGCTCGGCGCCTGGGACGCGTCCGCCATCGACGGGGCCTGCGTGGACGGCGCGGGCGCCGTGGGGCCGACGGTCCAGCTGGCCTCGCGGACGATCACCCTCGCCCCCGAGGAGACGCCATGAGCGCCGCGGGGTTCGGGGAGACACCGCGCGGGAAGACACCGCGCGGGAAGACACCGCGCGGGAAGACACCGCGCGGGAAGACACCGCGCGGGAAGACACCGCGCG
>PABA01000015.1 GCA_002699025.1 Sandaracinus sp. | reverse complement strand
GAATGGGAGCGCTCCAACATCTGCCCCGTAGCCCGGCCCCACGGAGCCGCGTTCGTGTGCCGTCGAAGAACCGAGGCATGTGACGCGAGCGGAAGACGCGCGAACGCGGCGAAGTCGGGTGGCTGCGAAGGGGAGCGCCGGCCGCGCACGCGGCGAAGTCGCGTGGCTGCGAAGGGGAGCGCCCCCATCTCTGCCCCGTAGCCCGGCCCCACGGAGCCGCGTTCGTGTACCGACAAAGAACCGACCCGTGTGACGCCGCCGAAGGCGGCGCCGAGCCGCCCACGGCGGCGCTGGTAAGCCGAAAAATAGCGAGCGTCAGCGAGCGGAAGCCGTGTAGCGTCGCCCGCGATGCGTCTGTCTCTCGTTCTCCTCCTGGCGGTCGGGTGCGGCGGGGCCTCGACCTCGACCACGCCGGACGAGCCCCTGCCCGAGCCTGGCGCGCCGCCGCTGCCCTTCGAGGGGCGCGGCGAGGCGCGCCTCGAGGATCTCCCCGCCGTCGACTCCCCCCTCGTCGCTCTCGTCGGGGGTCGCGTCATGACCGCCACCGGCGCCATCCACGAGGACGGGGTCGTCGTCATGGCGGACGGCCGCATCCAGGCGGTCGGCCCGGCCGACGCGGTGCAGGTCCCCGAAGGCGCCACCCTCGTCGACGTCGAAGGCCGCGTCGTCACCCCCGGCGTCATCGACACCCACTCGCACATGGGCGTCTACCCGGTCCCCCACGTCCGCGCCCACTCGGACGGCAACGAGGCCACCTCGCCGAACACGGCCCAGGTCGCCGCCGCCGACTCCATCTGGCCGCAGGACCCGGCCCTCCAGCGCGCCCTCGCCGCCGGCGTCACCACCATCCACGTGCTCCCCGGCTCGGCCAACCTCTTCGGCGGCCGCGGCGCCACCCTCAAGCTCCACCTGGGCCGCTCGGTCTCCGAGATGCGCTTCCCGGCCGCGCCGGACTCGCTGAAGATGGCCTGCGGCGAGAACCCCAAGCGCGTCTACGGCGGCCGCCGCCAGTTCCCCTCGACCCGCATGGGCAACGTCTCCGGCTACCGCGCCGCCTTCCAGGAGGCCGTCGAGTACGGGCGCTCCTGGGGCGAGTGGCAGCACAAGCACCGCATCTGGCAGCGCAAGCGCATGCGCTACGACCGCGACCAGGAGCGGCGGCGCGCGGCCCGCGAGGGGGAGGGCGAGATGCCCGAGGGCGACCCGGTGGACGATCCGGGGCCCGAGCCCGCGCCGCCCACGCGCGACTTCGCCAAGGAGACGCTCTGGGACGTCCTCCAGGGGCGCGTGCTCGTGCAGATGCACTGCTACCGCGCCGACGAGATGACCCGGATGATGGAGCTCGCCCGCGAGTTCGGCTTCCGCATCCGCTCCTTCCACCACGCCGTCGAGGCCTACAAGGTGCGCGATCTGCTCGCCCGGGAGGGCGTCTCGATCAGCACCTGGGCCGACTGGTGGGGCTTCAAGGTCGAGGCCTACGACGCCATCCCGGAGAACCTCGCGCTCCTCGAGGAGGCGGGCGTGCGCGCCATCGTGCACTCGGACTCGAACATGCTGGTGCAGCGCCTGAACCAGGAGGCGGCCAAGGCCATGTGGGCCGGGCGCCACCGCGGCATCGACATCTCGGAGGACGCGGCGCTCCGCTGGTTCACGACGAACGCGGCCTGGGCCCTCGGCGTGCACGAGGTCACCGGCACGCTCGAGCCCGGGAAGATGGCCGACGTGGTCGTCTGGAGCGACGACCCCTTCAGCGTCTACACGCACGCGGATCTCGTCTTCGTCGACGGCCTGCTCCGCTACGACCGGGCCGAGCAGCCGGCCTCGCCGCCGACCCCGGAGAACCCGACCACGGACTTCGAGCAGGGGCAGAACGAGACCGAAGCGCTGCCGATCCTCGAAGGAGGTGCGCGATGAGCCGCCGACTCCGCGTCGCCGCGTCGCTCCTCGGGGCGACGCTCCTCGCCGCCGCGCCGGCGTCCGCCCAGGACGTGGTGGCGCTGACGGGCATCACGCTCCACCCGGGCGACGGTGACCCGGTCGAGAACGCCACCGTCGTCATCCGCGACGGCCGCATCGTCGCCGCCGGGGCGGACGTGAGAGCGCCCGCCGGGGCGTCGGTCGTCACCGTGCCGAACGGGGCGGGGGTGGTGACGCCGGGCCTGGTCGCCGTCGGCGCGCCGCTGGGGCTCCGGGAGATCGATCTCGAGGAGGCGACGCGCGACGACGCCCCCGAGGAGGAGGACGCCGATCCGATCCGCGCGGCCTTCTCGGCCGCCGACGGCTACGACCCGGCCTCCACGCTCGTCCGCGTGGCGCGGCTCGGCGGGCTCACCTCGGCGCTCGTGACCCCGACCGGGGGGCTCGTCCCGGGGACGAGCGCGCTCGTCGATCTGGGCGGCGAGACGCCGGCCCAGGCCATCGTGGCGCGGGACGTGGCGCTCCACGTGGATCTCCACGACGGGGGCGTGGACGCGGCCGGCGGCGCGATGCCCATGGCGCTGACGCGCCTCCGGGAGGTCCTCGAGGACGCGCGCCTCTACGGGCGGCAGCGGGCGGCCTACGACCGGCGCGGCGTGCGCGAGCTGGCCGTGAGCCGGCTCGACCTCGAGCGGCTCCAGCCGGCGCTGCGGGGCGAGATCCCGGTGGTCGTGCGCGTCGGACGCGCCGCGGACATCCTGCGCGTCCTCGAGCTAGGCGAGGAGTACGGCCTCGACCTGGTGCTCGCGGGGGTCGAGGAGGGCTGGCGGGTGCGCGAACGGCTCGCCGAGGCGGAGGTGCCGGTCATCGTGCAGCCGCTGACGAACCTCCCGCGCACCTTCACGACGCGCGGGAGCCGCTACGACAACGCGACGCTCCTCGCGGACGCGGGCGTGCCGCTGATCCTCGCGACGAGCGGCGCCCACGATCTCCGGAACCTGCGGCAGGAGGCGGGCAACGCCGTGCGCTTCGGGCTCGATCCGGCGGCGGCGCTCCGGGCGATCACGGTGACCCCCGCGAGCGTCTTCGGTGACGGGAGCCGAGGCGTCATCGCGCCCGGCAAGATCGCGAACCTGGTGCTCTGGAGCGGCGACCCCTTCGAGCTGAGCAGTCGGCCGCTCCGGATCTTCGTGCGCGGCGTGGACGTGCCGCTCCGCTCGCGGCAGACGGCGCTCTTCCAGCGCTACCGCGACCTCGAGAACGTGCGCCGCGGCTTCCCCGGGCGGGAGATCCTGCCGGGGGAGGGCGATCCGGGCGAGCTCGAGGGCGAGGCGCCGGAGGCCGAGGTGGCGCCGGATCCGGCCGCTCGGGAGGAGGCCGCCGGGGAGGGCTCGGATGGGGAGGCCCCCGGCGACGCGCCCCCGGCGGACGAGGCCCCGACCGAAGCGGAGCCCGCCGAAGCCGAGCCGGCGCCCGAGAGCGGGGAGGAGGGCGCATCCTGAGCCGGTCCCGCGCGCGCCGCGGAGGGGCCCGCCGTGGATGAGGCCTGGGCCCTCCTCGAGCGCATGGAGGCGCCCCTCGAGCTGGTCGCCTGGGCGCGGCCCCACGGGCCCGACTTCGAGGCCGCCTGGGACGCCTGCCCGCGTCCGAGCTGGCTGATGTGGATCGCCGGCGCCGCCGCGCTCTCGCTCGGGGACGCGGTGCTCGTCGTGGCCGCCTGGGCGGGCGAGGTCGCCGAGCGCGTACCCGAGGCGGAGGCGCTCGCCGAGGAGACTCTGCGCGTGGCGGAGCGCTGCGTGCGGCGCGAGGCCACCCGGGCCGAGTGCCTCCAGGTCGCCGAGGTCGCCGACGCCGCCGCCCAGGACGCGCCCGCGAGCTTCCGGCAGGCGCCGCCGGCCGGCTATGGCGGGGTCGCCTCGGGGGTGGCCTGGGTGGCGCGGGCCGCGGAGGGCCTGATGACGGCGCGCCTCCGGGCCGAGGCCGCGCGCATGGAGCGGGCCCAGCGCGCGGCCAGCTACCTCGGCGTCGGCGTGAGCGCGCTCGTGGAGAACGAGCCGCCGATCCGCCTCGAGGCCGAGCGCGTGCTGGAGGACCCGTTCCACGCCGAGCTCCTCTACGTCGTGGCGGCCCTCGCGGAGGCGGCCGAGGCCCTCGAGGGCACGCTCGAGGCGACCGGCGCGGGGGAGAGCGCCGCCCGCGAGGCGACCGAGATCCTCCGGGCGCTCTTCGCGCAGGTCTGAGCCGCCGCCGGAACCGGCCCTCGCTGGCGCCGCCGACGATCTACGCACCCCTGCCCGCGCACCACCGCCCGCCCGCGCAGCGCCGCCCGCGGTGAGCTCGTGGTGGGGCACGGCAAGTTGTCGCTCCCCTCGATCCGGTGCGAGGATGACCCGAGGGGATGGCGTGAAGGTCTGCGAGATCTGCGGCGCGCGCTTCCGGGGCGACCCGGCCGCTTGCCCGCTCGACGGCGGCACGCTCGTGCCCGTCCCCGACCCGCTCGTCGGCCGCACGCTCGCCGGCCGCTACGTGATCGAGGAGCGCATCGGCGTCGGCGGCATGGCCACCGTCTACCGCGCCAAGCACGAGGTCGTCGGCCGCGACGTCGCCATCAAGTTCCTCTCCCCGGACCTCGCCTACGAGCCGACGAACAAGACGCGCTTCCTCCGCGAGGCCAAGGCGGCCAACCGGATCAACCACGAGCACATCATCGACATCACCGACTTCGGCGAGACCGACGACGGGCTCGTCTACCTGGTGATGGAGCACCTCGACGGCGTGCCCCTCGGCGAGGAGATTCGCCGCGGCGCGCTCCCCCTCGCCCGCACGATGCAGATCGTCTACCAGGTCTCGCGGGCGCTGGCGCGGGCCCACGAGCTCGACGTCGTCCACCGCGACATCAAGCCGGACAACATCTTCCTCCTGCGCGGCTACGACGGGGACTTCGTGAAGCTCCTCGACTTCGGCCTCGCCCACATGAAGGGTGAGCTCCGCGTGACGGCGACGGGCACGGTCTTCGGCACGCCCGAGTACATGTCCCCGGAGCAGGCCCGCGGCGCGCCGATCACTCCCGCGGCGGACCTCTACTCCCTCGGCGTCGTCTTCTTCGAGATGCTCACGGGCCAGCTCCCCTTCTCGGGCAGCACCACGGACCTCATCCTCAAGCACCTCCGCGAGCCCGCCCGGGCGCCGAGCTTCCACCAGCGCCACGTGCCCGCCGACATCGACGCGCTCGTCCTCCGCCTGCTCGAGAAGAGCGCCGAGGACCGGCCCCCGTCGGCGCACGCGCTCGCCGAGGAGCTCAAGGCCTGGCTCGAGCGCCACCGGGACTCGAAGGCCCCGCCCGTGGAGGCGCCGCCCGCGCCGCGCCGGGTGTCGAAGACGACCGAGCGCGACCACCCGAGCGTCACGGAGCTGGTCACGCGCTGGTTGGATCGGGTGGAGGTCTTCCGGGGGCTCGTGCCCCGGGCGCATCCGGACGGTCCGCCGAGCTGGTTGCTCGCGGCGCTCGCGGCGCTCGACGCCGAGGTGAAGCGCCTCGCCCGGCTGCGGGATCAGCTCGTGGACCGGATCACGGTGGTGACCACGCAGGAGGACGAGGCCCGGGAGGCGCGCATGCGCATCGGCCGCGCCCTCGACGCGCTCGGCTACGACCTGGCGCGGGTGGAGCGCGAGCTCGCGGGCCTCGACGGGCGGCTGGCGGAGGCTCGGGCGCGGGCGCAGCAGGTGGGCGAGCCGCTCCTGCGCGCCTGGCGGAAGGTGCCGCGCTACGCGACGGGCGCGCCGCTCGAGCCGGACGTGGTGGCGGCGCTCGCGGAGGCCGGTGCGCTCGCGCGGATCCGGCTCGAGGCGGAGCGGGCGCAGGAGGACCTCGAGAAGGATCGCGGGCGGCTCGAGGCGGAGCGCGACGACCTGACCTTCCAGATCGAGCAGCTCAAGGGGCGCTTCGGCGGCATGAGCGCCGTGCGCGAGGTGGACCTCGACGAGGTGAAGCGCGAGACGAGCGACGTGGACAAGCAGCTCCAGGCGCGGCTCGACGCGGTCGTGAAGGAGGCCGAGCCCATCGTGCGCCACTTCATGGCCTTCCCGCGGCTCCGCGACATCGTCCGGGGCGCCCACGGCGGCGTGAGCTCCTCGGCGGGCTGAGCGCGCCGCGCCCTCGGTGCGGCGGCGGGTGCCTCGCCGCTCCATCGCTCCCGACGCGAGCACCGCGAGGGCGGTCGGCGAGGGGAGGGCGGCGCGGGCACGCCAGGCAGAAGCCTTCGCGCCGAGACCGGAGCGCGAGTCCGTTCCAGGTACGGCTGTGCGTCGCCTCACACGCTTTCGCCCCGGGCACGGCTGTGCGTCATCTCACGCGATTCCGGCCCGGGTACGGCTGTGCGTGGCCTCACGCGATTCCCGTCCCGGGTACGGCCGTGCGTCACCTCACGCGATTCCGTCCCGGGTACGGCTGTGCGTCACCTCACGCGATTCCGGCCCGGGTACGGCTGTGCGTCACCTCACGCGATTCCGTCCCGGGTACGACTGTGCGTCACCTCACGCGATCCCGTCCCGGGTACGGCTGTGCGTCGCCTCACGCGGACGTGCGAGGAGTCAGTGGCGGCGCCAGGTGGCGCGGCGGCGGGCGGCGCGGGCGCGGGCCTTGTCCCGGCTGAAGAGGTCGACGTAGTCGATGGGCAGGCGCTCCATGGGTGCCGGATCCCCGAGCTGCGGCAGGCGACGCTCGATGGAGCCGGCCATCTGCTCGAGGCTCGGCGCGGCGCTCGCGAAGGCGCGCAGGTCCGCGCTCCCGACCGCCTCGAGGAGCCCCTCCGCCGTGTCGCGCCCGACGTAGCGGCGGTCCGCCAGGTCGAAGAAGCTGGCCGCCAGCGCCTCGCCGCCGAAGCCGTGCCGCAGGACCAGGTCGGCCGCCACGCGGAGCACCGCTTGCACCTCCACGCCGCCGTCCTGGTACAGCACCGTCGCCGGCTGGAAGTAATTGAAAAAGGGGCAGACCCGGTAGCCGAACTCGGCGAAGACCTCGGGCGCGGACATGCGATCGAGGTGGATGAAGATGCGCCGCACGTGGTCGCGGCGCGGGATGCGGCTCGCCATGCGCACGAGCTGGGGGATCTCGTCGCGGTACACGCGCGCCCGCTCGAGCACCTTCATCAGCGTCTCCGTGCCGACCCGGCCCGCCCCGAGATCCGCATAGAGCGAGTAGATGAAGGCGTCGGCCTCCGCGTCGTCGCCGAAGAGCACCTCGCGCGTATCCGGCTCGGCCCCGGTGCGCGCGCTGAGCAGCGCCGCGAGCTTGTAGGAGATCTGATCCTTGAGGAAGCGGACCTTGCCGCGGAGGAGCTTCCGCAGCGATGGCTTCAGCGTGAAGGCGTCCCAGCGGATGCCGTCGAGCCGCAGCTTCGCCTCGAGCACGCGGCGCATCTGCTCGGGGCTGCCCGAGAGGATGAAGATGCCCGCCGGGCCCGTCGCGCGGATCTCCCGGAGCAGCACGCTGGCGCCGGGCACGGTGCGCTTCTGGGCGGGCTTCTCGACGGCCGTGCGCAGCAGCTGCCGGACCGTGTCGAACTCGGTCCGGAGGTAGGTCTTGTCGAGGTCCCACCGGTAGATGGTGCGACTCGGGACCAGGGGCGGCTCCACGGGCGGACCATAGCGCGTCCGGCCTTCGGCGGGGGCCGCGTCCTGCGCCGCTCGCGTCCGTGAACGCCGGGCGTGGCGTCCCCGATCCAGTCCGGCCCGGGCCGGGTCGCGCCCGAGAAGCCGCGCGAAAGGGGTGGGGGGAGCCGGGCGCGGCCCCTATGCTCCCCGCCCATGCTGGCCCGCGTACGCATCGACGATCGGACCTGGGAAGAGGCCGCCGAGGCCCGGCGCCTCGAGTGGCAGGCGGCCATCCGCGAGATGCTCGTCCCGGGCGAGGCGGTCTTCCGCGAGGACGCCGAGGTGCTCGAGATCACGCTCACGCAGCAGGCCGTCGTGCTCGAGCTGCGCGACGCCCGCGGCGCGGCGCTGGCCGACGTGCTCCTCGCCCACGATCTCCTCGCCGACCTCATCCGCGAGTACGTCGACATCGTGCGCGAGCTCGCCCGGGCCGACGCGCGCGGGGGCGTGAGCCGCCTCGAGGCCCTCGACATGGCCAAGAAGGTCACCCACGACAAGGCCGGCCGGCTGATCGAGCGCCGCTGCCGTGCCTTCGGCATCGACCACCCGACCGCGCGCCGCCTCTTCTCGCTCATCCTCGCGCTCCGCGTCGACACGACGCGCCTGCACGGCGTCCACGGGCACCGGCGGATCCGCTGAGCCGGCCCCGAGCGCGCCCCGCTCCCCGGCCCCTTCCCAGGAGGGCCCGGCGGCCACAGGGTGTTCTTCGTGCCGCCCGCGCCGCCCGACCTCGACGCTCAGGGAGGGGACCGTTACGATGGAGCCCCCATGCCCGCGCGGCTCGTCTCGTCCCCTCCGTGGACCTTCCTCGCGGCCGCCTGCGCCCTCGCGCTCGTCGGCTGCGGCGCCAAGACGGGCCTGTACGTCCCCGACGGGGGCGACAACGAGAGCTTCGACGCGGGCGTGGACGGCGGCCTCGACGCCAGCATGGCCGACGCCGGGCCCGACGCGGACATCTGCGTCGACGTGCCCTTCGACGGTGGCCCGGTGGAGGTCGACCTCGACGTGGAGGCCCAGGTCGGCGCCGCGGACATCGCCTTCCTCATCGACGTGACCGCGTCCATGCAGGAGGAGATCGAGGAGATCCGCAGCCGGCTGCGAGACCAGCTCGTGCCCGCCATCCGCGACGCCGTGCCCGACTCGCGCCTCGCCGTGGCGACCTTCGCGGACTTCCCCGTGGGCGACTACGGCTCCTCGGGCGCCGGCGACAAGCCCTTCGAGCTCCGGCTGCCCATGACCTCGAACATCAACGAGGTGCAGGCCGCCGTCGACAACATCGAGCTCGGCGACGGGCGCGACATCCAGGAGAGCCAGGTCGAGGCCCTCTACCAGCTCGCGACCGGGGCCGGGCGCGGCAGTTACGTCGAGCCGAGCGCGGGGTGCCCCGCCGGCGGGCTCGGCTACGCCTGCGTGCGTCGGGACGCGCTCCCGGTCGTCCTGCTCTTCACGGACGCGGAGTTCCACAACGGGCCCGGCGGGGTCTTCCCCTACGGGTCGGACGTGATCCCGCGGCCGGCGACCTACGAGGAGGCCGTGCGGGCTTTGAACGCGCTCGGTGTGCGCGTGATGGGCTTCGACAGCGGCGGGGGGCTGGCGCGCGATCACCTGCGCGAGGTCGCCCGGGACACGGAGGCCATCGCCGAGGGGAGCCCGCTGGTCTTCGACATCGGCACCAGCGGACAGCGGCTCGGGACGAGCGTCGTCGAGGCGATCGAGACCCTCGCGGGCTCGCTCGAGCAGGACATCGACGCGGTCCTCGTCGACCCGGTCCCGAGCGACGGCGTGAACGTGCTCGACTTCGTGGAGGGCGTGGTCCCCCTCCGGGCCGAGCCCCCCGACGGGGTGGCCGGCATCGACGTGGAGGGCGGCGTCTTCCTGCAGGCGCGGGCGGGGACGCGGCTCATCTGGCAGATCGTCGTGCGCAACGACGCGGTGGTGCCGGGCCCGAGCCCGCGGCGCTTCCGCCTCGAGATCATCTTCCGCGGCGACGCCCGCCGTCGACTCGGGCGTCGCTTCATCGACATCGTCGTGCCCGGCGAGGGCGGCGAAGGATGCGACGAGCTCTTCCCCTGAACACGGCGCCGGTGCTCGCGCGCCGCACCCCGGTCCCGAGCGCACTCTTGGCGGGCCGTTCCGTTCCGGGCGGCCTCGTCCGGGGCTTCGTCCTCGTGGGCGTGCTCGTCACGGGCGTCCTCGCGGCCAGTGTCCTCGCAGGCTGCGGTGCCAAGACGGGCCTGCTCCTCCCCGACGCCCAGGTGGACGCGGGGGAGGACGCCGGCGTGGACGCCTCCTTCGACGCGGGGACGGACGCGGGCATGCCGCCCCCCTGCATCGAGCTGCCGCCCGACGGCGGCCCCGTGCGGACGAGCTTCGAGCTGCCGGTCTCGCTCGCCGTGGTCGACGTGATGTTCCTGCTCGACGCGACGGCGAGCATGCTCGACGAGATCGACACGATCCGGCGGCGCCTCCGCGACCGGGTGGTCCCGGGCGTGACCGAGGCCATCCCCGACGCCTGGTTCGGCGTGGCCCTCGTCGGGGAGTTCCCGGTGGAGCCCCACGGGCCCGGTGACGTGCGCCCCTACGAGATGCGCGCCCCGCTCACGGACGACCTGATCCAGATCGAGGCGGCCCTCGGCGACCTGCCCACGTGGGGCAACTTCGACGAGCCCGAGGCGCAGGTGGAGGGGCTCTACCAGGTCGCGACGGGGGAGGGGCTCCGCCCGTGGATCGAGGCCTCCGCCGGGTGCCCGCGGGGCGGCATCGGGGGCGGGTGCTTCCGCCGGGAGGCGCTCCCGGTCGTGGTCCTGATCACGGACGCGCCGATGAACAACGGGCCGCCGGGGGTGCGCCCGGAGAGCGAGTACGACTTCGCCGGGCCGCACGAGTACGGCGACGCGGTGCGCGAGCTCCGGCGCCTCGGCGCGCTGGTGATCGGCCTCGGCGCGCGCGACGCCTTCGCCATGTCCCCGATGCGGCACCTCCGGGCCATCGCCGAGGACACGGGGGCCGTGGAGGCCGACCGGACGCCGATCGCCATCGACATCGGCGGGACCGGCAGCGGCGTCGGGAGCGGCATCGTCGAGGCGATCCAGCGGCTCGCCGAGGGCACGCCCCTCGACGTGGACGCGCAGGTCGAGGACGTGCCCGGGGACGCCATCGACGCGCGGGACCTCGTCGTGGCCATCCGCCCGCTCTCCGCCGAGCCGATGAGCGGCGTGGGCGAGGTGACGGAGGACGCCTTCCTCGACGTGCGCCCGGGGACGCGGGTGACCTTCGAGATCGAGCTGGATGGGAGCCGCGTGCCGCCGGCGCCCGAGACGCGCCTGGTCCCCGCGCGGGTGCTCTTCCGGGCCAACCGGCGGAGCCGTCTCGGCCGCGAGGAGGTCGTCTTCCTGATCCCCGGCGAGGACGGCGGCTCCTGTGACGAGCTGGCGCGCTGATGTCAGCGCGCTGACGGCCGCGCTGGGCGCTCGCGGGGGGCGCCGGTCGATCTCCCACATTCCCGGGATGGAAATCGCGCGCCGCGGCCACGACACTGGTGGGAAGGCGGCACGGTGCGGCACGATCGGGTTGGAACGGGCGTTGCGTAGCTCCGCACCGAGGGGCCAGGTCGGGATGGAGCCGAGGCGGATGGATCGAGCGAGACGAGGACGCGGAGATGGGTAGGAGCGAGCGAGCCGTCACGCGACCCCGGGCGAGGAGCGCCCGACTTCCCTCGTCGCCCCGGGGCGCCGGGACGCTCGCCATCCCAGCTCCGCTCCCCCTCCTGCTCGGCATGCTCCTGCTCGGCGTGCTCGCCGGCTGCGGGTCGAAGACGGGCCTCCCGATCCCCAGCGCTCCACCCGAGGACGCCTCGGTCGAGCCGGACGCCACGCCCATCCCGGACGGTGGACGTCCGGACGCTTTCGTCCCGCCGCCGCCGCCCGACGAGTGCA
This sequence comes from Sandaracinus sp., assembly GCA_002699025.1. GTDB lineage: Bacteria > Myxococcota_A > Polyangia > Polyangiales > Houyiibacteriaceae > Houyiibacterium > Houyiibacterium oceanicum. Next base: position 5,977 of record PABA01000015.1, on the reverse strand, counting down.
TCGAGCTCCCCCCGCGCGAGCCTCCCGAGTTCGTCGACGTCGGCTTCCTCGCGCGCATCGCCACCGCCGACGTGCTCTTCCTCGTCGACGTCACGGGCAGCATGACGGAGGAGATCGCGCAGATCCGCCGCTCGCTCCGCGACGTGATCGCGCCCGGCCTCGCCGACGCCATCGAGGACGTCCACCTCAGCGTCGCCGAGTTCGCGGACTTCCCCGTGATCCCCTATGGCGACGAGACGGACATCCCCTTCCGTCTGATCACGCCGAGCACGGCGGGCGTGAGCGAGGTGCAGCGGGGCGTCGACGCGCTGGTCGAGCGGAGCGGCAGCGACATCCCCGAGAGCCACGTCGAGGCGCTCTACCAGGCGGCCACCGGCGAGGGGCTCGGCCGCTACGTGCGCCCGGCGATCTGCGCGAGCGATCGGGTCGGGGGCGCCTGTTTCCGCGAGAGCGGCAGCCGCATCGTGCTGCTCTTCACGGACGCGGAGATGCACGAGGGGCCCGGCGGATCGAACCCCTACACGGAGCCGCCGATCAGCCCGCGCCCGCATCGCTACGAGGACGCCGTGAACGCGCTCCGGGGCATCGGCGCCAAGGTGCTCGGGCTCTACAGCGGCGGCGAGGGCGGCGGCTCGCAGGCGCTCCGCGACCTCCAGCAGATCGCCCGGGACACGGGCGCCGTGACGCGCGACGGACAGCCGGTCTGGGTGAACATCGGCTTCTCCGGGGAGCGGCTCGACGACGGAGTGATCGACGTCGTGCGGACGCTCGTCGAGGAGGTCCCCATCGACATCGACGTGCTGGTCGAGGACTGGCCGGGGGACGAGGTCGACGCGCTCGAGTTCGTCGACGGGGTGCGCACGCTCGGGGCCGACCCGGCGAGCGGCGCGACGGATCTCGGCGATCGCTACGAGGCCGTGCAGCCGGGGACGCGGGTGCGCTTCCGGATCGGGCTCGCGAACGAGCGCATCGAGCGGGGCCCGGAGCCGCAGACCTACTACCTCACGATCGTGCTGCGCGGCGACGGCGTGACGCGCCTCCGCGAGACGGTCGTGCAGGTCGTCATCCCGGCCCGCGACGGGCGCGGCTGCGAGAGCGTGGAGTAGGGCGCCTCCGCCCGGCTCGAACGCGGCGGCTCGGGATGCGCCGGCTCGCGGCGCGGCCGGTTCGAACACGGCGGCTCGGGATGCGCCGGTTCGGATTGCGGCGGCTCGCGGCGCGGCCGGTTCGGATTGCGGCGGCTCAGGAGATGCGGGCCGAGACGCAGGCGGCGCGCACCGTGAGCGAGAGCGGCCCGCCCGCGTGGTACGTGTCGAGCGCCCGCTGGGCCTCCTCGAGGCGCTGGGCGTCCCCCTCGAGCAGCGCGCGCCAGTCGGGCAGGCCGACGAGGTGCACGAGCCGATCCGCGAAGAGCTCGGCGGCGTTCCGGTAGGAGAGCCGGAAGGGGTCCTCGCGGACGCTCACCTCCTCGAAGCCGGCCTCTGCGACCGTGGCCGCGAGGGCGTCGCGCGTCGGCGCCTCTGCGGCGTGCGCGGCGATCCGCTGGGCGAGCTCCGCGTCGGCGTCCCGCACGGCGATCTCGCGGAACATGTCGAGCACCTCCGCGAAGGTGCCGCGCAGGGGCGTCGTGAGGAAGAGCCGCCCGCCCGGCGCGAGCACCCGGCGGAGCTCCTGGAGCGCGCGCGGCGCCAAGAGCCACTCGTCGGCGAGGTTCCCCACGACCGCGTCGAAGACGCCGTCCCCGAAGGAGAGCTGCTCGACGGCCTCGACCTTGAAGAAGAGGCGCTTGCCGATCTCGTCCCAGCCGCGCCGGCGCGCGAGGTCCACGAGCCCCTCGTCGCGATCGATCGCGATGACGCGGCCGGTGCGCCCGAGCCGCGCCAGGATCTGGAAGGAGACGTGCCCCGTCGCGCAGCCCACGTCGAGCACGGTGCGCGCGTCCGAGGGCACGTCGGCCAGGAAGAGGCGCGCGAAGTGGGCCGAGTAGCGCGGGACGACGACCGCGTCGACGAGCTGCGCGTCGTGCTGGGAGCTGCTCTTGCGAGGGCGGCCGGCGCGCCCGTCGCTCACCCCAGGTCCTCGTGGATGGAGGGCCGGAGCCGACCGAGGGCCTCCATGGCGAGCTGGCCGACGGTCGCGCCCGTTCCGTCCTCGAGCTCGTCGAGGGTGACGTCGCGCGTGTCCCCGAGGAGCTGCTCGATCGCGTCCGCGAGCGACTCCTCGCCGAGATCGGCGGCGGCCTCGGTGGCGGCGGCGACGACGTGCGCATCCGGGTGCGCGAGGAAACGGCGGAGGAGCGGCCCGGCGCTCGGCTCGCCCACCTCGACCAGGAGGAAGGGCAGCTCGGCGAGGGCCCGCACCTGGCTCCCGGCGTCGAGGCTCCGCTCGATCGCCCGGGCGACCTCCGCGTAGTAGTCGTAGGCGACGTCGAGGAGCGCCTCGCCGGCGGCCACACGGACGCGGGGCTCGTGGTCGTCGAGGATGCGGATCAGGGCGTCGGCCATCGCGGGGCCGGGCACCTGGGCGCAGAGGTCGGCCAGCCGCTCGAGGCGCATCTCGGCCTCGGCGCGATCGTCCAGCGCCACCGCCTCGTCCACGGCGTCGGCGAGGAGGGTCGCGAGCGCCTTCCGCGGGGTCTGCAGGAGCGCGGCCTCCGCCTCCCGGAGGCGCCGGTCGGCGTCGAAGATCGTCTCGAGGTGCTCGGTGGACATGGGGCTCACTTCTCCAGGAGCTCGAGCACGCCGGTCGCGTTCGCCTGCATGTCGATGTTCCGGAACACGCAGAAGGCGAGGTCGGACTCGTCGCGCACCGCCTTGCAGTGCTCGGCGATCTGCTCGACGGCCTCCTCGTCGTAGCGTGAGCGGTGCCCGGCCGGCCCCGGGAGGCGCATGTAGACGATGTCCCCGGGCGGGGCGTCGTCGAGGAGCGGGTCGTAGGCCGCGACCACGTTCTTCTTGCCGCAGGCCGCGAGGACGTCGGCGGGCTTCCAGCCGGGCAGGTCGAGCACCACCTGCGGGAGCGCGTCCGGCAGCCAGCCGACGAAGCTCTTCACCGCGCTCTTGGTGGCCTTCGAGGGCTCGAACTCCTCGGGCGCGTGGAAGACCACCGCCTGGGCACCCAGCGTGTCGGCGAAGTCGGCGAAGGCCTGGACCAGCGCCTTGTTCTCCTTCGTCTTGGCGAAACCGGACTCACCGAGCTCCTTCGGCGCGAGCGCCGTGAAGGCGAACCCCTCGGGGGACTCGCGGAGCCAGCGGCGGACGGTGCCGGCGCCGGGAATGCCAAGCTCGGTGTCCGAGATCTCCACGGCGGGGAACAGAGACCAATAGCGGCTGACCGGCACGGGGAAGCCCGAACAAGCTACGTAGAGCATCGCGGCGCGAAGTATACAGACTTTGCCGGATCGTGCCGTGACCCTTCTCCGCTCTCGGGACGATCGCCGCGGGAAAGCTGCCGACGGGCCGGGAACCTGTACTAGTCTCCGGGGCGTGCGCGGTTGGGAGCGGCAGGCACGGGGGCGCGACCCGCATGGACGGCGGAGCGACCCGCATGGACGGCGGCGCGACCTGCATGGACGGCGGAGCGACCCGCAGACGCGGCGGAGCGGTCATCCGCGGCGCGCGACGATCGGGATCGCGGCGCTCGTCGCGCTCGCGGCCCTGACGAGCCCGGCCGCCGCCCAGTCCGACCAGCTGGACACGCAGCTCTTCCTCCCCACGCCGAGCCCGGGCAGCACCTTCACGATCGATCGGCCCGAGGTCCCGCGGCACCTGACCTTCGTCGTGGGGCTGGGGGTGAACGGCGCGAACGACGTCTTCGTGCGCTCGAGCGACGAGGGGGAGGTCGTGCCCTGGCGCATCGACGCCGAGCTCCTCGCGAGCCTCGGCCTCTTCGAGTGGCTCGAGCTCGGCGTGTCCGTGCCCGTCGTGCTCGCGAACGCGGCGTCCGATCCCTTCCAGGCCGAGCTCGATCCGGAGGTCGCGATCCGCCCGGGCGACGTGCGCCTGATGCTGAAGGTGCCGATCTTGCGGGGCGACGTGGCGCTGGCGGCGCGGCTGCTGACGACCCTGCCCAGCGGCGACGGCGACCGCTTCGTCGGGACCGACTACTGGACCACGAACCCGGCCCTCCTCTTCGCGTGGCGCATCGGCATGCTCACGCTGAGCGCGGACGTGGGCTGGCGGTTCCGCCGGCGCGTGGTGGTCGGCGCCTTCGAGTGGGACGACGAGCTCCACCTGGCGGGCGGCGCGAGCGTGCAGGTGCACGAGCGGCTCGCCCTGATCGGTGAGGCCCAGATGCGGCTCGGGCTGGCCGGGCGGAGCTTCGGCGCCGACGAGAACCCCGGCGAGGTCGACGTGGGCGTGCGCGTGAAGCTCGCCCCGGGCCTGACGGCGGACATCGGCGTGGGCACGGGCATCGCGCCGGGCTGGGGCGCGCCGACCATCCGGGGCTTCGGCGTGCTGCGCTTCGCGAGCGAGCGGGACGACGGCTGCGAGGCCGGCCCCGAGGACTACGACGGGTACGAGGACGGGGACTTCTGCGCCGATCCGGACAACGACGGAGACGGCATCGAGGACGAGGCCGACGACTGCCCGAACGACGTCGAGGACGTGGACGGCTTCCTCGACGAGGACGGCTGCCCGGACACGGACAACGACGCCGACGGGGCGCTGGATGCGCAGGACGAGTGCCCGCTCGAGTCGGAGGATCGGGACGGCTTCGAGGACGAGGACGGCTGCCCCGAGCCGGACAACGACGAGGACGGGCTGGCCGACGGCGTGGACCAGTGCCCGATGCAGCCCGAGGACCGGGACGGCTTCCAGGACGAGGACGGCTGCCCCGAGCCGGGCCCGGAGGCGGCGGTGGTGACCGTCACCGACACGCGGATCCTGATCTCCGAGCGGATTTACTTCGACTTCGACCAGGAGACGATCCGCAACGTGAGCCTGCCGCTCCTCGACCAGGTCGCCGAGGCCATCGAGGATCTGCCGCGGAACCGGCGCATCCGGGTCGAGGGCTACAGCGACTCCGCCGGCGACGACCAGTACAACCTCGACCTCAGCTATCGGCGCGCACGCTCCGTGGTCGAGTACCTCTCGAGCCGCGGCGTCGCCCGCGAGCGCCTCGACTACGTGGGCTACGGCGAGGCCAACCCCGTCGCCCCCAACGACAGCGCCGAGGGCCGCGCCCTCAACCGCCGCGTCGAGTTCACCATCCTCGAGCCCGGCGAGCGCACCCGCCGCCGCCGATAGCCGGGGCGAGCCCACGTCCGCCTCGTCTTCGTCTCGCGGCCGCGCAGGAGCGAGAGCAAGCTGCCAACCCGAGCCCGAGCGCCATCAGGCGCGCGACGCGAAGCCCACGCACGCTCGTGCAGGGAGGCGCGAAGCGCCGACCGCCGCTCCCGAGGCCGAGATGCAGCCCACGTGCGTCGCGCGACGCCCGAGGGAGCCTCAGCGACCGAGGCGACGAAGGTGCCGTTCCCAGAGAACCCGAGCGACAGCCAGCCCCGCACGAGGTCGGACCCCGGCAGCCCTCCCAGCGGAGAGGCGCCACCGCCCTGCTCGATAGATCGGGGCACCGCGACCGAGCGCAGCGAGGCCGAGCCCTCGCCGGCCACGGCGAGGCGCTGCTAGGCCGCGCAGAGAGGAGCGCAGCGTATGGCGAGACCACGCGCCGACTCAGGCGCAGGAGGCGCGAAGCGCCGACCGAAGCGCAGGCGGCGGAAGCGAAGCCCACGCGCCCGACGCGACGACCGAGGGAGCGTCCAGCGACCGAGGCGACGAAGGTGCCGCTCCCAGAGAACCCGAGCGACAGCCAGCCCCGCACGAGGTCGGACCCCGGCAGCCCTCCCAGCGGAGAGGCGCCCGGCCCCTGGTTTGTCGACCACAGCACCGCGACCGAGCGCAGCGAGGCCGAGCTCTCGCCGGCCACGGCGAGGCGCTGGGAAGCCGCGCAGGGAGGAGCGCAGCGACGACCGGAG
>PABA01000014.1 GCA_002699025.1 Sandaracinus sp. | reverse complement strand
CGGGTGCGACGGCCGGGTGCGACGGCCGGGTGCGACGGCCGGGTGCGACGGCCGGGTGCGACGGCCGGGTGCGACGGCCGGGTGCGACGCCAGGGTGCGACGCCCGGGCGCACCGACGAGCTCGAGGCCGCGGCGAGGCGCCCGGTCGGCGCGCGCCCTCTACTCGATCGTCGGCGTCGTCATCCGCAGCACGCCGGTCTGCGTGGCGGGCGTCCCGATCGCCGGCGCGCTCAGCACGACGCAGCCGGCGCCGCCCCCCGCGCCGCCGCCGTTGGCGCCGTCCGTGTCGTCGCTCCCGCCGCCTTCCGCGTCCCCGTCGACGCCACCGTCGCCGCCGTCGGAGCCGAACTCCGCCCCGCCGATGCACGCGCGCCCCTGCTCGCCCCCGAGCGGGACCGGGAGCGTGTTCCCGTCGTCGCCGTTCTCCCCGAAGCCGCGCTCCCGGCACGAGGCCGAGCCGCCGCCGCCGCCGCCGCTCGCGAAGATCTCGTCGCTGCCGCCGAAGCGGACCTCGACCGCGCTCTCGAGGAGGACGCCCCCGCCCGAGCCGCCGCCGCCGCCCGCACCGATGTTGGTGTCCGAGAAGGTCCCGTCCTCGCCGCCGTTGCCTCCATCACCGCCCGCGTCGATCTGACCGTCGATCGTGAGGACGCCCCGGGCGCTCAGCTGGAGCGCGCCGCCGCCGCCGCCGCCGCGGCCCGCGCTCTCCCCCGTGCCGCCGACGCCGCCCCCCGAGCCGCCGCGGAGGGGCACCAGGAGATAGCCCCCGGCCTCGGATCCGCCCGCCGACCCGCCGCTCGCCGAGCCGCCCTCGCCTCCCGCGCCGCCCGCGCCGCAGAAGCCGCCGCCACCGCCGCCGCCGTCCGAGACGGTGCCCACGTGGTCGCCGTTCCCGCCGGGGTGGAGCCCGCCCACGCCGCTGCCGTTCTCCCGGGCGCCGTCGCCTCCCCCCGGCCCGCCGGTGCGCCCGCGCGAGGCGACGTCGATGTCGGCCCCCGACGCGACCGTCAGATCGCCGGACGCGAGCACGACCAGGCCCCGGTCGCCGCTCGTGCGCAGCTCGCCCTCGAAGGTCACGTCCCCGAAGCGCACCACGCAGAGCTCGAGCTCCCCGTCGCCCTGCGCGACGACCAGCGAGTCGTAGGGGATGTCTCCGCAGTCGTCCGTGTCCCAGCTCTCGTCGCCGATGGTCACCGGATCGGTCTCCAGGAAGTCGACGTCGCCACCGACGTTCGACGGCACGAACACGAGGCAGCGCGCGCCGCCCGTCTCCGTGCAGCCGAGGGCGCAGGTCTCCTCGAGGACGAAGCCGCCGTCGACGCAGCGCTCGAGATCGTCCCCGACGCAGCGGAAGGTGTCCGCCATGCAGCCGGCGTCCATCGGCCCGGCGTCCGTGCCCGCGTCCATCGGCCCGGCGTCCGTGCCCGCGTCCATCGCGCCGGCGTCCGGGCCCGCGTCCATCGGCCCGGCGTCGTCACCCGGGCCCGCGTCGAGGCCGCCGCCGTCCACGCCGCCGCCATCCACGCCGCCGCCGTCCACGCCGCCGCCGCCATCCGGCAACGCGGCGTCTCCGGTGATGCGGGGACCGAGGCCGGAACGATCGACGCCGCAGCCGAGGGCCAGCAGCGCCGTGAGGAAGAGCGTGATGCGAGTCATGAAGCGGTCGACGTGTCCCCCCCGAATCGGGGCATTCTAGCCCCTCGGGCGCCCCGCCGTCACCCGGGGCCCCGCTCGACACCCATGCGCGGCAATCGACGTGCCCTCCCCCAGCCCGAGTGGGCCCATCGCGCCGTGCGCCGCTGGCGACGCCTCGCAGCCGGCGCGTCCATGCGCCTGCGGGTGCCCGTCGGGGGGTACGTGCTGATCGGCGAGGGGCGGGTGCGCGTCGCGGCCCCGGCCGGGGAGCGGCGCGTCGAGGGGCCCGGGAGAGCGGCCGTGGGCGGCGGCGCCGTGCGCGTCACGGCGGAGACCGACGCGACGGTGGCCGTCGGCACGGTGCGCACCCGGCCCGCCGTGACGATCGACGGGGACGGCGGCTACGCGAGCGCGCTCTGGGAGCTGCTCGGTGGCAACCGGCGCGGCGGCGGCGAGTGAGCGACGAGGCGCGCGGCGACGAGCGCGACCGGCCGTGAGCGACGCCCGCGCGCGGTGGCCGCGTCAGCGGAAGTTCTGCACGGCCCAGACGCGGCCGTCGGGCGTGGTGTAGAAGCCGCAGGCGACCATCGTGTAGCGCGTGCTGCTCATGTTGATGTAGTGGCCGTGGGCGTTGAAGTCCTCGCCCGGGCCCTCGTCCCACATGGCCTGCAGGCAGCCGTCGATGGTCGCGTTCACGGAGGGCCAGCCGGGGCACTCGTTCTGCGCGTTGCCGCCCTCGGGGCAGATGCGATCGCGGAAGCCGTCGTGCGGATCGCGCGTCGAGTCGTACTCGGCGTGCATGTCCGCGCAGCCCTCGCCCTCCTCCCAGCGCGCCAGGGGCGGCAGGCATTGGCACTCGGCGCGGAACTGGTTGATGCGGCGGAAGCAGTCCTCGTAGGGGTCGCCCGTGCTCGGGAGCAGGGCCGGCGCGCAACCGGCGATGGGCTCGGCCAGCGGCCCGTCGTCGCACATGCTCGGGAGCACGGTCGCGCCCGCGTCGCCGCCCGGGTCGGTCCCTCCGCCGTCGTCGTCGCCGCAGGCCGCGAGGGAGAGGAGAAAGGACGCACACAACCACCAGCGCATGGCTGGGAGGGTATCAGGCGGGGGGAGGGTCGGTGGGCGTGAGTGGAGTCTCCCGGCAGGGGTCGGACGCCTGGCCGTGCCCGAAGTGCGGGCTCGGGGGGGCGGTGCGGAAGGGGCGGTGCGGGAAGGGGCGGTGCGGGAAGGGGCGGTGCGGAAGGGGCGGCGCGGAAGGGGCGGCGCGGAAGGGGCGGCGAGCGCCGAGCGGGCACGGGCAGGGGCAGGGGCACGGGCACGGGTCTCTGCCCTCAGTCCTGATCGAGGAGCGCCCGCATCCACTCGGCGAGGCCGCCGTTCGGGTGGCGGCTCAGGTAGCGGCGGGCGACGGCGGCGGCCTCGTCGGCGCGGTGGAGGCGGAGGAGGAGCCGCGCGCGCAGGCCGAGCACGCGCTCGTCGAGGGGCGAGCCGTCCGGGGCCGCGTCGAGCGAGGCGAGGGCGCCGGCCGGGTCCTCCAGGTGGCGGAAGCGGAGGCGCGCGGCGGCGTAGGCGGCGTGGGCGTCGCCGCGGCGGGCCAGCCCGTCCCAGCGGTCGGCGGCCTCGTCGAAGCGGCCGAGGGCCTGGAGCGCGTCGGCCTCCAGCTCGCCCCAACCACGGCGGCGCGCCTCCTCGAGCGCCTCGGCGTAGCGGCCCTCGACGAGCCAGCCCCGGACGGCGCGGCGCGTCGGTGGCCGCCGCCCGGTCCCCGCGCTCGCCTCCCGGGCGCTCGGGGCCTCCGCGGGCGCGAGGGCGGCGGCGCCCAGGTCGGCCAGCGGCTCGACGCGCGCGGGCTCGTCCGGGCCCGCTCCGCGGCCGGCGCGAGGGAGCTCTCGAGCGAGGCGCGCGTCGTCGCTCTCGGGGAGGAGCGGCTCCGCGTGACCGGCGCGCTCCGGCCCGGCCAGCGCCTCGCGCCCTTGGTCGCGCTCGGGCTCTCCGTCACGGTCCCGCTCGACGACCTGCGTGCGTCGGTCCGCTGCGCGTCCGGTCCCCGCGCGTCCGGTCTGCACGAGCCGCGCCTCCGCACGTCCGGTCTCCGCGAGCCGCGCCGCCTCCGCGCGCCGCGCGGCCGCCGCTTCGCCCGCCTCCGTCAGCGGGCCCTCCGCGAGCGCCGTCGCCGCGGCCGCGTCGCGCGCGTCCCACATGCGCCCGGCCGCCACCTCCAGGCGTCGCCCGCTCCCGCGCGCCTCGACCTCCACGCGCCCCTCGTAGACGCGCACGCGCGTCCGCGCGCCGCGCTCCACCGAGAAGACCGTCCCGCGCACGCGCACGACCGCGTCCGGCGTCACCACCTCGAAGCGCTGCCCCTCCTCGAGCGGCGTGACGTCGAAGAGCACCGTCCCGCGCGCGAGCTCCACGCGCCGCTCCCGCTCGCTCAGCGCGGCCAGCTCGAAGACGGCCCCCGGCGCCGCGACCACCGCGTCGCCCGTCGGCAGGCGCGCCTCGAGCGGGACCTCGCCGCCCGCGGCGCCGAGCCACCAGCCGAGCCCGAGCGCGAGCCCCACGGCGGCGGCCGCGGCCAGCGCCCAGACGGCCCCGCGCGGCCGGCGCACCGGGGCCGGGGCCTCGCCGCCCTCCTCCGACCCCGGCGCGCCCGCGAGCGCCCGGGCGATCATCCGCTCGGCCTCCGCCTCCTCGAGGGGCGGCGGCGCGTCGTCGGCGGCGATGCGGCCCAGCACGTCCAGCAGCTCGTCGCTCATGGGCGCCTCCGCTGGGCCAGGGTCTTCATGTAGGGGTCGCCGCTGAGCCGGCGCGCCACCTCCGCGCGCGCATGACTGAGGCGCGTGCGCATCGCGTTCGCCGAGCATCCGGCGACCTCCGCGGCCTCGCTCGGCGCGAGCCCCTCGACGCAGCAGAGCACGAAGGCCACGCGGCGCTTGGGGGGGAGCCGGTCGAGGCAGCGGTAGAGGCGGCGGAGCGCCTCCCGGTCCATCGCGCGCGACTCGGGGTCGATCTCGTCGGGCGGCGGCGGCACGAGCTGGAGCCCCTCGTCGCGCTTGCGCTTGCCGAAGTAGCGGTAGGCGACGCGCAGCGTGATGCGGTGGGCGAAGGTGCGGACGGCGCTCCGGCCTTCGAAGCGCGGGAGGGCCTCGGCGAGGGCGAGGAGCGCGTCCTGGGTGGCGTCGTCGAGGTCCGGGCGCTGGCCGAGCTGGCGCTGGAGCCAACGGCGCACGTCCGGGAGCAGGATGCGCAGGGCCGCCTGGAGCGCGCGCGGCTCGGCGGCGCGGAGCCGTTCGAGCGCGGGGAAGGCCGGGTCGTCCACGGGACGGGGGCGCGTCGGGGGATCGTTCGCCACGCGAGGGCTTGGTGCCGCCGCAGGGGTGGAGCGTTGCAAAAAAGGAGTCGGCGGTCGGGGGCGCGTCGCCATCAGAAGAACTGCACGCCGAGGAGCACGCTCGGCCAGATGTGGACGCTCCAGTCCTCGCGGAGGTCGAGCTCCTCCGCCGGGACGTGGTCGCGGAGGTCGACCGCCCAGGGCGCGTAGCGGCTGTCGTCCTCGTAGGCGGTGAGGACGTTCAGGGAGAGGCCGGCGACGAGGGCGACGCGGGGGAGCACCTCGACGCCGGCGACGAGGCGGAGCTGGGAGAGGGCCTCGTGGCCGATCTCGTTCGTGAGCTCGTCGGTGCCCTCGCCGTCGTGGAGGTAGTGGGCGAGCAGATCGACGTCGAGGAACCAGCGCTCCGTGAGCGTGGCGTGGGCGCCGATGCCGAGCCCGAAGGCCCAGGCGGCGTCGTCGTCGCCGTTCGAGAAGGGGCGGCCGCCGAGGGAGTAGAGGTAGTGCCAGTGGGCGCCGCCGTGCTTGACCATGGCGAAGGCGAAGCCCTCGGCGGTGGCGCTGAGCTCGAGGTGGGTGCGCCCGCCCTGGACGATGTTGACGAGGCCGAGGGCGAAGTCGGCGCCCTTGGAGACGTTGACGACGCCGACCTGCACCCCATCGAAGCGCTCGCGCTGGATGTTGAGGGGGGCGATCTGGAGGCCCCGGCCGCCGCGCGCGACGTTGAGGCCGCCGGCCGCCTGGACGCCGTCGACGCGGCCGCGGGCGATGTTGACGCCGCCGGCGAGCTGGGCGCCGGTGACGGACTCGGCCCAGTTGAGGCCGCCGGCCGCCTGGACGCCTTCGACGTGGCCGAGGGGGAGGTTCGCGCCGCCGGAGAGGGCGGCGCCCACCAGGTCGCCGCGCTGGAGGTTGAGGCCGCCGGCGGCGAGGACGCCCGCGCCGTCGCCGAAGAGGAAGTTCGCGCCGCCGCCGAGGAGGGCGCCGTCGAGGCGCTCGGTGACGAAGTTGGCGCCGCCGGAGAGGCCGACGCCGTGGACCTCGCTCGACCAGGCGGCGAGGAGGCCGACGCTGAGGTTGCGGCGGCCGCGGCCCCAGGGCGCCGAGGACATGCCGACGAAAGGGGCGAAGTCGACGCCGACGACCACGTGGGGGCCGTCGCTCGGCGGGGCGGCGGCGGGAGAGACGGGGGAGGCCGCGGGCGAGGCGAGGGGCGCGGCGTCGCCTTGGAGCGCGGCGGGGGGCGGGAGCGGCTCCCGCGGGGGCTCGGCAGACAGCTCGTCCACCGGGGGCGCCTCCGTGGGGGGCGCGCCTTCCGCCTCGGCCCCGAGCTCCACGGTCGCGCTCCGCTCGCCGGCGCGCACGCTCGCGGAGCCCTCCTCGACCACGAAGCGGCTCCCGTCCTCGGCTTCGACCGCCACCTGCACGCGCACGCGGAGGCGCTGCGGGGGCGCCGCCAGCTCGTCGAGGAGGCTGGCCGCGACGGTCGCGAAGGTGCGCGCCTCGACCGCGTCGAGGGGCGCGGGGAGCGGGGCGTGCCGGGGGGCGCTCCCGTCGACGTCGACCACCTGGAGCAGGGCGCCGCCCTCGGGGCCCGTCTCGACCCACAAGGCGGCCCGGGCGCCGCGCTCCGCCGCGCACTGCTGGGCGTCGCCAGCGCGCTGCAGCGGCGTGCCCCCGACGGGCGAGGGGCCTTGGGCGACCTGCCAGCCCTCGCCGGCGAGCTCGACCTGGAGCGTGCTCGCGAGGCCGTCGAGGCGCGCGTCGTCGCCGAGCACGAGCAGGGCGGCCTGCGCGTCCGCGCGGGAGGAGAGGAGCGCGCTCGGGAGGGCGAGCGCGGCGGCCAGGAGGAGAGTCGTTCGGGTCACCGTGTCTTCTCGGTGCGGGGCGACCCGAGGAACGTTGCAAGGAATCCGCGTCCGCGCCGCCCGGGGCTCGGCGCGGGCGGACGGGCGGACGGCGGGGGGGCGGTTCTGTTCGGGCATGGCTGGGGCGCGCTGGGTTCGCCACGACGGGGACGGGGACGGGGACGGGGACGGGGACGGGACGCGGTCGGGGACGGGACGCGGTCGGGGACGGGACGCGGTCGGGGACGGGACGCGGTCGGGGACGGGGTCGGGGTCGGGGACGGGACGCGGTCGGGGACGGGATCTCGAGGCCGCGTCCTGGGGCCGCTGGGCTCGGGTTCGGGCACGGGCATGGGCACGGGGTTGTTGGGCGCTTTTGCAGCGTCCCCGCACTCTTCCAGTGGGCGAGCGCAAAAAGCGGACACCTGGTGCCGAAAGGGCGGCTTCGCCCCGCGATCGCTGTTAGAAAACGCGGCGATGTCTCGCGCCGCACGCCTCGCCGGGCTCGCCCTCACGCTCCTGCTCGCCGCCTGCGGCGACGACGACGCCGGCCCCGCCCCGGACGCCGGGCCGACCGCCGACGCGAGCGCCCCCGGCTGCGCCACCTGGACCTTCGCGCCGGGCACCGGGGACCTCTCCACCTTCCCCAACCCGGAGATGCTCGCCGAGGACGCCGAGACCCCCACCGGCTTCCGCTTCGCCGTCACCCGCGACGCCTTCCCCGTCATCGAGGAGTACGGCTCCTACGAGCAGCTCTTCACCGACCAGCTCGGCGACCTCGACGGCTTCGGCGTGAACGCCGCCGCCTTCGCCCGCTTCAGCACCCCCTTCGACCCGGACGCCCTCCCCGCCTTCGCCGGCGCGGACGACGCGCGCCTCGGCCTGCTCGCCCTCCCCGCGGACGGCGCCCCCACCCTCGTCGACGTCGAGGTCCGCACCACCGACCGCGACGAGACCCTCTTCCTCATCCCCCAGACGCCGCTCCCCGAGCAGGCCTGGGCCGCCCTCTTCGTCACCCGCGACCTCGCGGACGCCACCGTCGCCGGCTGCATGGAGGCCTCGGCCCCGCTCGTGGACGCCCTCGCCGCCCCCGACGCCGAGACCGCCCGCGCCCTCGAGGCGCTCACGGAGCTCGGCGCCATCGGCTCCCCCGACGACCTCGCGGCCCTCGTCGTCTACCCGACGCAGACCATCACCGCCGACTCCGTCGCCGTCGCCGAACACATCGCCGCCCGCCCCGACGAGGACTTCGCCCTCACGGAGAGCGAGTGCGAGGTCGAGTCGGACGGCCTCCGCCACTGCGTCGCGCGCTTCCCCGCGGCCGACTACCGCGATCCGGACGGCGTCCTCCGCGACGCCGAGCCCGAGGCCGAGTGGGAGCTCGAGCTCCACGTCTGGCTCCCGCCCGCGGACGCCGGCTTCGAGGCCCCCTACCCGACCGCGCTCTTCGGCCACGGCATCACCGCCAGCGCCGCCGGCCACCCGCGCACGCTCGCCGTGAACGCCGGCCCGCGCGGCATCGCCGTCGTCGGCGTGAGCGCCGTGCTCCACGACGGGCACCCGACCGGCCCGAGCCCGCCCCTCTCCGGCCTCGACGCCACCCTCGCCTTCCTCGCCGCCGACCCGGAGACGCAGCAGTTCGAGGGGCTCCTCGCGCGCGACCACTTCCGCCAGTCGACCTTCGACAAGCTCCACGTCGCGCGCCTGCTCCAGACCGGCCCCGACTTCGACGGCGACGGCGAGCCCGACGTGGACGGCGAGCGCCTCGCCTACGTCGGCGTGAGCCTCGGCGGGATCATGGGCGGCGAGCTCCTCGCGCTCACGGACGCCTTCTCGATCAGCATCCTCGGCATGCCGGGCGGGCGGATCTCACAGCTCATCACCGACCCGATGGGCGGCTTCGCGCTCGTGCGCCGCGCGCTCATCCCGCGCGAGTGGCGGCAGGGGCAGGAGGACCGGGCCTTCCCGATCATCCAGACGATCCTCGACCGGGGCGACGCGGCGAGCTGGGCGCAGCACATCCTCGCGCGTCGGGTCAACGACACCGAGGCGCCGCACGTGCTCATCCACGTGGCGAAGGACGACGGCATCGTGACCAACGGCGCGAACTACGCCTTCGCGCGCTCCATCGGCGTGGGCCTCCTCCCGCCGCAGGTGGACGACGCGCCGGGGCTGACGCTCCTGGACGCGGCGCCGCTCGCCATGAACGCCGCGGGCGGGACGCGCTCGGCGGCGCTCCAGCAGTTCGACACGGTCGAGGATCCGGAGGGCGGCGACGAGCCCGTGCAGGCGAACCACATCAACCTCACGCTCAGCGAGGTCGCCCAGCACGCCTGGTTCCACTTCCTCGAGACCTACTGGGAGACCGGCACGCCGGAGATCGTCGACCCCTACGAGGAGCTCGGCCTCCCCCACGCCGACGCCGACGACGACTAGACTAGAGGGGCTCTCCGCACGCCCTCCGTGCCCCGCGAGCCCCCGTCCTCGTGAGACGTGCACGTGCACGTGCACGACCGTCTCCTCTCCTGCACGGAGCACCCCACCTCCAGCCGAACAGCAGTGAGCAGGGACACGCCTGCCCCCTCCCTCCGCGTACGCGGCACCGCCCCGCCTCCAGCCGAACAGCCGCGACGGAAAGCGGAAAGCGGAAAGCGGAAAGCCGCGAGCGCGCAGCGCGAGCGCGAGCACGTCCGCCCCCTCCCTCCGCGTACGCGGCACCGCCCCGCCTCCAGCCGAACAGCCGCGGCGGAAAGCGGACAGCGGAAAGCGGACGGCCGCGAGCGCCCAGCGCGAGCGCGAGCGCGAGCACGTCCGCCCCTCCCTCCGCGTACGCGGCACCGCCCCGCCTCCAGCCGAACAGCCGCGACGGAAAGCGGACAGCGGAAAGCGGAAAGCCGCGAGCGCGCAGCGCGAGCGCGAGCGCGAGCACGTCCGCCCCCTCCCTCCGCGCACGCGGCACCGCCCCGCCTCCAGCCGAACAGCCGCGACGGAAAGCGGAAAGCGGAAAGCGGACAGCCGCGAGCGCGCAGCGCGAGCGCAAGCGAGCACGTCCGCCCCCTCCCTCCGCGTACGCGGCACCGCCCCGCCTCCCGCCGAACAGCCGCGGCGGAAAGCGGACAGCGGACAGCGGACGGCCGCGAGCGCGCAGCGCGAGCGCAAGGAGCGACTGGCCCCCGTGGGGCCGGCTTCGATAGGGTGTCGGCGTCGCCCATGGCCTCACCCGACGATCTCGGCGTCGCGCCGACCCTGCTCACCGAGGCGGACGCTGCCCCGAAGGGCGGCGAGAGGAAGACGCAGCTCGAGCTCCGCGACGTCGACGAGAGCTGGGACGGCGACGTCGGCCGCGGCCTCGGCGACGCCTACGAGGTGACCGAGCAGATCGGCCGCGGCGGCATGGGCCGCGTCCTCGCCGCCCGCGACAAGCAGCTCGGCCGCCTGGTCGCCGTGAAGGTCCTCGCCCGCGAGCTCCGCGAGCGCAGCGCCGCGCTCCAGCGCTTCCTCCTCGAGGCCCAGGTCGGCGCCCAGCTCGAGCACCCGAACATCGTCCCCGTCTACGGCCTCGAGGTGGAGAGCGGCGCCCCCGCCTTCGCCATGCGGCTCCTCGGCGGACGGACCTTCCACCGCTACCTCGCCGACTGCGCGACGCAGGCCCGCGAGGGGCGCCTCGACGACGAGCACGCCCTCGAGTCGCGCCTCGAGCGCTTCCTCGACGTCTGCAACGCCATCACCTACGCGCACGCCCGCGGCGTCGTCCACCGCGACCTCAAGCCGGAGAACGTCCTCCTCGGCGAGCACCACGAGGTCTACGTCGTCGACTGGGGCGTGGCGAAGGTCCTCGGCCGCCCGGACGTCGTCTCCGCGCCCGACGAGGGCGGCCTCCCCGAGCGCGAGGGCGTCACCGAGTCCGGCTCGATCAGCGTCCACGCGAGCACGGAGACGCAGGCCGGCGACGTGATCGGCACGGCGAGCTACATGCCGCCCGAGCAGGCCATGGGGCGCATCGAGGAGCATGGCCCGGCGTCGGACCAGTTCGCCCTCGGCATGATGCTCCAGGAGCTCGTCACGCTCCGCCCGCCGCGCATGGGCCCGCACGTGGCCCGGCTCGGCAAGGCCGTGACCGGCGAGCGCGAGCCGATGGAGGAGGTCGTGGGCGGCGGCCAGCCGGACCCGGGGCTCGTCGCCATCGTCGAGCGCGCGACGCAGCCGCGACCGGAGGCGCGCTACCCGAGCGTCGACGCCTTCGCGGACGAGCTCCGGCGCTGGCTCCGCGGCGAGGAGCTCTCCGTGCGCCGCGACTCGCTCGCGCGGCGCCTCTGGCGGCGCCTCAGCCGGCGCCCGGGCGTGACGCTCGCCGTCGTCTTCGCCCTGCTCACGCTCCTCGCCGGCGCCGTCGCGGCGAGCCTCTGGAGCACGGTGGAGGCGCAGCGCGAGGCCGCCGCGCAGTCGGAGCGCCTCAGCGCCATGAGCGGCGCCGTCGTGCGCCGGAGCCAGGCCCTCGACCAGCGGCTCGCCCGCGTGAAGGCCCTCGTGGAGGGGCTCGGCGCGCGCGTGGAGGAGCGGCTCGCGCGCGCCAGCGGAGACCGGGACGCGGCGCCGCCCCTGCCGCCCGGCTACGCGCCCGTGGGCTGGCTCGCCGAGCGCGGCCCAGCCCTCGAGCACGCGCGCCCGCACGCGCGCTACGGCATGGACGTGAGCTTCGTCGACACGGGCTACCTCTGGCCCCCGGGCGAGGACGAGGCCGGCCCCCGCGCCACCCTCGCCGCGCTCGGCCCCATGAGCGACGTCTTCCGCGACGTGCTCCTCGCGAGCTTCGACGCCGGCGCGCCGCACCTGCCGACCGGCGAACGGGACGCGCTCCTCTGGGAGGGGCAGACGCCGCTCCACGTGACCTACGCCGGCTTCGAGGACGGCCTGCTCGTGAACTACCCGGGCTACCTCCCCTTCCCGACCGCCTACGACCCGCGCCGGCGCCCCTGGTACGTGGCCAACCGGGAGACGCACGGGCCGCGCTTCGGGCCGCCCTACCCGGACGCGAGCGGGAGCGCGATCCTCGTGCCCTGCAACCGCGCGATCCGCGACGCCGAGGGCGCGCTCCAGGGCGTCGCCGGCGCCGACATGGCGCTCGACGACCTCGCCGCGCTGATGCGCATGGACGACCTCCCGGGCTGGCGCCGGACGGCGTTGCTCGACGGCGACCTCCGCGAGATCGTCGACACGAGCGAGCAGAGCGAGGAGCTCGGCGTGAGCCTCCACGGCGACGCCACCGTCGAGAGCCGCCGCGTCGAGCCCGCCGTCGCCGAGGCCGTCCGCGCCGAGGGCACCGGCTGGGTCCGCGTGGGGAACGAGCTGGTGCTCTTCGACCAGCTCGAGGAGATCGACTGGACCTTCGTCGCCCGTGTGACCGAGTAGGCCCCTTCGTTCCGACCCCTCTGCCCTCGCCCAGTGCCCTCGCCCTGCTCTCGCGCCCCGGGACGACCGCGGCGCGCCCCGCGCGGTCCCCCCTGGGCGCACACGACGAAGGCCCGGCAGCGCACCGTGGCGCCACCGGGCCTCCTCACGACACCGGGCTCGCCTCAGGGCCGGAGCACGAAGGCGCCGCCCGCGAACCAGTTGTACGAGCCGCCGCCGCCGCAGACCGTCTCGTTGGCCACGATCTCCAGGTCGTAGTCCCCGGTCGCGCCGCCATCGATGGCCGGGAAGATCGCCCCGCCGGAGAAGCCGATCGTGCCCATGTCCGAGCCCCCCTCGAAGGAGTAGCTGTCGACCGTGACCCCGTTGAGCACGATGTCGAAGCTCAACGTGCCCACGGGGCAGGACGAGTTGGTGCTGTCGTCCATCTCGAACTCGTAGGTGAGCCCCGTGACGCTCGGCAGGCCCGTGTCCGTGAAGCTCTCGCTGACGGAGCTCCCGGCCACGTAGGCGGCCCCGCCGCCCCCTGCACCGAGCGGCTCGACGGTGAAGGTGTTGTCGAGGCTGGAGTCCTCGCTCGGGAAATCGAGCACCACGCCCGCCCCGCCGGCCCCGTCGCAGACGTACTGGGTCGAGCTCACCTCGGCCGGCTCGAGCGTGCCCGAGCCGTCCGCGTCGAGGCCCGAGGTGATCACGACGCCGCCGAACTCGCAGTTCATGCCGGCCGGCTCGTCGGCGGTGGCGATCAGCGAGGGCGTGCCGTCTTCCCCGTCGGCGCCGTTCGCTCCGTCGCAGACGTAGCGGGTGGAGGTCACCTCGCCGTCGCCGAGCGCGCCGTTGCCGTCGTCGTCCGGCCCGACCAGCACGGCGATGCCGCCGTTCACGCAGTTCTCGCCGGCGGGCTCGTCTTCCGTGCGGATGAGGTAGGCGGTCCCGTCCTCGCCATCCATTCCGTCCATGCCGTCGGTACCGTCCATGCCGTCGGTACCGTCCATGCCGTCGCGCAGCGTGATCGGGTCGGAGTCCGGGCAGGAGAGCGTGTAGCTGCCGTCCGCGTTCTCCATCAGGTCGCACGGATCGGCCGCGCATCCAGCGACGACCCCCGCGATGGCGGTGAGCAAGACCAGTCGATTCCTCATGTTCCCTCCTCTTCTCACGGGTCCGGAAGGCCCCCGCGAGGCCGGCGAGGACGCTACCACTCCCCAGTTGGGGACGTCCGAGATCATGTGAGAAAACCGCCTCACCCAGGTGGTCGAGCCACATTCTCCGCGTCGAGCGCGCGACGCCGCGATGGCTCCGGGAGGCCCGGATCGCATCGACCGGTCGCGTCGACGCGCCGGGGCAGGGGTACTACTCGTCGTCGTCGAGCGCCCGCCGGAGCAGCTTCTGCCGGCGCCGCATCGTGAAGACCACCGCGCCCACGATCGCCAACACGATCAGCAGCAGCAGGATCAGCGGCAGGTAGCGGCGCCAGGCCGGCGCGGGCGTGGCGAGCTCGCGCTCGGCCTCCACGAAGCCCTCGACCAGGCTCGCGTCCAGCCCCTCGAGCCGCGCCCGGACGGCGCCGAGCGCCTCCTCGTCGAAGTGCGCCCGCGAGAGCGTGACGGTCCCCCCGCCCTGCCCGCGCGTGAAGAGGAAGACCGTCTCCCGCGGCCGGTCCACCCGGTAGAGGTCCGGCCCCACCCGCGCCGACTCCCGCCGCGCGCCCGCCTGCTCCGCGTCGAGCCGGTAGCCGAGGTTGCGGCCGAGCCGCCCGTCGAGCTCCACCTCCACGCGCGCGAAGTCCGGCGTCGTCGCCGTCCAGCTGCACGAGGTGTCCAGGGCGAAATGATGCGACTCGGCGAAGCCCTCCCCACCGAGCGCGCGCACCTCCTCGAGCGGCAGCACGTCCCGGCACGGGCTCGTCAGCCCGCCGAGCCAGTCGTAGAAGCCGAGCGGCCAGGCGAGGAGCCCGCCGACGAGCAGCAGGTACGCGAGCGCGCCCCCGATCACGATCCGCGGGTCCGCCTCTTTCCCCTGCCCGACCAGCCCGCCGTCGAGGAAGCCGAAGCGATAGGGCTCCCCCCGCCGGAGCGCCGCGATCGCCTTGCCGATCACGAACGCGCTCAGCGCGAGGCAGAGGGTCGTCCAGAGCAGGACCTTCACCGTCGCGAGGAACACCGCCGCGAGGGTACCGCGCGGGCGCCGGCGTCGCGCGTGACGTCGTCCATCCGGCGGGGGCTGGAGGAGCCCGACGCTTCGCGGCGTGAGAGCGCTCCCTTCGGCGCCGCGCTTGCCGCGGCCGCGTCGCCTTTGGTACCGAGCGGCGTGGGTACGGGACGGAGCAGAGCGAACGGGGTGTGGCTCGCCATGCTGCTGGTCGCCTCCCCGGGCCTCGCCCAGGCGCAGGAGGTCGGCGCGCAGGAGGGGGACCCGCCACCGAGCGAGGCCACTCCGAGTGAGGCCACTCCGAGCGATTCGGCGCCGACCGAGGCCGCACCGAGCGAGGCCACTCCGAGCGACCCGCCACCGAGTGAGGCCACTCCGAGCGACCCGCCCGTCTTCTCCTCCGACCGCCCCGGCTTCTCGAACACCACCACCGTCGCCGCCGTCGGCCACCTCACGAGCGAGCTCGGCCTCGCCGCGTCCTTCGACGACGACCAGCGCACCCTCGCCCTCCCGAACCTCTCCCTCCGCGTCGGCCTCCTCGACTGGCTCGAGGCGCGCGTCCGCGGCCCGAGCGGCGTCCTCGTGTTCGCCGACGGAGCCGACGCGCGCGGCGGCGCGGGCGACCCGAGCGTGGGCTTCAAGATCGGCGGCCGCCCCGTCGAGGCGCTCGCCTTGAGCATGGACTGGGAGGTGAGCCTCCCGCTCGGCACGGATGGATTCGGCGCCCCCGAGGCCGGCTTCTTCGCCGACCTCAACGCCGACTGGAGCGTCTGGGGCCCGCTCACGCTCACCGCCAACCTCGTCGCCTCCGTCTCCTCCGCCCTCGACGAAGCGACCGGCGAGACGCGCCGCCTCCTCGAGGGCGGCGGCAGCCTCGCCTTCTCCTGGCAGGCCCTCGACGTGCTCGGCCTCTACGTCCAGAGCTACGCGCTCAAGCAGGAGGGCGGCGTCTGGCGCGTCCACCTCGGCGGCGGCCTCACCTGGCGCGTCGCCCCCCGCGTCCAGCTCGACCTCAGCGCCGACGCCCGCCTCACCGACCAGGGCGACCCGCCCACCCTCGGCGCCGGCACCACCATCCTCTGGTAGGCGCGCGGCGGGGGCCGAGCCCCGATCGACGGTCGTCAGAACGCCAAACCGCGCCGGAGGGCGAGGAGGGTTCGGTGGGCCCGAACCCATGGGTCGGAGACCCAAGCCGTGGTGGCCGCGGCGAGCTTGGCGGGACGTAGCCGTTCGAAGAAGAGGGTGAGGTGGGGGCGATGGAGGGCGTCGCAGATGGCGGCGAGGTCGCGGCCGAGGAGAAAGGCCGAGACGACCTCGAAGTCGAGGTCCTCCGGCACCTCGTCCTCCCAACGGCGCGCATCGTCCTCACCGACGTGCTGCTGGAAGAGCTGAGCGAGGTCACGCAGATCCTTCTCGCGCTCGACGGGCCGGTCGAGCCAGGCGCGCATCTTCAAGGCGAGCGTCGGAGCCGAGGGGAGGAGAAGCTCGACGTCGTCCCACCTCATGGCGTCGGCATGGGCGAACGCGAGGTCGAAGCCGACGAGGCTCATCGTATGGCCGTCCGGCCATTCGAGGGTGCCGCTGGATCGGAGGTCGGGACCCGCGGGGACGATGTCGACGGACTCCCCGCAGGGGCTGATGAAGTGGTGGGTCCGCTTGGGGTGCTGCTCCCAGCCAGGACGATGTGGGAGCTCCGCGGGGAACTCGGCCAGGGAAACGGCGACAGCGAGGTCGAGATCCTCCGTGTGCCGATGGCTCATGTCGATGTGGGCGGCGAGCGCCTGGGCGCCGATGAGGAGCAAGTCGGCGTCGGGCCAGACCGCGCGAACGTCGCGCAGGGCGGCGAGCTGCTCGTCGGTCAGAACGACCACGCGAGGTACCTCTCGCGAAGCCGGCGGGCGCTCTCGCCGGCGCGCGGGTCGGGGTCGCTCATCAGCTCGGCATAGACGAGGAGCGGGTGAACCGTGTCCTCGGTGGCGCCCTCGACGGACGCGGTGCCGAAGGGGCGCATCCAGAGCAGGTCGCCCGAACGCTCCGGCTCGCGGGTTGGGCGGGCGCGCAGGGCTCGGAGGAGCTTGGCTGTCGGGGCGCCGAGGTAGGCGACGGTGAGCGGGCCGCGGTAGTGGCCCACCAGGCGATGTGCAGCCGCCGTTCCGCCGTAGCGTACGGATTCGCCGAGTTGGGCATCGAGGTGAGCCTCGAGCGCCTCCGGGGTCTCGGCAGCGAGGCGGTAGCGGCCTTCGTCGAGTCGTGGACGGACGTGGGAGCGGTAGCCGGCGAGCCAGCGATCGAGCAACGCAGGCGGTCGCTCCTCGACCCACTCGTGGCGCCGGCCGCGGCGAACGAGGATGCGCTCCTCCACGAGACGCTCGAAGAGATCGATGACCGGCTGGCGGCTGGTTCCCGCTGCGTCGGCGACCTCGCGTTGGGTCCCTTCGACCAGCTCGGGACGAACGAGGAGGGCGAAGAGCACCTGGTAGCCAGCGCTCCGGAGGCTCTTGCTGCGCGCCGGGGGCTTCGCGGGCGAGCGGCCTTGGACGCGAGCCAGGTAGGCGTCCCCGAAGCGGAGGTGACAGTTGCCTGCCAGATCGATGAACTGGACGCCCTCGGCCTCCAGTGCGTCGCCGAGGGGGGCGCCGATATGGGGAGCGGCGAGGAGCCATTCGTCGGGGTCGTCGCCGAAGAGAGCGCGAACATGGTGGGCTGCGCTCCGGTCCAGGTGGGAGCTCTTCACCTCGACACATCTGCGCTGCCGCGTGCCGTCGGAGAGCCGGATGTCGGCGACGAGGTCGAGCTGCCTTTCACCTCGCATCCCGTTCACGGCGCGGGGATCCACGCGGCGAACGAAGGGGAGCGCGCGGAGCTGCTCCGCGTAGGGCGCGAAGGCTTCGATACTATCGGCGGACCGGCGAGATGGCATTTTTATACACGATGTGTTTACTAAACACAGTCTTCAAATAAACACATACCTCGACTTCTGTCGAGCGCCCGACGAGACCGATGCGCATCCCCCGGGGCGTCGGCTCGGTAGCACCGTGGGGGTCGAGCGCGGAGCGAGATGGCCGACCGCGTGAGGTCGGAGCGCCTGCCCGACGCGTCGCCCTGCAGCGCTCGAACGGGACCTCGGCTCGTGAACTCGGCCCGGCGAGCGCCGCCATGGAGCGGCCTTCGCGTCAGCGGCGGCGGCGGAGCAGCAGGGCGGCGAGGAGGGGAAGCGCGAGGCCGGCGCCGTGTCGGGCGGGGGCGGCGGCGCAGCCGTCGTCGCAGTCGAGGCACCAGGAGGCGGGCTCGGCGCAGAGCTCCGTGTCGACGTCCTCCCGGCAGAGCGCGTGCATGGCCTTCCAGGCGTAGGCGATGGTCTCGCCGTCGCCGGCGCTCGAGTCGGGCGCCTCGATGACGTTCACCCGGCCGCAGGCGCCGTCGTAGACGAAGTCGTCGAGGCCGCTCGAGAGCATGCCGACGACGCGCCCCTCGGCGTCGAAGACGCCCGAGCCGGAGTTGCCGCCGAAGGCGTCCACGCTCGCGACGAAGAAGCTCTCGCCGACGCGCCCCTCAAGGACGACGCCGCCGTCGTCGATCTTCGCCGGGAGGCCGGCGCCGAAGCCGATCATCGCCACCGGATCGCCGGGCGCGAGGAACGTCTGGCCGGGACGGACGGGCGCGGGGGTGCGGCCGACGACCGGGCGGTCGAGGCGCACGACGGCGACGTCCGCCCCGCCGCGGTGCATGACGACCTCGGCGCAGTCGTAGACGTCGTCGGCCTCGACGGTCGCGACCGTGCCCTCGGCCTCGAGGAGATGGTCGAAGACGAAGCGGTAGCCCTCGCAGGTGGCCTGGTCGGGGACGCAGTGGCCGACCGTGAGGACGAGGTCCTCGTCGATGAGCGTGCCCGAGCAGGCGGCGGGGGTGAGCTGGTCGGCGAAGCGGACGTCCTCGCAGAGATCGAAGGCGTCTGCGTAGCGCTCGCCGACGAGCTGGATGTTCGTCGGGTCCGCGTCATCGACGGCGTCGCGGGGGACGAAGGCGACGACGGCGTCGCGCGCGAGGGCCCGGAGCGTGGCGTCCGGGTGCTCGAAGACGTCGAGCCGATCGTCCACGTCGTAGACGACCGGCTGGGTGGCGGAGCCCACGTCGGCGGCGCAGCCGGCGAGGACGAGGAGGAGCGCGGCGCGCGCGAGCGGGCGGGGCATGGCGAGAAGAGCATTCCCCAAAGCGCGCGTTCGCACCACGCCCCCGGGGCTCTGCTCGCGCCGCGGCGGATGCGACGCGGGCAGATAATGTTTGACGGCGCGGCGCCCCCACGGCATCACTGAACACATGGACAGTCACCCGGCCGTATCGACCTCCGTTCGCGAGGTCGTCTCGCTCTTCGAAGAGGACACGCTCGAGGGCGTGCGCTTCCCCGATCTCGACCTCGAGACGCTCCTCGAGGGCTGCGCGGAGGTGCAGCGCGCGCAGGAGGAGGTGGACGCGCGGCTCGCGGCGCTCGAGCAGGCGCGCGCCGAGCTCGACCGGGAGCGGGCGGCGCTCCAGAAGCTCGCGCGCCGCGCCGTCGACTACGCGCGCGTCTTCGCGTCGGAGGACGAGGAGCTCCTCGCCCGGCTCGACGGGCTGACGCTGGCGGCGAAGCCCAAGAAGAAGAAGCGCAAGAGCACGCGGAAGAAGGCGTCGGCGCCGAAGAAGGACGACGCCCAGCTGGCGCTCGCGAAGGAAGACGCCGCCTGAGGGTGCGCAGCGCCCGCCGTCCGGTCGGGCGCTGCAGTCCACTCGGGCGCTGCGGTCCACTCGGGCGCGGCCGTCCACTCGGGCGCTGCAGTCCACTCGGGCGCGGCCGTCCACTCGGGCGCTGCAGTCCACTCGGGCGCTGCAGCCGCGCGCTGCAGGCGCGCGCTCCAAGCGGCGCGTCACTCCTTCGCGGTGGGCTCCGCGGCGGTGGCGAGGGGCCAGCGCTCGACCAGGGCGCTGCAACGCTGGCCGACGCAACCGACGCCCACGAGCTGGGCCTGGCCACCGACCAGCGCGAAGCCACCGGCCCGCCGGAACGCTTCGCTCTCGCCGACGAGGCGCGCGCGGCCGTCGCGCGAGACGGCGATCAGGCCGATGCGGTTCGCCGCCGGGATGCCGAGCGCGGTCTGGCGCGGGTTCATGTAGCCGAAGCGCGGGCTGATCATCCAGAGGGCCCCGTCGTCGCGCGCCTGGACGGCGTCGAAGCCACGCGCCTGGTCGCCGACCTCGCGGTGCGTCGTGTGGAGGTGGCGGCCGTCCGGGCCGTAGGCGACGAGCGAGGCGTTCCAGCGGTTGGGCGCGGTCCAGGTGCGATCGACCTGCGCGGCGACCCAGACGGTGCCGTCGGCGCCGACGTCGAGGCCATGCGGCCGGTGGTCCCCGCCGCGCCAGACCCGCGCCCAGAGGCGGCGGCCGCGGCGCGCGTCGAAGGCGGCCGTGAGCATGGGGCGCGACATGGGCTCGACGCCGAGCTGGGCGTCGTCGTGCACCGAGGCGGCGCGGGTGAGGCGCGTGCGCGGGACCTCGCCGCGGGGGGCGCTCACCCAGCCGCTGGCGACCACGCGCTCGCCCCGCCAGGCGACGGCGCGGCAGGACTCGTCGCTGCGGCGCGAGCGCTCGGTGTGGAGCCAGCGGCGCCGTCCGTCGCGCTCGTGGACGGCGAGGTGGAAGTCGACGGTGCCGCGCTGGAGCTCGACCTTCCGCCCGCAGACGGCGACGCGTCCCCCGGAGCCGAGGGCGATGTCGTGGACGAGCGCGTCGACGGGGAAGTGGCCGCGCTCGCTGCCGTCGGAGCCGAGGCGCAGTATGGCCGTGCCGTAGGCGGGCACGCCCCGGAAGAGCCGATCGCCGTTCCCGTTCTCCGCGACGGCCACCAGGAGCTCGTCGCCGTCGAGCGCGAGCGCGGTCGCGGCCTGGTGGCGCCGGTCGCCCCACTGGCGCGCCCAGACGATCTGGCCCGCCGCGTCGAGGCGGACGACGAAGGCGTCGCCGGGCAGGCCGGTCGTCTCGCCGGGGGTGAAGCGGCCGAGCGTGCGGCCGGCGACGTAGAGCCCGCCGCCCGGCGCGGGCACGACGTCGCGGACGAAGGTGAGCTCGTCGCCGGGGCCGAAGCTCGTGATCGACTGGGCGGCGGCGAAGGAGGTGCCGAGCGAGAGCGCGAAGGCGAGCGCGAGGGAACGAAGCATGTCTTCTGCGACGGCGCGCGGCGCCCGGTATTCGCTCGGGTCGAAGCGAAGGGGGCGCGCGGCGGCGTCGCCTCCGCCGTCGGCGCAGGCGGGTCGCGGGCGTCCTCGAGCCGCGCCTCCGCTCGCGCATCGCCTCGACGCGTCCTCCCCGCGCGCGGTCTCGAGTCGCGCGCCGCTCACGCATCGCTTCGGAGGTACCCGTCGACGCTCGCCCGCGGATCGCGTCCGCATCGCTTCGAGCCGCGCCGCCCCCCATCACTTCGAGCCGCGCCGCCGCGAGCGCATCGCTTCGAGCCGCGCCGCCGCCCGCCCGTCGCTTCGAGTCGCGCGCGTCTTTCGGCCGCTTCAGATGCGCTTCACACTCGGCTGGCAGAACCCTCGCCATGCGCACCGCCACCACCCTCCTCCTGCTCGCCGCACTCGCCTGCGGCGACGACGACGCGCCGACCCCGGACGCGGGCCTCGACGCCTCCTCCCCCGACGCCACCTCCCCCGACGCCATGCCGGGCGCCGACGCGGGGCCGCCGGGGGACGCGGGCCCGCCGCCGATCGAGGGGCCGACCGCGCTCACGGAAGGCGGCGCCCTCGTCGGCGCCCTGGAGGACGGCGTGCGCGTCTGGCGCGGCATCCCCTACGCGGCGCCGCCGGTCGGCGAGCTCCGCTTCCGCCCGCCCCGACCCCACCCGGGCTGGGAGGGCTGGCGCGAGGCGACGGCGAACGGCCCCATCTGCCCGCAGCGCGAGCGGGACGGCACGGCGCCCGTCGGCGAGGAGGACTGCCTCACGCTCCAGGTCTTCGCGCCGGCGAGCGAGGGGCCGCACCCGGTGATGGTGTGGATCCACGGCGGCGGCTTCGTGCAGGGCGCCGGGAGCCTCCCCCTCTACGACGGCCACGCGCTCGTCCAGCGCGGCGACGTGGTCGTGGTCACGCTGAACTACCGGGTCGGCGCGCTCGGCTTCCTCGCCTCCGAGGAGCTCGTCGCCGAGAGCGAGGCGGGCGTCGCCGGCAACATGGGCCTCCGCGATCAGGTCCTCGCCCTCGAGTGGGTGCGGCGGAACATCGGCGCCTTCGGTGGCGACCCGGATGCGGTGACGATCTTCGGCGAGTCCGCCGGCGGCGTGAGCGTCTGCGCCCTCCTCGGCGCGCCGGCGGCCGAGGGCCTCTTCGACCGCGCCATCGTGCAGAGCGGCGGCGGCTGCTACGGCTGGCCGCTCCTCGACGGGACCACGCTCACCGAGCCCGTCAGCGCCCTCGAGCGCGGCGCGGAGATCACCGCCGCCGCCGGCTGCGCCGACGAGGCCGACCCGCTCGCCTGCCTTCGCGCCCTCGACGCGGAGGCGCTGGTCGAGGCGACCTGGATGGCCTCCTCGAGCGGCCTCGGCCTGCCGGACGTGGGGCCGACCGTCGACGGCGACCTCCTGCCGGCGGAGACCTGGGATCGCTTCGGCGACGGGAGCGCGCCGGACAAGCCCATCCTCATCGGCAGCAACGCCGACGAGGCGAAGACCTTCGTCGCCGCCGTGCCCGTGCCCACCGCGATGGCCTACGAGGATCTCGTGCGCCGCACCGTGCCGCTCTTCGCCGACGAGCTCCTCGCCCTCTACCCGGCGAGCGACTTCGCCTCGCCGAAGGCCGCCTACGAGGCCCTCTACAGCGACCTCGCGTTCATCTGCCCGGCGAACGCCTTCGCCGCCCAGGCCGCCGGCGGCAGCGCGCCGAGCCGCGCCTACCACTTCACCCACACGCTCACCGGCGCCGCGGCGCTCGGCGCCTTCCACGGGCTCGAGATCTTCTACGTCTTCGACAACCTCGCGGAGCTCCCGCGCTACACGCCCGTCCCGGCGGACGCCGCCCTCGTCACGACCATGCAGGACGCCTGGCTCGCCTTCGCCCGCGGCGAGGACCCCGCCGGCTGGCCCGCCTTCGACCCGGCCGCGCCGAGCTACCGGATCTTCACGGAGCCGGCGACGACCGCGAGCGAGGTGCGCGAGGGCCGCTGCGCGGAGCTCGAGGCGCTCGGCCTCGTCCGCTGAAGGCGCGGGGGGCGCCGGCCGAGGCGCGTCGCAGCTCGAGACCGCGGGGGCATGCGACCAGGGCGCGAGGGCACGCGTTCGGAGGCGCGAGCACCGCCCCGGGCGGCTCCCGGAACGAAGGCCGGCGGCTCCGATCCCCATCCCGATCCGTATACGGTACTCTCCCCGTCACGAGCGGGCGACTCGGAGCGTGCGGACGAAAACCCCTTCGCGACAGGGACGTTGAAACACGTTCGAATACCAACCGTATACAGAATAACGTCATTCACGGTTGCTGACGGAGCACCCGGTGCCAGGCTCGGCTCATGTTCCGCCTTCGCTTCGGCGCCCTCGCGCTGCTCCTCTCGGTGGGCTGCTACGCCTCGCGCGAGCTCGCCTCGGCCCCCCACTCCCTCGACGACGCGGGCACGCGCCCGGACGTCCGCATCCTCCCCTTCCCCCCGGACCGCGACGCCGGCGCGGCGGAGGACGCCGGCCGCGGCTGCGACGCCGGCCCGGACCCGGTGCTCGAGGGCCCGCCGCTCCTCGTCGACCTCCTCTTCGTCGTCGACGACTCGGGCTCGATGGCGGAGGAGCAGGCGGCGCTCGCCGACCAGTTCCCCTCGCTCGTCCGCACCCTCGCCACGGGGGATCTGGACGGCGACGGCCGCGGCGACGTCCAGCCCGTGGACGACCTGCGCGTCGGCGTCCTCACCACCAACCTCGGCGCCCCGGGCGTCGACCCGGGCGCCATCGGCGGATGCGAGGTGCGCCCCGGCGATGGATCGGGCGGCGTGCTCCGCTCCCAGCTCCGCGGGCCCGGCTGCGCCGGCGCGGTGCCGGGCTTCCTCGCCTTCGTGCCCGGGTCCGGCGCGGACGCGGACGCCTTCGCCGCCGACTTCGCCTGCCTGGCCGTGGTCGGCGACGACGGCTGCGGCTTCGAGCAGCCGCTCGAGGCGACGCTGAAGGCGCTCCTCCCGGCGGACGGCCCCGTGCGCTTCCTCGAAGGCGTCGGCCAGGGAGACGGCGCGAACGCCGGCTTCGTGCGCGAGGGCGCGGTGCTCGCCGTGGTCCTGGTGACGGACGAGGACGACTGCTCGGTGGCCGATCCGGAGCTCTTCGACCTCGAGAGCGAGCGCTTCCCGGGGGGCGAGCGGGCCGGCGGGAACCTGCGCTGCGTGACCTACCCGGAGGCGCTCCAGCCGGTCCCCCGCTTCGTCGACGCCCTCCGCTCGCTGAAGGCGCGCCCCGACGACCTCCTGCTCTCGGCGATCACCGGCGTGCCCCCCGAGCTCGTCGGCGACCCGACGGATGTCGACTACGAGGCGCTGCTCGACGACCCGCGCATGGAGGTCCGCGAGAACCCGGACCGTCCCGGCTTCCTCCTGCCGGCCTGCGACCTCGAGGGCACGGGCTTCGCCGTGCCGGCGCGGCGCATCGTCGAGGCGGTGCGGGGCTTCGGCGAGAGCGGCGTCGTGCAGAGCATCTGCGAGCCGCGCTTCGACCGAGCGCTCCGGGGCATCACCGATCGGCTCGGCGAGCTGATCCGGCGCCGCGCCTGCCGCTGAGCCGGACGGCCCGGGCCCCGGGATCGGCGCCGACCCGACCGCCCCGTCTCGACGCGGATCCGGACGCCGCCCACGGCCGCGCCGCGTCGCATGGTACATGTGGGGAAACGGGCCGCGCGGCGCGTCCTCCGGGGAGGAGCGCCCGACGCCGACGAGCGGCGATGCGGCCTCCGCCGCGCCTTTCACGGGCGCCCGAACGAGGAGAGACGATGAGTGTGTTCGAGGAGTGGGAGTCGGCCATTCGGGGCTACTGCCGGATCTATCCGACCGTGTTCGCGAGCGCGTCCAACGCGCGCCAGGTCGACGAGAACGGCAAGTCCTACATCGACTTCTTCGCCGGCGCCGGAGTCCTGAACTTCGGCCACAACAACCCGAAGATGAAAGAGGCGCTGATCGAGTTCATCCAGAAGGACGGCGTCGCCCACAGCCTGGACATGCACACGACCGTGAAGGCCGAGTTCCTCGAGGCCTTCGCGAAGACCATCCTCGAGCCCCGCGGGATGAAGCACCGCATGCAGTTCATGGGGCCGACGGGCACGAACGCCGTCGAGGCGGCGCTGAAGCTCGCGCGCATGGTGACCGGGCGGCGCGAGGTGGTCGCCTTCACGCACGGCTTCCACGGCATGACGCTCGGCTCGCTCGCGGCCACGGCGAACGCGCACTTCCGGACCGCCGCCGGCGTGCCTCTCGAGAACGTGCAGCGGAAGGCCTTCGGCTGCGAGACGCCCTGCATGGGCTGCACGCTCGGCTGCGGCATGAACGTGGTGGAGGAGCTCCGCGCGGCCTTCACCGATCCCTCGAGCGGCCTCGCGAAGCCGGCGGCCTTCCTCCTCGAGCCGATCCAGGCCGAGGGCGGCGTGCGCGTCGCGAGCAAGGAGTTCCTCCTGGGGATCCAGAAGCTCGCCCGGGAGCTCGGCTCGCTCGTCATCCTCGACGACATCCAGGCCGGCTGCGGGCGCACGGGCCGCTACTTCAGCTTCGACGACATGGGCCTCGACCCGGACATCGTCACGCTCGCCAAGGGCATCGGCGGCTTCGGCACGCCGCTCGCGATGAACCTCG
Organism: Sandaracinus sp.; assembly: GCA_002699025.1. Lineage (GTDB taxonomy): Bacteria > Myxococcota_A > Polyangia > Polyangiales > Houyiibacteriaceae > Houyiibacterium > Houyiibacterium oceanicum. The sequence continues at coordinate 14,298 of PABA01000014.1, read as the reverse complement.
TCAAGCCCGAGCACGACGATCACTGGAAGCCCGGGCAGCACACGGGGACCTTCCGCGGGCAGGGCTTCAGCTTCGTCGCCGGCAAGATCGCCCTCGAGTACTTCGAAGACGAGGGCTTCCTGAAGGGCGTGCGGGCGATGGGCGCGCAGATGAAGGAGGGGCTCGAGGCGATCGCGAAGAAACACGCCTCGAAGCACCCGATGCAGGTGCGCGGCCGCGGCATGATGCAGGCCATCGACCTCGGCGACGCGGACGTCACCGGCAAGGTCGTGAAGCATGCCTTCGACAACGGGCTCCTCATCGGGAGCTGCGGGGGCGGCAAGGTGATCAAGCTGATCCCGCCGCTCACGATCCCGGACGCGGACCTGAAGGCGGGCATGGATCAGCTCGCCGCGTCCATCGACGCCGTCGTCGGCTGAGCGTCGGGGCCGGGGGCCCGCCCCGCGCGGCGGGCTCTCGGCGCTCCAGCTCGCTGGGCGTGCTCACGGGAGCGGACAGAGCGCCCTCGCGGTCCCCGGCCTCGCCCGCTCACGCGACGGGCTCCCGGCCTTCCAGCTCGCTGGGCGCGCTCACGGGGGGCGGACCGAGCGCCCACGCGACTCCCGGCCTTCCAGCTCGCTGGGCGCGCTCACGGGGGTGCGGACCGAGCGCCCACGCGGCTCCCGGCCTCGCCCGCTCACGCGAACGGGCTCTCGGCGATCGTCCTGGGTCCGCGCTCAGCGGCGGCCGAGGCGGGCGCGGAGCGGGGCGACGTGCTCGGCGAACTGCGGGGCGTCGTCGCGCTCGTTCCAGAGCTCGGCGATCTCCGAGCGCTCGTCGTCGACGACCACCTCGAGGGCCGCGAGGGCCGCGGTCTTGAGCTGCTCGGCGCGGGACTTCCCGAGGCGCTCGGCAGCCGGGCCCCAGGGCTCGGGGGGCGCCTCCTTGGGCGGCCGGCCGAGGGCGATGGCGACCATCTCGGCCGCGGCCCAGGCCCACACGCCCTCGTCCACCTCGACGTAGGGCTCCTCGCGGGTCTGCTCGAAGGCCTCGCGGATGGCCCGCACCACATCGTCCGGCTGATCCCACTCGACCTCGTCGAGGTACATGTACACGGGGTCTCCGTCGAAGGGCGTCGGTCCGTCGAAAGCCATGGCTCCCCTTCGCCAATCGCGCGGCAAAACGCAAGGGCTCGCGCGGAAAACGCAAGACCTCGCGCGGAAAAGGCAAATCCGCGCGAGGAAATGGCGCCCTTCGGGCGGCGTCGGCACCGCGCGGGCCGCACCGCGCGGACGGCAGCATGCGGGCGAGAGCGTGCGGCCAGCACCCTGAGGGCGGCACCGCGCCGGGAGCACCGCGAGGGCAGCACCCTGCGGGCCACACCGTGCAGGCCACACCCAGCGGGCCGCGCGGACCTCGGGGCTCCGCGAACGTTCCGCCAGCCCGCCGCGCTCGCGCTTCGCTCGACGAGCTCGGCCTCAGCGGAGGCGCGCGCCGAGGGTGAGCAGGGCGCTCAGCCAGGGATCGCCGCTGAGCCAGTCGAGGGGGATGGCGCCCGCGAAGCGGAGGTGGATCTGCCAGCGGCCGAAGCGGAGATCGGCGAAGGCGCCGGCGCCCGCCGCGAAGTCGAAGGTGTCGAGGGCGCCGCTCCGGTCGAGGTCGTTGAAGGCGCCCGCGGCGAAGAGCGCGCCGAGCTCGTGGCGGGAGTCGGGCGCGATCTTCACGTGCACGCTGAGCTGCGCGGCGAAGAGGCGCTCGCTGAGGATCGCCGCCCAGGGGAGCCCCGGGATCGCGATCACGTAGGGGTTCATGCCGCCGGCGCGGTGGCGCGTGAGGTCGTCCTGGCCCTCGCCCCAGCTCGCGTGCTGCTCGAGCTGGAGGCGCACGAGGGGGTGCGCTTCCACACCGGCGCGGAGCCATTGGTGGGCGGAGAAGATGACGTCGCCCGGGTCGTTCCGCGTGGAAGAGGCCCGGCCCCAGGCGCGCGAGTCGGAGCGGACGTCGAGGCCGAGGCGGAGGCCGAAGGCGACGCCCTGGACGCGCGGGAAGAAGCGGTGGGGCTCCCACTCTTCGGCGGGGGCGCGGATCTTCCAGAAGGTGTAGGCGAGGCGCGGCTCGAAGACCCAGGCCTCCGGCGGGAGGGCGAGGGTCTCGGCCGTGTCGGAGGTCTCGCGGAAGAACCAGCGGCGGAGGCTCAGCTCGAGGGCGAGGGAGTGGTGGTCGGCGGGGAGCCACTTCCACTCCGTGCCCGCCTGGACGTAGCTCGCGTAGAAGGCGAGCTCCGGCCGGCTCTGGCCGTTCTGGTAGTAGTCCATGAGCAAGCCGGCGAAGATCGCCTGGCCGCGGAGCCAGGCCGTGAGCTGCACCTTCGGCGTGCCGAGCTCCATGCGCTCGAGGGCGAGGTGGAGCGTGTCGGTGTTGTAGTGGAGCCGGAAGCGCCCGCCGGCGACGTCGCCGCCCTGGAGATCGAAGAGGGCCCAGCCGTGGCCGCCGGACTGCTCGGGGAACCAGGCCTCGAAGCCTCCGGCGAGCGTGGCCTGCCAGTCGCCCTCGTCGGCGTGGGCGACGGCGGGAGCGAGCAGGCCGAGGAGGAGGAGCGCGGCGGCGGCGCGGGGGGCGGTCACGGGGCGGAGCATGGCACCTCGGCGCCGGCCCGCACGCCTCCTGGGGGCGGTCATGGCGACAGGACGAGTCGAGAGTCCGGCCGGGCCGGGTGGACGGGCGGAGCGACGAGGAGACAGACCGGGCCCGAGCGTCACGAGCCCGAAGGCTGCGTGGCGAGCTCGACCATGCGCTGGCACGCCTCGCGCGCCGGGTGGGCGCGGAGCCCGCTCATGGTCAGCTCGCAGGCGAGCTCCTGGACCGCGTAGTGATCGGTCCGCGCCTCGACGAGGGGCGCGAGCGCGTCCCAGGCGCCACGCACGTCCCCGCCGTCCGCGAGCGCCTTCGCCGCCCGGAAGCGCCGCGCCTCCTCCTCGTCGAGCCCGGCGAGGGCGGACGCGGGCGGCGGCTCCGCCGCGGTGGAGGCGGCCGCCGGCGCCTCGGCCGCCCGGGACGCCTCGGCCGCGGACGCCTGCGCCATCGCCGCCACCCAGCCCTCGAGCCCCTCGAGCATCTGCGCGTGGTCCGACGGGTGGAAGGCGATCTCCTGCGTCTCGAGCACGGCGCGGAGCGACTCGGCGAGGCGCTGCGGGTCGCGCTCCTCCGGCGGCGCGACCCGCTCCTCGAGGGTCGCGCGGATCAGCGCCAGCGTGGGCGAAGAGAAGGTGTCCACGTCCTCCGAGTAGCGCGCGTGCATGAGCGCGCCCGGATCGCGCACGTGGATCGCTCCGAGCGTGTGCCCGAGCTCGTGGAGGAAGACCACCAGCTCGCGGTGGTCCTTGCGCCGGCGCCGGAGCCGGAGCTTCTCCTCGCGGCTCAGGCGCGAGAAGCTCCGCTCGATGGCGCGCCCCTCCACCGCGTCGTTCGGCGCGCGCATGACCATGTGCCTGCCGAGGAGCTGCGCCCGGCCGAGCTGCTCGATGCTCGTCTCGACCATGGCGAGGGAGCCGACGAAGCCCACCACGAGGTCGACGTCCTCCGCCGGGTCGAGGGCCTGGAGCCGGTCGAGGGACGCGCCGATCTCCTCCTCCGCGTCGAGCTCCCAGCGCACGACCTCGGCGACGACGAGCCCGGCGCCGAGGGCCTCCTCGGTGAGCTCCGAGGCGCGATCGACGAGGTCCTCGACGTGCGCCATGGCGCCGCTCACCTCGCCGCGGTAGCGGGGGCTGATGTAGGCGCGGAGGCGCAGGGGGCGGCGGCGGCGCTCGGCGCGGGTGGCGACCTCGACGCGCTCGGGGGTGGCGCTCTCGGCGACGCGGCGCTCGGAGACCGCCTGCTGGTGCCAGGCGGAGTTGTAGAAGCAGCCCGAGAGGGCGAGGGCGCAGAGGGACGGCAGCGCGCGAGAGAGCATGAGGCTCGAGGTCTAGCGCGCCCCCGGGCGCCGCTCCATGGTCGAATCGGCGTACTCGAATAGAGGTACGGCGGTATCCCTCGCGATACGAGACGAGACCCGTCTCCCTCCTCCGCCGAAACGCCCCTTCGCCCGCCCCCCGCGAAGGAAACCCCGCCTCCCTGCAACACCTGAAACAGGGCCCGCAGGACCCGGTTTCAGCGTGAAACAGCGTCCGCAGGACTCGAAGTCGAGAGGAAACCGCGCCCGCAGGACTCGGGCTCGGCCGGGGCGCCGGCGACCGGGCCCGCTTGGCGCACGCGGCCACCGGGCCCGCTCGACGCAGGCGGCCTCGGCGCGCGCTCAGCGCACGCGGCCGTCCTTCGGCGCCTCCTCCTCGACCTCCACCTTCACCTTCGCCTCGAGCGTCTCGCCCTTGCCGCCCCGGAAGAGCGTCCCGCTCGTCGGCGTCGCGTCCCGGTAGTTCCGCCCCGCCGCCACGCGCACGTGGTCCAGGTTCGCCATCACGCCGTTCGTCGGGTCGAAGCCCCGCCAGCCGATCCGCGGCAGGTAGACCTCCGCCCAGGCGTGGCTCGCCTCGGACTGGATCTGGTTGTCGTAGTCGGCCCCCGTGAAGATGTAGCCGACCCGGTAGCGCGCCGGCACGCCGAGCAGGCGGCACAGGCAGATGAAGAGGTTCGCGAAGTCCTGGCAGACGCCCTCGCGCCGCACGAAGACGGTGAAGGGCGAGGTCTCGAGCAGCGTCGACCCGGGCCGGTACTGGTAGTCCCGGTAGATGCTCAGGTTCAGGTCCTTCAGCGTCTCGATGAGGTCGAAGTCGTTCCGCTCCACGAAGCCCATCGCGTACTCGCTCAGCGCGTGGAGCTGCGTCTCCGGCAGCTCGGGCGGCAAGAGGTAGGGCGTCATCATCTGCCGCTGCCAGGGCATCCACACGAGCGGGATCGTCGCCCGCTTCAGCGGCGCCAGGGGATCCGGCGGCCGCACGCGCACCCGCGAGCGCGCCCGCACCCAGAGCTCCGAATAGGGCCGCTCGATCTTGAAGCTCAGGACCTCGTTGCCGAACACGTCCTCGGCCCGCCGCGCCGCCCCCGGCGGGCTGATCTCGAGCTGGTAGTCCAGCACGTCCTGCCGCAGGTCGTGCACCGGGTGCAGCCGATAGAGGTGCGCCGAGAGCTCGACGGGCTCCTCGTAGCGGTAGATGGTCTCGTGGTCGACGGTGAGCACGCGCCCCTCACGCCGCACCTCGGCCGCCTCGTCCCGCGTGCTCCTCGCCCGCGGCGTCGGCGCCGCCCGGAAGCGCGACTGCTCCCGCTTCGCCTCGGTCGCCTGCCGCGCCTCGCCCCGCGCTCCCTCGGCCGTCGGCGCAGGCACGCTCCCGACGCTGGTCTCGGTCCAGAGCATGCCGAGGGCCGGCGCCGCCTCCGCCGCCGCCTCCGGGGCCGCCCGCACGTCCTCGTCCTCGACGCTCGACCAGATGAAGACGCCGCGCCGCATCGCCACCATCGCGCCCGGCGCCATGCGCTTCCAGCTCTCCACCTCGCTCAGCCGCGTGCCCGAGACGATCGCCATCTCCCGGTTCACGTCGTGCGGGTTGTCGAGGTCGAGGACGATCTTCTCGCTCTTGAGCACCATGCGCCGGTGCGGCGGCGTCCGGCGGACGCGCCAGAGCGGGTGCGCGCCCGCGCGATCGCAGTAGGCGACCACGTCGTGCCCGTCGCTGAGGAGGAAGCTCCCCGTGCCGCGCTCGTTCAGCTCGCCGAGCCAGCCGTGCAGCTTCGCCCAGCCGACGTCCGCCAGGCTCCGCGCGCCGACCTCGACCATGCGCCCGAGCAGCCAGCAGAAGGCGTGCTCCGAGTCGGTGCGCCCGACGGGCTCGATGGACGGATTGGTCAGCGGGAGCGTCTCGCCGAGGTCCCGGCCGAGGTCGCCGGAGTGCGCGAAGACGAAGTCGCGGCCGGCGTGGGAGCGCTGGAAGGGCGGCGTGTCCTGCTGGGTGATGCGCTTGGCGGCGCCGTGCGTGTGGCAGACGAAGACGCAGGAGCGGAAGCGGTCCCAGTCGCGGAGCACGCACGCGAGCGGCGTCTCGTGCGTGCCCTTCGGGTCCTTCAGGACGGTCGCCGCCGCGTCGTCCATCGGGTACCAGGCGAAGCCCCAGCCGGCGGCCTCCCGGTCGTCGTCGGAGCGGCGCAGGTGGATGGACGGCGAGGCCGCCGCGTCGAAAGACATGCCCAGGAGGTGGCTCGACACGGCGCCCATCGTTCAGTCGCGGAGGCGCCTTGGCAACGGAAAACACCGCCGCGCCGATCGCGCCGTGCGTTGCCGCCGAACGGGCGCCGGCGCACGCTGGGGAGGTGCGCTCGCTCGCCTCCCTCGTCGGGCTCGTCGCCCTGGTCGGCCTGACGGCCTGCGGCGGGGCGCGCTCGACGGCGCGCCACTGGGCGTCCCGGGACCTCGGCTGCCCGCCGCAGGAGATCACCGCCACCCCCATCGCCATCGACGTCTTCGAGGTCGAGGGCTGCGGCCAGCGCGCCCTCTACCGCTGCCCGAACCGCGACGCCTGCGAGCGCCTCGGGGTGAGCGAGGAGGAGCCGGCCGCCCGCGCGGACGCCTCCGCCGCCGGTGGCGAGGCCGCCCGGCAGAACGACCAGGAGAGCGACCGGCAGAGCGGCCGGCAGAACGGCGGGGAGAGCACGCGCGAGAGCCCCGACGCCCTCGCCCCGCCGCGCTGAGTCGTCACCGCGCCGAGCTCGCCGCCACCGCACTCAGGTCGCCGCGCCGAGCTCGCCGCGCCGAGGTCGCCGCCACCGCACCCAGGTCGCCACGCCGAGGTCGCGGTCCCCGGACCGACGTCGTCACGCCGCGCCGAGCTCGCCGCCGCCGGGCTTCGCGCCCCCGCGCCCGCGTGGTAGGAGCCTCCGCATGAGCGAGGCCACCACCGGCGACGACCCCCAGCTCCTGATCGTCCCCACGCACCCGGGCGTCCAGTACCACTTCTGCCGCGTCGGCCTGCCGACCTGGTTCCTCGGCCACTGGGACCAGTTCCACTACTGGCGCCCCCAGCCGCCGAACGTCCACAACGTGCTCCCGGCCTTCGACGAGGCGCACCTGGACTGGGGCCCCGCCGACTACGCGCGCCTCCTCGACGACCCGGCCCGGAGCGGCTGGCCCGAGCGCTACGACATGGCGTGGCTGATGTTCAACTGGCAGTTCAAGCTCTTCCGCGAGCGCCGCGAGCTGCCGAAGCTCTACCGCGTCGCCAAGGTCGCCGAGCTCGAGCGCCACGAGTGGGACGAGCTCCTCGCGCGCGACGACTTCACGGTGGTCAGCTTCTACCCGAACACGGTCGCCTGGCTGAAGGAGACCTACGGCGTCGACGTCCCCTACGTGCCCCTCGGCCTCGACCCGGACGCCTACGCGCCGAGCACGCTCGAGGGCGGCGTGCTCTCCATCATCCACTCCTGGAAGGACCGCGGCTGGCACTGGTGGGCGGTCCCGGAGGCCACCGAGGGGCTCCCCTTCCTCCACGTCGACCACCTCGACCCGGAGCAGGAGGTCTACGAGTACGCCGACCTGCAGCGTGAGCTCCGGCGCGCCCGCGTCTACCTCCACGACGGCGAGCAGGAGTACACGATCACCCTGATCGAGGCGATGATGACCGGCCTCCCGCTCGTCAGCTTCCGCCTGCCCGGCATCGAGCGCTACGTCGAGCACGGCGTGAACGGCTTCGTCGTCGACGACGGCCACCAGGCCCGCGAGGCGCTCCAGCAGCTCCTGAGCGACGACGGCCTCGCCGAGAAGATGGGCGCCGCCAGCCGCGCGAAAGCCCTGCGCGAGTTCCACGAGGCGCGCTGGCGCGAGCAGTGGCGCGCGCTGATCGCCGAGTTCCTGGGCTGAGCAACGGCCGCCCGCGTCCCCTGGTAGCCTCGCGCCATGGAGCACGCGGACGGGGCGCACGCACACGGGGATCGGGTGGACGCCGCGCGGGAAGAGCGGCGCGAGTGGCTCGAGGCGGACGGCCTCGGCGGGTTCGCGAGCGGCACGGTCGCCGGCCCGCGCTCGCGCCGCTACCACGGGCTGCTCCTCGTCGCGAAGAAGCCCCCCGCCGAGCGCGTGCTCCTGGTCGCCGGCCTCGAGGCCTTCGTCGAGACCGCCCGCGGCCGCTTCCCCCTGAGCACGCAGCGCTACGCCGACGACGTCCTCCACCCGCGCGGCGTCGACCACCTCGCCGCCTTCGCCCCCGAGCCCTGGCCCACCTGGCGCTTCGCCCTCCCCGACGGCACGCGCCTCCGCCAGGAGCTCTTCGTCCCGCGCGGCCGCCCCCTCTCCGTCCTCCGCTGGATCCGCGAGGAAGGCGAGGGCCCCTCCCGCCTCCTCGTCCGCCCGCTCCTCGCCGGCCGCTTCTTCCACGCGCTCATGGGCGCGCACCCCCGCGACGCCGCCGTCCGCTTCGACCCGACCGCCGCCACCATCGCCTGGGCCTCGCCCGGCCACGAGCCGGGCGTCGTCGCGCGCACCAACGGCGCCTACCGGCACGCGCCGAGCTGGTACCACCGCTTCCTCCTCGCCCGCGAGCGCGAGCGCGGCCTCGACCACCTCGAGGACCTCTTCTCCCCCGGCGAGCTGAGCTTCGACCTCGCCGCGCACGAGGAAGGCGCCGAGCTCCTCTTCGCCCCCGAGGGCGTCGAGACCCCGCCCCCCGCCGCGCTCCGCCGCGAGGAGGCCGCGCGCCGCCGCGCCTTCGCCGACCCGCTCCACCGCGCCGCCGAGGCCTACGTCGTGCAGCGCGGCCGCGGCGAGAGCGTCATCGCCGGCTACCCGTGGTTCGGCGACTGGGGCCGCGACACCTTCATCGCGCTCCGCGGCCTCTGTTTGGCCCCGCAGTCGGCGGTGGGCCCCCAGCTCGACCGCGCCGGGCGCATCCTCCGCGAGTGGGCCGGCGCCGTCTCCGAGGGCATGCTCCCCAACCGCTTCCCGGACGCCGGCGACACACCCGAGTACAACAGCGTCGACGCCTCGCTCTGGTACGTGGTCGTGGTCGGCGAGTACCTGCGCGCGCGGCGCGAGAGCGGCACGCCGGCGAGCGAGGGCGAGGTCGACGTGCTGCTCCAGGCGGCGCGCGCGATCGTCGAGGGCTACCGGCGCGGCACGCGCTACCGCATCCGCGTGGACGAGGACGGGCTCGTCGCCTGCGGGGAGCCCGGCGTGCAGCTCACCTGGATGGACGCGAAGGTCGGCGACTGGGTCGTCACGCCGCGCATCGGCAAGCCGGTCGAGATCCAGGCGCTCTGGGTGAACGCGCTCGACGTGGTGGCGCCGCGCTTCACCGAGTACCACGCGCTCCGGGAGCTCGCGGCGACGAGCTTCCTCGCGCGCTTCCCCTGCGCGGAGACCGGCGGGCTCTTCGACGTCATCGACGCCGACCACGAGCCCGGGCGCTGCGACGCGTCCATCCGGCCGAACATGCTCTTCGCCGTGGGCGGGCTCCCCCGGCCGCTCCTCGACGATGACGCGGCGCGGCGGGTCGTCGACCTCGCCGAGGAGAAGCTCTGGACCCCGCTCGGCATGCGCAGCCTCGACCCGGCGCACCCGGACTTCGTCGGGCGCTACGAGGGCGGCGTGCGGCAGCGCGACGGGAGCTACCACCAGGGCATCGCCTGGGGCTGGCTCCTCGGCCCCTTCGTGGAGGCCTGGCTGCGCGTGCGCGGGTCGACGGACGCCGCGAAGGCCGAGGCCCGCGAGCGCTTCCTCGCCCCGCTCGAGGCGCACCTCGACGAGGCCGGCGTCGGGCACGTCTCGGAGATCGCCGACGCCACCCCGCCCTTCACCCCGCGCGGCACGCCCTTCCAGGCCTGGAGCGTCGGCGAGCTCCTCCGCCTCCGCGCCCTCTGCGCTCGCTGACGCTCGCTGCCCGCTCGCTGCCCGCTCGCTGCGCTCGCTGCCGTCCGCTTTCCGCTTTCCGCTGTCCGCCGCGGTTCTTCGACGGGCGCGGTGGGCGGCCGCGTAAGCGGAGCTCGGGGGCAGCCGACGCTCGCGCTCCCTTCGGTCGCGGCCGTCCGCTCGCGCTCCCTTCGGTCGCGGCCGTCCGCGTTCCGCTTTCCGCTGTCCGCCGCGGTTCTTCGACCGGCGCGGTGGGCGGCCGCTTCGCGGAGTTCGGGGGCAGCCGACGCTCTCGCTCCCTTCGGTCGCGGCCGTCCGCTTTCCGCTTTCCGCTGTCCGCCGCGGTTCTTCGACCGGCGCGGTGGGCGGCCGCGTACGCGGAGTCAGGGCGCAGCCGACGCACGCGCTCCCTTCGGTCGCGGCCGTCCGCCGTCCGCTCTCCGCTGTCCGCCGCGGTTCTTCGACCGGCGCGGGGGGCGGCCGCGTACGCGGAGTCAGGGGGCAGCCAACGCTCGCGCTCCCTTCGGTTGCGGCCGTCCGCGTTCCGCTTTCCGCTGTCCGCCGCGGTTCTTCGACCGGCGCGGGGGGCGGCCGCTTCGCGGAGTCAGGGGGCAGCCGATGCTCGCGCTCCCTTCGGTCGCGGCCCTCCGCGGTCCGCCGTCCGCGGTCCGCCGCGGTTCTTCGACCGGCGCGGCGCTTCGCGGAGTCAGGGGGGCAGCCGATGCAAACGCCGCGACTGCCCCTCCGCGGACGCGGCCGCCGCCCCCCACGCTGGACAGCCGCCACGGACAGCGGAAAGCGGACGGCAGACGGCTGCGAGCACAGCGAGCCCACGACTGCCCGCCCCCTCCGCGGACGCGGCCGCCGCCCCCCACGCTGGACAGCCACCACGGACAGCGGAAAGCGGACGGCGGACAGCTGCGAGCGCAGCGAGCGGGCAGCGAGCGCAGCGAGCGGGCAGCGAGCGCAGCGAGCACGCGACTGCCCGCCCCTCCGCGGATGCGGCCGCCACCTCCCACGCTGGACAGCCGCCACGGACAGCGGAAAGCGGACGGCGGACAGCAGCGAGCGCAGCGAGCGGGCAGCGAGCACGCGACTGCCCGCCCCCTCCGCGGACGCGGCCACCGCCCTCCACGCTGGACAGCCGCCACGGACAGCGGAAAGCGGACGGCGGACAGCAGCGAGCGCAGCGAGCGCAGCGAGCGCAGCGAGCGGGCAGCGAGCGTCAGGTGCGCGCGACGACCCAGCCTTCGAGCGCGCCCATGCGGCGCCGGACCACGCTCGGGTCGTCCAAGGCATGCGCGAGCACGAAGGCGCCGTGGACGGCGGCGAGGAGCTGCTCGGCGAGCTCGCGCGCCCGCCCGCTGCGTCGCTCCTCGTCGTCTTCGCGCCGGAAGCGCGCCTCGAGCCAGCCGAGCTGCAGCTCGAGGAGCGCCCGCGCCTCCCCCGCGCGCGGGTGCTCCCCTTTGCGGAGGTCCTGCGCGAGCGTCGCCAGCGGGCAGCCGAGGCGCGCCTTGGTCTCCGCCCCGCGCGCTTGCGCCGTCAGGAAAGCGCAGAGCTGCTCCCGCGGCGCCCCGGCCCCGGCGCATGCCTCGAGCTCCGCCTCGAGCTCCCCGCGCCGCGCCTCGATGACGGCGCCGATCAGCGCGCCCTTGCTCTTGTAGTAGTAGTAGACGTTGCCGAGCGGCACCTCGGCCCGCCGCGCGACCTCCGCCAGCGTCGTCTTCTTCAGGCCGAGCTCGTAGAGCGCGTCCCGCGCCGCCGAGACGAGCGCCCTTCGCTTGTCGCGGCCTCGCGGCGGCCGGCTGCTGCTCGAGGCGACGGGCTTCGCGGCGCGGTCGGTCTCCATCCCGCCCGAGCCTACCGGAAGCCCCTCCCCTGTCGACTCCCGAGCTCGCGGCCGCTCGCGCCGCCCGCCGCTCTCCGCCGCCCGCTCTCCGTCGCCGCTGTCCGGCGCCGCTGTCCGTCGGGCGGCGCGGCGGCCGCGTTCGTGGCGCGGGGTCCCTCGCGGCGCTCGCCGAGGCCCCACGAACGCCGGGAGGCTCCCGCTTGCTCCCCCTCCCCCGCCGCCCTAACCCCTCGCCATGCCTCTCGCGAAAGCGGCGGTGCCGCGCGCCTTCGACCGCATCGCCGGCACCTACGACCTGCTGACCGGCGCCAACCCCGGCTACCGGCGCCACCTCCGCGAGAGCGCGGCGCGCCTCGAGCCGCTCCCGCCGAGCGATGGCCCCCCGCGCGTCCTCGACCTCTGCTGCGGCACCGGCCTCTCCACCGCGGCCCTCCGCGACGCCTTCCCCACCGGCGAGCTGGTCGCCCTCGACGCCTCCGAGGGCATGCTCGCCAAGGCCCGCCAGAAGACCGATCTCGACGCGCGCTGGGTCCTCGGCGACGCCACCGATCCGGCCGCCGCCGGCGTCGAGGGGCCCTTCGACGCGGTCTTCATGGCCTATGGCCTCCGCAACCTCCCGGACCCGGATCGGGGCCTCGCGAACGTCCTCGCCCTCCTCCGCCCGGGCGGCCTGCTGGCCGTCCACGAGTACAGCCTCGACGGCTCGGCCCGCGCGCGCTGGACCTGGAACGCCGTGACGCTCGGCGTGATCGTCCCCGGCGGCCTGCTCACGGCCGGCACGGCGGACATCTACCGCTACCTTCGCCGCTCCGTGCTCGCCTTCGACCGGGCCGAGCAGCTCCGGCGGCGCCTCCTCCGCGCGGGCTTCCGGCAGGTCCGCGTGCACGAGGCCGGCGGCTGGCAGAAGGGCATCGTCCACACCTTCGTCGCGAGGAAGCCGTGAAGGTCGTCGTCGCCGGCGGCGGGCTCGCCGGGCTCGCCGCGGCCACCGTGCTCGCCGAGGGGGGCGCCGAGGTGACCGTCGTCGAGAAGGAGCGCTTCCTCGGCGGCCGGGCCGGCGCCTGGCCGGACACGCTCGCCGACGGGACGCCCTTCCAGATGGAGCGCGGCTTCCACGCCTTCTTCCGCCAGTACCACAACCTCCGCGCGCTGATGCGGCGCGTCGACCCGACGCTCGCCCACCTCACGCCGCAGGCGGACTACCCGATCTACGCGCCCGGCGGCCGCGCCGAGTCCTTCCGCGACCTCCCCACGCGCACGCCGCAGAACATCGTCGAGCTCGTGCGCCGAACCGACACGCTCGGCCTCCGCGACCTGCTCCGCGTCCGCGCGCTCCGCACGTCGGCCATGCTCGGCTACGGGCCGCACACCTACGCGCGCTGGGACCACGTCTCCGCCGCCGCGTACCTGAGCTCGCTGCGCTTCCCGGAGGAGGCGAAGGAGCTCCTCTTCGGCGTCTTCGCGCACAGCTTCTTCAACCCGGAGGAGGAGTTCTCCGCCGGCGAGCTGCTGATGCAGTTCCACTTCTACTTCACGGGCAACCCGGACGGGCTCCTCTTCGACACGCTCGACCGGCCCTTCTCGGCGGCGCTCTTCGATCCGCTTCGGGCGTACCTCGAGGCGCGGGGCGCGCGCTTCCGGCTCGGCGCGGCCGTGGAGCGGGTCGAGCGCGAGCCGCTCCGCGTGCACCTGCGGGGCGAAGGCGGGCCCGCGACGCTCGAGGCCGACGCGCTCGTGCTGGCGCTGAACGTGCCCGGGCTCCGCGCCCTCGCCGCCGCCTCGCCCGACCTCGGCGAGCCGCTCCGGGGGCAGATCGGCGCGCTCGAGGTGACCTGGCCCTTCGCCGTCTGGCGCCTCTGGCTCGATCGGCCCGTGCGCCCGGAGCGCCCCGCTTTCGCTGGCACGGCGCAGACCGGCCTGCTCGAGAACATCAGCGTCTACGAGAAGGTCGAGGACGAGAGCCGCGCCTGGGCGAAGCGCACCGGCGGCTCCGTCGTCGAGCTCCACGGCTACGCGATCCCGCCGCACCTCGGCGAGGAGGCCATCCGCGCCGACCTGCTCACCGGGCTCCACACCCACTACCCGGAGACGCGGACCGCGCGCGTGCTCGACGAGCGCTTCCTCCTCGAGCGCGACTGCCCGGCCTTCCCGCCCGGCAGCCACGCGCGCCGCCCCACCGTGCGGACCGCGCTCCCCGAGGTCGTGCTCGCCGGCGACTTCGTGCGCCTCCCCTTCCCCTCGGCGCTCATGGAGCGCGCCGTCTCGAGCGGCTTCCTGGGCGCCAACGTGCTCCTCCGCCGCGACGCCGAGCCGGTGCATCGCCCGCCCGCCACCGGCCTCCTCAGCGCGCTCCGCCTCTGAGCCGCCCGGAGCCGCGCCTGCGGCGCGTCGCCGGGCGGCTGGGGCGCTCGCTTCGCTCGCTTCTCGGAGCGCTCGCTTCGCTCGCTGGGGGGACGGGGAACTCGGGCACGTGGGAGCGCTCGCTTCGCTCGCGCGGCCGTCCGCTCTCCGCCGTCCGCTCTCCGCCGGGGGCAGCCAGCCGGCGGGCGGACCGGCCGCGTTCGCGGAGAGCAGCGAGGGGTCGTGGGGTGGTCATGCGCCGCGAGGCGAAAGAGCCCGCCGCCCCAGCCCTCGCCGCCGG
>PABA01000013.1 GCA_002699025.1 Sandaracinus sp. | reverse complement strand
TCACGCAGGACTCCCGGGCAGGCGTCCGCAGGACTCCCGGGTAGGCGTCCGCAGGACTCCCGGGCAGGCGTCCGCAGGACTCCCGGGTAGGCGTCCGCAGGACTCCCGGGCAGGCGTCCGCAGGACTCCCGGGCAGGCGTCCGCAGGACTCCCGGGTAGGCGTCCGCAGGACGCCAGGGCAGGCGTCCGCAGGACTCCTCCGGGCCGGTGTCGCGGTCGTCTCCCCTCCTCTCCTCCCCTCGGCGTGGCGGGCGGGCTCCCGGGCCCCAGCGCCCGGCTCGCGGGGCGGGCGGCACCGAACGGCACAGGTTCGTCGGCCTACCTCGACGTTCGCCGGCCCATCGCCTGGCACGCGCGCTGCTACGCACGGCGCCTGCGGCTGCGCCGCCGCCTCCCCACTGCCTCCCCACCCTGGCTCCTGGAACGACGATGCGGAACCCTGCCTCCATGACGACGACGCGCGCCCTCCTCGGCGCCGCCCTCCTCGCCGCGCTCGGCTGCGGCGAGAGCGGCGGCGGCCCCGATCCGGACGGCGGCATGCCCGAGGACGGGAGCGAGCCGATCGTCTGCGAGGAGGTGGCGACGAGCTGCCCCGCGGAGGACCCCCCCTTCCCGGGCGCGCCGTGCGAGGGCGCGCTGAGCTGCACCTACGACGCCGGGAGCTTCGGCGAGTGGCTCTACGAGTGCGTCGACGGGGCGTGGTTCACGGAGCCGCCCTGCATCGAGGCGCCGGGCGGCTCCTGCGCGCCGCCGCCGCTCGCCGAGCGCTGCCGCGAGCCCTTCGAGGGGGAGCTCCCCGGCGCGAGCGTGGCCATCGGTCCGGCCAGCTCGGGGACCTTCCGCCCCTTCGAGGATGGCGAGCGCATCGAGGCGATCATCGGCGGCCAGGGCGCGGCGATGATCGAGCTGCAGGTGCACCTCGAGGGGGCCGACGCGCTCTCCTGCGCGGACGTGCTCCTGACGCTCGAGTACGGCGGCGATCGGCGCGACGTGAGCCGCACGAACGTCGCCGTGCACTGCGGGGAGACGCGGCGCCTCTTCGCCATCCTGCCCTTCGCCGAGCTCGAGTGCGCGGAGGGGGAGCACGACCTGCGCGTCGAGGTCACGGTCGCCGGCGTCGGCGCGGCCGCGGCGGACCTCCGCATCGAGGGCGGCTACCTCTGCTTCGGCTGAAGCCGACGCGCCGATGACAGCTCGTGCGCGCGCGGGCGCGTCCGTTTGCGCGCGCCGGCCGCGCTCTCCATCTTCGCCGGTCCATGGATCGCGATCGCATCGTCCGCCTCGACCGCGCCCACGTCTGGCGCCCCTACACCTCGAGCGAGGACCACGCGACGCGCGACGACTTCGTCATCGTCGAGACCGAGGGCCCCTTCCTCATCGACGCGGACGGGCGCCGCTACCTCGACGCGACCGCCTCCTGGTGGTGCGCGAGCCTCGGCTACCGGCACCCGCGTCTGGTCAAGGCGCTGACGAAGCAGGCCGCCGTCATGCCGCACGTGGGCATGGGCGGCGCGACGCACCCGCAGGCGGCCGAGCTCGCGGCGGAGCTGGTCGAGGTGGCGCCGAAGGGCGACCGGGCGCTCGAGCGGGTCTTCTTCAGCGACGACGGATCGACGAGCGTCGAGGTGGCGCTGAAGATGGCTTTCCAGGGCTTCGCGCAGAACGGTGAGACCCGGCGGACGCGCTTCCTCGCGCTCCCCGGCGGCTACCACGGCGACACCATCGGCGCGATGAGCCTCGGCGAGCTCGACGAGTTCGCCGCCTGCTTCGAGCCGCTCCTCTTCGGGAAGAACGACGCCGAGCCGGTGCAGGATCCGAGCGACTGGGGCGCGGTCTTCGACGGGCTCGTGGGCGAGCTCGAGGCGCGCGGGGACACGGTGGCGGCGGTCGTCGTCGAGCCGATCCTCCAGGGCGCGGCGGGCATGCGCCTCTACCCGGCCGAGCAGCTCCAGCGCCTGCGGCGGGCGTGCGACGCGGCCGGCTGCCTGCTCATCGCCGACGAGGTCTTCACGGGCTTCGGGCGCACCGGGCGCATGTGGGCCTGCGAGCACGCGGGCGTGGTGCCCGACCTGCTCTGCACGTCGAAGGCGCTGAGCGGCGGGCTCCTCCCCTTCGCCGCGACGCTCGCGACGGGCGCCGTCTACGACCGCTTCCGGGGCGACGCGACGCGGGCGCTGCTGCACGGGCACACCTTCTTCGGCAACCCGCTCGGCGCGGCGGTGGCGCGGGAGGTGCTCGCCGTCTACCGGGAAGAGGAGATCCTCGCGAAGGCGCAGGCGAAGGCGTCGCGGGTGGCCGCGTGCTTCCAGCGCCTCGGGGAGCTCCCGGGGGCGCGCCGGGCGCGCTGGCTCGGCATGATGGGCGCGGTGGACCTCGGCGACGAGGGCTACTTCGGCACGAAGGGCTGGGAGGTCTGGCGCGAGGCCAAGCGGCGCGGGGTCTCGCTGCGGCCGCTCGGGGACACGGTCTACGTGACGCCGCCGCTGAACCTCGAGGACGGGATGCTCGAGGAGCTCCTCGGGGTCGTCGAGGGCTCCGTCGGCGCCGTGCTCGCGGCCGGCTGAGCGCGCGCCTGGACGCACGCCTGGGCGCTCGCACGGGGTGCACCGGCCGCGCCTGGACGCGGCCCGCTTCGCCGGTCAGAGCGGGGGCGTGGACGACCAGACGAAGGACGGCGCGCCGGCCGCAGAGGGCGGCGAGCCAACGGGCGGTGCGAAGGAGAGCGGCGCGAAGGAGAGCGGCGCGAAGAAGAAGGGAGCGCGCAGGACCTGGCGCCTGCTCGGGTTCTCGCTCCTCGCCGGCGTGGGCGTGACCGGCGCCGCGCTCTACTTCCTCTTCGGGGGCCAGCGGGTCACGCAGACCGGGCCGAGCATGGCGCCGGGCCTCGCGCAGGGGGAGTCGGTGACGGTCGGCGACGCCGAAGGGCCGCTCGAGGTGGGCGACCTCGTGCTCTTCCAGCTCCCGGACGACGAGCTCTGGCAGATCAAGCGGGTCGTCGGGGTCGCGGGCGATCGGCTGAGCTTCCGCGCGGACGGCATCGACCGGAACGGGGAGGCGCTCTTCGGGCCGGAGGAGTCGCCCTGCCCGCCAGCGCGCGGGAGCGGCCCCTGGCCCGAGCGGTGCTACGCGGCGACCGGCGGCGATTGGATCGTCGGCCGCCTCGCGGAAGGCATGAGCCTCCGCCAGACCGAGGTGGAGGTCCCCGCGGGCCACGTCTTCGTGCTGGGTGACTTCCTCGACCGCTCGAACGACAGCCGCAACCCGCTCCTCGGGCCGATCCCCACCGACGCGATCCTCGGCGTCGTGGACGGCGACTGAAGCGAGACCCGGGCGCTCGACGGAGCGGACTCCGGAGTGACCTGGCGGCGGTCGCGACCCCGCCTCTTCACCACCGGGAGCGCGTCGACGTCGCGCGATGCCGCGACCGCGCGATCCGAAAGCCGCCACGCAACTCGGCGCGCGAGGCGCCGAGAGGGCTGGCCATGGAGACGAGCGGGAAGTCGCGCCGGATCGGTTGGGCGCTCCTCGGGATGACGGGCCTCGGCGCGCTCGCGCTGCTCGCGCTCGCCGCGCTCTCCGCGCGGGCCTGGACCGTGGCGACGGCGGGCTGGGGGCGCGCCCGCATGGACGGCGACGCCATGGCGCCGACCCTGGCGAAGGGCGAGACGGTGCGGATCCGCGATCTCGACCGGCCGCTGCGCGTGGGCGATCTGGTGGCCCTGCGTTTCGGAAACGGCTTGCTGGTGCGTCGTGTGGCCGCGCTCCCGGGCGCCGAGGTGCGAGCGGTCGGGAGCGACGAGAACCTCCTCGAGGGGAGCTCGCTCAGCCTCGCCGAACAGCTCCTCGTCGATGGGCGGCCGCTCTTCGGCGACGCCGCGCCCTGCCCGGCGCCGCGGGGCGACGAGTGGCCCGAGGCGTGCGTCCACGCGGGCGAGGCGGGGTGGCTCGCGGGGAAGGGCGAGGGTCGCTTCCTTTGGCTCCAGCGCGACGCCACGGTGCCCGACGGTCACGTCTGGCTGCTCGCCGACGACATCGACCACGGGCTCGACAGCCGGGTGCTCGGGGCGTTCTCGCAGGCTCTGATCGTGGGCTTCGCGGTGCCCGAGCCGGGGGAGGGCGCGGAGGCTTGGCCACGGATGGCGCGGGCGCTGTAGAGTCCCGGCGATGGACCTGACGACCGGCCTGCTGGCGGCGATCCCCGGGCTCTTCCGGCTCCTGCTCCAGGTCGGCCTGGTGATCGTCGGCGCGACCGTGGTGCGCAAGGCGGACGCGAAGGCCGGCTGGCTCGTCGCGCTCGGCGGGGGGCTCGCGCTGCTGGCGACGGTCCTCGGGCCGCTCCTCTCCTTCGGCCTGGTGCGAACCCTCGCGCCGGAGGAGATGGCGCGCACGATGATCACGACGCAGGCGGCGCTCGGCACGCTCGGCGCCCTGGGCCTCGCCTGCCTGCTCGCGGGCGTCGTGGTGCTGGCGCGCACGCATGCGCTGGCGGAGGGCGGCCGCGCCCCGCGCGAAGGATGAACGACCTCTCCTTCTTCTTCCGCTTCGCCGAGACGCTCGGCGTGCTCGAGCTGGCGCTCCTCGCCGGGCTCCACCTCGCGGCGCTCTTCGCCGGCGCGAAGCTCCGGGGCGCGCCGGGCGGGCGGCCCCTCTTCGCGGCGGCCGTGCTGCTCCTGCTCTCGGACGCGCTCGCGGCGCTCCTGATCGTCGCGGCGCCGAGCCACTGGAGCTTCTACTCGCCGGACGACCCCTGGGCGACGGCCATGACGCTCGGCTTCGCGCTGAACGCGCTCGCCACCGTGCTCCAGGTCGCGGGCTGGATCCTCCTCGTCGCGGCGCTCGTGCGCTTCGGCCGGACGTGGCTCGGCGAGCGCGACGACGCGCCGCCCGAGGACGAGCTCCGCTGAGCGCGGGGGCTGCCGGGCGCTCGCTTCCGCGCTCGCTCCGCTCGCTTCGGAGCTTTCCGCGGTCCGCTTTCCGCTGTCCGTGGGGCGGGGTCGGCTTTGCGGTTCATGCCGCGTTCGCGGAGAGGCGGGGAGAGGCTGCGCGGCAGGGGGGCGCTCGCTCCGTCGAGCTGTCCGCCGTCCGCTTTCCGCTTTCCGTGGGGCGGGGTCGGCTTTGCGGTTCGTGCCGCGTTCGCGGAGAGGCGGGGAGAGGCTGCGCGGCAGGGGGGCGCTCGCTCCGTCGAGCTGTCCGCCGTCCGCTTTCCGCTGTCCGTGGGGCGGGGTCGGCTTCGCGGTTCATGCCGCGTTCGCGGAGTGGCGGGGAGAGGCTGCGCGGCAGGGGGGCGCTCGCTCCGCTCGCACCGGAGCTGTCCGCGGTCTGCGCTCGCCCCGCTCGCTTCGGAGCTGTCCGCGGTCCGCTTTCCGCTGTCCGTGCGGGAGCTCTTTCGCTGCGCGTGGGACGGAACGCGAGCGGGCGACCCGGGGAGCCCGGATCGCCCACTCGCGGACGGGTCGTCGTGAGGCCGCCTCGGTGCTCCGCGCCGGTGGTGGCGCGGCGGCGTGGCGGGAGGCGTCACGACCCGGCGGTCGTGATTCCGCTCAGGCCGTCTCGAGGACGATGGCGATGCCCTGGCCGCCGCCGATGCAGGCCGAGCCGACGCTGATCGACTTGCCCATCTTCCGCGCCGTGTAGACGAGGTTCGTCGTGATGCGTGCGCCGGTGGCGCCGAGCGGGTGGCCGAGGGCGATGGCGCCGCCGTTCGGGTTCACCTTCTCCTCCGGCAGCTCGAGCTCCTTCTGCACGGCGAGGAACTGCGGCGCGAAGGCCTCGTTGACGTCGAAGAGGTCGACGTCGCCGATCCCGATGCCCGCGCGATCGAGGGCCGAGCGGATGGCCGGCGCCGGGCCGATGCCCATGATGGTCGGGTCCACGCCCGCGACGCCCCACTGGAGGATCTTCGCCAGCGGCGTGAGGCCGCGACCCTTGGCCCACTCGCCGTCGACGACGACCAGGGCGGCGGCGCCGTCGCAGATGCCCGAGGCGTTGCCGGCCGTGACGACGCCGTCCTTCTTGAAGACCGGCGGGAGCTTCGCGAGGATCTCCATCGTGGTCTCGGGGCGGGCGTGCTCGTCCTTGTCGAGGGTCTTGGTGCCCTTGCGGGTCTTGACCTCGACCGGCGCGATCTCGTCGGCGAAGAAGCCGCCCTCCTGGGCCGCCGCCCACTTCTTCTGGGAGCGCAGGCCGAAGGCGTCCGCGTCCTCGCGCGTGATGCCGTACTTCTCCGCGAGGTTCTCGGCGGTGACGGCCATGGGCGTGTTGCAGTAGCTGTCCGTGAGCGCCTCCCAGAGGGTGTCGACCATCTTCGGCGGGCGGCCGAACTTCTGGCCGTCGCGGAGGCCCCAGACCGAGTGCGGGGCCTGGCTCATGTTCTCGGCGCCGACGGCGAGGACCGCCTTGGCGTCGCCGAGGAGGATCTGCTCGGCGGCGTTGACGACGGCCTGGAAGCCCGAGCCGCAGAGGCGGTTGACCGTGAGGGCGGGCGTCTCGATCGGGAGGCCGGCCTTGAGGCCGACGTGGCGGGCGCCGTAGATGGCGTCGGGCGAGGTCTGCTGGACGTTGCCGAGGATGACGTGGTCGATCTCGTCGGCCTTCAGCGTCGACTGCTCGAGGGCCGCCTTGGAGGCGTGCACGCCGAGGTCGATGGCGCTGATGCCCTTGAGGGTGCCGTTCATCGTGCCGAAGGGGGTCCGCTTGGCGGCGACGATCCAGAGCTCCTTGGACAGCTTCTTCATGGGGGCGATCTCCGTATGCTTGCGCGGCGCTTCCGCGCGTTCGGGTTCGCCGGAGCATGTAGAGGCTGCGGGCCCCCACCGCGTTGCGCTCGCTCACGCGGGCCCGCGCGGCCCTGCGGGCGCGCGTCTGTCCGCTTTCCGCTCACGCGGCCCTGCGGGCGCGCGGCTGTCCGCTTTCCGCTGTCCGCCGTCCGTGGGGGGCGGTCGACGCCTCCGGCAGCGACCGCGTTCGCGGAGTGGCCGGGGCCGTTTGCTCGCGCGGCTCACGCGGCCCTGCGGGCGCGCGGCTGTCCGCTTTCCGCTCACGCGGCCCTGCGGGCGCGCGGCTGTCCGCTTTCCGCTCACGCGGCCCTGCGGGCCCGCGGCTGTCCGCTTTCCGCTGTCCGCCGTCCGCGGGGGGCGGTCGACGTCTCGCGAGGTGGCCGCGTTCGCGGAGCGGCCGGGAGGCCGTGCGCTCGCGCGGCTCACGCGGCCCTGCGGGCGCGCGGCTGTCCCGCCATCCGCCGTCCGCCTCGGGCCGTCGGCGTCTCGCGAGGTGGCCGCGTTCGCGGAGAAGGCGGCCAGACGTTCGTGTCCTCCCGGCGCTACCTGGTTCTCAGCGGCCCAGCCTTCTCGAGCTGCGCGATGGGTCGAAGAATCGTCTTGGCTCGAGGCACCAGAGCTTCGAAGCGTTTCCACACGGTGTCTCCGAACGCCTTCTCGAACACGTCGGGCGCCTCGATCTCTGCGCGGCGGCTCCGCGAAGCGGCATGGACCGTGAAGCCGAGCCATCGTACCGACGGCGGGCAGCGGAGAGCGGATGCCCGCAAGCCCGCGAGGGCCGCGTGAGCGGGCAGCGGACCGGCGGCTCCACGAACGCGGCCGCCGCCGGAGAGGTCGACCGCCCCCCACGGACAGCGGATAGCGGACGGCGGACAGCCGCGGGCCCGCGAGGGCGCGCGTGAGCGGACAGCCGCCGGCGCTCAGCGGCGGCGGAAGCTGAGGAGCACGGCGGCGAGGGTGATGGCGCAGCCGAGGAGGGTGAGGGGGGGCGGGGTCTCGTCGAGCCAGGTCCAGGCGAGGAGGGTGGCGCCGACGGGCTCGGCGACGGTGGCCATGCCGACGAGGGTGGGCGAGAGGTGGCGGAGGGCCCAGGTGAGCGCGCTGTGGCCGACGAGCTGGGGCAGGAGCGCGGCGAGGGCGATGAAGAGCGCGGCGTCGACGCTCGGGAAGGCGAGGGGCACGCCGAGGAGCACGGCCGCGCCGAGGAGGAGCGCGCCCCCGATGGCGCAGGCGACGCCGGTGAAGGCGGCGACGTTGACGCGGCCGTGGCGGCGGACGAGCCAGAGGTAGCCGGCCATGGCGGCGGCGCCGGCGAAGGCGAGGGCGTCGCCGAGGAGGGCGCCCTCGCGGGCGAAGTCGAAGCCGCCGATGAGGGCGACGCCGACGAGGCCGAGGGCGATGCCGGCGAGCTGGCGGCGCGTCGGGCGGTCGCGGCCCGTGAGGAGGGCGACCGTCGCCAGCAGGATGGGCGTCGCGGTGACGAGCGTGACCGACGCGGCGACGGTGGTGAGGGTGAGCGAGCTGACCCAGGTGCCGAAGTGGGCGGCGTAGAGGAGGCCGCCGAGCGCCGCGTCCCGGCGCTGAGCGCGGGGCATGCGCCGCCAGCCCCGGACGGCGAGGGGGGCGAGGAGCAGCGCGGCGAGGGCCAGGCGCGCGCCGGCGGCGACGAGCGGGTGCGTCGGCGCCGCGGCGCGGAAGAGGGGCGCGGCGAAGGAGATGCTGACCACCCCGGCGAGCACGGCCAGCCGGGCGGCGCCCGCGGACGCGTCGGCAGGGGCAGGCGAGGAGGAGGCGGTCGCCACGGCTCCGGGACTAGCAGAGTGGCGGGCGCTCGCCTACGGCGGGAGCGGGCGGCCGCCGACCTCGAGGCCGGTGATCACGTAGCCGCTGCCGCCGCTCACGAGGGTCATGCGGATCGGGACCGGCCCCGTCGGCGTCGTGAGCGTGCCGCGGAGGTCGTGCAGGCCGTTGTTGACGTTGAAGCTCGTGAACGTGGCGTCGACGTTCGAGGAGAGGGCCGGCAGGGTGGCGACGCCCTGCTGGAAGGAGGCGAGGTCGTGGCGCGCGCGGTAGCCCGGGTCCATGCGGGCGTAGGCGGCGGCCGTGTCGCCGGCGCGGAGCTCGCCGAGGAAGGCCTGGGCGTCGTCCTTCGAGGCCGTGACGGACTTGCAGAAGAAGAACATGCCCGCGCCGCAGAGCGCCGCGAGGAGCACGAGCACGCCGCAGCCGATGCCGACGATCTTCAGCCAGTTCGGGCCGCTCTTCGGCGGCGGCGCATGCTGGGGCACGGGGGAAGCGGGCTGGGGCTGCATCGACGCGAAGGTAGCGCGTCCCGGGCGCAGGCCGAAGGGGGGAGGCGAGGCCGCCCGTCCGGGGGCAGCGTGCCGACGAGAGCGCGCCGCCGTGGAAGAACGCAGGTCGACGCCGCGTCCGCGCCTACATGGCCGCGCATCCAAGGCCGGGCGCTTGCCCTCAGTGCGCGGCGCTCTCGCCCCAGAGCTGCTGCAGGCGCGCGTCGCGGCGGCACCCGAGCCGGTAGCGCTGGTACCGGCTGGGGTGCGTCCGGTAGTAGTCCTGGTGGTAGCCCTCGGCGACCCAGAAGGCGTCGGCCTCCTCGAGGGCCGTGACGATGGGCGCGTCGAGCTCGGCGGCGATGGCGGCCTTGCTCGCCTCGGCGGCGGCGCGCTGGGCGTCGTCCTGGGGGAAGATCGCCGTTCGGTACTGGCTGCCGCGGTCGCAGAACTGGCCGCCGCCGTCGGTCGGGTCGACGTTGTGCCAGAAGACCCGGAGGAGCGCCTCGTAGCTCACCACGCTCGGGTCGTAGAGCACGCGCACGGCCTCGGCGTGGCCCGTGCGGCCGGCGGAGACCTGCTCGTAGGTCGGCGCGTCGACGTCGCCGCCGGCGTAGCCGCTGAGCACGCTGACGACGCCCTCGAGCTCCTCGAAGGGCTTCTCCATGCACCAGAAGCAGCCGCCGGCGAAGACGGCCACGGCCTGGCCTTCGCCCGGCTCGGGCGCGCGGTGGACGCCTTCGGGGGGCGGCGCGCTCGGCGTGTCCTCCTCCGCGCGGGGGCCCGGCTCGGCGGGGGTCGTCGAGGCGCTGGGGGAGGCGGGTTCGGGATCGGCGGAGCCGCAGGCGGCCACGGCCAGGAGGGTTGGGGCCAGGAGGGTCGGGGCCAGGAGGGCGAGGGCGAGCGAGGTCGGGCGGGCCATCGGGGAGAGCGTAGGGCCAAAGGGCCGGCGCCGTTACGTCGGCCGCGCGCGTCGGGGGGGTCGGGCGAGCGCCGGGCCGTGCCGCGGCGCGCTCGCTCCGGACTCCGCGTCGCCGAAGCCGCCACGAGGTGGCCCGGAAAAGGTGGGGGCCCGTCGCGTGGCTGCGCGACGGGCCCCCGGTGGTGGAGTGGATGGGTGGTGGAGAGAAGAAGGGTTGGAGAAGTGCGGGCCCGGCCCGCGGGAGCGGAGCCCCGCGGACTCGGGGGCCCGCCGAGTCATTCGCAGCGGCCGGCGACCCGGTCCGCGACGCGCGCGAGGATCTGACCCACGGCGTCGCTCACGCCCTCCCGGCAGAGGCTCGCGTTCACGACCGCGGCGCCGCGCTCCTCGAGGCCGGCGCCCGTCTCGACGAGCCGGCGCGGGGGCATGGCGACCCCGCCGGGCGCGTCGCAGGAGGGTACGAGCCGGTTGGGCATGGCCGGGTCGAGGCGCTCCTGCATGCGCGGGTCGGCGAGGATCACGTCCGCGGGCGCCCCCTCGAGGTCCGCCGGGATGCCGGCGATGTTCGCGAAGACGAGCCGGCTCCCGTCGCCGCCCTTGGCGTCGAGGAGCCCCTCGACGTAGCGGCTGACGGGGTGCACGGCCTCCGGGTACTCGAAGCAGCGCAGGTTGAGGTCCCCCACGTAGCGCGGCGAGTCCACGTCGAAGAGCGCCGGGTCGGCGGCCGAGCAGTCGTTCTCGTCCGTGAGGTTCACGAGCGTGAGGACGGCGTCGTCCCGGAGGAAGCCCGCGTTCGCGCCGTCTGCGTGGCCCGCGGTGCCGGCGTGGAAGGTCGTGGCCGCCGTCGAGGCGGTGACGGCCTTCAGCCCCGCCTCGAGCTGCTGCTCGAAGCCGCAGCCGTTGGTGCCGACCTGCGCGACGCAGCTCACATCCGTCGCGAAGGCTCCGGCGTCGGCGCCGCTCTCCGCCTCGAAGCTCAGGAAGCTCGGGTAGGCCGCGCGGCAGCCGGCGACGGCCGTGTTGCCCTCCGTCCGGAGCACGCCGTCGTCACCGAAGGTCGGCTCGGAGCAGGTGGGGACGAGGTGACCGCCCGTGCCCATGTCGGGCGTGATCGTGGCGACCTGGAGCGAGGCCACCGCCGGGAAGTCCTGCGTGCCGTCGCCGTCCACGTCGCCGGTGGCGAAGGCGCGCACGAGGGCCGGGATCTCCCGGGCCAGCGAGACCTGCTCCTCGGCCATGGAGTTCGAGGAGTCGACGAGGAGCAGCAGGTCGAGCTCGCCGGTGGCGCGGCGGCAGCAGTCGGCGCCCTCGCAGGCCGTGCCCACGAAGGCCTGGCTGAAGTGCTGCACCTCGGCGACGGCGAGCGCGCCCTCGGTGCGCGTGGGCAGGGCCGTATAGCTCTCGCTCCCGGCGAGGGTCCAGAAGACCGTGGCCAGCGTCGGGTCGCCGGCGAAGGGGAGGGCGACGCGGGCCGGGCGCGCGAAGCTCAGGCCCTCGGGGGCGAAGCGGTAGACGCGCGAGTAGGCGCCGAAGCGCTCGGGGGTCGGCTCGTCGGTGGCCGTGATGGTGATCTCGACCGGCGCCTCGAGGGCCCCCTCCGGGATGGCGAGCGTCAGGTCGCCGAGGGCGAGCGTGCCGCCGGCGGGGCCGACGAGGGCGCTCTCGGAGCGGCCGGCGGGAGGCTCGGGGCGCGTCGGCCGGGTCGGCTCGGACGGCTCGGGCTCGGCGGTCGGATCGTGGGAGCTCGGGCAGCCGAGCGCGAGAGCCAGGGAGATGGCGGTCAGGGTGCGAAACACGGTTCCTCCTCGGGGGGCCACCCGTGCCGGGGTGGGTCACTCCCGTGTCGTCTCGGAGTGGATGCGTTTCCAACATGCACTTCCGATGCCGGTGAGGACCCGGGGACGAGCAGTCCCGCTCAGTCCCGCGCTCAGTCCCGCTCAGTCCCGCTCGAGGTGCAGCCCGCGCTCGTCGCGCACGACCCAGAAGCCGCCCACCTGGGAGAAGTCCCCGGAGAGCGTGATCAGCCCGAACTCCGGGCCCAGCCTCCGTCGGGCGACCTGCCCCAGGGCCTCCTGGTCGACCTCCGCCAGCGCGGCGTAGCGGCGCCCGAGCGCGTCCGCGTCCAGCCCGTGGACCCACCCGCGCGCCAGCAGCCCCGCGAGAGCGAGCCCCTCCGCCCGGTGGCGCAGCCGGGCCCAGAGGCGCGTCCGCGCCGTCCTCAGCTCCGCTTCGGCGATCGGGCCGCGGCGGAGCGAGCGGAGCTGGTCGAAGAAGCGCCGGAGCGCGTCCTCCACCCGATCCGAGGCCAGGCCCGCGCCCACGATCAGCACGTCCGAGCCCCAGCTCGAGTCGAGGTACGCCCCGGCCGCGTAGGTCAGGCCCCGCTCCGTGCGCAGCTCCTGGTTCAGTCGGCTGCCGAGGGAGCTGCCCCCGAGGATCTCGATCAGCAGCTCGTAGGGGGCCCGGTCGCGCGCGCCGAAGCCGGGGGCCCGGCAGAGGTAGCGGACCTCCGCCAGGGAGGCGCCCGAGGGCTTGCTCAGCGCCGCCCGGGCGGGGGGAGCGAGGGCGGGCCGCTGGGCGGGGCGGCGGGCGGCGCCGCCGGTCCAATCGCCGAACGCCCGGCGGAAGGCGTCCTCCGTCGCGCCCGCGTCGTGCGGCCCCACGACGACCAGGGCGACGTCGCTCGGAGCCAGGCGCTCGGCGAGGATGGCCTGCACGCGCTCCGCCGAGAGGTCCGCCAGGCGCTGGTGCAAGGCCTCGTGGACGTCGAGCTCGTCCGAGCCACCGTGGAGATGCTCGAGGGCGGTGAAGAGCAGCATCGTCTTCGTGGATGGATTCTCGAGCACGCGCAGCCAGGCCTCGCGGGCCCGCTCGAGCTCCTCGGCGGAGACGCGCGGCGCGCGCACGTGCTCGGCGAGCGCGCCGAGCACGCCCGGGACCTGCTCCGGCGCCACGTCCAGCCGCAGCATGAGGAGGTCGTGGGTCGCCCGGCCGTTCACGTCGCGGTGGGGGAAGCGCGCCTCGAGCTGCTCCTCGAGCACCTCGGCCGCGACGTCCACGCTGCCCCGCGGGTGCGCGCCGTCGTCGCCGCGCCGGCTCACGAGCACCACGCGCGTCTCGGAGAGCCCGGGGCGCGCCGCGCGCAGGAGCGTCGCGCCGCCTGCGATCTCCGAGCGGGTCGGGGTGGGGAGCGTCGGCGCCTCCACCCGGTGGACCGGCGGGGCGTCCGGCCGCGCGGCGTAGGGCGAGCGCACGAGCGGCTGGGCGGGCGGCGGGAGCGAGGGCCCCCCGCACGCGCAGAGCAAGAGCGTGAGCGTCAGCAGCCTCATCGCCAGCGACTCCTCTCGTGGGCCCCCTCGAAGGGAGCCAGCCGGTTGAAGCGCGCGTGGACGATGAGCCGCCCCTCCTCGCGCAGGCGTCGAATCGTCGCGCGCACCTCGTCGTGCGTGACCGCGCGGTAGCGCTCGGCGTCGTCCTCCGGGTCCAGCGGCCGGCCGCGTGCGGTCCAGCGCGCCAGGAAGGCGGCCCGCGTCAGCGCCCGATCCCACCCGGCAGAGGCGCCGATCGCCCAGCCCCGTCGCGCGTCCGCGACGGCCGCCTCGTCGACCTCCTCCGCGAGCTCGGCGAGGACCGCGTCGGCGCGCGGCAGGACGACGTCCATGACGTCGAGCTCCTCGGGGCCGACCAGCGAGACGCGGAACGTGGAGGCGAAGGCGCCGCTGTACTGCCGGACGCTCACGCGCACGTCCTCCAGGTCCTCGAAGGCCTCCTCGAGGCGTCGGTCGAGCAGCGTCGCCACGACGTCCAGGGCGGCGTCTCCGGGCGCGAAGTAGGCGGGGGTTCGCCACACCAGGTGGAGCTCGCTCCGCCGGTACAGCATGCCCACCCGCAGGTAGCGGTCCCGCTCCCAGCGCGGCGTCTCGGGGACCGAGCGCGCCGGCGGGCGAGCGCCGCGGAGCACGCCGAGCTCGCGCTCGATGCGCGGCCGGACGCGCTCGAGCGGCTCCGGCCCGACGATGGCGAGCACCGCGTTGGCGGGGCCGTACCAGGTCTGGTGGAACCACTGCACGTGCTCGAGGCGGATGGCCTCGACGCCGTCCTCGTCGCTGTACCGGCGGGGGTGCCCCTCGGGCCAGAGCTCCTCGCTCTCCCACTCCCCGATGCGCCAACCGGCCCGGTGCCGACCGCGCGCGTGCTGCTCGTTCAGCACGGCGAGGCGCTCGCGCGCGACGTCCTCTTCGCCGAGCGTGCCCAGGAGGTAGCCCATGCGCCCGGCCTCGAGGTGGAGGAGCGCGGGGAGGTTGGCGGCCGGCACCTCCGTGCAATAGGTCGTGACCTCCGGGCCGGTGGTCGCGTTCACGTAGGTGGCGCCGAGGGGCTGGACGGCGGCGTCGAAGCCGTTCGGGGCGCCGGGGAAGGGCCCGAACATGGTGTGCTCGGTCAGGTGCGCGAGCCCCCGGAGCCCCTCCGGGTCGTCGCTGGAGCCGACGCCGAAGGCGAGGCAGACGGCGCTGAAGCTCCAGCGCGGGTCACGCTGGTAGGCGACGCGGAGGCCGTTGCCGAGCCGGAAGCGCTGGACGGGCCCCGGCGTCGGGATCGCGGAGTCCTCGGGCTCGCGCGGGGCGGGCGCGTCGTCGCGAGCCGGGGGCGTGCCCGCGGGCTCGGAGGCATCGGGCGTGGAGTCCTCGGGCGTGGAGTCCTCGGGCTCGGTGGCGGACGGCGTGGGGGCGGACGGCGCGGCCTCGGGGGCGTCGGCGAGCGTGCCCGTGAGCTCGCGTGGTGCGGGCGCGCCGGCCTCGTCGAGCGCCGCGGGTTGAGCGTGCGCGAGCGCGGCCGGGGCGAGGAGCAGGGCGCTCAGCCAGGGGATGGGGATGCGTCGTCGAGGCACGGTGGTCGGGATGACACCCCGGTCGCCTCCGCGCCATGGTCCATCGAGACCAGGCGCCAGAGACGGGGCCCGCCGCGGCGCTGCGGCGGGCCCCATGATCGGCGTGGAGGCAGGGGAAGGGGGGGAGGTGGTGTGGATGAGAACGGATGGGAGCCCGGGGGACGGGGGGAGCGCGCGGCCCTCGGGCCCGCGAGCCGGTCACTCGCAGCGGCCCGCCACGCGATCCGCGACGCGCGCGAGGATGCGACCGACGGCGTCGCCGAAGCTCGCGCGGCAGATGCTCGCGTTCACGGTCGCGGCGCCCCGCGCCTCCAGGGCGGAGGCGGTCTCGACGAGGCGGCGCGGCGGGGAGGCCCGACCGGGCGGAGCCTCCTCGTAGAGCGTCGTGCAGGAGGGCTCGAGCTGGAACGGCTCACGCGGATCGACGCGCTCCTCCATGCGCGGATCGGCGAGGATCGCGTCGCCCGACGCGCCCTCCAGGTCGCGGGGGATCCCGGCGATGTTCGCGAAGACGAGCCGGCTCGCGTCGCCCCCCTTCGCGTCGAGGAACCCCTCCGCGTAGCGGCTCACCGGATGCAGCGCCTCCGGGTAGTCGGAGCAGCGCAGGTTCGGATCGGTCGCGAAGCGTGGCGAGTCCAGATCGAAGAGCTCCGGGTCCGCCGCGGAGCAGTCGTTCTCATCCGTGACGTTCACGAGGGCCAGCACGGCGCGTTCGCGGACGAAGCCGGCGTTGGCGCCGTCGGCATGGCCCCGCGTGCCCGCCTGGAAGCTCGTCGCGGACGTGGACGGCGTGACGGCCTTGAGGGCCGCCTCGAGCTGCTGCTCGAACCCGCAACCGTCGGTGCCCAGCTGGGCCACGCAGGAGACGTTCCGAGCGAAGCGTTCCGCGTCCGCGCCTGGCGCGCCGGGCTCGAAGCGCTGGACGCGTGGGTACGACTCCTCGCAGCTCGCGTCGAAGAGGTTCCCGGCGCCGAGGAGCACGCCATCGTCTCCCAGGAAGGGCTCGGAGCAGGTGGGCACCTCGTGACCGCCCGTGCCCATGTCCGGGGAGATCGTGCCGACCTGCAGCGAGGCGACGGCGGGGAAGTCCTGCGCTCCGTCGCCGTCGACGTCGCCCGTCGCGAAGGCGCGCACGAGGGCCGGGAGCTCGCGCGCGAGGGCGTCTTGCTCCTCCACCATGGAGCCCGAGGAGTCGACGAGGAGGAGCAGGTCGAGCTCGTCCGTGGCGCGGCCGCAGCAGACGGCGCCCTCACAGGCGGTGCCGACGAAGGCCTGGCTGAAGTGGTGCACCTCGGCGAGCGCCAGGCCGTCCTCCGTGCGCGTCGGCACGGCCGCGTAGCTCTCGCTCTCGGCGAGCGTCCAGAAGATCGTGGCCAGCGCCGGGTCACCGGTGAAGGGGAGGGCGACGCGGACGGGGCGCGCGAAGCGGAGACCCTCCGGAGCGAAGGTGAAGACGCGTGAGTAGCCCTCGAAGCGGTCGGGGGTGGGTCGATCGGTGGCGGTGATGGTGAGCTCGACGGGAGCATCGAGGGCGCCCTCCGGGACGGTCAGCGTGAGCTCGCCGAGCGCGACCGTTCCTCCGGCGGGCCCGATGAGGGCGCTCTCCGAGCTGCCCACCGGGGGCTGCGCTCGCGGCGTCGCCATGGGCGGGTCCGTGCCCGGCTCGTGGGAGCCGGGGCAGGCGAGCGCGAGGGCCAGGGCGAGTACGATCCAGGTGCGAAGCATGATCTTCTCCTCGAAGGCCGCCGAACCGGGGCCCTCGTCGACGAGTCGAGGGACTGCACGTTCGATGCCGGGTCGCGTCGTCCGAGCGCGAGCCCGAGTGAGCGCGCCTCGCGGCGGTCCCGGGCGGCCACGGGATGGCGCGGCCGGGGGCTCCCTCTCCTCTTCGACGCGGGGCGCGCCGATCTCACACGCGATGGGGAGCGCGGCGCGCGTGATCGCGGCTGGCGTCGTGATGCGACCCGCCGTCTGCTCTCCGCCGTCCGGGCTGGTGCTCGACCTCACGGTCCATGCCGTGTGCGTGGAGTCGCCGGGGCGCTCCGCGCTCCCGCGGGATCGGCCGGCTCCGAGGCGCCGTGAACGCGCGGCGACAGCGTGGCGGAGGAGCGGCGCTGAACGCGCTTCGCGACGGGAGGCGGGCCGGCGTCGTTCCGGCGGCGCCCCCGGCCGGCGACGGGCAGGGCGCTTTCGACCATTTCTCTCCCCCACGTTGGGGGAGGACTCAGCGGCTCTTCAGCTTCGCCTTGAGCTCGCCGACCTCGGCGCGGAGGCTCTCGACGAGGTCCTCGAGGAGGCGGAGGCGGGTCCGCGTGCGCTCGAGATCCTGGCGCAGCTGCGCCGGCGTGGAGGCTCCGTCACGCGCGGCTTCCTCCTGTTTCACCAGGCGATGGCGGCGCGCGAAGGCCTGGACCGCGATGGCCGAGCGGCCGATGGCTTCGCCGATGACGCGTGCCGGGACGCGACCGTAGTGCTCGACCACGTAGGCGCGCTCTTCGGCGGTCCACGGCCGCTTCTTCTCCCCGGCCCTCATCTGGGGGAAGTCCTAACGCGTAACTCGCGCGGCGCGCAACCGGTTCACCCGGTGGAACGAACCGTTCCCCTCCTGGGACTCTCCGAGCGGGTTCAGCCTCTGGGGATCGCCCCGGTCACGGGCTCGCCCGCGCGGTCTCGGCGGGCTCGTCTCGGCGGGCTCGTCTCGGCCGCGCGGTGACGCCGCGCCGAGCCGTGCGCGCGCTCAGCGCTCCGGGGCCAGGAAGCGGAGCAGGGCCGCCTGGGCGGCCTCGTGGTGCTCCGGCTCCTTCCAGCGCTCGAGCAGCTCGCCGCGCGGGGCGAGCTCCGCGACCTCCCGCGAGATCGAGGCCGGGTGGTAGACGTCGTCGCCTCGCAGCACGAGCAGCGGCGCCTCGATGGCGGCCACGTCCTCGCGGGACGCGGCGAAGAGGAAGTCGCCTCCGAACATGTGCGCGCGGAAGGCCGCCCAGTCCGCCTCGCTCGCCTCGGGGTGCGCCTCCCGGAGCTCGTCCGCCCACCCGTCGAAGAGCGCGTAGAAGGTGTCGCGGTTGTCCTCGAGCCCGATGGGCTGGAGCATCGCGGCGCGCGCGATCCGCTCCGGCGCGTGGCGGAAGAGGTTCGCGATGTACGCCCCGCCGATGCACATGCCGACCACGCCGAAGCGCGCGCACCCGAGGTGCTCCATGAGCCCGAGCTGATCCGCCGTGTAGGTGTCCCAGCCGTCGGTGCCGCGGATCGGCGCCGTCGATTCGCCGGCGTTGCGCTGGTCCATGGTGACGACCCGATGTTCCGCCGCGAGCGCGCCGACCAGATCGAAGGGCAGCCGCTCCCAGGCCTCGAGGTGCGAGCGCATGCCGCCGGGCGCGATGAGCAGGAGCGGGTCCCCCTCGCCCTGGACCGCGTAGCGGATGCGGGCGCCGTCCCGTTCGTAGAAGGGCATCAGATCCGGATCTTCGCGAGGTCCGACATCATCGAGGAGGCGGGCTCCTCTTCCATGGGGGTCGGCGCGGTCATGGTCGGCGGCGGCTCCTCCATGGGGGTCGGCGTCGCGACCTGCTCCATCGCCGTCTCCATGGGGGTCGGCGCGGCCTCCTCCATGCGCGGCGGCGTCGCCTCCATGGCTGTGGTCGTGGAGCGGCTGCTCGTGCTCATGCGCGTCGTCATGCGGCTCGCGACGCGCCGGTCGTCCGTGCCCCGGCCGCGCTCGAGGCGGAGCACCACGTTCTGGTCGTAGCGCAGGACGAGGTCCTCGACGCGCGTCCGGTAGCCGTCCTTGCGCGCCTCGAGGCGGCGCGCCTCGGTCTGCTGCGGGAGCCGGCCGTCGAAGGGGTTCGGGATCCGGTCGCCGTCGAGGAAGAGCTCGGCGTCCTCGGGCTCGGTGCGGATCGTGACGTGGAGCGTCGGAGCCGCGGCCATGGACGGCGCGGCCTCGGCCTCCATGGTCGCCTCCATCGTCGGCGGCGTGGGATCGGCGGTCGGCGGCGGGGTCGGCTGGGCGGCGATGGGGGCCGGCTCCTCGCCCGCGAACGCGCCCGCGGCGGCCGCCACGGCGACGCCCCCGCCGATGAGGAGCACGATGCCCGCGCCGATCAGGAGCGGCGCCTTCGACGAGCCGGGGACCGCGAGCGGGCCGCTCTCCGCGGAGCCGGTCGCCGGCGCGGGCGCCACGTCCGGCGTCTTCGGTCGCGTGCCGCTCTTCGCCGCCGCGAGCATCGACGACTGCATGGACGCGGTCGCCGGACCCTCGCTGACGACCGGCGCGTCGTCCATGCCGGAGAAGGGGGCGAGCGCCTGCCGCAGCTCCGCCGTGTCGGCGAAGCGGCCGTCGGGCTCCTTGGCCAGCGCGCGCTGGACGATCTCGTCCACCTCGGGCGGGATGTCCGGGCGGTAGGCGCGGAGCGAGGGCGGCGGCTCGGTGCAGATCTTGAGGACGAGCATCGGGTAGGACTCGTCGTCGAAGGGGTACTGCCCCGTGAGCGCCTGGAAGAGGATGACGCCGAGCGAGTAGACGTCGGCGCGGTGGTCGATGTCCTTCTTCCCCTGCGCCTGCTCGGGGGCCATGTAGTAGGGCGTCCCGAGCGTCGTGCCCGTCTGGGTCATGCCCTTCCCAGGGCCGCCGGCGTCCTTGAACTTCGAGATGCCGAAGTCGAGCACCTTCACGAAGTCCGGGTTCCCGGCGCGCTCGATGAGGTAGATGTTCTCTGGCTTCAGGTCGCGGTGGATGATGCCCTTGGCGTGGGCCGCCGTGAGCGCGTCGCAGACCTGGAGGAGGATGCGCACGGTCTTGCCGAGCGGCTGCGGCCCGTGCCCCTCGATGTCGTCCGACCAGTCCCGGCCGTCGAGGAACTCGAGGACCATGAACACGGAGCCGTCATCGAAGCGGCCCATGTCCGTGACCTCGATGATGTTCTCGTGGCCGATGGACGTGGCGGCGAGAGCCTCGCGGTGGAAGCGGGCGACGATCTCCGGGTTCTGGGCGAACTGCCCGTGGAGGCACTTGATGGCGACGCGCCGCTTGATGAGCACGTGCTCGCCTTCGTAGACGGCGCCCATCCCGCCCTCGCCGAGCTTGCGGACGATGCGGTAGCGGTCCTGGAGGACCATCCCGATCTTCGGATCGGGCCCTTCCGCGGGCTGGAGGAGGCCGTCGCTCATGGGCGCCATGACTATATCACCGGCACCTTCGACCACCGAAGCACCGCACGCCTTGGAAGGCTTCCCCGGCCCCCTCGCCCGTGCCCCTGCCCGCAGGAGAGAAGAGGCGAACGAGCCCTCCCGCCCGAGGCCACGGTGCCGGGGAAGGGAGGCACGGCGCGAACGCGGCGAAGTCAGCGCGCCGCGGAGGGGAGCGGCGGCCGCGAACGCGGCGAAGCCAGCGCGCCGCGGAGGGGAGCGCTCCAGCATCTGCCCCCCATGGCTCGGCCCCACGGAGCCGCCTTCGCGTCGCGACGAAGAACCGACTCCTGTGACGCGAGCGGAGCGAGCGCCGAGGGCCCCACGGGCCCGCTGGTAAGCCCAATTGAAAAAGCCCGCCGGAGTGCCGGCGGGCTCTTTGCTGCGATCTCTCGCCGGTCTCAGCCGCCGAGGCTGCTGGGCGTGACCGAGTCGAGCTCGGAGAAGCCGAGCGTGTAGCGGCTGTTGGTGCCCTGCTGGTAGCTGCCGATCCAGACCTTGTAGGTGCCGGCGGGGAAGCTACCCGAGACGAGCGGGTTCATGCCCTCGAAGTCGTCGTTGCAGGCGTAGCTGCCGTCGGGCTTCTGGACGACGAGGGTCACGTCGCCGTCGGACTTGGCCATGATGCGCAGGTTGGAGAACGCGCCGCTCGCCACGAAGAGGTGGTCGGGCGTGCTGGCGACCCAGCCGGCGCAGCTCGGGTTCAGCGTCGCCGCGTTGGTCGCGCCGCCGCTGGTGCCCGTCGCCGTGTGCGGGTCGGGCGTGAAGCCCGGGGTCAGCGTCACGGTGCCGAAGTTGGAGGTGCCGGCGGCCGCCGCGGCCTGCTGGGCCTGCTGCTGCGCCTGCTGGGCCTGCATGCCCGCCTGCTCGGCGGCCATGTTCATGGCCTCGGCGAGGGCGTTGCCCAGCTCGTTGGCCTGCTGCTCGGCCTGCTGCTGCTGCTGCTGGTCGTTGCCGCCGCAGCCGACGAGGGCGGCGACGAGCGCGACGGTCAGAACGTGCTTCGTCATGTCGAAATCAACCTCTCCCTGAGAACCTTCCACGGTTCGGCGCCCTGCTCCGGGCGCTTCCCCCCGTCGAGAGCCGTCACGGCTCCTCGCGCCTGCCTATACCAGACTCGGGGGGGTCGCGTCCCCCCTCTCGCGAGGGGGAAACCGGAGGCGAGCGCGCCTTCGTTCGTGCCGGCCGACTTTCGTGCTATGGCCCGCGCGAAGGAGTTACGAGTGTCTGACCCGAAGCCTTCCTTCTTCGCACGATTCTTCCTCGCGTTCGCCGCGTTCTTCCGCGTCCTGGGCTCGGCCGAGCTCGCCGGGGGCGTCCGCCGTCTGATGGACGGGGGCCGCGCCCTGCCGCCGGGGGAGGCCCAGGAGCCGGAGCCGGAACCGGAACCGGAGCCGGAGCCCGAGCCCGAGCCCGAGCCCGTGATCCGCGAGGCCGCCCCCGACGCCGCCCTCCAGCTCCTGGCGCTGCTCCAGCGCGAGGGCCGCTTCGTCGACTTCCTCGAAGAGGACGTCGCCGACTTCTCCGACGAGGAGATCGGCGCCGCCGCCCGCGTCGTCCACGAGGGCTGCCGCAAGGCGATCCGCGATCACTTCGAGATCGTCCCCGTCCGCGACGAGGAGGAGGGCACGAAGGTCACCCTCGAGGAGGGCTTCGACGCCCGCGCCAACCGCCTCGTCGGCAACGTCGTCGGCGAGCCGCCCTTCACGGGCACGCTCGAGCACCGCGGCTGGAAGGTCGCGAAGGTCGAGCTCCCGAAGCTCGCCGAGGAGCACGACGCGCACGTGATCGCCCCGGCGGAGGTCGAGCTCGGATGAGCCAGTACACCCTCGGCGTCGACCTCGGCACGACCCACTGCGCTCTCTCCTACGTCGACCTCGACCTGAGCGAGGGCGAGGAGGTCGCCCAGCACGTCCTGGCGATCCCCCAGGCCGTCGCTCCGGGTGAGGTCGAGGCCAAGCCGCTCCTCCCCTCCTTCCTCTACCTCCCGCACCCGCAGGAGCTCGAGCCGGGCGCCGCCGCGCTCCCCTGGAACCCGACGCCGGCCCACGTCGTCGGACAGATCGCGCGCAGCCTCGGCGCGAAGACGCCCATCCGCCTCGTCTCGAGCGCCAAGAGCTGGCTCTGCCACCCGGGCGTCGATCGCAAGGGGCCGATCCTCCCGACGGACGCGCCCGAGGAGGTGCAGCGCATGTCGCCCTTCGCGGCGAGCGTGCAGTACCTCGCGCACCTCCGGGAGGCCTGGGACGCCAAGCATCCGGAGGCGCCCTTCGCGGAGCAGGAGGTCGTGCTCACGGTGCCGGCGAGCTTCGACCCGGCGGCGCGCGAGCTCACGGCCGAGGCGGCGAAGGCGGCTGGCTACGCGAAGCTGACGCTCCTCGAGGAGCCGCAGGCGGCGCTCTACGCCTGGATCCAGCAGACGGACGGCGCCTGGCGCGAGCAGGTCGAGGTCGGCGACGTGATCCTCGTGGTCGACGTCGGCGGCGGCACGAGCGACTTCTCGCTCATCGCCGTGCTCGAGGAGGAGGGGGCGCTCCAGCTGCGGCGCGTGGCCGTGGGCGAGCACATCCTCCTCGGCGGCGACAACATGGACCTCGCGCTCGCCTACACGGTGAAGGCGAAGCTCGAGGGTCAGGGCAAGAAGCTCGACGCCTGGCAGCTCCGGGCGCTGACCCACGGCTGCCGCCAGGCGAAGGAGGCGCTCCTCGCCGGCGAGAAGGAGAGCGTGCCGCTCGTGGTGCCGAGCCGCGGGCGCAAGCTCATCGGGGGCTCGCTCCGGACCGAGCTGACGGTCGACGAGGTGCGGGCCGTGCTGCTCGACGGCTTCTTCCCGGAGGTCGAGGTCACGGCGAAGCCGGCGAGCCGGGCGCGCGGCGCGCTCACGCAGCTCGGCCTGCCCTACGCGCAGGACGCGGCCGTGACGCGGCACCTCGCGGCCTTCCTCGCCAAGCAGGTGGACGCGGTCGCGGACCTGCCCGGCTTCGAGGCGAAGGAGGGGGCGCGCTTCCTCCACCCGACGGCGATCCTCTTCAACGGCGGCGTGCTCAAGGCGCCGGCGATCGCCGAGCGCGTCGAGGGCGTGATCCAGCAGTGGCTCGAGAGCGACGGGGCGCCGGCGGCGCGCGTGCTCGAGGGGGCCGACCTCGACCGGGCCGTGGCGCGCGGCGCGGCCTACTACGGCTACGCGCGGCAGGGCGGCGGTGTGCGCATCCGCGGCGGCATGGCGCAGGCGTTCTACGTCGGCGTCGAGGCGGCCATGCCGGCCGTGCCCGGGATGGAGCCGCCGATCCAGGCGCTCTGCGTGGCGCCCTTCGGGCTCGAGGAGGGGGCGGCCGCCGAGGCGCCCCCGCAGGAGCTCGGCCTGGTCGTCGGCGAGCCGGTGCGCTTCCGCTTCTTCGGCTCGAGCGTGCGGCGGGACGACCCGTCCGGGCACGTGCTCGAGCGGTGGGGCGAGGACGAGCTGGTGGAGCTCGGCCAGATCGAGGCGGAGCTCCCGGCCGAGGGGGCGACGCCGGGCGAGGTCGTGCCGGTGCGGCTGCGGGCGCGGGTGAGCGAGCTCGGCACGCTGGTGCTCGAGGCGCTCCCGCGCGCGGGCGAGCACGTCTGGAAGGTCGAGCTGAACGTCCGGGAGTAGGAGGGGTCTCGCGCTCGCTTCAGGGCTCCCGGCGGGAGGGGCAGGCGGCGGCCATCTCGGCGGCGGACTGGAAGCGATCGGCCTTGCTCTTCGCGAGGGCGCGGGCGACGAAGGCGTCGACCTCGGCCGGGAGCTCGGGGCGGATCGACGAGGGGGGCGCGGGCTCCTCTTCGAGGATGCGCCCGAAGGTGCGGTGGACGGGGCCGTCGACGCGCGGGAAGGCGCGCACGCCCGTGACCATCTCGTAGAAGAGGACGCCGGCGCCCCAGACGTCGGTGCGCGCGTCGGCCTCGTCGGCGAGCACCTGCTCCGGCGACATGTAGCTGGGGGTCCCGAGCGCCTCGCCGGGGCCGGTGATCTTCTCCCCGCTCCCCTGGAGCTCGAGCGAGAGGCCGAAGTCGATCAGCTTCACCGCCCCGTCGCGCCCGAGCAGGACGTTCGAGGGCTTGATGTCCCGGTGCACGACGCCGAGCGCATGGGCCGCCTCGACGCCCGCGAGCACCGCCCGGAGCACCTCGCAGGCGCGCTCGAGGGGCATCGGGCCCTGCTCGCGGACCACCGAGCGCACGGTCGGGCCCTCGAGGAGCTCCATGACGAGGTAGGGCACGCCCTCGGGGAGCACGCCGCCGTCGTAGGTCGTGACCACGTTCGGGTGGCGGACCTGCACGGCGAGGCGGACCTCGCGATCGAAGCGGGCCAGGAGGGGCTGGGTGCGGAAGCGCTGGGGGAGGAGCTTGAGCGCGACCGAGTCGCCGGACTCGAGATCGGTGGCGCGGTAGATCTCGGACATGCCCCCGAGGGCGAGCGGCCCCTCCAGGCGGTAGCGCCCGTTCAGGATCGTCCCCGCGCGTAGCTCCCCCACATCCACCACGGCTGGGGCCAGTATAGGGGATCCCTCCCTGCGGTCGGGATGCTCTCCGCGTTCCGCTGTCCGCTGTCCGTGCTGGCGCGGGCTGCGGCGGTCCATGCCGCTTCGCGGAGGGGGCGAGAGGTGGGCTGCGGCGGGCTCGGGTGAGGTGCCCGAGCATCGCATCACCATGCTCGGGCGCATCGTCCACGTGCACGCACGTCGACGATGACGTGGACGCGACGCACGCGGGGATCCTTCCCTGCGGTCGGGATGCTCTCCGCGTTCCGTGGTCGGCCCTCCGTGCCGTCGCATGACCTCGCGGTCGTCTAGATTTTGTTACAGAAGCCTATTGCCAAGATATCCACAGCGCCCTACGCTCTCCTTGTCTGCAACTGCAGACGCGAACCCACCCAACCGAACCAACCCACCAGACCGCTCGGGCAACCGAGCGGTCTATTAATTCCGTCCCACCCCTCCCCAGCGGGGCTCCCCATTGACGCCGGCCCCGGCTCGGGCCCATGACACCGCCGATGCTCCGACGCTTCTCCGACGCGCTCCTCCCCGATGGCCGGCTCCGCACCGAGGGCCCCCCCGTCCGCCCCGGCCCCGGCGCGCCCCACGCGGTCGTCGTCGGCGCCGGCTTCGGGGGCCTCGCCGCGGCCATCCGCCTCGGCGCCCGCGGCTACCGGGTGACCGTCGTCGACCGCCTCGATCAGCCGGGGGGTCGCGCGCGCGTGCTCCGCCAGGACGGCTTCGTCTTCGACGCGGGCCCCACGGTCGTCACGGCGCCCTTCCTCTTCGAGGAGCTCTGGGCGCTCTGCGGCAAGCGCCTGGAGGACGACGTCGACCTCCGCCCGGTCTCGCCCTTCTATCGGATCCGCTTCGATGACGGCACGCGCTTCGACTACACGGGCGACTCGGACGCCATGCGCGAGGAGATCGCGCGCTTCGCGCCGGACGACGTGGCCGGCTACGACGCCTTCCTCGCGCAGTCGAAGGAGATCTTCGACGTCGGCTTCAGCAAGCTCGCCCACGTGCCCTTCGACGGGGCGCTCGACATGGCGCGGGTGGCGCCGGCGATGATGCGCCTCGAGTCCTACCTCACGGTCGCTCAGCTCGTCGGCAAGCACGTGAAGAACGAGAAGGTGCGGCAGGTGCTGAGCTTCCACCCGCTGCTGGTCGGCGGGAACCCCTACAGCACGACGAGCATCTACACGCTCATCGCCTACCTGGAGCGCAAGTGGGGCGTCTGGTTCCCCATGGGCGGCACGGGGGAGCTGGTGAAGGGGCTCGTCGGGCTGATCGAGGGGCTCGGCGGCGAGGTGCGGCTCGGCGCGGAGGTCGAGGAGATCGTCGTCGAGTGCGGCATGCGCGGGCAGGGCGTCGCGAAGGGCGTGAAGCTCGCGAGCGGCGAGACGATCCGCGCCGACCTGGTCGTCTCGAACGCCGACAGCGCCTGGACCTACTACCACCTCGTCCCGGAGAAGTGGCGCAGGCGCTGGACCAACCGGCGCCTCGAGAAGAGCGACTACTCGATGAGCCTCTTCGTCTGGTACTTCGGCACGAAGCGGAAGTACGAGGACGTCGCGCACCACACGATCCTCCTCGGGCCGCGCTACCGCGGCCTCCTCGAGGACATCTTCGACGCGAAGGTCCTGGCCGACGACTTCAGCCTCTACCTGCACCGGCCGACGGCGACCGATCCCGGTATGGCGCCCGAGGGCTGCGACGCCTTCTACGTGCTCTCGCCCGTGCCGCACCTCGACGCGGACGTGGACTGGCGGACGGAGACCGAGCGCTACCGGCGCGCGGTCTCGCGCTACCTCGAGGAGGCCATGCTGCCGGGCCTCGAGGAGAACCTCGTCGTCTCCGAGACGCTCACGCCGCAGGGCTTCCTCGACGACTACCTCTCGTTCAAGGGGGCGGCCTTCGGCATCCAGCCGACGCTCCTGCAGAGCGCCTACTTCCGCCCGCACAACCGGAGCGAGGACGTGGAGGGGCTCTACCTGGTCGGCGCGGGCACGCACCCGGGCGCGGGCATGCCGGGCGTGCTGAGCACGGCGCGCGTGCTCGACACGATCGTGCCCGACCCCTGAGGGGGCCCTTCCGGCCGAGGCGCCGTTCGCGCTTCGGTGGGCCCGCGCCGCGGACGCGCGCTGCCGAGGAGCCAGCCGCGCCCGAGGAGGCGCCGAGGGGAGGGCTCCCGCCGTCGACGTGCGAGAGCACGACGGCGACGAGAGCAGGGCCGGAGAGGGCTCGCCCGGAGACGACTCGCGCGGAGAGGGCTCGCTCGGAGAGGACTCGCTCGGAGACTACTCGCTCGGTGGCGGGCAGCTCAGGGCGCCGACCTCGACCGTGTCCTGGTCGAGGTAGACGAAGCCCGGGCCGGTCTCCGTGGTGAAGGTCGCGCCGAGGCTCACGTTCGCCGTGCCCGGGTCGCGGGTGATCTCGCGGGCGCACTCGCTCGTGCAGCTCGCGTCGATGGGCAGCCCGTCGTGGGCCGCCACGCTCCGCAGCCGGAGCCGGCCGTTCATCTCGGTCTCCTCCGCGAGGTAGCGGGGCCAGGTGACGTGCCAGCCGCCGCCGTCGACGACCTCGCCGCCGCCGCGGGTCGAGCCCACGGCGAGGAAGCCCTCGGGGACGTAGACCAGCGAGGGGGCACCGAGGACACCCGGATCGGAGAGGGTGACGGGCGCGCTGCGGTCGGCGATGGCCGTCGGCGTGCGGATCGGATCGCAGCCCGCGACGGCGCAGGAGCCCCCGTCGCGGCACTCGCAGTCGACGGCGAAGGTGACCGTGCGGAAGCGGATCTCCTGCGTGCCGTCCTCGCGGAGCTCGCGCCAGG
Organism: Sandaracinus sp.; assembly: GCA_002699025.1. Taxonomy (GTDB): domain Bacteria; phylum Myxococcota_A; class Polyangia; order Polyangiales; family Houyiibacteriaceae; genus Houyiibacterium; species Houyiibacterium oceanicum. Next base: position 45,597 of record PABA01000013.1, on the reverse strand, counting down.
TGATGCCGACGACCAGCCGCTCGGCGTCGCGCGGGCCGAGCGCGATGGCGACGTCCTCGCCGGCGACGCTGCCGCTCTCGAGCGTGGGCTCGGAGAGACCGAAGGCGAGGGACTCGGCGAGCGGGTCGGTGGCGACGCACTGGCGGATGACCTCGATGGAGCGGCTCGTCCGCGGCTCGCCGTCGAAGCCGCTCTCGCGCACCGGCGTCTCGTCGACCTCGCCGTCGCAGTCGTCGTCGAGGAAGTTGCAGGTCTCCTGGCCGGAGGGCTCGCAGGTGTCGCAGTCGGCCTCGTCGACCTCGCCGTCGCAGTCGTCGTCGTCGCCGTTGCCGCAGGTCTCGCCGCGCGGTGCGGTCCCGCTCGGCGGGAGGATCTGCCCGTCGCAGACCATCCGGCCGCCGAGGCAGGCCATGGTGCCGGCGGTGCAGACGCCCTCACCCTCCGTGCCCGCCGGGCCGTCGTAGCAGGGCTCGCCGCCGAGCCCCTCGTCGACCATGCCGTCGCAGTCGTCGTCGACGGCGTTGCAGGTCTCCGCGGAGGCGGGGCACTCGTCGGCGCAGTCCGCCTCGTCGGTCAGCCCGTCGCAGTCCTCGTCGACGCCGCTCCCGCAGACCTCCGCGTGCGGCAGGACGACCCCCGCGCAGAAGCCCTCGCCGCCCGAGCAGGTGCGGCGCCCGGAGACGCAGAGGCCCACGTCCGAGCCGCACTGGGTCCGGTCGCAGACCGGCTCCTGCAGGCAGTCGGGCTCCGTGCAGCACATCTGCATGTCCTCGTCCGGCCCGAAGAGCCCCTCCTCGCAGGCCAGGGGGCTGCTCGCCGGCGGGGGCTCGAGGCCGTAGACGCGCAGCATCAGCGCGCCCTCCGGATCGAACCAGGCCATCAGGTAGTCGTCGTCCAGGGAGGTCACGCCCGGCGCCGAGCTCGCGCGGGTCTCGCCGACGATCTCCGGCCGGCCCTCGTCCGTGGCGTTCACGTAGCGCACGTTGCCCGTGCCCTGGAGGAAGGCCCCCAGCACGCCCACGTCACGCACGCCGTCCGCGCGATCGGTCCCGGCCACGTCCGCGATGGCGCAGTGGGCCTGCTCGGCCGAGCCGCCGACCATGGTGACGAGGCCCTCGACCGCCGCCGAGCCGCTCCCGGGCCGGCCCGTGATGTTCACGTCCGCGACGCCGCAGCTCTCCGCGACGGCGAGCCGGGGCGCGTCGAAGCAGCGCCCGCAGCGGCAGACGTTGCCGCTCCCGCAGTCGTCGTCGGCGTCGCAGTCGGTCGGCTGGCAGGTGCCTCCGAGGCAGACTTCGGTCCCCGCGCAGCTCCCGCCGCAGTCCGGCGCGGCGGCGAGGGCGGCCTCGGCGGCCGCGCAGCGATCCAGGTCGAGGGCGGAGCAGGTCCCGCCCTGCTCGGTCGCGACGCCGAGGTAGGCGTTGGAGCGCCCCGCGGGGCCGAAGACGAAGGCCTTCGAGGGGGAGGCCGAGTCGAGGTGGCCGAGGCGGACCTGGCCCCGGGCGCAGCCCGTGTCGCTGATGGCCGCGAAGAGGCTCTGGCCCATGGCGCTCGGGGTGGTCGCCAGGTCCACGAAGGAGCAGGAGGTCTCGGCGCGCTCGACGCCGCCGAGGGCGCCCCCGACGAGGCCCGTGCTGCCGAGGTTCAGGGCCCAGCAGCCGGGCATGTCGTCGCCCGTGTTGTCGGCGAGGCTCTCCGAGTTGCGGACGTAGTCGAGCTCCTGGAGGTTGCCGACGGAGGGGGCGAGGTCGACGACGCGGGCGTCCTCGGAGACGTCGGCCCAGACGGCCCGCACCGTGCCCGCGCCGGCGCTGATGGCGAGGGACTCGGGGCGGGCGCCGCCGCGCTCGGCCTGGCCGACGAAGCGGGGCGCGAAGACGCCCTCGTCGATGGCGCCGTCGCAGTCGTTGTCCGCCGCGTCGCAGGTCTCCTCGTCGTTGCGCACGCACTGGCCGTCCACGCAGCGCCAGGGCACGCAGAAGGCCGGGAGATCGTTCAGCGCGTTCAGCGCGCCGGCGCAGGCGGCGGCCTGCTCGGCCGGGGTCTCGCCGAGCTCGTCGCAGCGATCGAAGTCGTCGAGGCCGAGGGCGCTGCAGCCCGCGAGGGCGAGCGCCAGCGCGGGGAGCAGGCAGACGCGCGGCAGGGCCGTGCGCGTTCGAGCCGTGCGCGTTCGAGCCGTGCGCATTCGAGCCGTGCGCATCAGAACCGCCCTCCGAGCGTGAGGCCGGCGCCGTCCTGGCCGATGGAGGGCGCGAGGCGGAGCTGCAGCCCGGCCTCGGCCTCGTCCTCGGCGGGCGCGGCCGGGTCGTCCTCGTCGTCCCCGCCCCAGTCGGTGAAGAGGGCGAAGATGATGGTGGTCGTCGCGGCCAGGCCGGCGACGCCGAAGAAGATGTCCGCGTTCCGGCTGAAGCGGCGCACGTCGTCGATCTCGCCGCGGGTGGCGAGGGCCGGGTCGCGCGAGTCGATGTCGTTGCTCTCGTTCAGGGCCTTCAGGCCGAAGGCGGCGCCGCCGGCGACGGCGAGGAGGGTCACGGCCGCGCCGGTCCAGAAGAGGGCGGGGGAGAGGCCCTCGAACTCCTCGGCGAGGCGCTCGAGCTCGAAGGTCAGCGAGCGCTCGGCCTGGGCGGCGACGTTCACCTGCTGCTGGGCGGGCACGTAGCCCTCGGCGCGGATCTCGACCGTGTGGGAGCCGCCGGGGAGGAGGATCTCGGTCTCGCTCTCCCCGATGAGCCGGTCGTCGACCCAGACCTCGTAGGTCGGGACGCTGACGCGGAGCGTGACCGTGCCGAGGAGGCCCTCGAGGAGCTCGATCTTGGCGCGGACCTCGGCGGCGAGCTCACTGAAGGCGCCGCCCTGCTCGAGGAAGCCGCGGTAGGCCGTGAGCGCGTCCTGGTAGCGGAAGAGGCGCTCCTGGCACTTGGCGATGTTGTAGAGGACGAGGAAGCGGAGCTGGTGCCCGCGGAGGAGGTCGAGGGTCTCGTTGAACTCGGCGAGGGCGGCCTCGTAGCTCTCCTCGGCGTAGAGCTGCTCGCCCCGGGCGATGCGCTCGCGGGCCTCTTGCAGGCGGGGGTCTGCGTCGCCGGCGTCGGCCTCGGCCTCGGCCGCGTCGCCCTCGGCCGCGTCGGCCTCGGCCTCGGCTGCCGGCTCGCCTTCGGCGCCCTCGGCCGCAGCGCCCTCGGCTTCCGCGTCCTCGCCGCCCGCCGGGTCCTGCGCGAACGCGGGCGCGCCGAGCCCGATCACGAGCGCCAGGGCGAGCGTCGCCCCCCGAAGCACCAGTCTCATCTCGCCCCTCCCATCACGCGCGCCACGATACCAGAGCGATCCACCGCGACGGGAAAGAGAACGCTCTCGCTGGATGTGAAGCCGCGGGGCGCCGAACGGGCGGCGCCCTCCCACGTCGCGCGGAGCTGCGCTCGCTCCGCTCGCTGGAGCGGCGCTCGCGTGCGCTCGGAGGCGCGGCTCGGATCAGCAGCTCAGATCAGCGGCTCAGATCAGCAGGGTGGCGCAGCCGAGGGCGACGTCGACGCGGCCCGTCGTGTCCAGCTCGAGGCGGCGGCAGGTGTTCGGGCAGAGCACGATGCGCTCCGGGTTCGCCGGATCCTCGCCTTCGTAGTACCAGCCCTCGCCGGTGCAGCGGCTGAACATGCCGACGTTCGGGATGGTCTCGACCGGGCCGCCGCCGCCGGGCGTGTACTCGACGTTCACCTTCAGCGGGTCGAGCTCCTCGCCGTCCGGCGGCGCCGGGATCTCGTAGACGCAGGGCAGCGCCTGGGGCACGGCGATGGCCGTCGAGAGCTCGCGGAAGAGGGAGCTCCAGTCCTCGGTGCAGATCGAGAGCTGGCGCCCGCCGGTCATGGAGCTGACGGCCCAGTACTCGTCTCCGTTCGCCGCGGCGTCGTCGCGCGGGCCCGAGCAGCCCTCCATGTCGAAGAAGCCGCCGGCCGCGTGCATGGAGCCCGGCGGCGAGACGATGGAGTGGAAGCGGAAGGTGCGGCCGAGGAGGGCGGTCATCTGCGACATGAAGGTCGAGGCCGTCATGTCCTCGCTCTCGTCGTCGCTGACCGCGATGAAGTGGAGCGTCGCCGTCCGGCGGAGGAAGTCGCTGTAGCGATCGAAGGTCGAGACGAGCTTCTCGAGGCCGTCGTGGGACTGGACGTCCTCTTCGATGCGCAGGAACTGGTCCGGGTCGGTGCCGAGGGGCGGCGGCACGGAGACGAAGCCCGGCGCGGTGATCACGACGACGTGCACGTCGAGGCCGGCGCCGCTGATGGTGCTGACGAAGGAGTTCATCTGCTCCTGCACCAGGCTCGCCTCGTCGCTCATGGAGCCCGAGTTGTCGATGATCCAGACGATGTCGACGGGGGCGATGCTCTCCTCGGCCATCACCGAGACGGCCGCGCACTCCATGCCGCCCGTGTCCGGGAGCGGGCCGACGTCCGGGCGCGGGCCGGCGTCGACGCCGGTCGAGGGGCCCGAGTCCGTGCCGCCTCCGGGACCGGCGTCGCGGCCGGGACGACCGCCGCCGCCCCCCGCCGAGCAGGCGAGGAGGAAGAGGCAGGAGGCGAAGAGGCAAGAAGAGCGAAGCATGGATCCTCCGGGCGCACAGACTAGCCCGGATCGGTCCGCGCGCGCTTACGCCTGATGCTCGTTCACTCCGGCGAGCCGAATTCTCGGTTGGCCGGGGAGGGCGGTCGCTCGGGTTGCGCCGCGCGGCTCAGCGGTCGAGGCGGCGGAGGGCCCGGGCGTTGTCCGGGTCGACCTCGAGGGCGCGCTCCCAGGCGCGGCGGGCGCCGGCGGCGTCGCCCGCGAGACGGCGCGCGTCGCCGAGGAGCACGTGGTAGCGGGCGCGGCGCGAGCGCATGCGGGCGGCGAGCTCGGCGTGCTCGACGGCCCGGGCGCCGTCCTCGCGGGCCATGTAGTAGGCGGCGAAGGCGGCGTGGGTCTGGGGGTTGCCCTCGTCGAGGCGCTCGGAGCGCGCGAGGAGCTGGGCGGCCTCGTCGAGCTCACCGCGGCGGACGGCCTGCTCGGCGTCGCGGGCGAGGGCGTCCGAGAGCTGCTCGCGCTCGCGCTCGCTCAGCGTGGCCTCGTCGGGCTCCGCCTCGCCGGCTTCGGCGGGCGCTCCCGTCTCGGCTTCGGTCTCGGCTTCGGCAACCGCCTCGGCTTCCGCGACCTCGGCCGCGCTCTCCGCCTCGGCCTCGCCCGCCGCCTCGGCTTCGCCCGTCGCCTCGGCTTCGGCAACCGCCTCGGCTTCCGCGACCTCGGCTTCGCTCTCCGCCTCGGCTTCGCCCGCCGCCTCGGCTTCGCCCGCCGCCTCGGCCTCGCCCGCCGCCTCGGCCTCCGGCGCGCCCTCGGCTTCGTCCGCGCCGGCGCCTTCGCCCGCCCGCGCCTCGGCTTCGTTCGGCGTGTCGGCTTCGCTCGGCCCGGCCGTCCCCGCGGCCTCCGCGGGCCCGCTCGCGACCGTCTCGCCTCCGCCGAAGAGCTCCGGCGCGTACTTCGGTCCGAGCACGAACGCCCCCGCGCCGAGCCCGCCGACGATCACCAAGGCCACGAGCGCCCAGGCGAGCCCGCCGCTCTTCTTCCGGCGCCGGTCCACGACCGCCGTGTCCTCCGGCTCCTCCTCCGCGGCCTCGGCCTCGAGGGAGGGGGGCCGCGTGAACACGTCCGTGGGCTGGTCGGTCTCGCTCGGGCCCGGCTCCGTGCGCGCCCGCGCGGCCGGGGTCGGCGCCGCCGCCGGGAGCCCGAGCGCGGTCTCGGCGAGCGGGTCGATCGCGTCCGCGCCCTTCGCGCCGCTGCCCGCCGCGCCGCCCACCACGTCCTGTCCCAGGCTCGCGTCGATCTCCACGCTCGGCGGCGGCCCGGAGAAGTCGTCGATCTCCACCTCGAGCGGGTGCTCGCCGGACTCGGCCAACGCGAGCTGCAGCTCTCCGCTCAGCTTGAGCGAGTCGCCGACGATGGTCTCGTCGTCGATCTCCTCGTCCTCCGGCGGCCGCTCGAGCGGCTTCGGCGGGGTCGTCGGCCGCTCCGAAGCGCTCTCCGCGCCGGGCGGCGTCGCCGCGCCCATGCCGATCATGGTGCCGGGCTTCTTCTTCTGCGTTGCGGCCGGCCCGGGCTCCGCCGAGGCCGGCGGGGTCGCGGCGCCCAGCCCGAGCATCGTCTTCGGGCGGGCCTTCGGCTTCGCGGCGCCCTTCTGCTCCGCGTCCTTCTGCTTCGCGCCGGCGGCAGGAGGAGGCGCGGCGGCCGGGCCGAGCATGGTCCTGGCGAGCGCCTTCTTCGCCTTCGGCTTCGCGTCCTTCGCGCCCGCCTTCGCCGCGGCCATCGGCGGGGGCGGCACGACGCCCGCGCCCATCATCGTCTTCGCGCGCCCCTTCTTCTTCGCCTTCGCGCCGGCCATGGGCGGGGGCGGCGCCGCGGCCACGCCGATCATCGTGCGCTTCTTCGCCTTCGCCGGGTCGCCCTCGATCGCGCGCGCCTCGGCGGGCGGCTTCAGATCGGGCACCTCGAACTCCTGCGACGCCGTCGGCGTCTCCCCCGGCGCGACCGTCTCCTTCTCGTGCTCGTCTCCGGCCCCCGCCCCGGCCCCGCTCGGCTCGTCCCAGGAGAGGTCGGCCGCGGAGGGCTCGCTCGAGGCCGCATGCCGCGAGCTCGCGAGCAGATGCGGCGCGAGGATCGGCCCGGTCGTGCTCGGGTCGTCGTCGACCTCCACGGTCCCGCTCGCCAGCTCGGAGACCGACGGGAAGCCGCCGCTCGGCGTCCGCCCCTCCGGCACCAGCGGAGGCGGCGGGTGGCTCGTGGGCGTCGCCGGCAGCTGCTTGGCGGCCGCGTCCAGCGCCTCGTCCACCGGGAGCATCACGGTCGCGGTCGCCGGATGCTCGCGCTTCTCGACGTGCACGCGCCCGCCGTTCAGCCCCATCAGCGTCGCGAGCGCGGCCGTCCCCTCCACCGAGCCCGCCTGCCGCGCCGCCGTCGCGCCGACGATCAGCCCCTCCGAGAGGTCGACCTCCACGGTCACGTCCGGCGCCCGCACGGTCAGGTGCCGCGTGCCTGCGGGCCCCCCGCCCGAGATGGAGCCGGCGAGGCAGCGCAGCATGCGGCTCGGCCCGGTCAGCTCGAGGCGCGTGTCGAAGCGCTCCTCCGTCGCGGCCCGCTGCGCGAGCGCCCGGTCGTGCTCCACCAGCGGCGCCAGGCGTCCGGCCAGCTCCTCGAGGTCCGGGCTCGCCTCGCCGCTCGGCCAGAGCTCCTCCCAGCGCGCGAGGAGCAGCCCCGCCCAGCGCAGCCGCGGGTCCCGCCGGATGCGCCGCACGGCCTCGAAGCCCTCGCCCTCGATCGCCCCCGCGTCGAGCACGATCACCGCCGGGTCGAGCCCCCGCGCCCGCTCGAGGCCGCGCACGCTCACCTTGGTCACGCCCACCAGCGCGCCCCGGGCCCGGAGCGCCTGCGCCAGGCCGTCCGCGCGCCCCGGGTCGTCGTCCATCAGGAGCAGGCGCAGCCCCTGGAGGAGCGCCAGGTCGCCCCTCGGGTGGTCCTCCGGGTCGAGCAGGCGGAGCCGCCCGCCGCTCGTCTCGTAGAGCTCGTAGCGGAGCGGCTCCGCCTTCTCGATCAGCGGCTTGAGGCGCTGGACGAAGTCCTCGAGGAGCTCGGCCACGGGCCCGCCGGCGCCGAGCACCAGGCGCACCGAGTCGCCCCCGCTCCGCTCCACCGAGAGGATCCCCGAGCGCAGCTCCTGGGAGACCAGGTCGACCAGCTCGTCCATGGTCGCCTCGCCGAGCTCCCCGGCGGCCTCGCCGGGCCGCTCCGGGAGCTCGCGCGCCAGCTCGGCCACGCGCTCGGCGATCTCGTAGGCCGAGGCCGAGCGCGGCACCACGGCGACCGCGCCGCTCCGGAAGGCGCGGAGGCGCCGGTCGAGCGTCGGGTGATCGAGGAGCAGCGCCACCGGCACGACCGAGGCGACGGCGTGGGCCGCCAGCGCCTGGAGCACCGCGCGGCCCTCGTCCGCCGCCGCGTCGCCGGCCAGCACCACCAGATCGGGGGCGGCTGCGACGACCGCCTCGACGGCGCGCTCGGCGTCGGCCGTCTCCATGGCGATGCGCTTGCGCTCGAGCTGCGTGCGCACCGCCTCCGACATGGCCTCGCCCCGACCGATCCAGAGCAGGGTCGGCCGATCGTTCCGCGTGGCCGGAGCGGCCTCTTGCTGCGCCTGCGTTCCCAACGAGTCGACCAAGCCTCACCCCCCGGCGGCTTCCCGTCACCCCCGGTTCGGGGATCGTCGCCGATCGAGCGCGAAATCGCCAGTTGTTCCCAGGGTACACGAATCCGCTCTCGCTCGATTTGAGTGGCCTTCGAGCGCGTCGGCTCCCCGCCCGACGCGCCGTTCTCGCGAGCACGGAACCTTCCATGCGATGCCCATGGAAGGTTCCGCCCTGATTGACCTGAGCGGGTCACCCGTGTGAACCTGTTCCACGGGGCGCGTGCGTACCGGGGCGCTCGTGAGCCGCTCTTCGTGGAAGGGGGCGGCGCTCCCCCATGGGAGAGGGAATGCGCTCGTACATCTTTGCTTTCGCGGCCGTTCTGGCCTGCGCGTCGCTGACCGAAGCCCAGGTCAAGCCGCGCATCGTCATCGCCTTCGACACGTCGGGCTCCATGGCCCTCGACCTCGACGGCACGCCGACCTTCGGCGACGGCGTCCTCACGGGCTGCTCGGACACGGGTGGCGGCGTCCTCTGCGGCAGCAACTGCACGGCCGGCATCGACACGGACTGCGACGGCGAGCCGAACGACAGCCGCATCGCGGTCGCCAAGGAGGCCCTCCGGAACATGATCCTGGCCTTCGGCGACGTGGAGTTCGCCCTCGCGCGCTTCAGCCAGGACCAGTCCACCAACGAGTCCTGCCTCCGCGTCGACAACTTCGAGTGCAACTCCTTCGGGCCCTACGTCACCTCCTACGGCAACCCGCAGTGCAACACGGGCCCGACCATCCCGAACGGCAGCACCTGCCCCTTCAACTGGCCGAGCCTCTTCCCCGCCGCCTGCCGCCCCGGCTCCGGCAGCAACCCCGATCTCCGCGAGTGGGCGGGCGGTAGCCCCACCGTCTGCACGAACTACGGCGGCACCTGCGACGGCGGCAACTTCCTCACGACCTTCCCGGATGTGGGCCCCTTCGCCGGCCTCGAGAACACGCAGGCGCTCCTCCGCTGGATCGACGACGAGGAGACGAACCCGCGCCTCGGCGTGACCACCGGCGGCAACTGGTGCGATCACCGCGGCACGGGTGATTGCGAGCTCCGGCCCGAGGGCGCCACGCCGCTCGCGGGCCTCCTCGGCTCCGTCGGCAGCAACCTCGCGCCGATCATCGCCGGCGACAGCTTCGACGCGAGCTGCCGGGGCTACTCGGTCATCCTGCTCACGGACGGCGTCGAGAGCTGCGGCGGCAATCCGGAGGCGGCGGCGGCCTCGCTCCTCGGCATGGGCATCCAGACCTACGTCATCGGCCTCGCGGTCGGCGGCGGCGCGGAGGCCCAGCTCAACGACATCGCCACGGCCGGCGGCACGGACGCCGGCGACCCGGGCGGCGACACGGCGTTCTTCGCGAACGATCCGGACACGCTCTCGGCGGGCCTCGCCGACATCGTGCGCCGCTCGCTCCGCTTCGAGACCTGCGACGGCGCCGACAACGACTGCGACCTCGCCATCGACGAGGGCTTCACGCTCTTCTGCGATCGCCCGGGCGGCGTCACGACCCCGAGCCTCTGCACCGAGCCCGCCGAGACGCTCTGCGACGGCATGGACGACGACTGCGACGGCGCGACCGACGAGGGGCTCCTCAACGCCTGCGGCGCCTGCGGCGCGACGCCCCCGGAGGTCTGCGACGGCCTCGACAACAACTGCAACGGCATCATCGACGAGGGCGACGTCTGCAGCGGCTGCGTGCCGAGCTCGGAGATCTGCGACGGCCTCGACAACGACTGCGACACGCGCATCGACGAGGATCTCGAGCGCATCTGCGGCACGGACGTCGGCGCCTGCAGCACCGGCACGCAGACCTGCTCGGCGGGCGCCTGGGGCACCTGCACGGGCACGACGCCGACGGCCGAGTCCTGCAACGGCATCGACGACGACTGCGACGGCGTGATCGACGGCATCACGCGGCCCTGCGGCACGGACGAGGGCACCTGCAGCCCGGGCACGGAGACCTGCGTCTCCGGCGACTGGGACGGCATGTGCATCGGCGAGGTCGGCCCGCGGGGCGAGCTCTGCGACGACCTCGACAACGACTGCGACGGGCGCACGGACGAGGGCGATCCGGGCGGCGGCGCGGTCTGCGGCTCCTCCATCGGCGCCTGCGATCCGGGCGTGCTCCGGTGCTCGGGCGGCAGCCTCGTCTGCAGCGGCGAGACGGGCCCGGGCGCCGAGAGCTGCAACGCCATCGACGACGACTGCGACGGCACGACCGACGAGTCCGTGCCCACCGACGGCGCCTGCGGGAGCGCCGTGGGCGAGTGCCGCGAGGGCGTGCGCACCTGCGTCGGCGGGAGCTTCACCTGCGTCGGCGGCCGCGGCCCGGTCGACGAGCTCTGCGACGGGCTCGACAACGACTGCGATGGGCGCACGGACGAGGGCGGCCTCGGCGGCGAGGTCTGCGGCACGGCGACCGGCGCCTGCGACACGGGCCTCACCGTCTGCCGCGGCGGCAGCCTGGTCTGCGAGGGCGGCTCGGGCCCCGGCGTGGAGACCTGCAACGCCATCGACGACGACTGCGACGGCCTCACGGACGAGGGCAACCCGGAGGGCGGCGGCGCCTGCGGCGACACGGCCGAGGGCGAGTGCGAGCTCGGCGCGCTGGCCTGCGACATGGGCTCGCTCGTCTGCCGGGGCGCCACCGGGCCGACCACGGAGCGCTGCGACGGCCTCGACAACGACTGCGACGGCAGCATCGACGAGGGCGACCCCGAGGGCGGCGCGGCCTGCGGCGACGACACCGGCGAGTGCGAGGCGGGGACGACCGCCTGCGTCGGCGGGGAGCTGATCTGCGAGGGCGGCGTCGGGCCCGAGGAGGAGGTCTGCGACGGCCTCGACAACGACTGCGACGGGGTCGAGGACGAGGGCCTCGGCGTGGGCGCGCCCTGCGGCAGCGACAGCGGCGAGTGCTCGCCGGGCGTGAACGTCTGCCGGGACGGCATGCTCGTCTGCGAGGGCGCCATCGATCCGACTGGCGAGACCTGCAACGGGCTCGACGACGACTGCGACGGCGTCATCGACGAGTCGCTCCCGCTCGGCGAGGCCTGCGGCTCGGCCGAGGGCCTCTGCATGGAGGGCGCGACCCAGTGCATCGACGGCCGCGAGGTCTGCGTGGGCGAGGTCCCGCCGGCGCGCGAGGGCTGCGATTGCGAGGACAACGACTGCGACGGCAGCGTCGACGAGGACCCGGAGCTCGGGAGCCTCTGCCCGGAGGGCTCGGCCTGTGTCGAGTGCGCCTGCTCGCTGCCCTGCCAGAGGAGCGAGTTCGGCTTTACCTGCCCGAGCGGGAAGACGCCCTTCGTCGACGGCGAGGAGTGCTTCTGCGTGACCCCGCGCTGTGAGGCGGAGGCCTGCGGCGAGGAGACGCTGACGCGCGACGAGGCGACGCTCTGCAGCCCCGACGAGGACACGCCGGGCTGCGTCTGCAAGAACAACGAGTGCACCTTCCCTTGCGACGGCGTGGTCTGCTCGGACGGCACGGTCTGCCGGCCGGACACGGGGCGCTGCGTGGAGGACAGCTGCCGGGGCCTCGGCTGCCCGGACGGCGAGGTCTGCAACCCGGCGACCGGCGCCTGCGTGGAGGACCCCTGCGTGGCCGTCGACTGCGCGGCGGACGAGGCCTGCCGCGAGGGCGTCTGCGAGGCGAGCTGCGCCGACATCGAGTGCGACGACGGCGAGGTCTGCCGGAGCGGCGCCTGCGAGGTGGACGTCTGCGCGGTCGTGAGCTGCGACTCGGGGACGGTCTGCGATCCGGAGGACGGGAGCTGCGTCGAGGACATGTGCGGCGTGGACGTGCGCTGCCCGACGGGCTCCTTCTGCGACCCGGTCACCGGCGACTGCGAGCCCGATCCCTGCGACACGCTCCACTGCCCGGAGGGGCAGCTCTGCGAGGACGGCGAGTGCGTCCGCGAGGAGGAGATGATGCCCGACGCCGGCGTGGACGCCGGGCCGGGCGAGGAGGTCGACGCCGGGCCGGGCAGCGGCGGCGCGCCGGGGGATCGGATCCTCGCGGCGGGCGGCGGCGGCTGCGCGTGCACCGTGCCGGCGGGGAGCCCGGAGGAGACGCCCTGGGCGCCCTTCGCGGCCCTCGGCCTGCTCGGGCTCGTCGGCTGGCGGCGGCGGCGCGGGGGCGCGCGGGTTCGCGGCGCCGTCCGGGGGCGGGCCGCGCGCGTGCTCGCGCTCCTCGGGATCGGCGCGGCGGGGCTCCTGGGAGGGGGCTGCGACGTCGACCCTTTTTGCACGAACTGCGTCGACGCCGGGCCGGACACGGGCCCGATCGACTCGGGCGTGGACGCGGGCGTGGACGCGGGCGTGCGGGACGCGGGGCCGCCCGACACGGGCATCCCAGACGCGGGCCCCGACGGCTGCCTCGAGGTCGAGATCTGCAACGAGGCCGACGACGACTGCGACGGTGAGATCGACGAGGGCATCGACCTCCAGACGGACGTGAACAACTGCGGCGCCTGCGGCGCGGAGTGCGCGCCGGCCCGGGCCTTCGGCGCCTGCGTCGATGGGACGTGCACCATCGGCACCTGCGACGTCGGCTGGTTCGACCTGAACGGCGACCTCGAGGACGGCTGCGAGTACCGCTGCCTGCCGACGGCCGAGGACGACGCGCTCTGCGATCTCCGCGACAACGACTGCGACGGGGAGGTCGACGAGGACGTGCTCCTCGACGAGGACCCGACGAACTGCGGGAGCTGCGGCCGCAACTGCCGCTTCGCGCACGTGGTGAGCCCGCGCTGCGACACGGGCACCTGCACCTTCGATCGCGAGACGGACTGCGAGACCGACTTCTACGACATCGACGAGGTCGTGGAGAACGGCTGCGAGTACGCCTGCACGCCGGCGGACCCGGCGACGGAGGTCTGCAACGGGCGCGACGACGACTGCGACGGCATGGTCGACGAGGGCGACCCGGAGGGCGGGGCCACCTGCGGCACGGACGAGGGGCTCTGCAGCACGGGCGTCGAGCGCTGCGTGGACGGCGCCCTCGTCTGCTTCGGGGCGGTCACGCCGGACACGGAGGCGTGCAACGGCGACGACGACGACTGCGACGGGAGCGTCGACGAGGGCAACCCGGGGGGCGGGCGGAACTGCGGCGAGAGCGTCGGCACCTGCGAGCTCGGCCGGGAGGTCTGCCGCGACGGCGGGCTCGTCTGCGAGGGCGACGTGGGCGCCGTGATGGAGGAGTGCGACGGGCTCGACAACGACTGCGACGGAAGCATCGACGAGGGCAACCCGGAGGGCGGCGCCGCGTGCGGGGAGTCGCGGGGAGAGTGCGTCGCGGGCGCGCTGGCCTGCCGGGGCGGCGTGCTGGTCTGCGAGGGGGGCACGGGCCCGACCGACGAGACCTGCGACGGCGAGGACGACGACTGCGACGGGAGCGTCGACGAGGGCAACCCGGGCGGCGGCGGGAGCTGCGGCACGGACGTGGGCGCCTGCCTGCCGGGCACGCGCCAGTGCATGGGCGGGAGCCTGGTCTGCGTCGGCGAGACCACGGGCGGTGCCGAGGAGTGCAACACCCTCGACGACGACTGCGACGGGAGCGTCGACGAGGGGAACCCGGAGGGCGGCGCGAGCTGCGGCTCGGACGTGGGCGCGTGCAGCGCCGGCAGCGAGGTCTGCGTGGGCGGCGCGCTGATCTGCTCCGGGGCCACCGGGCCGAGCGTCGAGATCTGCAACGGGGCGGACGACGACTGCGACGGCAGCACGGACGAGACCTTCGACTTCGACAACGACCTGAACAACTGCGGCGACTGCGGGACCGTCTGCTCCTTCTCGCGGGGCGTGGCCATCTGCGACATGGGGAGCTGCGAGCTCGCCGGCTGCGAGACGGGCTGGGTCGACGAGGACGGCTCGGCGGCGAACGGCTGCGAGTACGAGTGCGATTTCGTGGGCGCCGAGATCTGCAACGGGCGCGACGACGATTGCGACCGGGTCGTGGACGAGGGGCTCACGGCGCCGAGCAACTTCTGCAACCCGAACGGCGTCTGCGCCGGGACGAGCGCGACCTGCGGCGGGATGGACGGCTGGGAGTGCGTCTACCCGGGTGACTACGAAGAGACCGAGGTCAGCTGCGACGGCGAGGACAACGACTGCGACGGCGCGATCGACGAGCCCTTCCCGACGCTGGGGACGGTCTGCTCGAACGGCGTCGGCGCCTGCCAGCGCTTCGGCACGGTCGAGTGCGCGCCGGCCGGGGACACGGTGCAGTGCAACGCGCCGCCGGCGGGGGCGTCCGCGGCGGAGGCGTGCAACGCGCTCGACGACGACTGCGACGGCGCCGTCGACGAGAACCCGGGCTCGCTGATCCCGACGGTGAGCGTGGGCGGCGTGGACGTGATGATCTACGAGGCCTCGCGGCCCGACGCGACGGACGCGGCGCAGGGGACGATCGACGGCTACGCCTGCGCGCAGGCCGGGGTGCTGCCCTGGACGAACGTGACCTGGGGCGAGGCGCAGGCCGCGTGCCAGGCGCTGGGGGCCGGCTGGGATCTCTGCGACGAGAGCGACTGGCAGAACGCCTGCGAGGGCGCGGCGAGCTGCGACTGGAGCTACGCGGCGAGCTGCACGAGCTCGCAGCCGCTGACCTGCAACGGCGAGGAGTACGACGCCTCGGGCGCGGCCGGCGACCAGGACGCGCTCTTCCCGACGGCGAGCGGCACCTTCGCCGAGTGCTACTCGGTGCAGAGCGGCGGCGGCGTCATCTACGACCTGAGCGGCAACGTGAAGGAGTGGACGCGCACCGAGCGCGGGAGCCCGGACGTGCACGCGATCCGCGGCGGCAGCTACAACAACGTCGAGGACGGCCGGCGCTGCGACTTCGACTTCACGGTCGGCGACGACAACTTCGCGTTCCTCAACACCGGCTTCCGCTGCTGCCGCTACTGACGGCCGAGAGCCGTCGGCCGTCGCCGTCGGCTTTCGGCCGAGGGGTCAGGGTTTCGTCGCCTGGGGCGACGAGCCCGCCTGCGGCGGGCGGGGGTCGGGGGACCGAGGCGCGTCAGGACGAGCGGGTCGCGCGTGAGGGTCGCGTGGCGCCTCTCGTCGCGGCTGGCCGCGAAGCGGCGAAGCCACGGTGCTGCTGAGGGGAGCGCCTCGGCCGCGAAGCGGCGAAGCCACGCTGCTGCAAAGGGGAGCGCCCCGGCCACGAAGCGGCGAAGTCGGGCCACTGCAAAGGGGAGCGCTCCGGCCGCGGACGGCGAAGCCACGCTGCTGCGAAGGGGAGCGCCCCGGCCGCGAAGCGGCGAAGCCACGGTGCTGCTGAGGGGAGCGCCTCGGCCACGAAGCGGCGAAGTTGGGCCACTGCAAAGGGGAGCGCCTCGGCCGCGAAGCGGCGAAGTCGGGCCACTGCAAAGGGGAGCGCCCCGGACGCGAAGCGGCGAAGTCGGGCCACTGCAAAGGGGAGCGCCCCGGACGCGAAGCGGCGAAGCCACGGTGCTGCTGAGGGGAGCGCCTCGGCCGCGAAGCGGCGAAGTCGGGCCACTGCAAAGGAGAGCGCCCCGGCCGCGGACGGCGAAGCCACGCTGCTGCAAAGGCAGCGCCCCGGCCGCGGACGGCGAAGCCACGCTGCTGCAAAGGGAGCGCCCGGCCGCGAAGCGGCGAAGCCACGCTGCTGTAAAGGGGAGCTTGCCGGTCGCGAAGCGGCGAAGTCACGGTGCTGCGAAGGGGAGCGCTCCGGCCGCGAAGCGGCGAAGTTACGATGCTGCAAAGGGGAGCGCCCCCACGTCCGCCCGGCAGCCCGGCCCCACGGAGCCGCGTTCGTGTACCGACGAAGAACCGACCCGTGTGACGCGAGCGAAGCGAGCGCCGAGGGCCCGACGGGCCCGCTGGCAAGCCAAATTAGCGAGCGCAGCGAGCGGAACACCGCTCACTCGAGCGGTTCGCGGAGGACCTTCAGGGCGCACTGCATGAGGCGCATGCCGGTCCGGTCGCGGATGGCGCGCACGTGCTTCTGGTAGGTGCTCAGGGTCACGCCGAGGGCCTTGGCGATCTGGGTGCGCGTGTGGCCTTCGATGGCGAGGCGCAGCACGTCCCGCTGCGTGGTGGTGAGGCCGCGCTCCTCGGCGAAGCGCACGAGCGCGCGGGCCCGGGCCGTCGCCACCTCCTCGGCGCCGATGGCGGCCCGAGGGGAGGGGGCCTCGGCGGGCGCCGAAGGGGGGTCGTCGAGCTGGGCGAGCCAGGCGCGGAGCACGCCCACGTCGACCGGCTTGCGCATGTAGCTCGCGCCGAGGCGGCGCGCGGTCTCGACGATGTCCGGGCTCCCGTCGCCGGTGAGGAGCGAGAAGGTGGTCTCCGGGTGCTCGCCCGCCCGCTCCTGGAGCAGCTCGAGGCCGTCGATCTCGCCGCCGAGGTGCACGTCGAGGAAGACCACGTTCCACGGGCCCTCGTCCTCGAGGAGGAGCCGCGCCGTGTCCGCGTCGCCCACGTGCGTGATGGACCAGTCGCGGAGCGCGCTCGCGAACGCCTTCCCGGTCCCCGGGTGATCGTCGACGAGCAGCAACCTCCTGGACATGCGGTGAATAGGAGTACAACGCGCCGCGCGTCCCGTCCAAACGGCAGGACGCTTCGTCTCCGAGTCGACGCGTGGGAGGGATGGCCGGAGGCGCGGGGGGAGGCGAGCGCGCTCGCGCTCAGGCGCCGGCCCAGGTGTGGAAGCGCGCGTCCCGGGGGTCGCCGGCCGGGATGGCGAGCACGTCGTCGTAGCCGGGGGAGACGACGCGCGCGTCCGGGGCGAGGCGGGCGGCCTCCGCGACGAAGCCGCCGAGGTCGACGCCGGGGAGGAGGCGGAGGCCGTCCTCGAGGGGCGCGAAGAAGAGGTCGTGGTGCGTCGGGACGAGCAGGCGCGGGCCGAGGAGGCGCGTCATGCGGGCGAGGTAGTCGGGCGTGGCCTGGCGCCCGGCGAGGCCGACGAGGAGCACGTCCGCGTCGTGGGCCTCGAGCTCCGCGTCGACCAGGTCGGCGGAGCCGTTGTGGTACACGCGCCCGCCCGGGGTCTCGAGGAGCACGCCGAAGGCGCCGCCCATCTTGTAGTGCCAGACGCGGGCCGGGAGCTCGGGGGGCGCCTCGACCGCGCCGGGGAAGGGCACGCGGCCGGCGGCGATGCGGCCGTGGAGGCTCGGCACGAAGCGGATCGTGACGTCGCCGACGCGGGCGGCGCCGCCCGTGGGCGGGATCTCGACGAGCTGCGCTTCGGGGACGCCGTGGGCGCGGGCGAAGCTGCAGGTGGTGCGCGAGCCGAGGAGCTTGGCGCCGGTGCGCCGGGCGATGAGCGGCGCGTCGAGGAGGTGGTCGTAGTGGCTGTGGCCGCAGGCGATCGCGTCGACGCGCGGCGGGAGCCAGGCCCACCAATCGTCCGGGGTGGGGCGGAGCCGGCGGGTCGCCGTGTGGCCGAGGGAGGGGCGGGAGAGGAAGGGATCGAGGAGGACGGTCGCGCCGGGGGTCTCGACCACGTGGCCCGCCGTGCCGAGCCAGCGCAGACGGAGCGGCGCGTCGGGGGCGCCGGCGGCGGTCGGGTGGAGGTCGGCGCGCGGGCGGTGGCGCGGGACGAGGCGCGTGAGGTTCACGGCGGCGAGCATAGCGCGCGTGGGGCCCGCCCTTCGGTCGGGCGGCCGTCTGCCGTCCGCCGTCCGCCGTTCGCTCTCCGCTCTGCACAGTGGGGGGGCTCGCCTTCACGGCCCATGCCGCCTTCGCGGAGAGAGGGAGAGGGGCGCGGCGGGGCCTCGCGTGGGCGTCTTCGCGGGAGCGCTCGCGTCGTCTGTGGGCACGTAGGCGAGGATGAGGACGCAGGTGCGTGGGAAAGCCCCCGCCTCGGTCGGGCTGCCGTCCGCTCTCCGCCGTCCGTGCGGGGGCTCGGTTTCGCGGGTCGTGCAGTCGTCGCGGAGAGTGGCCCCGGGCTCAGCGGGCGAGGGTGAAGGTGGCGTCGCAGCGAGGGGCCGCGGGGACGCGGAGGGCGCGGAGGCGGCGGCGCGCGCACTGCTGGGGCCGGCCGTCGCCTTCGACCTCGACGCGCCGGGCGCGGCCGCCGCGGGTCTGGAGCGAGATGCGCACGCTGCCCCCGGCGGGCACGCAGCGACCGGCGGCCTCCTGCGCGCGGGCGGCGATGGCCATGGCCGGGATCAGGCCGCAGCCGCTCACGTTCATGTTCTCCACGCGCAGCCCACCGCGTCCGCCGCCGCCCGCGCTGCTCGCCATCGCGGACGCGGCCGCCCCCTCGTCGCCCCCGCCGCTCGTCGGCGCGGTGGTGGTCGAGGCGGCGCGGGCCGCGACCGTGGGGGCGTCGACCACCCGGCCGGCCTCGAGGTCGACGGCCTGGACGCCGTCCCGGTTCGCCACGAAGAGGTGGCGCGACGGGGCGTGCACGGCGAGGCCCTCGGGGAAGGAGAAGCGGCCGGGGAGGGCGACCACCGCGCCGCCGCGGAGGAGCACGAGCTCGCTCTGGGCGCCGACGACGACCCACTCGGCGCCGTCGACGCTCGCGCCCGCGATCGCGCCGATCTGGCCGAAGACCGGGAGGTCGTGGACGCGCACGCGGTCCGCCTCCAGGTCGACCTCGAGGACGCGGCGCCCGTTGGTGCCGATCCAGAGGTGCCCGCTCGCGGGGCTGACCCAGAGGGCGCCGAAGGTCTGGTAGTCGCGCGCCAGGGCCTGCTCGGCGGCGTCCGCGAAGCCCGGGCGCGTCGCGCGCCCGTCGCGGATCTCGACCAGCATGCGATCGCGCCCGGTGACGAAGACGCGCTCGCCCGCGACGGCCAGGTGCTTGGCCTCGCCCTCGAGGGCGACCGTGCGGAGGCGCGGCCGGCGCCCGTCCCAGAAGTGCGCGCCGCCGTAGCGCGACAGGGCCCAGACGCCGCCCTCGGCGGTGAAGGCGACGGCCTCGATGTCGTCGCCGAAGCGGCCTTCGGGGGCGCGCGGGCCGCGGGTCCAGGCCTCGCCCCGGAAGAGGTGGAGGGTCCGGTCCCGATCCGCGACGACCACCGCGCCCTCGCGGGCGGCGACCGCGATGGCCGCCCGGGGCCCCGTGAGCCGCCGTGGCGCCTGGCCGGGGGCGAGCGCGATGAGCCCCTCGTTGCCGCCGGCGACGAAGAGCTGCCCGCCCGCTCCGGCGATGCCGTTCGCCCAGCGCACCTCCGGGAGCACGAAGCCCCCGGGCCCGCCCTCCTGGGCCCCCGCCGTCGCCGCGCAGAGCAACCCGGCGACGAGCGTCATCACCCGCCTCATGCGCACCTCCCTCGAAGCGAGGATAGCGGCCCCGCCGGACGAGGACGAGCGGCCGTGCCCATCCGCGCCCGTGCCTGTCCGTGCCCGTGTGCGTCGTACTCGTGCTCGTGCTCGTGCTCGTGCTCGATGGGCCCGAAGCGAATCCCGAGGCGAAGAGCGCGCCATTCTCGAGGCCCTCGAGTTGCCCCTCTCGTCGATCTCGTCGCGCGGGGCGTGCGAAACGACGACTCGCGGAGAGCGATTCTGACGAAGGTCGCGTTGCTTCAGATGAATCGAGCACGAGGACGAGGACGAGGACGATTCGTCTGAAGTCACTCCGGAGGCGAAGATTGCGCCATTCTCGAGGCCGTCTCGAACAGCCCTCTCGTCGATCTCGCGAGCGCCGAGCGTGCGGACGTCGACCTGCGGAGAGCGATTCTGACGAAGGTCGCGTCGCTTCAGGCGAATCGAGCACGAGGACGAGCACGAGCACGAGCACGAGCACGAGGACGATTCGTCTGAAGTCACTCCGGAGGCGGAGAGCTCGCGAGGACCAGGCTCCCGAGCCCCGATCGCTCCGCTCAGCGGAAGCCGCCGGGCGGCTTCCCGGTCCAGCGCTTGAAGGCCCGGCTGAAGCCGGTCGCGTCCGCGTAGCCGAGCTGCTCCGCGATGGCCTCGAGGCCGAGCTCCGGGCGGCGCAGCAAGAGCAGCGCCCGGTCGAGGAGCACGGCGTCCCGGAGCGCGCGGAAGTGCGTGCCCTCCTCGGCGAGGCGCCGCTTCAAGGTCCGCGGCGAGACCCCGAGCGCCTTCGCGGCCGCGGCGAGGTCCGGGGGCGGCTCGGCCTCGAGCAGCGCGCGCACCCGCTGCTCGAAGCGCGGGCGGAGCCGCGCCAGCTCGCGCTCGCACTGCTCCACCGCCAGCCGATGCGACGCCGGGTCGGCCATGCGCATGGGCATGTCGAGCAGCGCCGCGTCGAAGAGCAGGCGCGTCCGCGGCGCCCCGAAGCGGAGCTCCCCCGGCGCCGCCCGCGCCAGCCCCTCCGCGTGCGGCGGCGCCGCCATGGCCAGCTCCACGTCCCCGCGGATCGACGCGCCCGTCAGCGCCATGCCGATCCGCCAGATCCCGATCAGGAGCGCCGTGAGCACGACCTCCCGCGCGTCTTCGAAGTCCGCGAGCTCCTCCACGATCAGCGCCGCCCGGTCGCCCGAGACCTGCACCCGCAGGGCGAAGGCGTCGGTCCGGATCGGCGCGTAGCGGATCGCCAGCCGGAGCGCGTCGCCCACGGTGCCCGTACTCAGCGCCGCGAAGCCGAGCGAGCCATGCGCCGAGACCTTCATGCGCAGCCCGAGCTGGAGCCCCAGCGCGTCGCTCCCGGTCAGCGCCCTCGCGCGCCGCACCAGCGCCACCACCTCGGGCACCTCGATGCGCGCGCCGGGCTCGGCCAGGTCCCGCCCCGCCAGGCCCGTGCCCGCGAAGAGCGCCACCCGATCGGCGCCCAGCCGCTCCACGACCTCCGCGAGGTGGAGCGCGTGCACGGCCGGGATCGAGCGCGCCATGCGCCTCAGGCGGCCCGCGCCCGGGCGGCGAGGGCGGCCAGCTCGACCGGGTCGTGGGCGGAGAAGAGCTGCACGTCCGGCGCCGCGCTCCGCAGCTCGCGCAGTCGCGCCTGGTTCTCGACCATGCGCTCCCAGTCCCAGGCCGACGCGCGCTGGAAGAGGCGGAGGCCCGGGGGGCACCAGGGCCGCGGCGCCACGTCCCCGCGGAAGAAGTAGGCGTCGCCGCAGTGGAGCAGCCAGCCGCCCTCGGTCTCGACGGCGACGGCGGCGTGCCCGCGCGTGTGGCCCGTGAGCGGCACCAGCAGGATCTCGGGCGGGAGCCCGTCGAGGTCCCGGACGCAGGCGAAGCCCTTCCACGGCTCGCCCTTCGGCGCGTAGGGGCGCCAGTCGGGGCCGTGGGCCCACTGGGCGGAGCGGTAGCGGCTGCGCTCGGCGGCCGTCGGGGGGGCCAGGGCGGCGCCCTGCTCGTCGGCCAGCAGGTGCACGCGCGCCGCCGGGAAGTCGCTCAGGCCGCCGGCGTGGTCGAGGTCGAGGTGCGTCAGGACGATGTGGCGTACGTCCGCCGGGTCCAGGCCGAGCGCCTCGATCTGGGCCCGGGCGGTCTCGGCGGGCGCGTAGGTCGGCTGGAGGAGGTGGCGCACCGGGCCGAGGCGGGTCGCCGGGTCGCGGAGGTCGTCCGTGCCGAAGCCGGTGTCCACGAGGACCAGGCCGCCCGGGGCCTCGACGAGGAGCACGTGGCAGACGAGCTCCCCGCGCTCGAGGAGGCCGCCCTCGCCGGTGATGAGGCGGCGGGCGAAGGGGCACATGGTGCCGCAGCGGAGGTGGTGGACGCGCATGCCCGAGCAGGGTGGCCCGAAGGTCGGGGCCGCGTCCACGCTGAGGCGAGGTCGAAGAGTCGGCCCGTCCGGTCGTTCTCGCCTGGTCAGGGGGGCGGCAGGCGCTATAGGCTCGGGCCGGGAAGGCGCGCCCATCGATGGAGCGGGCGCGCGAACGCGAAGGGGTATCGATGACGCTGGGGAATGCCGGAAGGCCTCGTGAAGGTGTGCGGGCCGGGGGACGAGTGGGCCGCGCCCTGCTCTGCGCCGCCGTGGTGCTCGGAGCGCTGCACGTCGGGAACGGCGAAGCGCACGCGGGCGGCTACGACACGCCGATCCTGTACAGCGCCCGCCACATCGGCATGGGCGGCACGGCCGTCGGCTACGTCGGCGATCCATCGGCGCTCTTCCACAACCCGGCGGGCATCGCCCAGGTCGAGCGCTTCTCCGTGCTCGGCGACTTCTCGCTGATCCTCGGCGACATCCAGGCCGCCCCCGCCAACCCCAACGGCGGCTTCGGCGACGTCGGCTCGCTCCGCTCGGAGACCACCGTCGCGCCCTTCTTCCTGCTCGGCGCGGCCGGCCGGCTGACGGACTGGATGACGGTCGGCGTCGCGGCCTACCCGGTCGCCTCCGCGGGCGCGGAGTTCAACTACACGAGCGACTTCGACGAGGACTTCATCGATCGGACGCGGCTGGTCTTCTTCGAGCTCTCCGCCGCGGCGGCGTTCCAGATCCCGAGCTACCCGCAGCTCCGCCTCGGCCTCGGCTACCGGGTCACCTTCGTGAGCCTCGAGCGCGAGCAGGCCAACCAGGCCGAAGGCGTCCCGCCGCAGATCGACTTCGAGGCGAGCGGCCAGAACTTCGCCGGCGTCCGCATCGGTCTCCAGTGGGAGGCCATCGACGACATGCTCCAGCTCGGCCTGGCCTACCGGCACAAGACCTCGACCACCATCGACGGCAGCGGCTTCGTGGTCGGCTCGGAGTTCGACTACGTCGAGACGAAGTTCGTGCTGCCCTCGCGCCTCTCCTTCGGCGCGCGCTTCGACTACCTCGACTTCGGCGTGGCCTTCGACTTCGAGTACGCCTTCCAGAGCCAGAACGATCGCGCGGACGTGCTCGTCGGCGCCAGCTCGGACATGACGAACGCCGTCGGCAACATCTACGACTGACAGAACGGCGCGACCGTGCGGCTCGGCCTCGAGTACCGCCTCCTCGAGGGCGCGCTGCCCATCCGGGCGGGCTACATCTGGGACCAGACGGTCTCGAGCGAGGCCTACCCCACGGCCTTCGGCGCACCGGCCGGCAACGGCAACATCTTCACGATCGGCACGGGCTACGACTTCGGCTCCGTCGAGGTGAACGTGGCCTACGCGCATCGGCGGACGAACGGGAGCGTGACCCAGGAGGACATCGACGGGGGCACGCTCGGCAGCTGTGACTTCTGCTCCTACCCGGGCGATTACGAGCTCATCATGAACGGCGTCTACTTCGACGTCTCCTTCGACCTCGAGAGCCCGGAGACGGGCGTGGCCGGGGACGGCGAGATGGAGACGATGGAGGGCGGCGACCCGGACGCGGACTGGGAGACGGAGCAGCTCGAGGCGGCGCCGCCGCCCCTGCCCCCGGCCGCGACCGCGGAGCCCGTGGAGGAGGAGCCGGTCGAGGAGCCGGAGGAGTCGGCCGCGCCGGACGCCGAGCCGGAGCCGCTCGAGGAGTCGGCGGAGGACGAGGAGATGAGCGAGGTCGGCGAGGGCGAGGACGTCGTCGCGCCCTGAGCTCGCGCTCCTTCCCGCGCGGCGCCGCCCTCCCGGTCGGGAGCGGCGGCGCCGACGCGTCGAGAGGTCGGCGGGCGCGAGCGTGGGTCCGGCGAGCACGGGTTCGGCGAGCACGGGTCCGGGGAACACCGGTCCAGAGACACCGGTCCAGAGAACACCGGTCCGGCGAACACCGGTCCGGCGAACACCAATCCGGAAAACGCCGGTCCGGCGAGGGCAGGTCGGGGGGCGTGGCCGGGGAGGACGGGGGAGGACCGGGGCCGCGGGACCGTATGGAGGACGTGGTGATGCGGATGATGAGCCTCGTTCTGTTCCCGGTGTTCTCCCTCTCGGTGCTGATCGGCTGCGGCGATGGCGATGGGGAGCGGGGGGTGGACGCGGCCACGCCTCCGGCCGACGCGGCGAGCGTCGACGGCGGCGGAGCGGTCGAGGACGGCGGTGAGCCGGTGCCGGACGCCGCGGGGGCGGGCGACGCGGGCGGCGGGACCGTCGACGGAGGCGCGCCCGACGCGGAGGTGGACGTGACCTTCGGCGGCGGCTGCGCGCCGGACTTCTCGGGCGACGTGGTCGTCGTGCGGAACGCCGAGTCCATCGCCGTGAGCGCGACCTCCGGGGGCGCGCTCGGGGGGAGCATCCAGCTCGCCCTCCAGGACGAGCGGGGGCGCGTGGAGCTGAGCACGCAACACCGCGTGGACACGGGCGCCGTCGTCAACGTGATCGCCGGGACCACCTGGACGAACATCGCGCGGGACTCCGGGGCCGTGCTCGGCGAGGGGGCGCCGGACCCGATCGGCGGGGCCCTCCAGGTGGACCGGTACGACGAGGCGGCCGGGGAGGTCGACGTCCGCTTCGAGGCCGTGACCCTGCAGAACCCGAGTGACGGGACGATCTGCACGCTGAACGGGCGGCTGAGGACCTACCGGCTCAGCTTCTGAGCGCCCCGGCCGATGGCGCCGAGGGGGAGCTCGGGCGCTTCCCCTTTCCCATCGCCGCCCGCGAACGGTACTCTCGGCGGGTGAGCGCAGGCGAGGCGCCGCTGACCTTTGGGCGCTACGAGGCGCTCTTCCACATCGCGAGCGGCGGGATGGCGGAGGTGTTCGCCGCCCGGCTCCGCGGGCCGCACGGCTTCGAGAAGCTGGTCGCGGTCAAGCGGTTGCTCCCGAGCCTCGCGGACGATCAGTTCGTCACCATGTTCCTCGACGAGGCGCGCCTCGCCGCGAACATCACGAGCCCGCACGTCGTCCAGACGCTCGAGCTCGGCCGCGCCGAGGACGACGGCGCCCTCTACATCGTGATGGAGCTGGTCGTCGGGGTGACCCTCTACGACCTCTGCGTGAACATCTTCGACGGGCCCCAGCGGCAGACGCCCGTCGCCCACGTCGCGGAGATCATGGCGCAGGCGGCGCGCGGGCTCGACGACGCGCACAACGCGACGACGCCCACCGGGCAGGCGCTCCACGTCGTGCACCGGGACGTCTCGCCGCAGAACATCCTGGTCGGCGTCGACGGCCGCGTGCGCGTCACGGACTTCGGCATCGCGCGCGCCGTCTCGCGGACCACCAAGACGCGGGTGGGGCAGCTCAAGGGGAAGGTGGCCTATCTCAGTCCGGAGCAGGCGATGGGCCAGGCGCTCGACCGCCGCTCGGACGTCTTCGCGCTCGGGGTGGTGAGCTGGGAGGCGCTCACGGGGCGCTCGCTCTTCAACACCGGCGACCCGGTGGAGACGGTGGAGCGCGTGCGCGAGCTGCCGATCCCTTCGCCGCGGGAGCTCCGCGGGGACGTGCCCGAGGAGGTGGCGTCGGTCGTGATGTGGGCGCTCGAGCGGGACGTGGAGCGGCGCTGCCCGAGCGCGGCCGAGTTCGCGCGGGCCATGCGGGGGGCGGTGGCGGAGCGGCCCGGACCGGCGGAGATCGGGAAGCTGGTGCGGGAGCACGGTGGCGCGCCGCTGCAGCGCGTGCAGAACCGCATGAACGAGCTGCACCAGGGGCAGAGCGAGACGGTGATGCGGCCGCCGCCCGAGAAGAGCGGGGCGCGCATCGTGCCGGACGCGGAGCTGCCGGACCCGGAGCGGCTCATGGGGCCCTCCGAGCGGCCGCCGCCCCCGCCGGGGACCGACCCGGTGCACTGGATCCAGTCGAAGTCGTCGCGGCCGCCGCCCCCGCAGGCCGCGGCGCCGAGCCCGCCTGCGAAGCCGGCCGGCGACGACGCGAAGCAGCGCGATCTGTCGACCGAGCTGGTCTCGAAGGAGCACGCGGAGCACGAGCCCGGCGACGCGGCCGCGCCTTCGCCCCTCGAGCGGCGGCGGCAGCGCGTGCGGGTGGGCGTGGCGGTGGCGATCGGCGTGGTGGCCTGGCTCGGGGCCGGAGCGCTCGCCTGGTACGTGCTCGCGTCGGGCCCGGAAGCGGGGGAGGGGCCGGTGTTGATCGCGCCCGGCGACCCGACCCCGGAGTGAAGCCCCAACCCGTGCCCCTGCCCGTGCCCGTGCCCATGCCCGCTGGACGACGGGGAGAGGCGACCCCCCTCTCGAGCTCCCACGCGGACCGAGCGAGAGCGGTCACCCGCGCGAGCAGGAGCCAGAGCCCCAGCTCCAGCAGGATGATCCGCCGAAACCGCCGCCGGAGCCCCAGCCGAAGCCGACCCCGCCGCGCTCAGCGCTCGCGGACGCGGTAGCGCGCGGGCTCGTCCGAGGCCCGAACGCCGACCCCGAAGCTCGCGCCGAGCGTCGCGCCGATCGTCCAGTGACTCAGGTCCCGCTCCTCGGGCGCCGCGCGGTACCCGGGCGTCGCGTCCACCCGCCGCGCCATCAGCCGCAGCGCCAGCCCTCGAAAGGCGCCCTGCGTGCGCGACGGCAGCACGAGCGGCACGTCGACGCCCAGCCCCACGGCCAGACCGAGGCCCCGCTCGGCGTCCAGCGCGTCCGGGCCGCCGAGCGGCAGGACGGCCACGCCCAGCTCCACCGAGAGGGACTGGAGGAAGAGGTCGAGCCACTCGTGGCCCGTGAAGCGATTCACGAGGAAGAGCGCCGGCCAGAGCGGGCGGAGCTCGATGCCCGCGACGAGCACGCCCGGCGCGTCCGGCGCGCCCTGGAAGGCCACGAAGGGGCCCGCCGCGTCCACGACGCGCGCGCGGAGCTCCACCAGCGTCGTCGCCCGCGCCTCCGCGCCGTCGAGCCACGCGCCGCCGCCGGCCGCGAGGTGCAGCGCGAGATCCGTGTCGAAGCGCCGGTAGATCCCGTCCCCGGGCCCATCCGCCCGCGCCGGGCTCGCGCCGAGCGTCGCCCCCGCCAGGGCGAGCGCGAGGACGAACCGGCTCCAGAGAGCGAGCTGCGGGGCCAGGGGGCGCACGGCTCGCCGACGATAGCAGGGACCGGAGGCGCCGGGAGGCGGTCGAGCCCCCCTCGGAGCAGACGCCTCGGAGCAGACGCCTCGGAGCAGACTGCGTCCCCGCGTCGCCGTGGGCTTCCAGACGTTCTGGGCCGCGGTGTGCTCGCAGGAGACGCGGCATCCCCCTTCGCCCACGTCGAGGGTCTCCACGTCTCGAGGGGTCACGGCGCAGCGGGGCCATCCGCGCCGGCGCGGGGAACCTCCGGGCGAGCGCGGTGTCGGTCGCTATCGAGGCTGGCGCGGAGGCGCGGCCGGCGCGCCTGGCGGCGCGCGAGAGGAGGCTCGATGGAGGAGCGGTCCGAGAGGGATCGGGGCGCCGAGGTGCGCCCGGGGCGGGAGCGCGGCGTGGCCCTGCTGGGCGGCTTGATCGCGCTGGGGGGCGCGTTGGCGGCGGGGGCGTGGCTCTGGAGCGCGGGGTCGCCCGAGGAGCGGAGGTTCCGGCCGCCCACGGAGGCGCCGGAGCCCGAGCGGATCGTGGCGTTCCTGGAGGCTCCCGGCGAGGGGGCCGTCGCCGAAGCGGGAGAAGAGGCGCCCGCGGGCGAAGCCGCTACCACGCGGGAGGAGGTCCGCACGCGCGCGGTCCGGCAGGCCGGGGCCTTGGGTGTGCTCGAGGGGAGGGCCGGGTCGTGGAACGGGCCGACCTCGCCCTTCGGCCGGGAGGAGGCCCTCGGCCAGGACCCGATGGAGGCGCTCGGCGGGCTCATGGGCGGCGCGACGGGGGGCGCCCAGGCGCCCGGCGCCCTCGGTCTTCGCGGCACCGGTCGGGGCGGGGGCGGCGCGGGGGCGGGCTACGGCGGGCTCGGCGTCCATGGCGCCATCGGAGGCGGTGCGGGCGCGCCCGCGGCGCTCGGCCGGAGCGGCGTCCTCGCGAGCAACTTCGTCGCCGGCTCGGGTGTCCGCACGCGGCTCCGCGACCTCCTCGACCGGGGCGTCGAGATCGACGGAGAGCACGTCCGCCTCGAGGCCTTCCAGGAACGCGCCGCGCTCAGCTACCCGGTGCCCGCCCGCGACGCCGTCGCCCTCTACGCCGAGGCGGAGCGCGCGCGGGTCCGCGCCGCGGGCGACGTCGTGCACCTGCAGATCGCCCTGGTCGGTCGCCGCGGTGAGCGCCCGGCGCGACCACCCCTGGACGTCCGCCTCGTGCTCGATCGCTCGGGCTCCATGGAGGGCGAGAAATGGGCCCACGCCGTGGACGCCGCCGAGCGGCTGGTCGAGCGGCTCCGGCCCCGGGACCGCTTCGCCCTCGTCACCTACGACGACGAGGCGCGCCTCGACGTGCCGCCCCGCCGGGTCGGCGATGGGCGCGCGATCGTGCGCACGCTCCGCGGCCTCGCCCCCGGCGGCGGCACGAACATCGGCGCGGCCCTCGAGCTCGTCCGCGCCCACCCGCCCGAGCGCCGCGCCGGCGGCGTCGGCATGGTGATGCTCCTCAGCGATGGCGAGGCGACGACCGGCGTCACCGACGCGCGCAGCCTGGGTGGCCTCGCCCGGCGCGTCTTCGACGAGACCGGCGCGCTCGTCACGACCGTCGGCGTGGGGACGCGCTTCGACGAGGCGACCATGCTGGCCATGGCCCGCGAGGGGAGCGGCAGCTACCACTTCGTGGCGCGCCCGAGCGACGTCCCGCGGATCCTCGCCGACGAGCTCGAGGAGCGCGCTCAGGCGGTCGCCCAGGCGCTCCGCGTCCGGGTGGAGCTCGCGCCCGGCGTCGTGGCGCGGAAGGTCTACGGCTCGCGGCTGCTCGCGGAGGGCGAGGCGGCGACCGTGCGGCGGACGGAGCGGCGCCTCGACGCGCGCCTCGAGGCGGAGCTCGGCATCGTGGCGGATCGCGAGGAGGAGGAGGAGGGCCTCCGCATGCACCTGCCCACCTTCCGGCGCGGCGACCAGCACGTGATCCTCGTCGAGCTCGAGGTGCCCCCCGGGCGCGCGGGGACGACCGCCGGCCTCGCGCGCGTGCACCTCGACTACAAGGACCTGGTCCGTCGCCGGAACGGCGATGCGGAGGTGCGGGTGGGCGCGGTGCGCGTCGCCGACGACACGGATGCGGTGGCGAGCGTCGACCGCACGGTGAAGCGCACGGTCCTCGCCTTCCAGGCGGGGGAGGCGCTCCAGCGCGCGGCCGGGGCCCTCGAGGGGGGCGACCGGGCGGCGGCGCTGGCCACGCTGCGCGAGCGGCGCGAGCTCCTCGAGGTGGCCGCCGAGCGTTGGCGCGACCCGCGGCTCGCCCGCGACGCGCGGCTCCTGGCGCGCTACGAGCGGGTGGTCGATCGCGCCTGGGCCGGCTTCGGGCCGGACGGCCAGCGCGAGCTGCTGCTCGCCATGGGCTGGTTCGGCGATCGGAGGATGCGATGAGGGCGACGCGCCCTCCGCGGCGCCTCGCCGCGGCGCGGTCGGTCGGTTCGAGGCGGCTCGGTTCGCAGCGGCCCGGTGCGCAGCGGCCCGGTGCGCAGCGGCTCGCCGCGCCATCGCGCGTCGGCTCGCGGCGGCTCTGCGCACGGCGGCTCTGCGCACGACGGCTCGGTTCGCAGCGGCTCGCCGCGCCGTCGCGCGTCGGCTCGCGGCGGCTCTGCGCAAGGCGGCTCGGCGAACGGCGGCTCGGCGCACGGCTGTTCGGCGCGCTTCTGCTCGGCGCGCTTCTGCTGGCGGCGCCGGCGGCGGCTCAGCCGGTCGAGCGGGTGCCCCTCGACGGCGCGCGGGTCGAGGGCGAGGTGGTGCTCGCGGGGACGGTGACGTCGACGCTCGATGGCGTCGAGATGGACGCGCTCTTCGATCGGGTCGGCGGCGTGCCAGGGGCGCGCCTGGTTCCCCTGCCGCCGGACGCCGAGCTCCTCGCGCTCGACCCCGTGGCGCATCGCTACCGCGTGCGCTTCCCGGCGCCGACGCGCCTCCGCGTGGACCTGACGGGCCTCGCCCACCGCTTCCTCCGGCCGCGGGGCGACATCGAGCCCACGCTGGTCGGGCGGCTCGAGGTGGAGCGCGCGGCGCCGGCCCGGGCGGCGGCCTCGCCTGGGCGCGCGCCCGAGCCGACTCCGCCCTGGGGCCCGCTGGCGGTGGGGGCGCTCGCGGCGCTGCTCTCGGCGCTCCTGCTCCGACGCCGCGCCCGGCCCGAGGCGCGGGCCTTGGCCCGGCTCCGGCGCGCGGCGAAGACGCTGGCCGGCGAGGCGCGCCGCCTCGGGCCCGTCTACGAGGCGACGGCCCTGCACGCCGAGGCCCTCGTCCGCGAGGGCCGCGCGGCCCGCGCGCGCGCCCACGAGGCGCGCCGGGGGCTCCGGCGAACCCGCGGCCTCGCCGTCGATCGCGCCCTCCTCGAGGAGCGCCTCCTCGAAGCCATCCACCGCATCGACGCCCTCGCCGACGCCGCCGCCCGCGCGAGCATCGCCCTCGCGGCCCGCGTCGCCGAGGGGGACGCGCTCGGCGCCCCCGAGGACCCGGCCCGCGCCCTCCAGGACGAGCTCCGCCTCCTCCGCGAAGCCGAACGGGAAGCCGCCCACCTCCCCTGAGCCCCCGAGCCCCCGGCTCCAGCCGTGCGCGGACGGCGCGACCGCCCCCCGCTCTCGCTGCTGCCCGCCGGCCCCCCGAGGTCGTCGAGCTCGGCACGTCGGGCACGGGGGGAGGGGACGGGGCCCGCGGGACCCCGCTCCGGCTCGCGCCCCGCTCCGGCTCGCGCCCCCGCTGGTGCTGGTGCTGTGCTGCTGCTCATGCTCACGCCGGCGCTGGTGCTCGCGCTGGCGCTGGTGCTTGCGCTGGCGCTGGTGCTCCGGCTCGCGCTGGTGCTCCGGGTCGTGCTCACGCTGGTGCGGGTGCTCCGGCTCGCGCTGGTGCTGAAGTCCGCGCTCGTACTGGTGCTCACGCTGGCGCTCGTGCTCCGCTCGCGCTCGCGTCGATCTCCCCGCGGCCGCAAGCCGCCCCGGCGACCGAACGAGGGCACCGCGCCGCTCACACGCCCGACGGGCCCCAGTTCCCCGATCCCCCCGGCCGAAGGCCGGTCGTCGCCATCGGCGACGAAACCCCGACCCCCGCGGCCGCAGGCCGCCGAGCAGGTCGGCTCAGCGGAAGCGAAGCGGGCAGTCGTCCCGCGCCAGGCACTCCGCGACCGCTCGCACGTCGCCCTCCGGGTCCTCCCCGTCGAGCCACACGTCCGGCACGAAGCCGCGCCCCTCCCGGAACGCGCCGAACGGGTCGGTGTGCGACTGGTGCCCCAGCGTCAGGTGGATCTGGCTCCGCGGCAGCCGGTACCGCCGCATCTCCCCGACCTTCATCACGCCGCCGGTGTTCTCGCCGACGATCACCGCCCCCTCGACCTGCCGCGCGAGCAGGATGGCCGTCTCGCAGGCCGACTGGCAGCCCCGGTCCACCACCACGAGCAGCCGCCCCCCGAAGCGCCGCGGCGCCCGCCCGAAGACCCGCGTCGGCTTCGGCTCGAGCTCGTAGAAGAGCCCCCGCTCCTCCCGCGCCTCCGCGAGCTCCCGATGCGCCCGCGCGATGCGCCGATCGACCCACGAGTCGCCATGCGTCGGCCGCGCGACCCGCACGCACTCCCAGAAGCTCAGCGCGCCCTGCAGCACGACCTCGCTCTCGAGCCGCCCGCGCACCCAGTAGCGAAGATCCTGGCTCGTGAGCTGCGCGAACCAGCGGTTCACGAAGCGGTCGCTCCCGCCCCCGGTTCGCCGCAGGTCCAGCACGACCACCGGCGCCTCCCGCACCCGCTCAGCGGTCGCCACGAACTCCTCGAGCACGGGCTCCTGGCTCATCACCAGCGTGCGGAGGCGGATCCACGGGAAGGGCGCCTCCTCGACCCGCAAGGGCGCGCTCCGCTCGGCACCGAGGTCGACGCGTCGCACGGGGAGCGCGCGCACCTCTTCTTCGCCGCCCGCCTCGAAGGTGCAGCGGAGCGCCTCGAGGGGCTCCCGGGAGAGCACGAGCGGGCGGAGCTCCACGGAGGCCCCGGGCCCGAGCACGGGCCGCACGAGCTCCGCGCTCTCCACCCCCTCGCAGCCCACGAGCGTGGCGCCGTCGGGCGCCCGATGCGCGCCGCCCTCCTCCTCGAGCCGGAGCGCGGCCACGTAGGCCTGGTCGTGCCCGCTCGTCCCGCGCCAGCGCCGCTCGCCGTCCACGTAGACCCAGAAGCCGACGTGGTTGTCGTCGAGGAAGCGGAAGTGCTCGGCGAGCAGGTCCCGGAACGCGAGGGCCGACCGGGGCGCGTCCGGGAGCCGGGCGCGCCCCTCGGCGAACACGCGCTCCCACTCGGCCTCGTCGGCGGCGAGCGGGTAGCCGGCGTAGCCCCGGCGCAGCACGCGCTCGAGCACGGCGAAGTCCGCCGCCATGGCCTCCGGGCTCAGTGGGCCCGGCGCCTCCGCGCGGCAGGCGGCCGCGGGCGTGATCAGCTCGGCGTAGCGGGTCCGCACGGTGCGCCCGCAACCGAGCGCGAGGCCGAGCGCGGCGAGCAGGGCGAGGCGGTACGAGCGCCGCTCGAAGGGCCGGGTCACGGGGCGAGCGTAGGGCCGGAGGCGCCCGAGCGGGAGGAGACATCGCGCGCCGCGTCCGTGTTCGCCGCGTCCGTGTTGACCGCGTCCGTGTTGACCGCGTCCGTGTTGACCGCGTTCGTGTTCACCGCGTCCGTGTTCGCCGCGTCCGTGTTCGCCGCGTCCGCGTTCGCCGCGTCCGCGTACGGCGCGTCCGTGTACGCCGCGTCCGTGTACGGCGCGTCCGTGTTCGCCGCGCTCTCGCGCTCAGGCAGACGAGGCGCGCAGCCGTCGCCCTTCCCACCGTCCCTCCCCGCGCCGCGCCGGCCTCAGAGCGCGTCCCAGTAGTCGTCGAGGGCGATGGCGAGGCGCGTGATGCGCGCCGAGTCGAAGACGTCCCGCTGCTCGATCAGGTCGTGGCAGGTCTGGCTGATGTGCTCCATGCGCAGGACGCGCCGCTCGCCGCTCGCCCAGGAGCAGATCGCGAAGAGGTCCGTGTCGTGGAGAGGGTGCGGCACGGCGTGCACGAACTCGCAGGTCGCGTCGTAGGGGAGGGCGTCGCTCCCCTCGTCGCAGGTGTCGCCGAGCGGCACCCGGTTGTCCACGCGCACGGTCGTGCTCCGGTAGGTGTAGACCTCGCTCCGGCGCGGCGAGACGTCCGTGCGCTCGCCGGTCCAGACGACCCGGTAGGTGCCGTCCCAGTGGAAGGCGCTGATCGTCTGGAGGAAGAAGCCGTCGCGCGAGACCGTGTGGTAGGGGTCGTCGAAGAGCGTCCGCGTGTAGGGGTCCGCGTCGGCCGCCGCCCAGCCGCCGTTGATCTTCAGCGTGCGCACGTGCTGCGGGTCGAAGGGCGAGGCGCTCATGGAGACGACGCCGAGCCCGACCGGGAGCTCACCCCCATTCGTCTGCCACTCGTGCTCGAGCCGCCCCGAGTCGCGGCCGTGCGCGTGGACCACGCGGATGTCGTCGAAGCCCGAGTTCGACCAGGCGATGGCCGCGAGCGGGCCCCCGTCCAGATCCTCCATGGGGAACACGTCGCGCGGCATCATGCCGACCCCCGGGCTGTCCCAGGCGACCGAGTCGTCGCGCGCGTCGATGGCCACGACGCCGTCCTGGGCGGCGACGACCACCGTCTCCGGCGGCACGAAGCCGAGCGTGCGCGGCAGCGTCGGCAGGTCCCCCGCGGCGTCCAGCGCGCCGCAGAGGCAGGCCTCCTCGCGGCTCCCGAGCGACCAGCGGAGCACGCGCCCGCCGCACTCGGCGCCGCCCGGGAGATCCTCGACCGTCGCGAGGAGCCAGGGGCGCGGGCATCCGCCGACGCAGGTGGGCGCGGGCGCGCAGTCGTCGCCGCCCCCGCCGCCGTCGACGCCCGCGCCGCCCCCGTCCACGCCCGGCCCGACGTCCGGGCGTGGGCCGGCGTCGCGGCGCTCGCCCACCGCGTAGCCGCCGAGGTCGGGCAGGCATCCGGCGAGGAGCAGGGCGGCGAAGAGGAAGCGCATCGAGGGGAGCAGTATGGGCCGGGGGCATCGCCGGGCGCCACGTCCTCCTACGCTCCGCCCCCCGCGGGCCTCCCCGGGAACGACGCGCGTGAACCGCGGGGCCTTCTTCATTCGGGCTCGTCCGGCGGGCCGCGCCGGAAGAGGCTCACGAAGAACGCGCCCGGGATCGCGATCATCGCCTCCAGATCGATCTCGATACCCGCCGTGATCTCCCAGCGCGCCGGGTCGTCGAGCGCCACCCGGCTCGTCACGAAGACCTGCAGGCCGAGCCCGTAGGCGCCGTGGAAGTCGTAGCTCCGGTAGCCCCAGGCGAAGGTCCCGACGAAGATCGGCCCGTCCGGCATCGGGTCCCGCCGCTTCGCGTAACCGGCCGCCGCCGTCAGCACGATCGGGTAGCCCCGGAAGACCGGCAGCAGGAGCGAGACCCCGCCCGCCGCCTCGGCCGTGTCGAAGCGCGCCGTCCGCAGATCGAGCGCCGGCCCGATGCGCACGTGCTCGTCCCCGGGCGCCCCGAAGAGCGCCTCGACCCGCAGCACGTTCTCCCAGAGGAAGGTGCGCCCGAGCTGCGCCCCCTCGTCGCCCCACTGCCCGGCCCCGAAGCCGAAGCCGTAGCGCGCCGACCACTGCACGTCGGCCTGCGCCGGCGTCGCCCCGAGCAGCACCGCGGCGAACGTCAGCGCCGCGAGGGCGCGGGTCCTCACCGGGTGGGCCACACGTAGCCGCGGTCGAGCTCGACGTCCTCTTCCTGGCCGTTCTCGTGCCGCACCCGCAGCCGGCTCCCGCGCGAGCCCGCCATGGAGAGCTGGCTCGCCGCGCGGCCCTCCCCGAGGTCCGAGACCGGCTCGCCGTCGATCTCGAGGATCAGGTCGCCCACGCCCACGCCGGCGCGCCCGGCCGGCGAGCGCTCGATCACGGCGAGCACCTTCAGTCCGCCGCCGCGCGCCTCGTAGAGCTCGATGCCCGTGCCGCGGAAGGCCTCGGGGGGCTCGACGCGGAAGGCCACGGTGGCGTTGCCCTCGAGCATGAGGTTCGCGTCGGCGCCGGGGAGCGCGGAGCGCGGGAGGCCGCGGCCGCGCCAGGTGCCGATGGGCGCCGGGAGGACCTGGTCCGAGTCCCAGAGCTCGATGCGGAGCTCGTCCGTGGTCGGCAGGTAGAGGTTCTCGGTGACGACGCCCTCGAGGTCGGGCTGGAGCTCGTTGCGCACCGGCTCCGACTCGAAGAGGAGCTGGTCGCCCCGGTAGACGCGCACGAAGGGGTCGGCGGTGGAGCCGTCGTCGTCCCAGGGCTGACCGCCGCGCTGGCGCGGCGGGACGATGAACTTCGTGAAGCGCAGGCGCCAGACGTTCGACGGGTGGTTCAGGCTCGACGCGTCCTGCACGGGCGAGAGCGACGTGGAGCGTCGCGGGTGGACGCATGCGCCGAGCGAGGTGAGAAGCGCGAGCAGCGCCACCAGAGCCAGTCCCCTCATCGGGGGCGATGCTACCCGCTCCGGCGCGCGGGCTCCACCGGTCGGACCGTGCTGCGACGGCGACGTCGCGCGCGACACCAGCGTCGCGGCGACTGTAACGTCGTGGGCGACGGATGGGGCCCGGCTGGGGACTCGTCTTCCCGCGCGGCGGGCGTGGCCCGGCTCTCCGCGGGGCGTTCGCCGCGGCGCGCGGGCTTGGTGCGGGCCTTGCGTAGACGTAGCGGCGATGTCCCCCGCCCTCGCTCCTCCGCCCGGCTCGGCGACGCCCCGCCGGAAGAAAAGGCGACCCGCTTCGGCCCCCTCGCGCATCCCAGGGGCGGAAGGCGCGGGCGCGACCCCTCCGCGCCCGCCCCGAGGTCTCCGGCCCATGAAGCAGCTCTTCTCGCTCCCCCTCCTCTTCCTCGTCGCCTGCGTACCCGGCCTCGCCGATCCGGACGCCCACCGCGCCGCCCGCGGGCTGGGCCCGGGAGACGGCGGCGCCCCGGTCGACGACGGCGTCGACTGCACCGAGGAGGACGTGCTCGCCCTCTTCGCGCCGGAGGACGAGGGCGGCCTCGGCTGCGCGCATGCCGTCTGCCACGGCGAGGGCGGATCGCCCCCGGACCTGAGCGCCGGCGGCGCGCTCTCCCTCGCCGAGAGGCTCCTCGACGAGCCCGCCGAAGGAGACGGCGCCTGCGTGCCGGACCTCGACTACGTCTCGTCCTCGGGCGGGACCCACTACCTGGTCGAGAAGCTCGACGGGACGACGCCCACCTGCGGGGAGCCCATGCCCTTCCTCGGCGCATCGCTCGACGACGCCCAGCTCGGCTGCATCCAGTCCTGGATCGACGACGTCACGGGGGGTCGCTGATGCGCACGCACGGAACGCTCGCTCTCGCCGCGGCCCTCGCATGCGGCGCGCTCTTCGCGGCCCCGGCGGCGGCCCAGCCGCAGGTCGCCATCGACACCTTCCGCGGGCCCGCCGCCCGCGCGCTCCGCGCCCGCATCGCCGAGGAGGTGGAGGCCTTCGGTCTCGACGCCGTCCCGAGCGAGCAAGGCGTGGACGCGGCCCGACAGGTCGGCCGCATCGACGGGCGCACGCTCCGCCGCGGGAGCCGCTTCATCGTGCGGCTCCGCGTCGCGGTCGGCGAGGAGCCGCCCTTCACGCTGCGGGGGCGCGCGGCCCGGGCGCAGCGCGCCGTGGAGCAGGTCCTCGACCAGCTCGTGGAGCCGCTCGAGGCCATGCGCCAGCTGCGGACGGGGCGACCCGAGCCGGAGCCCGTCCTCGACGAGGAGGTGCCGCCGGCGCTCGCGCCCGCCCCGACCGACGCGGCCAGCGAGGAGGAGGAGAGCGAGGCGTCCGAGGAGGCGCCGAGCGCGCCGATCGACCCCGCCCGTCCGCGCGTCTCCCTCGCCGCCGAGGCGGGCCTGCTCAGCCGCCGGCTCCGCTACGGCGACGATCTCTTCGACGAGCTCCGCGCGCACGACGTGAGCCCGACCCCCGCCTTCGGCTTCGTCGCCCGCAGCTTCCCGTTCGCCGGCCGCGAAGGCGCCGCCGGCCACCTCGGCGTCGAGGCGCGCTATCTCCACGGGCTCGAGATCGACTCGGTCCGCGACGACGGGCTCCGCTTCCCCACCCGGATGCGCGCGCTCGATCTCGCGCTCCTGGCCAGCGGCCCGCTCGGCGAACGCCTCTCCCTCGAGGGCGCGCTCGGCTGGTCCCGGCGCGGCGTCTCGATCGGCCCGACGCTCGACGGCAGCGGCAGCATGCAGAGCGCCGAGGTGCCGGACGTGCGCTACGACGCGCTCCTCGCCCGGCTCGCCCTGCGCGTGCAGCTCGGCGCGCCCCTCGCCCTCGTCGGCGGGGCCGCGGGCGGCTGGCTGCTCGGCGTCGGCGCCATCGGTGGCGAGGATGGAATCCCCGTGCGGCGCGGCTACCGGGTCGGCGGGCACGTCGGGGCGGAGCTCGCCTTCGGGCTCTTTCGCCTGGGCTTCCGCGTGGGCTGGACGCGCTTCGTGCTGGCCTTCGATCCGGAGCCGGGCGCGGAGCGGGTCGCCGGAGGGGCCTCCGACGATCAGCTCGAGCTCGGCATGCGGATCGGCTTCGCGCTCTGAGCGGTCGCCTCTCGAGGGGTGCCCGGCTGGGCGGCGCGCTCGCAGCGAGTCGAGCGAGTCGCTCCTGCCCGCCCTCC
Organism: Sandaracinus sp.; assembly: GCA_002699025.1. Taxonomy (GTDB): domain Bacteria; phylum Myxococcota_A; class Polyangia; order Polyangiales; family Houyiibacteriaceae; genus Houyiibacterium; species Houyiibacterium oceanicum. The sequence continues at coordinate 8,031 of PABA01000013.1, read as the reverse complement.
GACCACCGGCGCGGGCGCAGGGAGTATGCTCGGGCAGTGCGCGTGCTGATCGAGATCCTCGAGGCCGGCGGCCGGGGCGGGAAGAAGCACCTCGTCGAGAAGGCGGAGGCGCGGATCGGTCCGGCGGGCTCGGGCGCGGACGTGGAGGTGCCCGGCCTCGAGGGGACGATCCGGATCGCCGGGAGCGGGCGGGTCGCGCGCCTCGAGTACGGCCAGTTCGACGCGAGGCTCGAGGAGGGCCACACGATCGACTTCGGCCTGGACGGCGTGAAGCTCCGCTTCTCGCTGCTGCCGGGCGGCGTCGTCGGCGGCCGGGGGGCGTGCCCGCGCTGTGGGGGAAGCCTGCGGCAGGCGCTTCAGGGCGGCGCCTACCGCAGCGTGGCCCGCGACCTGAAGAGCTGCGGCCGCTGCGGCGTCCAGGTCGTCGAGCTCCGCGACGCCGGGCATGCCCTCGGGCAGTTCAGCGACGCCACCGAGAGCGACTGGTTCTTCGTCGCGGCGCCGCACCGCTGCCCGACCTGCGCCCAGCTCCTCAAGCGCGCGCGCTTCCGCACCGCCAAGGGGGAGGCCCAGGTGGAGCGCTGCGTGGCGTGCCACCTGGTCGTGCTGGACCCGGGCGACCTCGACGCGCTCGTCTGAGCCGGGCCTGCGGCCCGGGCGTCCCGCGTTCCGCGGTCCGTGCTGGCGCTCGCGTGGGTGGGCCGGGCCTGCGGCCCGGGCGTTCCGCGTTCCGCTCTCCGCGGTCCGTGCTGGCGCTCGCGTGGGCGGTTCATGCCGCTTCGCGGAGGGGCGGGGCGGTGGTGGCTGCGGGTTTGCGCGGACGCGGGCCTGCGGCCCGGGCGTACCGCTTTCCGCGGTCCGTGCTGGCGCTCGCGCGGGCGGTCCATGCCGCTACGCGGGAGGGGCGGGGCGGTGGTGGCTGCGGGTTCGTGCGGACGAGGGCGGTCCGGCTGTCGGCTGTCCACTGTCCGTGCTGGCGCTCGCGTGGGCGGGCCTGCGGCCCGGCCGAGCTTCTCCGCTCGTCGGTGTCCGTGACGCGGATGCCGTCGCCGTGCTGCGCGCCTCTTCCTCGCTTCTCCGCGGATGCGGCCCTCCTCCGTCCCGTCGACCGCCACTGGCGGACGGCGGACGGCGGACGGCGGGCGGCCGAGGCGCGGCGGCGCCGAGCTCAGAGCCGGTGGAGCTTCACCGTGTTCGTCCGGGCCGAGGTCGGCCAGCCGAGGACCATGCAGAAGGCGTCGCCCTTCTGCGCGAGCTTCTCCCGCACCATCACGCTCGTCGCGATGCGCAGCGTCTCCTCGAGGTCCTCCGGCGGCACCTCCACCCGCGGCACCACGCCCCAATCGAGGGCCAGCCGGTTCGCCACGCGCGGGTCCGAGGTCACGGCCACGATCATCGCCCGCGGCCGGTACTCGGCGATCAGGTGCGCCGAGCGCCCGTCGTGCGTGAAGGTCACGATCGCCTTCAGCGGCAAGTGCGTCGAGAGCACGGCCGCCGCCCGCGCCGCCGCCGTCGGGAACTCCCAGTCCTCGTGCGCCACCACCTTCAGGTCGCGCGTGATCCGGCTGAGCATCTCGACCGACTCGGTCTCCACCTCGTGGGCGATCGCCGACATCATCTTCACGGCCTCCACCGGGTACTTCCCGGCCGCCGTCTCGCCGCTCAGCATCACCGCGTCGGTCCCGTCGATGATCGCGTTCGCCACGTCCGCCGCCTCCGCGCGCGTCGGCCGCGGGTTGCGGATCATCGAGTCGAGCATCTGCGTCGCCGTGATCACGATCTTCGAGCGCAGGTTCGTCTCCCGGATGATGCGCTTCTGGATCAGCGGCACCTTCTCCGAGCCCATCTCCACGCCGAGGTCGCCTCGCGCCACCATCGCCCCGTCCGCCTGGTCGAGGATCGCCTCGAGGTTCTCGATCGCCTCCGGCTTCTCGAGCTTCGCGATCACCGGCGTGCCCTTCGCGAGCGCCTGCGCCTGCTGCACGTCCTCCGGGTTCCGCACGAAGCTCAGCGCGAGGTAGTCGACCTCCAGCTCGTCCACGGCGAAGGCCAGATCCTTCTTGTCCTTCTCGGTCAGCGCCGGCGTGCTCAGGTCCACGCCCGGGAGGTTCAGGCCCTTGCGGTCCGAGAGCGTGCCCCCGACCTCGACCTCCGTGTGCACGTCCGTGTCGGTCTTCCCCGTGACGCGCAGCTTGAAGAGGCCGTCGTCGAGGAGGATCGCGTCGCCGACCTTCACGTCCCGCGGGAGCGGCTCGTAGCTCACGGAGACCTCGTCCGCCGTGCCCTGCACGTCGCGGGTCGTGATCGTGAACGAGGCCCCCTCCTTCAGCTCGATCTTCCCGTCCGCGAAGCGCCCGATGCGCATCTTCGGGCCGCAGAGGTCGGCGAGGATGGCGAGGGGCCGGCGCGCCCGGGCGGAGGCGGCGCGCACCTTCTCGGCCATCTCCCGATGGCTCGCGTGGTCGCCGTGGGAGAAGTTGAGGCGCGCGCAGTCCATGCCCGCGGCGACGAGCTGGTCGATGACCTCCGGATCGCTCGAGGCCGGGCCGAGGGTGCAGACGATCTTCGTGCGGCGCATGACCCCTCATACCAGCGCGGGCGGGACCTCGGAAGGCGTCACGCATCGATGAGCGACGCTTTTCGCGAGCGCCTCCGCGCGCTGTAAAGCGGCAAAGCGGGAGGGCGGCGGAACGCGGGGCGGAGAGGGCGTGGGAGCCCGGCGCGAGCCGCGCGCGGTAAAGCTGTGAAGTCGGCCCCGCGACGCGAGGATGGCTCGCCCTCGCCGTTTGGGGTAGTAGCATCCCCGCGTTGGAAGACGGCATCCCCTCACAGATCGGCCGCTACGAGGTCGACCGGCTGCTCGGCTCGGGCGCGATGGGCTTCGTCTTCCTCGGGCGCGACCCGGAGCTCGACCGGCCCGTCGCGATCAAGACCGTCCGGGACCTGAAGATGGACCCGGAGGCGCTGGCGACCTTCCTCGAGCGCTTCCGCAACGAGGCCCGGGCGGCGGCGCGGCTGCACCACCCGAACATCGTCCAGGTCTACGACGTGGGCGAGGAGGAGGAGGTCGGCCCCTACCTGGTCTTCGAGTACGTCGCCGGGTCGACCCTCAAGCAGATCCTCAAGAGCCGCGGCGCGCTCGAGCCCGCGCAGGTCGTGCGCCTCGCCGACGAGGTGGCCGAGGCGCTGACGGTCGCGCACGAGAACGAGATCATCCACCGGGACATCAAGCCCGACAACCTCCTGGTCACGCCCGACGGACAGACCAAGCTCGCGGACTTCGGCGTGGCGCGGGTGCCGAACGCGGCCCTCACGCGCGAGGGGCAGTTCCTCGGGACGCCCTGCTACGCCGCGCCGGAGACGCTCGCGCGCGGGCGCTACGGGCCCCATAGCGACCTCTTCTCCTTCGCGGCCGTGATCTACGAGGCGGCCGGCGGGCGCCGCGCCTTCCCCGGGCAGGACGCGCTCGTCGTCGCGCAGAACGTCATCCACGACGACCCGCCGCCGCTCCGCGAGGTGGCCGAGGATCCGGCGAAGGTGCCGAAGGTGGTCGAGAAGGTCGTGATGCGCGGCCTCTCGAAGGACCCGGACGAGCGCTACCCGAGCGCGGCGGACTTCGCCGAGGCCGTCCACGAGGCCTACGTGGCGAGCGGGCTGGTGCGCCCGGCGGACCTGAGCCGGCCGGCGAGCCGGCGCGTGCCCGTGGCGGCCGAGCCGGAGCCGGGCGGGAAGGGGCCCTGGGCCTTCGTGGCGGTGCTGCTCGGGGCGCTCGCCGTGGGCGTGGCCTTCGTGTTCGCCTTCGACGACGGACCGGCGCCGGTGGAGGCGCCCGAGGACGCGGGTGTGGTGGACGCGGGCGTGGTGGACGCGGGCGTGACGGACGCGGGGCTCGTCGACGCGGGCGCCGAGGCGCTCGACGCGGGCGAGGCGGAGGAGGAGGACGCGGGCGTGGTGGACGCCGGTCCGCCCGACACCGGCGTCCACGAGATGACGCCGCACGAGCGCGAGGAGGCGGCCAAGGACGCGCTCTCCCGGGCGCGCTTCGCGCTGGCCGACGGCGACGTGGTGGGGGCGCGGGAGGCGCTGGCGGAGGCCGAGCGCTTCGACCCGGGGAACCCGGACATCGCGGCGCTGCAGGCCGAGGTCGACGCGGCGGGCGGCGGCGGGGGGGAGGGCGCGGAGCCGGCGATCCCGTGAGCGGGTGTGGGCGGGGGCGCGCGGGCGAGGACGGGCGCGCCCGGAGGTGGGGTGGCTGGACCGGCGCGGTCGGGGCCCCCATATCTGAGCCGTGAGCGCGGACGAGCCGATGGACGTCGAGGACCTGGCCGCGAAGCCCGTCGTCGGGTGGTACCGGCCCGACGACACGCGGAAGCTCCTGCGCATCCTCTTGCCGACGATCCTGCCGATGGTCCTCGGCTCGGTGACCGTCGGCTACGCCTACGCGCGCCTCGAGGCGGCGGACCCGGCGTCGCTCCAGCCGCGGCGGGAGCCGCCGGCCGCGCGGGCGCCGCACGGGGGCGTGGGGGAGCCGCTCCCCGGGGTGCTTCGCGGGCCGCGCTCGCGGCCGCAGCGCATCGCCGAGGCGCCGGCCGGGCGGCGGGCGCAGGCGCGCGGGCGGGGCGCGGGGGTCGGCACCTGGCTGCTCTTCGTCGTCGGCTTCGCGCTGGTCGTGGCCGGGCCGAGCTGGGCCATCTTCGGGCTCCGGCGGACCTGGAAGGACGAGCGCTGGCTGCTCCTGCGGGTCGACGGGCTCATCCAGCAGCGCGACGGCGAGAAGCTCTGCGTGCGCTGGGAGGACGTGGAGCGGGTGCGCTACGACGACGAGGGGCAGGTCGTGCGGCTCGAGCTGCGCGACGGGGGCGCGGTCGTGCTGGCCGAGCGGTACGCGGACGTGGGGCCGGAGGAGCTGGCGAGCCGGCTCGAGGAGATCCGGCGGAAGGCGAGCTTCGGGCTCCTGCCGCAGCAGAGGGCCAGAGGGTAGGGAGCGGCTCGAGCTGCCGCTGTAGCTGGCGCTGTAGCTGTGGCTGAAGCTGACGCCGTAGCTGAAGCTGAAGCTGACGCTGATGCTGATGCTGACGCCGTAGCTGACGCTGACGCTGATGCTGAAGCTGACGCTGAAGCTGACGCTGATGCTGAAGCTGACGCTGAAGCTGACGCTGACGCTGAAGCTGACGCTGATGCTGATGCTGAAGCTGAAGCTGAAGCTGACGCTGAAGCTGTAGCTGAAGCTGACGCTGGCGCTGACGCTGAAGCTGAAGCTGTAGCTGTAGCTGAAGCTGAAGCTGTAGCTGAGGGTCTGGCTGACGTCGGCGCTGGGGCTCGCGCTCTGGCTGACGCTGGCGCGGACGCCCCCGAAGCCGCCTACTCCCCGAGCGCCCGCGCCACTTCGCTGGCCGCCCGCTCCCCCGCCTCGAGCGCCCCCTCGAAGTACCCGCACCACTCGCGCGCCGTCTCCGTACCCGCCCAGTGGACCGCCCCCACCGGCTTCCGCAGCGCCGCCCCATGGCCGGTCCACGTCCCCGGCCCGAAGACGCCCACGTAGCAGCCGCGGCTGTGCCGCTCCGCCGGCCAGTCCTGATCCACGTAGAGCGCCGGCCGCCGCGCCTCCGGGCCGAACATCGCCGCGAGCCGCTCGAGGAAGACGCGCCGCCGCTCGGCGGGCTGGCCGCTGTAGCGGAGCGCCGAGTGCCCGAGGAAGAACCCGACCAGCGCCGCCTGCCGTCCGTCGTGGCTCGTGTCGTCGAAGACCAGCCGCACGGGCCCGGCGTCGCTCACGGCCTCGCCGCTGAAGCCCCGCTCGCGCCAGAAGGGGCGGTCGTAGGCCGCGACGCACTTGATCGCGGCGCCCATGGGCACGCGCTGCGTGAGCTGGTCGCGCGCGGCCGGGAGCGCCGGCGCGTAGGCGATGCGTCCGGCGAGCGCCGGCGGGAGCGCCACGATCACCCGCCGCGCCCGCCAGCGCCGCGCCCCCGACTCGACGCGCACGCCGGCCGCGTCCTGCCGGATCGACGAGACCGGCGCGCCGAGCACGACCCGCTCGCCGAGCGCCGCCGCCATGCCCTTCGCGAGCTGCTGCGCGCCGCCCGCGATGCGCCGCTCCTGCGCGCCCCCCTCCACCTCCGCCAGCCGCATCAGACCGCCGCCCGAGTTCAGGTAGAAGAGGAAGTGCAGAAAGGAGAGCTCGCTCGGCTCGCAGGCGAAGATGGCCCGCGTCGCGATCTCGAGCAGGGCCCGGGCCCCGCGCGCCGGGACGTTCCGGCCCATCCAGCTCGCGAGCGTCTCCGCGTCCCAGCCCTCGGCGCGCGCGCTCTCCCAGGGCGCGTCCAGCGAGACCTCCTGCCGGAGCCGCTCGAGGCGCGTCAGCGTCCCCTGCATCACGAGCAGGCTCGCGAGATCGACGCGCGGGATGGTCCCCCGGTACACGCGCCGCTCGCCGCCGAGCATCAGCACCTTCTTGCCCTCGTGGCGCTGCGGGAAGGTCTCGAGGCCGAGCGCCTCGATCAGCCGGAGCGTCCGCCGCTGGTCCGGGCCCACCCACTGCCCGCCGAGGTCGATCACGTCCTTGCCGAAGGGCTGGCTCAGCGTGCGCCCGCCGACCCGCTCCCGCGCTTCGAGCACGCGCACGTCGTGGCCGCGCGCCACCAGCTCCCGCGCCGCCGCCAGGCCCGAGAGCCCGGCGCCGACGACCACCACCTCCGCGTCGTGCGCCATCGGCCCGCGAGGATCGCAGAGGCGGCGCCCGAAAAGCGAGCGCCCGACGCGCCCGTGGACCGCGCCACGCCCGGGCTCTCCCTCGCCCGGGCCCGCTCGCGCGCGGGCTGGACGCGGTTTGCAACGCGTTCTAGTGTCCCGTCGATGCCGTCTCCCGCCGCCCCCGCCGCCACCTTCGAGGCCGAGCTCGCCGAGAAGCGCCGCCTCGCGACCTACCCGGACGTGGGCTTCCCGAGGAGCTGGTACGCCGCCGCGCGCACCCGCGACCTCGACCGGCGCGCGCGCCGCGGTCAGGCGCTCGGCGTGGAGATGCTCGGCACGCGCCTCGCCCTCTTCCGCGACGCGGACGGCACGGCCCGGGCCGTCGACGCGACCTGCCCGCACCTCGGCGCCGACCTCGCCGACGGGCGCGTGAAGGACGGCTGCCTCGAGTGCCCCTTCCACCACTGGCGCTTCGCGCCGGACGGAGCGCTCGCCTCCGTGCCCTACCTCGACGCGGACCGGCTGCCGAAGATCCGCGCGCGCTCCTGGCCCACGGACGAGCAGGATGGCTTCGTCTTCGTCTGGTACGGCGGCGAGGGGGCGCGGGGCGCCGAGCCCGAGCACGCGCTCCCGCCCATCGACCCGGCGCTCCGCCCGCGCGGCTGGCACGACGCGGGCGTGGTGCGCATGAACCTCCGCGAGTTCGCCGAGAACAGCGTCGACTTCGCGCACTTCCCGGAGCTCCACGGGGACATGCGCGTGCCCTGGGTCGGCTGGAAGATCCCGGGCCTGCGCATCGACCACACGGCGACCTGGGAGAAGGACGAGGCGCGCCCCTGGCTCGCGACCTTCGCCGACGACGCCGTGCTGCGCTTCCGCGGCAAGCTCCTCGACTGGAGCGCCGCCGCCGCGCGCATCCGCTTCCTCGGGCCCGGCGGGGTCGTGCGCTTCCACTTCGACCTGCCGAAGCTCGGCGAGATCGTGCTCTACCAGACGCACACGCCGCTGGCGCCGCTCGCGCTCCGCGTGCGCTTCCGCTGGCTCGCCGCGCCGCGCATCCCGCGCCTGCTCGTGAGCTACGTGGTCGGCAACTGGATCAGCCAGTGGCGCGAGGACGTGCGGGTCTGGGAGGGCAAGAGCTGGCGCGAGCGCCCGGCCCTGGTGCGAGGCGACGGCCCGATCCACGCCCTCCGCCGCTGGTACGCCCAGTTCGAGGGCCCGAGGCCCTAGAAGAACCCCAAAACAAACCCGTGCCCTGTACCGTGAACACGTCGGCTGGGCGTTCCAGCCGGCTCGAGTAGCCCGCCCTCCGAGAGTGCCCCCTGTGCCCCGCGCCTC
>PABA01000012.1 GCA_002699025.1 Sandaracinus sp. | reverse complement strand
CGTGCGCCGCGGGCGCGGTGCTCAGCGTGCGCCGCGGGCGCGGTGCTCAGCGTGCGCCGCGGGCGCGGTGCAACAGGTAGCTGTAGCCCAGGGGCGCGAGGGAGCCGGCGAGGACGGAGCCGAGCCCGATCCACGCCGCGAGGGCAGGCGCGAAGAGGGCGGGCGCGAGGGCGCAGACGAGCCCACCGAGGCCCATGCTCCAGGCGCCGAAGCGATGGGTCAGGGCCCAGTTCGTCTCGTCCGCGAGGCTCCAGCGGGTCCGGAAGCCGGCCCAGCGGTTCGGCTCGAGCCAGCGCATGGTCGGCGCGAGGCCCAGGAAGAGCAGGCCGGTGAGGGCGAGGACGGCGCCCACGGCCAGCGTGGCGCTCGGGTGGAGCATGGCGCGGAGGGCGAGGAGGTGGACCGCGAGGAGGAAGCCGCCGGTCAGGAGGCTGACGGTCGCTCCGGCGCGGTGTACGAGCGCGCGCCGCGGGCCGTGGCCGGATCGGGAGACGAGGGCGCCGGCGAGGGGGGCGAGCAGGGCGCCGAGGAGCGGGAGGGCGAGGAGCGCGAAGGCCTTTGGGGCCCAGCCGTTCGGCTGGCCGGCGGCGTCCCAGTGGATCGGCACGCGCGCGGGGAGGGCGCCCCAGACGGCGACCGAGCCGATCAGGCCGCTGGCCGAGAGCAGGCCGCCGGCGGCGACGAGCTTGCGATGGAGGGAGAGGGTCATGGGCGGCTCCTTTCGACGCGTGGAGGTGCAGCCGCCGTTCCAGCCGCGCCGGCGGCGCCTCCAGTCGGCGCCGGGGGCTTCGGAGGTGTTCGGTGTGTTTCGCGCGGGCGTTCGCCCCCGCCGGTGCGTCTCGCCCGGGCGCGGAGGCACACAACGCGCTCCGCCGCGCTCGTCCCGAGCCCTGCCCCCGGCGCGCTCCGCCTCGCTGCCTTGCGCCCTCCGGCGCGCTGCGCCCTCAGCCTCGCTCGACCTCGGCCATGCGCGCCTCGCAGTCGAAGCGCGCGCTCTCCGTGAGCGTGCGGAGCGCCTCCGCCGCCGCGCCGATCGGGTCCTGCCAGAGGTCGGAGCGGTCGACGCGCACGACCAGGTGCCCCTCTTGCTGCAGCTCGATGTCGCGGTAGCGGTCCTCGCGCTGCTGGGTCGGGCCCCCGCCCCCCTCGTCCAAGAGGATCGCCATCGTCCGCTCGGCCGTCACCTCGAGGTGCTCCTTGCCCTCCTCGTCCGCCGTCAGGAAGCCGCGGTGCCGCCGCCAGACGAGGAAGTCGACCTCCGTGCGGCCGACCTCGACCAGGCAGCGCAGCTCGAGGTCCGGCTCGAGGTGCTCGCGCCCGGGCACGAAAGCCATGTCCCGCGGGAACCAGCCCTTGCCCTCCACGTCGAAGACGCGGAACGCCCCCACCTCGCTCTGCCGCGCGCCGGCGATCACCAGCGCGGGCAGGAGCGTCTTCTGCTCCGGCGTCTCCATCTGGAGCATCGCGTGGTGCAGCTTGTTCGCCTCGGCCGAGGCGTGGAGCGTGGCCAGGTCCCAGGCGGCCTCGACGGCGCGCGGGTCCACCGGGTCCTCGCCGCGGCGCGCCCAGCGCCACTCCTCGAGCGCCGGGGTCGGGTGGGCCTCGAGGGAGGCCAGAAATCGGTCGATCCAGCTCTGCGGTCTGCGCTTCACCTTCGCTCCTTCGCTGCGTCGTCCCTTCGGCGCGTCGCCCCGGGGCCGCTCATCCTCACTGGTGCCTCTCCGCGAGCTCGCGCACCCAGTCCATGCTCCGGCGCATGCCCTCGGCGTGCCCGACCCGCGGGCGCCAGCCGAGCTCCCTCCGCGCCTTGTCCACCGAGAACCAGTGGTGGTGCACCAGCTTGAAGAGCTCCATCCGCGTGAGGAAGGGGTAGGGCCCCCCGAGGTAGTGGGCCAGCTCGGCGAGGAAGGCGACGGCGTGCACGGGGGCCGCCGGGACGGAGAGGCGCGGGGGCGTGCGGCCGAGCGCCTCGGCGACCGGGCCGAAGAAGTCGAAGTAGCTCTGGGGCTCGCCGTCGTTGATGAAGTAGGCCTGCCCGTTCGCCGCGCCGCCTTCGCCGAGGTGCGTCGCGGCGAGCCGATGCGCCTCGACGAGGTCGTCGATGTAGACGTTGTCGGCCCAGCCCTTGCCGCCGGCGATGCGCACGACGTACATGCCGCGGAGGATCTCGCGGACGCTCCGAGGGAAGTGCTGCGGCTCGCCGGGGCCGTAGATGCCGCCGGGGCGGATCGCGGCCGTGTGGAGCACCCCGTCGCCGCTCGGGGCGCCGTCGGCGTCGAGGACGCGCTTCTCCGCCGCGGCCTTCGTCTCCGTGTAGAGGTCGAGCTTCCCGGAGGCGTAGGGCGCGCGCTCGTCGCCGCCCGCGTAGGGCCGATCGACGACCACGTTCACCGAGCTCGTGTAGACGAAGCGCCGCGCGCCGGCGGCCCGGGCGGCGGCGAGGAGCTTCTCCGTGCCGCCGACGTTGATCGACCAGACCTCGTCGCGCACGGCGGGTCGCGCGAGGGCGACCGTGTTGATCACGCTCGCGCAGTGGAAGACCGTGTCCACGTCGGCGCAGGCCTCGCGGAGCGCGTCCTCGCTGCGCACGTCCGCCGTGAAGACCTCGGCCCCCGCGGGGGCGCCGCGGGGGTAGGCCCGATCGAACGCGCGCACCTCGAGGCCGCGGCGCGCGAGGGCCTTCACGAGCTCGCTGCCGAGGTAGCCGCCGGCCCCCGTGACGAGGCAGCGTCCGAGGTCGACGCCCGGTCCGTCCTGGTCGCCCGCCGGTTCGTGCTGGTCGCTCACGGGCTCCGGTGTACCGAACGGCGCGGCGAAGGGCGAGCGCGGATCGGCGGTGGGCGCTCCGGGCTCTCTTCCGCCCGCCCTCGACAGCGCGAGGCCCGGTGCCAAGCTCGGCCCATGCCGCTGCGCCTCGCCGAGCTCTGGGTGTACCCCGTGAAGTCCTGCCGGGGCGTGCGCCTCCCGGCGGCGATGGCCACGGCGCGGGGCCTCGAGGGCGACCGGCGCTGGATGCTCGTGGACCCGGCTGGCCGCTTCGTCTCGCAGCGCACCGAGCCGGCGCTCGCGCTCGTCGGGGTCGCGCTCGAGGGCAAGGGGGAGGGGGAGGGTCAGGGGCTCCGGCTCGAGGCCCCGGGGCGGGCGCCGCTCGTCCTGCCGGGGCGGCCGACGGGGAGCGCGCGCGAGGTGGAGGTCTGGGGGAGCTCCACGGTGGGCGTCGGCCATGCCGAGGGGAGCGCTTGGTTCTCCGCGTATCTGGGGCGCGAGGTCGCGCTGGTGCACCAGCCGGACGAGGCCCGCCGGGCCACCTCGCGGGGGGGCGGCGAGGTCGGCTTCGCCGATGGGTATCCGTATCTGCTGCTCGGCCGGGCGTCCGTGGAGGATCTCGACGCGCGCATCGCCGCGGGTGGGGGGCGGCCGGTCGGGATGGGGCGCTTTCGGCCGAACCTGGTCGTGGAGGGGGCGGCGCCCTACGCGGAGGATCGCTGGGCCGCGTTGCGCGTCGGGTCGCTGCGTTTTCGGGGGGTGAAGCGGTGCGAGCGGTGCGTGCTCACGACCGTGGACCCGGCGACGGCGGAGAAGGGGAAGGAGCCGCTCCGCACGCTGGCGAGGTATCGGCGCGCGGGGGGGAAGGTCTGGCTGGGGATGAACCTCGTGCCGGAGCTGCCGGCGGGGGCCGCGGAGCGCCTCGAGGAGGGCGCGCCCGTCGCGGTGCTCGAGGAGCGCGACCCGCCCGAGTGAGCCGGGGCTGGAGCGCGGCGGCCCTGCCGTTCATGCTCGGCGCATGGGGATCCACGAAGCGCTGGAGCTCGGGGCCGCGCCCGAGGCGAAGCGGGCGCGCTACGCGGCCGTGCGGGCGTCGATCGACGCGCTCCTCGAGGGCGAGGACGACTGGGTGGCCGCGATGGCGACGGTGGCCTGCGAGCTCCACCACGCCTTCGCGTACTACGACTGGACCGGCTTCTACCGCGCCGTGTCGCCGGAGCTGCTGGTGATCGGGCCCTATCAAGGTGGGCACGGTTGCCTACGGATCCCCTTCGAGCGTGGGGTCTGCGGGGCGGCGGCGCGCACGCGCGAGACCCAGCGGGTGGCGGACGTGCACGCCTTCCCGGGGCACATCGCCTGCTCGAGCAGCACGCTCAGCGAGATCGTGGTGCCCGTGCTGCGCGCGGACGGGAGCGTGCTGGCGGTCTTCGACGTCGACTCCGACGCGCCCGACGCCTTCGACGCCGTCGACCAGGAGGCGCTCGAGTCCCTGTGTCACACGCTCGGCGCCCGCTTCGGCGCCTGAGCCGGTCCGCAGGACACGCGAGCCTCACCGAGGGGCTCGCAGGGCTCGCGTGGAGGCCGCCGTCCGAGCCGTGAGATGACCCGAGGTCAGTTATTGCGCCGGGAGGCCTGCGGCACGGCCTGGAGCGGCACCCAAGCGCCGCCCGGGCACACGATTCGCTCAATGATCAAGGGCTCTTGGGGCTCGCTTCGAGGTGTCCGCAGGACTCCTGGAGAGGCGCTCGTCGTTCGTTTCTGACCTCGGGTCATTTATTTCCCGGCGCCCGGCCATCGCACCGCCCCAGCCGGCCCGTGGCCAGGCCTGGGGTGCAGAAAAGGTCAGTGAAGTCAAGGTCTTGTCTTCCGCTTGGGCGCGTCCGCAGGACTCCCCGGGGGCGCGGTCGGACGCAGGACCCCCTCGCGGGTCCGCAGGCTCCGTGGCCAAGACCACGTGTCGGCGGGGCCCTCTTGAGCTTGTGATACGAAATGTGTCACATATAGCTTGTGTGGATTCCGTTTTGTGATACGAGTTGGGCGTGAGGTGATACATGGAACACACGCAGACCCGATTCGCCCCCGCGCCTTCCGAGGCGCTCCCCTCCTTCACCGCCGCCCTGAAGGCGCTCGACGCCGGCCTCGCCGCCATCGAGCGCGTCGCCTGGGAGCTCCGCGAGGCCGCCCAGGCCGCCGCCGAGAGCGGCGCCGAGGTCATGGGCGCGACCCGCGACGCCCGGCTGCGCGGCGCCCGCCTCTCCCGCGCCGGCTGGATGCTCACGAAGGTCGCCGCCAGCTACCGCCTCCACCTGACCCGCCGGGCCTTCACCAGCCGCGCCTCGGCCGCCCGCGCCCTCCCCAAGCTCCACACCAAGAACGCCCGCCGCTTCCGCGCCACCAGCGAGGAGCTCGGTGGAGCCTTCCTGAAGGTCGGCCAGATGCTCTCCACCCGTCCGGACCTCGTCCCGGCCCCCTGGATCGCCGAGCTCTCCCACCTCCAGGACGCCGCGCCGCCCGTCCCCTTCGACGCGATCCGCGCCGTCCTCGAGGAGGACCTCGGCGCCCCCCTCGACGAGCGCTTCGCCGACTTCGACGAGACCCCCCTCGCCGCGGCCTCCATCGGCCAGGTCCACCGCGCCCGCACCCACGACGGCCGGGAGGTCGCCGTGAAGGTGCAGCGCCCCGGCATCCGCACCCTCGTCGAGGCCGACCTGCGTCTCCTCGAGCACTTCCTCGAGGCCCTCGCTCCGAGCCTCCCGCCCACGGACATGGACACGATCGTCCGCGAGGCCCGCGCCGCCGTCCTCCGCGAGCTCGACTACGACCACGAGCGCGCGCGCATGGCCGAGCTCGCGGCCTTCCTCGACGCGGTCGACGGCGTCCGCGCGCCCACGCCCTTCCCGGAGCTCTCCGGCCCCCGCGTGATCACCGCCAGCTTCGAGCGCGGGCGCAAGATCACCGCCGCCCTCGACGAGTGGGCCGCCGCCCGCGAGGAGGGCGACCTCGAGGCCGCCGCCTGCCTCTCCACGGCCCTCGGGCGCGTCCTCGACGCCTACCTGCGCCAGGTCCTCGAGGCCGGCGTCTTCCAGGCCGACCCCCACCCGGGCAATCTCCTCGTCGACGACGCGGGCGAGGTCGTGCTCCTCGACTTCGGCTGCACGCAGGTGCTCGAGCGGCCCCGCCGCGCCGCCTACCTCGCGCTCTTCCAGGCGTTCCTGGTCAACGACGAGGCCGGCGTCGAGGCGCGCCTGGTGGAGCTCGGCTTCGAGACCCGCAGCGGCGATTCGGGCACGCTCCGCGCGTTCACCGAGGCGCTCCTCCGCGACCTGCGCGGCGCCATGGCCGGCGAGCACCAGTGGCCGACCCAGGAGGAGCTCATGGCCGAGGCGGCGCGCCTCAAGACGCTCAGCGAGGACGACCCGGTCGAGACGCTCCCCGGCGACTTCATCATGCTCGCGCGGGTCTTCGCGACCCTCGGCGGCCTCTACGCCGCCTACCGTCCCGATGGCCTCGGCGATCGGCTCCGCGCGGCGATGCTCCGCGCGCTCGCCTGACGGCGCGTCACTCGTAGCCCGAGGGCACCGCGAGGTCCCCGCGGTCGTCGCCGCCGCCCTCCTCGGGGGGCGGCGGCACGGCGTCTTCGACGGGCTCTTCGCCGCCGGCGCTGGCCCCTTCGGGCGGGAGGATGCGACAGAGGCCGTGCAGGCAGAGCAGATCCCCGGCGCAGCTCGGGTCCAGGCTCGGCGTGCAGCTCGCCTCGCCCCCGCAGCGGGCGTCGACGCGCGCCCGCACGCGCTCGGCGGCGCCGGCCACGACGGCCACGACGGCGCCGCCTCCCTCACAGCCCGCGCAGCAATCGGCCGCCACGATCACGCAGTCCGCCGTGCGCTCGCAGGTGAGCTCCTCGGGACCGAGGGCGAGCTCCCGATCGATCGGCATGGGCTCGCGGATCCGCGACTGCCTCCACGACGCGGCCTCACTCGCCTCGAAGGGCTCGGTCGCGATCGGCTCGGGCTCCCACGGCGCCGTATCCGTGCCGGCCGGGGGGCGCCGCCGCCTTCGCCGCTGCGCGATCGCCTCGCCGACGACCGCGGCCGCCGCCGTCGCCACGGCTCGCGCGACCGCGCCGGGGATCGACGCACCGCCCCCGCGACCGCAGCCCGGCGCGAGCAGCAGGACGCCGAGCGCCAGCGCGACCATCCGCCGACCCGACGCGGCGCGGCCTCTCTCACGCACCGCGCCAGCTCCCGTCCGCGATCCTCGGTGCGTCCCGCTCACGCTCACCCTGGTAGAGGTACGTCCAGGCGAGCTCCCTTCTCCCGTCGTCCCGCTCCACCGGCAGCACCACCCGTCGGTACATGGAGCGCTCGAGCGCGTCCCAGCCTTCGAAGTCCTCGATCGCGTCGAGCTCCTCGAGGAGCGCGTTCAGCCGACGGAAGCGCCAGAGCTCGCCGCGCACCCAGCCGGCGCCGAGCGTCAGCCCCGGGTAGGCGCCGAGATCGACGAGCTCCCCGGCGACGCGCCCGGCGGAGACCTCGAGGGGCTCGGCGCGCTCCAGGGTCCCGGCGCGGCAGTGACCGCGCTTGAGGGTGCCGTAGACGAAGACCGCGTCCGGGAAGGGCGGCACGTCGAGGTTGGCGACGGCGTGCTCGAAGGGGCGGGCGGGGACGGCGTGGGCCTCGAGGCCGCGCCGCACGATGGCCTCGTAGCTCGGGGTGGGCGGGACGTGGCGTCCGGCGCGCCAGGCGGGCGTGACCCGGTAGCTCAGGGCGTCCGGGAAGACGCGGCCGTCGGGGAGCAGGCAGGTGCAGGCGACGCGCTCGTAGCGGCCGACGTCGACGCCCTCCTTCGCGTCGAGGGCCGCGAGGTCGGCCACCTCGAAGAGCACGCCGGGGACGCAGTGGCCGCGCGAGGGTGCGACGTTGAGCGCGCCGCCGCCGCGCGTGTTCGAGTGGTAGTCGAAGAGGAGCGCGTGGTCCGGCCAGAAGGCTCGGTCGACGACGCGGGGCGCCGGCGAGGGGAAGCCGCGCTCGGCCGCCCAGGTCTCGAGGTCCGCCACGTCGAGGTTGGAGCCGTACGCGAAGTAGTGGGGCACGCGAGGAGGGTAGCGCGTGTCTCTCCGCTCCTCTCTGCCCTCGCTCAGGGCGCGCAGGTCGCGTCCACGTCCGCGTCGTAGAGCGTCGCCCGACCGTCCCGGGCGTGGCTCGCGAGGAAGCAGGCGTAGCGCCGCTTCACGTCTTCCCACTCGAAGGGCACGTAGTGACCGTCGGTCCCCTCGCGCTGCGCCCGCTGCAGCGTCACCACGGTCGCGCCGTTCCGGTTGGCCGTCGCCGGCGCCGTGATCCCTTCGAGGCCCACCAGCGCGTACTCCTCCTCCCAGGTCTCCTCCGCCGCCGGCAGCACCAGGTCCGCGCCGAGCGCCATGCCCTGCGAGTGGACCATGCGCGGGTAGTGGTAGGTGTCGACGATGCCCGCGATGAAGAGCGCGTCGCGCGGCTCCCGTTCGGGGAGCGGCTCGCGCGCCGTCACCCGCCCCCAGCTCATCACCTCGGTGCTCGCGAGCACCGTCTGGAAGAAGGTCATCTCGACGTCGAAGTGGTCGACCTCGTCCCCGCCGCCGAGCCGCAGGACGAGCCGCGCCACGTCGCGGAGCGCGATCGGCGAGTCGGCGTCGACGACGTTGTAGATCCAGCTGCCCCCCGTGCCGCTGAGCACGCCGGCCCGGAGCTCCGGCTCGAGCGGGAGCACGATGCTCCCCACCGTCCCGCCCGTGCTGTGCCCCTGCAGGTAGAGCCGCGCCGGGTCGTAGCGGAACGCGTCCGCCTCCGTGCTCGCGCCCGGGCAGAGCGCGGGCTCGAGGCGCGCAGTCTTCACCACGGCGACCATCGTCGTGAAGTCGAGCGCGGCCTGGCGGAGGTTGCCGCGGAAGGCCGCGAGGTTGGCCACGTTCCAGAAGTCGAGCGTGCCCTCGCGCCCCTCCGGGTTGCGCTCGTGGGCGAGCGGCGCCGGGAAGCCGAGCGCGCCCATCCCGAGCTCCGCGTAGTAGAGCGCCGGCCCGCGCCCCGGTGGCCCGAGCCCCTCGCGCGGGTCCGCGTCGAGGCGGGTCCGATCGATGACCTGTCGCCCCTCGCCGCCGCCGCCGTTCGCGTAGAGCACGAGCGGGAAGCCCGCCTCGGGCATGGGGGCCTTGGGGAGCGTGAGGTAGACGACGACCTCGTCCGTCTCTTGGATGACGGGCGCGCCGTCCTCCACCACGAGCGCACCGCTGGGGTAGGTGCCGTAGGGCTTGGGCCCGCGCTGGTACACGGGGAGGCCCACCCGGCCGGTGACGACGCAGAACTCGTCGTACTCCTCGGCGAGCTCGAGGTCCTCGAGGGGAGGCGCCGGGCGCGCGGCGATGGCGTCGCGGAGCGCGAGGGTCTCGGCGAAGGGATCGCCGGTCGGGAAGACGGTCGCGGCGATGACGCGCGCGGGGTCGATGCCCTCCTCGTCGAGCCAGGCCCGGAGCGGCGCGAAGGCGGCGGCGGCGTCGGCGCCTCGCGGGCCGGGGGGCGTCCCGCCGGCGAGGAGCGTGGCGAGGGTCGGGGGCGCTTCGAGGGGGGAGCCGTCGGCGGCGCGGAGGTCGGCGGTGGCGACGAGCGCGTAGCGGGTGCCCGGGCGGAGCACGACGCCGGGGAAGGGCAGGGCGACGAGCGTGTGGGGCGGCGTGTAGATGTCGACGCCGTCGCTCTGGACGTCCGTCTGGATGGCGACGCGCCGGCCGCGCTCGGGAGAGGTCGGGTCGACGTCGACGAGGAACACCGAGGCGCCCGGTGCGCGGCTGGCGGCCGGGTCCGGTGGGAGTGAGCTCGGGTCGAGGGGGCCGTCGAAGGGCAGGAAGACCGCGCCGTTCGTGGAGAAGCCGGTGTTGCCCGTCTCCATGAGCTCGAGGAGCTGATCGAGGAGCGGGACGCGGCGCGCGTTGGGGAAGTCGGCGACGCGGAGGGAGCCGTCCTCGCGGACGCGATGGAAGATCGGGAAGGGCGCGTCGAAGAAGGCGGCGTCCTCGGCGAGCGAGAAGCGCGCGCTCACCGGGGCGGGGGAGCTGGCGTCGGTGGCGCTCGCGTCCTGGGGGGCGCCCGCGTCCGCGGCGGGGGCGTCGTCGTCACCGCATGCGGCGAGCAAGAGCAAGCAGCAGAAAAAGTGGCGCACGGTGCCAGGATGCCACGGGCGCCGCTCACGTGGCGCACGGTGTCAGGATGCCACGGTCGCTGCTGGATCGTGGGCTCGCGATCGGGCATACCGCCCGCGGGAGGTGCAGTCGGCGACGCCAGAGGGCCGGGGAGGCATCGGGTGGGGCGAGCTCGGGCTCGAGCCTGCAGCCCTGGACCCCGCGGCGGAGCGAGACCTGAACGGCGTTCGCGTCATCCTCGTCGCCTCCGACCCGACCACCACGGACGCGCTCGCGCAGCAGCTCCGCGCGCATGGGGCGTTCGTCGGTGTCGTCGACGCGCGGGGCGGGGGGCTCGCGCGCCTGGCCTTCCTCGACCCGCAGGTGATCCTCGCGGGGCGCGGTGAGGTCGGGGACGCCTTTCGCGCCGCGCTCGGGGAGAGCCCGCGGCTCCGGTTCGCGCCGATCCTGCAGATCGACTGGGGGGGCGTGTGGCCGCCCGACGCCGCTCGCCCCGATCTGGGGGCGCTCGGGCAGCTCGTCCGGCCGCACGCGAGCTTGGACGCGGCGCTCGCGCGGAAGGCGCGCGAGGAGACGCGTTTCCGGGTGCCCTTCGAGCGGATCGGGCCGGCGCGGGTGTTGCGCGCGTTGGCCGGTCCGAGCGAGGACGTGCTGCACCTCATGCTGCGGGCGGGTGAGGTGCGGGCGATCGTGGAGGTCTGCGGGGACCTCGTCGTCGGGGCGACCTGGTATGGCGCGGGGGGGGAGCGGCACGTGGGGGCGCGGGCGCTCGCGGCGGTGCTCGGTCTCCGGCGGGCCGAGGCCCACGTGGAGCGGCGGGCGCTGGCGCGGGCGCTCACGATCATGGCGCCCGTGGGGCTCGCGCTCGACGCGGCCGAGGCGCTGCGGCCGAGCTTGCCGCCGCCGGGCACGGGGGTGGCTCCGCGGGGCCAGGGGCTGGACACGCTCGAGCACGACCTGAAGGGGCTCGCGAGGGCGAGCGCGCGGGTGCCGGATAGCGCGGCGATCACGGCGCCGGTGCGGCTCCCGGAGGCGACGGCGAAGCACATGACCTTCGCGCTCGGCGATGACGAGGTCACGGCGAAGGGGCCGGCGGCGGAGGTGGCGCTCGGGGAGGAGCTCGCCGACTGGGAGGACACGACGACGGAGCGGCTCGGCGCGGGCGAGGGGTGGGACGGGCCGACGGCCGAGGAGGCGCCGGGGTGGGATGAGCCGACCGATCGGCACCCCTCGGTGCCGCCGGCTGTACCGTCGCAGGCGCCGTCCACCGCGGCCGTGTCGAACGCGGGGGGGGCGACTCCGCCACCGCCGCCGCCGCCGCCGCCACCGAGCGCCGCCGCCCGGGCCGCCCGGCCGAAGGCGCCGCCCGCCGCTTTCGAGCCGCCGGGCGGGGAGGACGAGGAGGCGTTTCCGGAGCTGACGCTCGCGTCCCCGGCCCCGGCGCCGAGCGGAGCGAGGGCGGAACGGGCTCGCGTCTCCTCCGCCCCACCACGGCCTCCGTCCCCGGCGTCGTCGCCGCCGGCTCCGTCCCCGGTGGATGTCTCGGCGCCCCCTTCGGCGCCGGCTCCGGCGAGTGCATCGGCGTCCAACTCGCCACCGGCTCCGTCCCCGGTGGCTGCTTCGGCGCCCGCTCCGCTTCCGGCCAGGGTCGCGTCGGTTTCGGACACGCCCGAAGGCTTCGTGGGCTCTCCCCGGTCCGGCGCGGCGTCGCGGCCCGTCCCCTCGCGCGATGTGGGCTCCGCGGATCGGGCGGGGGCCCACCCCCAGGCGGAGTCGAGGGTCAGCCGCGCGCGGTGGGCGGGACCCATCGTGCTGGCTGTGGGAGCGCTCGGGGCCGTGGGCTGGCTGATCTACGGCGAGCTGACGGGGGCGGCGGCCGAGTCGATGATGGCCTCGCCCTCGCGGGGGGCTTCCGCCGTTGCGGCTGGGGCGACGTCGGCCCGGCCGTCTGGGGTGGGGGCGCCCGGTGCGGAGTCGGTCGAGGGGCCGGCGGCGCGCGTCGACGAAGGGGTGGACGGGCTGCGCGGCGAGGAGGGCGGGGCGCCGGCCGAGGGGCCGAGCGTCCCGGCGGAGGACGCGCCGGACGATGGTGAGGGTTCGGGGGGTGAGCCGAGCGCCGCGGTGGGGGACGCGCCCGATGCGGAAGAGGGCGCTGCGCCGGACGAGGGACCGAACGTCGAGAGGGCAGATGCCGCCGGGGAGGAAGCGCAGGCGGGCGCCGATGCGAGCGAGACCGATTCGAGTCGCGACGGGGCCGCGCGTGAGGACGGCTCGCCGGTCGAGGAGGGGGCCGGGGCCTCGAGCGAGGAGGACGACGGGCTCGCGGTCCCTTTGGCGCCGACGGTCTTCGGGCCAGGGGACGTGGATGGGGGGCGTGATCGTTCGCTCTCCGATCGCTACGTGGCGCTTGCGCGTCGGCGCGATGGCGCTGCGCAGGTCGCCGCGCTCCATGCCGCTGCGAGCGCGGACGAGACGAACCCGCACGCCGCGGCCGGTCTGGCTCAGGTCTTCCTGGAGGCGGGCGCGCTCGGGGAGGCGGAAGCCTGGGCCGAGCGAGCCGTGCGCTTGCGTCGCCGTCGTGGTCGCTACCACCTCTTGCTCGGCGACGTGCGGGCCGCCCGAGGCGACGACGCGGGCGCTCGGCGCGCGTGGGAGGCCGCCGACGAGCTCGGCGAGCGGGCCGCCTCGGCGCGCCTGCGCTGAGACCCAGCGCCGCCGCGCCCCTCTTTCCGGGAGCCCTGCGGACCCCTCCCCGGGAGTCTTGCGGACGCCCCGCCAGGCGTCCTGCGGACGCTCCGCCGTCCTGTGGACGCTCCGCCAGGCGTCCTGCGGACCCCTCCCCGGGAGTCTTGCGGACGCTCCGTCAGGCGTCCTGCGGACGCTCCGCCAGGCGTCCTGCGGACGCTCCGCCAGGCGTCCTGCGGACGCTCCGCCAGGCGTCCTGCG
>PABA01000011.1 GCA_002699025.1 Sandaracinus sp. | reverse complement strand
CCGCGCACGTCGGTGAAGAGCAGGTGGTAGTGCGTCGACATCAGCACGAGGCCGTGGAGCTTCATCCCGTACTTCGTCGCGTAGACCGCCAGCAGGAACTTCACGAGCAGCACCACCACGGCATCCGGCCGCAGCCAGTGCCGCCCGTCCTGGATGCGGGCCTCCGCGAAGACGAGCTGCCCCGGGAGCACCGGCTCGGCCTTCGAGCGGCGCTTCTTCTTCTTGGGCTGGCCCGACGAGGCGCTCTTCTGCCGCTTCGCTCCCTTCGTCGGCGGAGCGCTCCGCTGCCGCGCCGCTCGCCCCTGCGCTCGCTTCTTCGCCCTCTGCGCCCGCTTCTTCCCGCGCACCTTCGTGCGTGCGCCTCTCGCGCGCCGCGGCTCTGGGGACGGGGAATCGGCTCGAGGTCGACGGCGCGCGTGGGGCTGGCGGTCGCTCATGACCATGGGTCTTTTCAAGACCCGTGCCCAATCGCCGCCACACGAAATCACAGGCTTTTTCCGCCCGTCCGGGCGCTGCCGGGTGGCGGTCCGCCAATTCCCGCCGGCGGGCCCGCCACCCCCCGGCGTCCGCAGGACTCCCGGGCAGGGGTCCGCAGGACGCCTGGAGGTGCGCAGGACTCGGGGTGGGGGCTACTCGGGGTGGGGGCCGCAGGACGCCAGGGGTCCGCAGGACGCCCGAGCACGCGTCCGCAGGACGCCCGGTGAGGTGTCGCCTGAGGAGGGGTCCGCAGGACGCCCGGGCACGCGACCGCAGGACGCCCGGGCACGCGACCGCAGGACGCCCGGGCACGCGTCCGCAGGACACCCGGGCACGCGTCCGCAGGACGCCCGGGCACGCGACCGCAGGACGCCCGGGCACGCGTTCGCAGGACGCCCGGGCACGCGTCCGCAGGACGCCCGGGCACGCGACCGCAGGACGCCCGGGCACGCGACCGCAGGACGCCCGGGCACGCGACCGCAGGACGCCCGAGCACGCGTCCGCAGGACGCCTGGAGGGGTCCGCAGGACTCGGGGGGGGGGCGGGGGCTACTCGGCGGCCGACTCGGCGGGGTCCTCGTCGAGGGCCTCGCCCGGGTCGGTCATCCAGCGGACGGCCGGGCCGAAGACGCGGCTCAGTCCCCGCTCCGCGTCGACGGTGACCCGGTAGAGGCAGGGGATCAGCACCAGCGTCAGCACGGTCGCGAAGCTCAGGCCCCACGCGATCGCGGTCGCCATGGGGCTGAGGAGCGGTGAGGCTGCGCCGGCGAGCGCCAGCGGGAAGAGGCCGGCGACGGTGGTGATGCTCGTCAGAAAGATCGGCCGGAGGCGGAGCTTCGAGGCCTCCACGACCGCCTCGTCGACGGGCGTCCCGCTCCGGCGCCGCTGGTTGATGAAGTCGACGAGCACGAGCGAGTCGTTCACGACGATGCCCGCCAGGCCCACCACGCCGATGAGCGCGATCAGCCCGACCGGCGCGCCGCTCACGAAGAAGCCGATCACCACCCCGATGAAGCTCAGCGGGATCGCGAGCATGACGACGAAGGGCTGGAGCAGGCTCCGGAACTGGGTCGCGAGGATCGTGAAGATCAGCAAGAGCGCCACGCCGAAGGCGTCCCTCAGCGACTCGAGCGACTCCTGCGTGCGCTCGTACTCGCCACCCTGCTGGAAGGCGATCTGCGGGTTCGCCTCGCGGAGCGGCCGGATACGCTCCATCAGCGCCTCGTTCACGGCGGCGCTCGTCGTCACGCGCTCGTCGATCTGCGCCGTCACCTTCACGACCCGCTCCCGGTCCCGATGCCGGATGCTCGACGGCCCGCGTCCGCGCGTGACCTCGGCGATCTCGCGGAGCTCGACGGTGTTCGAGGCGAGACCGTTCGAGGCGAGACCGTTCGCGGCCGACCCGCCCGCTCCCCCGACGTCGCCACCACCCGTCATCGCGGCGCCGCCCATGGCCACGCCCCCGGCCACCAGCGTCAGCGCCTCGAGCCGCCGCGGGTCGCTCCGCGCCGCCTCGTTCAGCTGCACCACGAGATCCACCTCGTCGTCGCCGATCCGCGTCGTCGCCACCGGCGCCGCCCCGAAGGCCACCCGCAGCCAGCGCGCCACCTGCGGCGGCGTCAGCCCGTGCATCGCCGCCCGCTCCTCGTCCACCCGCACCTGCAGCTCCCGCTTCCCGAGCTGGTAGTCGGTCGCCACGTTCCGCGCGCCCGGGATCTGCCGGAGCTCCGCCGCGATCTGCCCCGCCATCTCCGCCAGCTCGTCGAGGTCGTCCCCCTTCACGCGCACGGCCACCGGCGCCCCCCGCGGCGGCCCCGGCCGCCACTCGATCACCTCGAGGCTCACGGGCCCGACCAGGTCGTCGAAGAGCCGGCTCGCCTCCGCCAGGAGCGCCCGCCCGGCCCCCACGCTCGAGCGCTGCTCCGGCGGCTTCAGGTACACCGTGACCATGCCCACGTGGTCGCCCCGGTCGACGCCCATGTTCGTGCGCGTCACCCCCCGCGCCGTCACCACCGCCTCCACGTCGCCCTGCTCGAGCGCCAGCAGGCGTCGCTCCACCTCGCGCATCACCGCGTCGGTCTGCTGCTTCGAGGCGTCCGTCGGCAGCTTCACGCGCACGTCGAAGGTGTCCACGTCGCCATCGGTGAAGAGCACGACGTCCTTCGTCATCACCGCCGCCGCGATCAGCCCGCCGGCCGCCAGGTAGGCCGCCCCGATCACCACGTAGCGCCGCCGGAGCGCCCCCTTCAGGAGCCCCTCGTAGCGCGCCGCGAGCCGCGCCCCGATCCGCTCCCAGCGCGTCGGCGGCCGCCCCGGCTCGTGCTCCTTGCGCCGGCTCACCCTCCCGAAGTCCGCCATGTGGCTCGGCAGGATGAAGAACGCCTCGATGAGCGATGCCACCAGCGAGGCGACGACCACCTTCGGGATGATCGCGAAGAACTTCCCGAGCACGCCGGTCATCAGGAGCATCGGCAGAAACGCCGCGCAGGTCGTCGCCGTCGAGGCCATCACCGGCCAGAAGACCTCCGCCGTCCCCACCACCGCCGCGCGCTTGCGCGACATGCCGGCCTCCATGTGCCGGTAGATGTTCTCGATGAGGATGATCGCGTCGTCGACGACGATGCCGAGGCAGAGGATCAGCGCGAGCAGGGAGATCACGTTGATGGTGATCCCCATCACGTGCATCGCCGCGAAGGCCCCGGCGAGGGCCACGGGCAGGCCGAGCGCCGCCATGGTCGCGTTCCGCCCGCCGACGAAGAACCAGAGGATCGCGAGCACCAGCACCAGCCCCGTCGCCGCGTTCCCGTAGAGGCTGTTCAGCGAGCGGCGCACCTCGTGGGCCGCGTCACCGAAGACGTCCACGCTCACGCCCTCGGGCACGTCGAGCGCCTCGACCAGGGCGCGCGCGTCCCGGCTGATGTTCAGGCTGTCGGCCTGCGCCTCCTTGCGCACGAGGAGCAGCACGCCCGGCTCGCCGTTCACGCGGCCGGTGACGCTCGCCGGCGCGAAGCCCTCGTCGACCTCGGCCACGTCCCCGACGGTGATCGCCCCGCCCCGCGGGTCCGGCCGCACCACCACCTCGCGGACGGCCGCCGCCGTGTCGACCTTCGCCATACCGCGCACGAGGCGCGCGTCCCGCTCGCCGAGCGTGCCCGCCGGGACGTTCGCGCCGCGCACGCTCAGCGCGTCGGCGACGGAGGTCAGCGGCACGCCGAGGGCCGCGAGCCGGTCCGGGTCCACGTCGACGGTGATGCGCCGGTCGCGGACGCCGTTCCGCTGCACGGCGGCCACGCCGGGGATGGTCTCGAGCTCGTCGGCGAGGTCGAGGCCCACGCGGCGGATCACCGGCTCGGGCACCTCGCCGCGGACGGCGATGGCGATGGTCGGCACGTTCACCGTGAACTCGCGGACCTTCGGCGCCTCGGCCTCGTCCGGGAGATCGGTGACCGAGTTCACCTCGCCCTGCACCTCGAGCACGGCGCGGC
The DNA here is from genome assembly GCA_002699025.1 of Sandaracinus sp. Taxonomy (GTDB): domain Bacteria; phylum Myxococcota_A; class Polyangia; order Polyangiales; family Houyiibacteriaceae; genus Houyiibacterium; species Houyiibacterium oceanicum. The sequence goes on along the minus strand of PABA01000011.1, from coordinate 76,156 downwards.
CGACGTCCTCCACGCTCGGCTCGAACTGGATGAAGATCAAGCCCACGCCCTCGCGCGCGCTGCCCCACATCTCGGCGATGCCGTCGACGTTCCAGACGGCGTTCTCCATGGGCTCGAGGACGAGCTGCTCGATCTCCTCGGCGGAGGCGCCCGGGTAGGCCACCTCGACGCGGCACCAGCCGGTGGGCACCTGCGGGAGCGACTCGCGGTGCATCTCCTGGAGCGTGAAGGCGCCGACGACGACCATCGTCACGCCCACGAGGTTGACGAGGAGCGACTGGCGGACGGCGAAGCGGGCCAGCCCCTCCATCACTCGTCCCCGGCGGCGGCGACCGCCTCGGCGGCGGACTCGACCACGGCCTCGGCGTCCTGCTCGGCGGCCTGCTCGGCGGCCTGCTCGGCGGCCTGCTCGACGATCTGCACCGGCCGCTGGTGGACGACCCGGTCGACCCCCTCGACGACCACCCGCTCGCCCGCCTCGACGCCGCCGAGGACGGTGAGCCGCTCTCCGGTCGCCGGGCCGAGCTCGACCGCGCGCCGCTCGGCCACGCCCTCGCCGTCGACCACGTAGACGTGCCGCTGCCCGAAGCGCTCGAAGACCGCGCCGTCGGCGAGGACCAGGTGCTCCTCGGGCGCGCCGGTCTCGACGACGAAGCGCGCCGCGAGGCCCGGGCGGAGGCGGCGCTCGGGGTCGTCCACGCGGAGCTCCACCGGGAGGCGACGCGAGCGCGGGTCGACCACCTCGCCGACGCGCTCCACCTCGGCCTCGAAGACCTCCTCCGGGCGCGCGAAGGCGTGGACGCGGGCGCGGGCGCCGATGGGCACGTCGAGGGCGCGGCGCGGATCGAGGAGCACCCGGGCCTCGAGGTGCGAGGTGTCGACCACCTGCGCGACCGGCGCGCCCGGGCCGACGTACTCGCCGACCTCCACGAAGCGCTCGGCGACCGTGCCCGGGAAGGGCGCGCGGACCACCGCCTCCGTGAGCCCGCGGCGCGTGAGCCGGGTCTGCGCCTGGGCCGCGTCGAGGGCCGCCCGGGCGAGGCGCACCGCGTCCTCCGCGTCGTCGCCCCGCCGCTCCGGGGCGCCGCCGCTCGCGACCAGCCGCCGGGCCAGCTCCGCCTCGCGCTCCGCCTGCGCCACCCGCGCCTCGGCCTGGGCCACCTGCGCGCTCGCCGCCTGGAGCGCGACCGTGGTGCGGCCGACGTCGAGGCGCACGAGCACATCGCCCGCCTCCACGCGCTGCCCCGGCTCGGCCGCGACCTCGACCACCCGCCCCGGCGCCTCCGCCCGGAGCGTCGCGTCCCGCGCTGCTTCGAGGGTCGCGACGCCCTCCGCCGTCGGCGTCACCTGCTCCGCGCGCACCTCCACCACGTGCACCGGCGGGGGCGGCACGGGCGGGGTCTCCGCCGGCGGCTCCTCGCACGCGCCGGCGAGGAGCGCGAGCAAAAGGGAGGCGCGTCGCACGGTGCAACGGTGGCGCCGATCGCCCGCGCCGGCAACTTCCGAGGCCTGGCGAGAGATCTCGAGCGCGCGGTGACGATCCTGCGCGGGCCTCACCCGGCTGGGGCCGACGCGTCCGGCCGACCGAGGCGGCCTCTCCGTCTGGGGAGCCTCTTCCGATGAAGCGAGCGCGAGCAGGAGCACGTCTGCCGACCGGGCTCCGTGGGCGGGGCGCTTGTCAGCGCCAGGCGGGGTGGTCACCGTGGGCGCTCGCGGCCGCGGAGCGGGCATGGACCACGAAGAGACGGTGCGAATCGACGAGACGGTGCCGACCGACGAGACGGTGCCGATCGACGAGACAGTGCTGATCTACGAGACCGTGCACGGGAGCCGGGCCTACGGGCTCGACCGGGCGGGGTCGGACGTGGACCTGAAGGGGGTGATCGTCGGGCCGAAGCGCTGGTACTTCGGGTTCCGCGGCGGGCCGGAGCAGGTGGAGCTGGCGAAGGCGGAGGGCGGCGCGGAGGGAGGTGGCGCCGAGGTCGAGGGGGTGCACTTCGAGGTGCGGAAGCTCCTCCGACTGGCGGCGGCGGCGAACCCGACGATCCTCGAGCTCTTCTTCACCGAGCCGGAGGACCATCGCGTGGTGACGCCGGCGGGGGAGCGGCTCCTCGCGGCGCGGGAGGGGCTGCTCACGAGGAAGGTGGGCGACACCTTCGGTGGCTACGCGCTCGGGCAGCTGAAGCGCATCCGCACGCATCGACGCTGGCTGCTCTCGCCGCCCTCGGGGGCGCCGAAGCGGGAGGACTTCGGGTTGCCGGAGCGGACGCTGGTGCCGAAGGACCAGCTCGGCGCGGCCGAGGCGCTGATGGAGCGGGGGGCGGACGTGCCGCTGAGCGGGGCCTTCCTCGAGCTGCTCGCCCGGGAGAAGCGCTACGACGCGGCGAAGAAGGAGTGGCGGCAGTACCGGCAGTGGAAGAAGAAGCGGAACCCGAAGCGGGCGGCGCTGGAGAAGGCGCACGGTTACGACACGAAGCACGCGATGCACCTGGTGCGGCTGCAGCGCATGGCGATCGAGATCCTGCGCGAGGGCGAGGTGCGCGTGCGGCGGGCGGATCGGGAGGAGCTGCTCGCGATCCGCGACGGCGCCTGGAGCTACGAGGCGCTGGTGGAGGAGGCGGAGCGGAACGGCGAGGCGATCCGCGCGGCGAAGGCGGAGAGCGCGCTCCCCGAGAGCTGCGACGAAGACGCGCTCGAGCAGCTGGGGGTGGAGCTGGTGGAGGACGTCCTCTACGGGGCGTGAGCGGATCCGCTCGCTGGGGGGCGCGCGCTTCGCTCGCTGGGGGCCGGAAACCGAGCCGTGTCAGTTCGGCCCCGCGGGCGGATGGGCGCGCTCCGCTCTCTTCACGGCTCCAGCCGAGGAGCTGGCGCACCCCTCGCCATCCGGCCCGGCCCGCCTCGGCTCAGCCCCCGCGCAGCCGCACCAGCCACTCGTTCATCGCCCCCCGGTTCGTCGGCGCCTCCGGCAGCGTCGAGCGCGCCCGCGCCTCCTCGAGGCGCGCCTCGAGGGCGGGCCAGCGAGCGCGGAAGCGGGCGTCCTCCGCCTCGCCGAGCGGCGCCTTCTCGGCGGCGGCGGCCTTGAGCTCGACCAGCTCGCTCACCTCGTCGAAGCCGTAGGCGGGCCCGAGCACGCGCACGTCGCCGACGACCTCGCCGGTCTCGAGCAGGTGCACGCCCGTCAGCGCGACCCGGTAGGCGTAGAGCATGGTCTTCGCGCGGCCCTTCACGCCGTGCTCGCGCTGCATGCCGCCGAAGAAGCCGCGGTAGTGGCGGTAGAAGGCCTGGCTCACGGCGCCGCGGGCGAGCTCCGCGAGCGCCTCGGCTTCCTCGCTCTCGACGAGCTGGAAGGGCGAGAGCAGCCGCTCGAGCACGTTGCCGTTGCCCTGGAGCAGGAGCGTCAGCGCCTTCGCCGCCTCGTGGGTCGTCAGGTCGTGCTCGAGCCCCTCGAAGTCCGTGAGCACGTCGTGCGTCTCCTGGGGGCGGTCGAGCCCGAGCAGCGTGCGCGTCGGCGCGAGGTGCACGCCCTTCAGGTCGAGGTCCGAGTCCGGCGAGGGGAACCCGTAGAAGTGCGCGCCGGTGACGCCGCACTGGATGAGCCGCCCCGGCGGCGGATACGCCGCGAGGAAGCGTTCGGCCTTCTCGAGGTCGGGCTGGAGCGAAGCGGAGAGCGGAGGAAGGGAGGTGGTCATCGCGGGAAACCCTTGCCGCTGCCCTTGCCCCTGCTCCTGCCCGTGGGCGGAGGCGAAGGAGGGAAGGGAGCGAGCCGGAGGGACAGTACGTGAAGGAGGCAGAGTGGGTCGGCTCCGCGAAGATGCACGCAGGGCTTCGGGCGGGGAGGCGAGCGAGCGCATCCGCACCGGGGCCGCCCGGGCGAGGGCGCGGGCTCTTCGCGGCGCGGTTCCCCGGCCCCCTCAACGAGCTGAGCGAGCGCACCCCCAGCGAGCGAAGCGAGCGCACCGGCCCGACGGGCCACACGCACGAGGGCACGGGTTCTTCTCGCCTCGGTTCCCCGGCCCCCTCAGCGAGCGAAGCGAGCGCACCGGCCCGGAGGGGCCGAAGGCCTCGAACGGGCACGGGGACTTCGGCGTGGCCGAAGTCAGCCCCTCATCAAAGCCCGCACCGCGCCGTGCTCCGACGCATCCGTCACCGTCGTCAGCGCGCGGTTCAAGACCCCCACGGCGTGCGCGGTGAGCAGGCGCATCCCCCGCTCGGCGTCCGCGCTCCGGCTCAGCCGCGCGGCCTCGAGCGCCTTCAGCTGCGGGTGCGCGCCCGAGAGCTCGAGCACCTTTCGCTCTTCGTCGTAGCGGAGCAGGTCCTTCCGCCGCCGGGGCACGACCACGATCGCGCCCACCACGTGCGGCAGGCCGAGCGCGGCGAGCTGCGCCAGGAGCGTCTCGGCGAGCGCGTCGAGCGGATGCCGCTTCCGCGCAGGCGCGCTCGCCTTCTTCCGCTTCGTCTTCGTCTTCGTCTTCGCCTTGGACTTGGACTTGGACTTCCCCTTCTTCGCGTCCTCGCTCGCGTCCGCGCGCCGCCCCATCAGGCCTGTGAGCGAGATCTCGCCCTTGATGAAGCGCTCCATCTGCTCGGCCCCGGCGGCCTCCACGCCCTCCGGGGTCACGAGCGGCTCCACCCGCTTGCGCCGCACCCGATCCCCGAGCGCCGCCACCAGCTCCCGCGCCGCGTCGCTCCCGTCCTCGACCAGGCAGTGCTTCGTCCCCGCCGCGTCCGCCGGGTCGCGCACGGCCACGTTCCGCGTCTCCTCCCGGAGCAGCGCGTAGACCTCCCCGAGCGTCTTCGGCTCCGGGTGGAAGCAGGGCACCTCGATCTTCTTCGCCTTCCCCTGCGGCTTCCACGCGCCGAGCCCGATCGCTCGCACCAGGTGCCCCCGCGCCAGCTCCGCGTCGGCCCCCTCGAGCTCCCCGGTGCGCAGCCTCCGCGCGAGCTCCGCCATCATCGCCGTGTACGCCGTCCGCGCCGCGTGCTGCAGCCGGAGCCCCGGCGCGTGGGCCGTGTCCACGCAGGCGAGGAGCGTCCCGTAGACCGGCAGCGGCTCCTTCGGACCCCCCTCGGGTGGCTGCACGTCCGGGCGCAGCACGCCCCCGTGGAAGCCCTGCGGCACGTCGATGGTCCCCGGCTCGAGCGGCCCGACCGCCAGCACGCCCGCCGCCGTCCCCGCGCCCATCGCGCCGGCCGCCCGCTCCGGGTGCACGACGAAGGTGGCGAGCGCCCCCTCCGGCTCGGGCACGAGCTCCGCCAGCGCCTCGGCCGCCGCGTCCACCAGGCGCGCCCGGATCCGCTCGAGGAGCTTTGAGGGCTTCGGCCCCTCCCAGGTCCGGTCGGGCACCAGCCCCGGCGCGTCCACGTGCGCGTAGATCGGCCAGGGCCCCGGTGAGCTCTCGCCTCCGAGCGGGTGCAGCTCGCGGAAGAAGCGGAGCCCCCCGCGGTCCGTGGCCTCCGGCTCGAGCACGGCGAGCTCGGCCCGCCACTCCTTCTCTTCCAGGCTCGTCCGCGCGAGCGCCCGGCTCCGCGTCCAGAGCGGCAGCGCGAGGCTCCGCGCCTTGCCCTGCGCCTGGTTGCGTCGCGCCCGCTCGTCGAGGGCGAGCTCCTCGTCGGCCGCCACCGCGTCCACGCCGAGCGCCCGCAGCGCCTCCACGGTCTTCGCGTCGCCCCGCAGGGCGATCCGTTTCGGGTCGAGGGGCTCCAGGCGCTGCGCGCGCCAGCCCGGGTCCGTCGCCACCCAGAGCGCCCCGAAGCGCCGCGCCTGCGCCTGCAGCCGACCGAGGGAGACGCGCGCGTCGCCCGTCGTCTCGAAGAGGGCCGCGTCCCCGACCTCGTCCGGCGTGAGGAGCTCCTGGAGCAGGGCCGCGCGCGCCACCTCGCGCACCCAGGCCGGGAGCGCGTCGAGCTCGGGGAGCACCTTCTCGACGAGCAGCGTCTGCACCAGCTCGCGCACGCGCCGGCTGAGGTAGCGGACGCGTTTGGCGTCGATGTCGTCCGCGCCGAGCGCGGGGATGGTCATCACGGCGCGCACGGGGAGGTCGAGCTCGAGCTCCACCTCGGCGGTCCGCTCGCTCGCGCCGAAGACGGTGAGCGAGGCGGCGCCGGCCGTCTTGGTCAGCCCCACCTCGCCCGGGCCGATGCCGCGCAGGCGCCGCCGGTCGCCGAGGAGCTCTTCCACGGACGCGCTCAGGCGCGGGTCGATGCCGCTCAGCTTCGGCTCCTCGACGAGACCCTGGCGCACGCGGCGCTCGCCCTGGAGCGTGCGTACGGCGCGGGTCTGGTCGAGGCAGATGCGCGGGTGGCCGAAGCGGTCGAGGGCGTCGCGGAGGCGCTCGCCGGCGTCGCCCTCCGGGAGCTGGAGGATCGGCCGATCGAGGTGGTGCCGGTCCTCGCCCTCGGGCGGGCCGACCCACTCGGCGTCGAAGCGCGCGACGCGGATGCGCGCCTTCGTGGAGGCCTCCTCGAGGCTGGCGCGCCCGCCCTGCACGGTGCGGAAGATCTTCGCCTCGGCGAGCTTGCGCCGGGCCTTGCGGGCGCCGCGGCGGTGGGCGCGCTCGCGGAGCCAGACGTCGAAGAGGCTCGCGGAGACGGAGTCGTCGACGAGCTTCGCCGGGTCGTCCTCGGCGATGGCGAGGAGCACGCGGCCGGCGGCGCGATGGACGGCGCGCTCGAGGGCCTTCTGGGACGCCGGGTCGAGGCCGGCGCCGGTCGGGTCGAGGTGCCGCTCGTCCACGTTCACGATGGCGGCGAGCGGCATCTCGGCCGCGCTCGAGAGCTTCTCGAGGGGGCGCTCCTCGAAACGCACCTCGATCGAGAAGGTGCTGGAGAGCAGGCCACGCTGGGGCTGGACCACGCCGGAGAAGCCCGCGCCGGAGACCGCCACGACCTCGCCCCCCGCCTCGGGCAGCGGCCTGGCTCCGCGCCGCCGGTGGCGCGCCAGGTTCGCCTCGCGCACGGCCTCCATGCGTCGCCGCTCGAGCTCCTCGGTGCCGTCGGGGAGCCGCCGCCGGAGGATCTTCGCGATCGCGCTCTCGAGGGCCTCGTCCGCGATCAGCGGCTGGAAGTCCTCGAAGCGCTCGGCGCGCGTCACCTGCCCGGGCCGGAGCACGCTCAGGCGCTGCTCCGTCACGTCGAGGAGCGAGGCCGGCGGCGCCCCGAGCCGCTCGATCAGCGGTCGTTCGAGGAGCGCCTTCCAGCGCGCCTCGCCCAGCGCCCTCGAGGCGCCCTCCCAGCGGCTGATCGCGATGAGCAGGAGGCGCCGGATCGGCGGCACGTCGAGCTCCCCCGCGTGCACCAGGCCGCGCACGTCCTCGGTCTCCTCGCCGCGGAGCGCGTCGACGATCGCCGTGACCATCCGCCGCTCCCACTCCCCGATCTCCGGCGCCTCCCAGTCGATGGCCGGCGCGCGCCAGTCCGCGTCCGGGATCAGGCCGTCGTCCTCCACGGTCAGCAGGCAGTCCACGAGCTCGGGCTCGTAGGGCGTCCGCGCGAGCAGGAGCCCGCGGTGGCGGAGGGCGAGGCGGCTCTTCCCGCCGCCGTGGATCCACGTGAGGACCCCGACGCGTGGGCCTTCGTCCACGAGGAGCGAGACCACCCCCTCGGCGCCGGCCCGCGCCGCCAGGCCGCCGAGATCGATCTCCCGCCCGCGCCGCGGATCGTAGGGGAGCAGCTCGACGCCGCGGAGCACGGTCGCGAGCACCTGCCGGTCCGCGCCGTCGGCGAGCACGGGCTCGACGCCGTGGGGCGGCGGGAGCGCGGCGGCCTCGGGGGGGGTCACGACGAGCCACTCGCCGGCGTCTCGCTGGAGGTCGCGGAGCGCGACGAAGCGGACGCCCTCCGCCGTGCGCCGCGGCCAGACCCGCGCCCAGCCGAGCGGCCCCTGGCGGAAGACCTCGCGGGCCTGGGCCGGCGTCGGCGCGAGGCCGTGGAGGAGTTCGACGAGGGCGCGCTGGGCGCGGCGGAGGCGGCGCCGCGCGTCGTCCCCGGGGGCGCCGGCGTGGGGGAGGGCGCCGCGGATCGTCGCCCGCGCGGGCAGGCGCTGCTCGGGCTTCTCGAGCTGCGCCGCGACGAGCTCGAGGGCCTGGAGCTCGGCGGCGCGCACGGCGGCGATGGTCGCGTGGTAGGCGCTGTCCTGGAACGCGCCCTGGTAGTCGGAGAGCGGGCGCAGATCGGGCGCGTCGATGACCGCCTCCCAGGGCCAGGGCGCCTCGAGCTGCGCGCTCGCGATGGGGCGGCCCTGGAGGAGCAGCGTCACGTTCCCGACGTCGCCCCGCGTGCGGCCGACGCTCGCCGGGTCGAGCAGGCAGAGCTCGCCCTCTAGGCCCGGCCGCTCGGTGGCGCTCGTGTGGACCTGCGTGCGACCCGTCTTCACGTCCTCGCCGAAGCGCAGGGCGAGGAGCTGCCCCGCCGCCTCCGGGACGCGCGCCTCCCGCGGCGCGTGCGCCAGCCAGGTCTCGTAGGCCTCGCGCTCCTCGCGCGCGAGCTTCACCCGCTCCTTGGTGCCGGGCGGGCGCGCGTCGCCGAGGAGCCGCCCCGCGGGGTCGCCCGGAGGCACCCAGAGCACGTGCTCGAACCAGGGCGCGAGCGCCTCCTCGACGGGCTCGTCGCGCCGATGGACGATGAGCTCGCCGGCGCCGACGAAGGCCTGCACCGGGCGCGCCGCGCCGACCGCGTTGCGGACCAGGGGCACGTCGCGGAGCGGCTCGAGCCAGGCGGGCAGGCTCGTCAGGCGCGTCGCCCAGTCCATGCCGGCGACGTGCGCGGAGACGAGCGCGAGGGCCGCGCGCCGGAGCGCGTCGTGCTCGTCCGCGTGGGCCTCGTCCTGGAGCTTCTCCGCCAGCTCGGCGATGGCCGCGGGGAGGACCTTCGCGCCCTGGGCGAGGGCGTCGCGCACGGGCGCCTCGGACTGGCGCACGGCCGAGCGGGAGGCGTTGGCGGGGAGCCGATCGGCGTCGAGGTAGACGCGGATCGGGAGCGGGCTCCGGAGCCGCTCGGCCGGCGAGCCTTCGAGCGAGAGCACGAGGCGCGCGAGGACGACGCCCTGCTCGGCGAGCTCGACGAGGAGCCCCGCCTCGCCGGGGGTCGCGCGCGGGTCCGTGATGGCGACGAAGCCGTCGAGGCCGAGGCCGAGCTGGACGCGGATCAGGTCGCGGCGCGAGCGAGCGCGCTCGAGCGTGTCGCCGAGGACCTCGACCGGGACGCGGCAGTCGTCGCAGGCCGCGCGCACCAGCGGCAGCTCCGGGAGCCAGTCGGCGGCGAGGAAGCGGCGGACGACGTCGAAGCTCGGCTTGCGGCGCACGTGCACGGCGCCGCCGGGGGCCGGCAGATCGGTCGGCGCGGGGACGCTCTCGGTCGCCAGGCCCCGGAGCGCCACGCCCTCGTCGCCCTTCGGCTCGAGGAGCTCGGGCGTGTAGCGCACGCGGGTCGCGAGGCCCTCGGCGGGGACGCGGTAGACGTCGACGAAGCGCGGCGCGAGGCCGAGCGCCGTGTTCACGCCGATGGCCATCAGGCGCAGCCAGCGTCGGGCCTCCTCGGGGGCCGGGCTGACCAGCTCGTGGAGGAGCTCCTTCAGGTGCGCCTCCTCCGGCGGCGGGCCCTCCCAGCCGATCCAGAGGTCGTCGGCGTCGCCGAAGACGCGCACGCGCTTCGCTCCCTTGGCGACCGCCGCGCGCACCACCTCGAGCACCCAGGCGGTCGGGTCCGGGAGCTGGTACTCGCGGAGCTTCGCCACGGCCCGGCCGGCGTCGACCCGCAGCCGCCCGGCGCCGATGCGCTTGCCGCCCCCGCTCGCGCTGCGCCGGCTCACGGCGTCACCTCGAGCACGGCCTCGAGGGCGGCCTCCGTGAGGTCCCGGTCGCGCCCATCCTTCATCACCTCGGAGCGGAGCAGCACCTCCCGCGCGAGGAGCGCGGCGGCGAGCTCGACGTCCTCCTCGGCGAGCTCGAGCGCGTCGCGAACGGGCTGGGAGGTGACGTTCAACAAGAGGCCCGAGCGCGCCAGGAAGCGGAAGGGTTTGCCGCGGAGCGGGCCGTGGGCGACCCAGGGGAGCGTGCGGGGCGGGCCGCCGACGAGCACCTCGCTCGCCTGCGCGCCGTGGAGGCGGACGAGCTGGAGCCCGTCCGGGCGCCGGTGGGCTGCGCGGAGGAAGGCCTCGAGCCGCTCGAGGAGCGCCGCGCCGACGCCGCTCGGCTCCTGGGGCGCGACCAGCGTGCAGGTCTGGTGGGCGGCGGGGATGCGGAGGAGCTCGGCGAGGCTCTCCCAGCCGCCGCGGAGGCCGTTGCCCAGCTTCCCGTCGACCACCGGGTCGGCCTCGGCGTGGAGCTGCTGGGTGAGCTCCGTCCGGGCCAGCGCGAGGGTCGCCTTCGGGAAGTAGCCGAGCCGCGCGGCCGTCATGACCTCGACGCCTCCATGCGGATGGAGGAGGCGCACGGGGAGCTCGCTCCAGGGGATCGCGAGCGGGTGGCGGGGGTCGCGGCAGCGGTCGACGATCGCACCCCAGCGCGCCGGCTCGTTCGCCTCGGCGGCCTCGCGGAGCGCGGCGAGCGTGGCGGGCACGAGCTCCCGCTCGACGACCCGCTCGACCAGCTTCATGGCGCGGCGGAAGGCGGCGTCGCGGCGGACGTTGTCGCGGCTGAGCGTGTGCTCGAGGTCGGGCGCCTGCACCTTGAAGTGGAGCGCGCCGAGGGGCCCCGGGAAGGGCTGGCGGGTCTCGAAGAGGGTCAGGCCGCGGTTGTAGAAGCCGGCGAAGGGCGTCGGCTCGGCCGGGAGCCCGACGACGACGCGCGTGTCGCCCTCGTCGGCGGCGGCCGTGACCTGCATCTCCGGGAGGCCGAGGGGCTCGTCGATGCGCCGGTCGGCGTGATCGGCGTCGCGCTCGGCGTGGAAGTGGATCGGGAGGGTCGCGTGCCGGCACCAGGTGCGGAGCGCGGCGTGGGAGCGCTTCACGAACTCGCCGAGCTCGGCGCCGGGCACGTCGAGGATGACGCTCGTGCCGCGGGGGTGCTTCGCGTCGCCTTCGAAGAGCTCGTAGGTGTGGTCCGGGAAGAGGTGGAGCGTCCAGGTCGGGCCGCCCCGGCTCGTGCGCACGGTGACGCGGCTCGGCTTCACGGCGAGCACGCTGACGAAGCCGACGCCGAACTTGCCGATCTTCCCCTCCTGCCCCTCCTTGCCGGAGCGGAAGAGGACGAGGAGCTTCCCCTCGAGCACCTCCGGGTCCATGCCCTCGCCGTCGTCGCGCACGGTGATGCGCACGCCGCCCTCGCTGCCCGGGCGGATGCGGACGTCGACGCGCGTGGTGCCGGCGTCGATCGCGTTCTGCACGAGCTCCCGGTAGAAGGCGTAGGGATCGGCGAACTGGCGGACGAGGTCGCCGACGATGCCGTCGTCCTCGGGGGTGGAGGGGCCTTTCGACTTTCCGCGGCGGTAGGGCGAGGCCATGGCGCGGCGAGGGTATCGCGGAACCGGGGCGCGCGGGCGCCGGGGCGTGGCGGACGCGGGCGCGACGAGGGGACCGCTCGGCCCGGAGGGGCGGCGCGCTCGAAGGGGCGTGGTCGGATCGTGCCATCGACGAGGGGGTCGCCTGGCGCGCATACCGGAGCGGTGATGCTCCGTGTTCCGGGTCCCTTCGCCGCCGAGCGCCCCCGCCGCGCGTCCGGGCGCCGCCCTCGTGGCGCCCCCGCGGGCCGGGCGGCATGGCAGAAAAGTACCATTGAGCCTCGCCCCTTCCGCGCTCATGCTGCGCCGCCGATGCTCCGTTTCGCTCCATGGCTCGGCGCCTTCGCCCTGGTCGCCGCGCTCGCCACGCCGGCGGGCGCGCAGGGCTCTGCGCTCCGCGACTCCGGCGTGCGGCTGCAGGCCGAGGGTGAGCACGAGGCGGCGATCGCCGTGCTCGAGCGGGCGCTGGTCCGCGGTGAGGGCTCGCGCGGGCAGCTCCTCTCGGATCTCGCGCGCTCGGAGGCCGCCCTCGGCCGGCGCGCGCAGGCGGCCGAGCGGCTCCGGGAGGCCCTCGCCCTGGAGGGCGACGCCTGGGTGGACGAGCACGCCGCCGAGCTCGCGGAGCGGCTCGCGGCGCTGGGCGGAGGCAGCGAGAGCGCCGAAGAGGAGCGGGGCGACATGCCCCCGGATCCCTTCGGTCCGGCGGAGGGGTCCGGCGCGACGGACCCGGGGACCGAAGCGTTGCCTTTCCCCTCGGCCCCCGAGGATACGTCGCCGGCTCTTCCATGGCGTGCCGGCGGAGCTCCGCCGACCACCGACCCCGGCGCCCCTCCGGCGTGGAGCACGCCCGGTGAGTTCTCGCTCGGCTTCCGTCAGCGCTTCGCAGCGCCCGACGAGCCAGCGGCCCTGCCTGCTCCAACCCCCTGGCGTGGCTTCACGACGCTCGGGCTCGTCTTTGGCGCCGGAGCCTGGATCGACCGGGACGACCGCTGGGGGGATCCCGATCGCTTTCGCGAGGCGGGCGGTCAGCTCGACCTCGGCGCCGCCCTCGTCGGACCCCTCGTGGGCTCCCTCTCCTGGCACGCCGAGCTGCGCCTCACGGCGGACCTCGACGCGAGCCCGGCGGAGCGAGACGCCACGGAACTCCAGGAGCCCTATGGCGAAGGCGTCGTGAGCGGCGATGAGCGTGCGTTCGGGCTCGTGCTCGCCGCATCGGCGCGCTGGGGCATGGGCCGCAGCCCCCTCTTCCTCGGCCTCGGCGCGCGGGGCGGTCCGCAGTGGATCTCCATGCCCGAGGCGCGCATCACGGCGTCGGTCCGTGGCTATGCGTCGGAGGCCACCCAGCCCGCTCAGCGCGAGAGCTTCGCCGACGTCGTGGTGCAGGGGCTCGCCGAGCTGGGCCTGCGTCGCAACGGCTGGGAGGGGCGCTTCGTCTTCGCCGCAGGCCGCCCGAACTTTCACGTCCAGTTCTTCTTCGTGGCTCCGCTCTGGAGGTCTGCGCAGTGACTCGTTCCCCGAACCTCATGTCGTTCGACGGTGACGCGGCACGTCCAGCGCTCGCCCTCTGCGCCGCGCTCCGGCATCTCCCCGTGGTGCTGGCGCTCGGAGCCGTGGCATGCGGTGCGGCGCCTTCGTCGGAGCTCGGCCGGCATCGCATCGACCCAGCTGCGTTGACGGATGGGGCCTGGCGGGAGGCCCCCGGCGCGGGAGCCGAGCTTCGCCTCGAGCACGTACGGGACGGCAGCGTGCTCTGGGTGCAGGCCGTGCCCGTCCCCGAGCCGCTGCTCGAGACCGCGCCTGCGGTGCTCGCCCGTAGCTACGTCGACAGCCTCGCCGGGGGCCGCTGGGCGATCCGCCTCGGTGATCGCGGGTTCGTCTCGCGCGGGCAACGCTGGAACACCAGGCTCGTGGACCAGCTCCCGGCGCGCGTCGGGGGCGCCCCGGCGCACCTCGTGATGGTCGACGTGGCGGGCCCGCGCCTGGGGCTGGCGGCCGGAGCGCGGAACGCTCGTGCAGCCGTGGCTGTCGTGCGCGGACCGAGCTTCCGGACGCATCACTCGGGCGAGCGCCGCCGCGGCTGGCCCGTGCTCCTCGTCGTCGGCTACGCCGCGGCGCCCGAGGGCTTCGATCCGGACCTCCAGGACTTCGGGGCGCTCCTCGATGCCCTCTCGTTCACCTCGGAGCCGTCGTCATGAGCCGCCTCCTCTCTCTCGCCTTCCTGATTCTCGCCGCCTGCGTCGGCGGCTGCGCGGTCGAAGTGGCCTCTTCCTGTACGGCCGACGAGGACTGCTGGGTCGACCGGGACGGTCTGGGGGCGCGGCAAGTCTGTGACGCTTCCCTCGGGGCCTGCGTCGCGCCGTGCAGTCCGCTCCGCGCGGGCTCCTGTGGTGTCGGCTACGAGTGCCGGCTGCGGAGCTTCTCCGAGGAAGTCGGCCTCTGCGTGCCGGCCACCGGCGTGCGTGTCGGCGCGGGCGAGGCCTGCGGGAGCATCTCCGAGTGCCCCGAGGGCTTCATCTGCGCCGGCACCTGCGAACGCCTCTGCCGCCTGACAGGTGTATGCACCGGGAGCGAGACGTGCACCGCCGTCGAGGGGCTCTCCGGTCTGCTCGGCGTCTGCCTCTGAGCGCGCTCAGCCCCCCGGCTCCAGCAGGTCGACCTCCTGGGCTTCCGGGTCCTCGGCGATCTGCTTGTCGATGTCCTCGTCCACCGAGAGGTCGTGCGGCGCCGCCTCCGGCTCCGCGGGCGCCGGCCGGAGGTGCTTGGCGCGCCGCCCCTCCTCCCGGAACACGTCGAGATCGAAGATCGGGTTCGGCACGTCGATGCCCTCCCCGTCGAGCGCCCGCTTCACGCGCCGCACGGCCTCGCTCCGCACCTTGAACCAGTCGTAGGACCCCTGGTCCACCCAGCCGAAGAAGCGCACGCTCATCGACGAGTCGCCGAAGCCCTCCACGCGCGCGAAGGGCGCCGGGTCCACCATCACGCCCTCCATCGCCTCGAGCGCCTCCACGCCGATCCGCACCGCCGCCGCGAGCTCCTCGCCGGTGCCGACGCCCACGACGAAGTCGAAGCGCCGCCGCGGGTTGCGCGTGTAGTTCACCATCGTCGCCTTGAAGACCTCCGAGTTGGGGATCTGCAGGTGGTTGCCCTCGAGCGTCATGAGGATCGTCTCCCGGCTCGAGAGGCGGATGACCTTGCCCTCCCGCTCGCCGAGCGCGACCAGGTCGCCCGCCGCGAAGGGCCGATGGAACGCCAACAGGATGCCCGCGAGGTAGTTCTCGACGATGTCCTTGAAGGCGAAGCCGACGGCCAGGCCGACGATGCCCGCCGTGCCGAGGATCGCCCCGACGACGCCCGTCGCGCCGAGCACGTCCAGCGCCAGGAGCACGCCGCCGACGAGCACCAGCGTGGCGACCACCCGGAGGATCATCTGGTGGATGAGCGGGCTCCGCTTCATGACCCGCGACCCGACACGCGCCCGCGCCACCCAGCGCGCGAGGAAGAGCGCGAGCAGGACGATGAGGAGCGCCACGCCGAGCACGGGGAGGCGACCGAGCGCCTCCCGGCCCTTCTCCTCGAGCTCCGTCATGGTCGCCTGGAGCTGCTCCTGAAGCGACGCCTCGACGGCGACGTCGGCGTCCACGTAGATGACCCCGTCGCGCTCGCCGGCGATCTCCACGGCCCGGTCGGCCGCGGCCGGCTCCCGCACCGTGCCGCGGAGGTGCACGATGCCGCCGTCGACGCGCACCTCCACGGCGCGCAGCTCGTCGACGGCCCCGAAGATGCGCCGGATGGCGCCGGCGATGGCCTGGTCGGTCTCGTCGGCCGCGAGGGTCGGGTCGGCTTCGTCCTCGCTCCTCGGCGCGACGATCTCGATGGCGTTCGCGACGAAGAGCGCGTCCGGGGCGGCGCGCTCGGCCACCTGCTCGGCCGCCTGGCGCGCAGCCGCGGTCGGGACCTCGCCCCGGAGCCGGATCACGCCCGCCTCCTGGTCCAGGCTCACGGCGTCGTAGCCGCCGATGGCGTCGAGGGCCGCGCGGATCCGCGCGACCGGAGGGACCGCGGGCGTGCTCGGTGCGTCGTCCGCAGCCTGCGCGGCTCGGGCGTCGCCCGGCGGCTCGCTCCCGGGGGCGTCGTCCTGCGCCCGGACGGGCGAGCGCGCGAGCAGCAGGGGGAGGGCGCAGGCGAGGCAGGCAGCGGCGCGGCGACGCGGCGAAGGAGCCATCCCGCGACCATGCCGCTCCGTGCGCGCGGCCGTCCACTCCGAACGCGCTCGGCCGCGAGCTCAGCGCACGCCGCAGGAGCGCTGGAGACGGCCCGAGGCGACGAAGCCCTGCCAGAGCTCGCGCCACACGTTCCAGGCGTGGCCGCCCCCACCGACGACGACCCGGCCGGGCTCGAGCGCGTCGGCGACCGTCTGGGAGATGGGCGCGAGCGGATCGTCGGCCGCGTAGCCGAGGAAGACGGGCACCTGGCCGCCGCCCGGGCGCTGACGATGGCGGAGCCAGTCGAAGACGCGCTCGGAGGGGTGGTCGGGCCGCTCCGGACTCCAGGCATGCAGCCCGCCGCGCCGGCGGATGTCCTTCACCAGGAACGGGTCCGCGAAGACCGGCGAGAGGGCGACCACCCCGTCGACCAGCTCCGGGGTCTCCGCGCTCGTGTGGAGCGCGCCGCCCCCGCCGAGGGAGACGCCGACGAGCCAGGTCTTCGCGTAGCCCTTCTCCGCCGTGCGTCGGCGGACGTCCCGCGCGAGGCGCTCGGCGAGCTCCGGGTGGCCCAGCCCCACGCCGCGCCAGTCGACGGCCCAGAGGTCGGCGTCGATGCCGTGGGAGCTCAGCGTCGTGTCGAAGCCGTGGTCCGCGAAGGCCTGCGCGTCGTCCCCCAACCCGGGCAGGAAGACGACCAGGCAGCGCGACCCGTCGTCCCCGCCGCCGCTGCGCGACGCGAGCTCCAGGCCGGGGAGCGGCGCGTCCGCCGGGAGCGTCGGCCCATGAGCGCACGCCCCGAGGAGGAGCGCGCTGGCGACGAGGAGGGCCCGAGGGTGCATCGCCTCCCGTTCTGGAGCAGTGGCGGGTCTTTTGTAAGAGCGAAAATAAGATGCCGTCAGTTCGTCTCAGACGAATCGACGACCATGCCCGGGACATCCCCGACGGGCTCGTCCAGCCCCTCCTCGCTCTCGTAGTCGGCGTGCTGGGGGACGGGGGGCGCCTCGTCCTCGCAGGTGGAGAGGCCAGAGGCGGCGAGGACGAGCGCGAGCAGGGGACGGGTCATCATCGGGCTCCCTTCGACGCACGCGCCGTTCCGACGCTCGGGACGCTGCGGGGCGTCTCCGGGCCGAGGCGCCCCGCCCCACCGCGTGCGCCTCCGCCCGCCTCCGCCGCGACCGCCCCCGTCAGCCGCGTCGCTCGGCGAGGAGCCGCTTCGCCTCCCAGCCGAGCTCCGTGATGGGGCGCTTCGGCGCGCCCTTGTCGACGAGGTCGCCTTCGAGCTGCCAGAGGAACACCCCGTCGTAGCCCGCGGCCTCGGCGTTGTGCACGTAGTTCAGGAGCGGGAGCGTCGACTCGTCCGCGCCCTTGGGGATGCCGCACTCGCCCCCGAAGAGCGGGAGCGCCGGGTCCTTCAGCGCGTCGTCCCCCACGTAGGCCGCCAGGTCGGCCCGCGAGGGGAGCCCGCCGCGCGGGTGGTAGACGTGCACGTCCACGGCGTCGAGGCGCGGGTCGACCTTCCAGAGCTCCGGGAGGAAGACGTGCATGGTACCGGCCGTGACGTGCGCGACGCCCTCGGCCCGCGCCGCGTCGCCCGCCAGGCGGATCGTCGCGCCGAGCTGCTCCCAGGTGACGGCCTCGGCGCCCTCGGCGACCTCGTCCGAGTCGCGCATGCACGCCTCCGTGCCCGTCTCCGGCTCGTTGACGATCTCGAGCGCGACCGTGAGCCGCGGGTCGAGCAGGCCGGCGATGGGGGCGACGACCTTCTCCGCGAAGCGGGCGCGCGCGTCGCCGTCGGTGACGATGGCGCGCGTGACCGGGTCCGCCTCGCGGGCGATGGCGTTGCCGTCGAGGAGCGACCAGTAGACGCGCAGGCCGTGGAGCGCCGCCGCCTCCGAGACGATCTCCACCGCCTTCAGGAGGTCCGCGTGCACGCCGGCGATGGCGCCTCGCTCGTCGAGCACGATGCCCTCGCCGTTCTCGCAGAGCCAGAGCCGGATGGCGTCGAAGCCGAGCTCGGCGGCCTCGATGAGCGGTCGGTAGGCGGCCATCTCCGAGAAGGCGACCGGCCACTCGGGGAAGCGGCCGTTGGGCGCGAGGTCGTGCCCGTACTCGCCCTGGAGATAAGGGGTGTTCACGCCGACGAGGCTCATCGCCGAGGGCGTACCACGCTCACCTCCGCCCGCCCAGCGGCGAGCGGGCTCAGCGCGCGGGGACGAGCGCCAGCTCGCCGGCGGTGTCGATGGCGAGCAGCCGGTCCCCGAAGGGGCGGATCTGGACGACGACGTCCAGGGGGAGGTCGATGGACGTGGGGTCCGCGCCGTCGAGGGGCACCCGATGCACCTGACCGCGCCCGCCGACGAACGCGCAGCCGTCGCGGAGCGCCAGCGCGGGGTTCGCGTTGCTCAGGATCGTGTCGTAGGGGCGCTCGGGCTCGTCCTCGAGCCCGGGGTCGAAGGAGCAGCGCAGCCGGCGCGCGAAGGAGGGCGTCTCGCCGCCCGCGTCGTAGACCACGACCTCGCTCTCGAGCAGCTCGATGTGGAGCGTCCAGAGCACGATCGCGTCGTCGACGAAGGCCAGGGCGCCGGTCACGAAGTCGGTCGGGAGCTGCGCCTGCGCGAACTCGCCCAGGAGCGTCGGCTCCGGGCCGTCCAGGCGGTAGAGGCGGGCCTCGCAGCCGCCCTGGTCGACGTGCACCAGCGCCAGCCGCTCGTTCGAGTCGTCGAAGGTGGCCGTGACGAGCGCGGAGATCATCGGGTGGATCGTCGCCCGGAGCTCCATCTCCGGCCACGCCAGGACGAGCGCGTCGTTGCGCGTCGAGTGCGCGCCCGACTCGCGGAAGGCCCGGTCGACGAGGACGAGGGCGCCGTCGTCCGAGGCCGCCATGTTCATCAGGCCCATCTTCGGGTGGGGCACGCGGCCCTGCGCGACGCGCTCGACCGGGTCCCAGGACCACTTCTCGACGAAGACCGGCTCGCCGAACTCCCTCACGGGCATCACGGCCGCGAGCCAGCCGTCCTCGAGGGCGGCGGCATGCCGGAGGAGCCGGTCCACCTCGGCGACGGGCTCCTTCGCGACGGAGTCCCCCTCGAGCCGGAGGCGCAGGATGGACGTGCGCCCCGCGTCGAAGTCGTAGACGAGCTGGAGGCCCTCGGCGCTCCCGGGACGGACGATGAAGTACGGGATCACGCGGCACCTCCCCGGCCGCGAGGGTCGGGGATGGGGGGGGGGTCGTCAACGGCGGTCGGGCGCCGCCGGTCGCGCGAGGTCAGGTCCCGCCGAGCGGCGCCGGCGACGCGGGCGCGAAGCCTTCCCGATCCGCGAAGGCTCCGCGCAGCGCGGCGCAGCGCGTCTCCAGCGCCTCGGGGGTGTACTCGAGGGCCGGGTGCGCGCCCCAGATCGCGCCCGGCCAGGCGTCGTCCGCCTCGAAGCGCGCGACGTGATGGAGGTGGAGCTGGGGGACCATGTTCCCGAGGGCCGCGACGTTCATCTTGTCCGCATCGAAGAGCGCCTCCATCGCCTCGGCCACGGCGCAGCTCTGCTCGAGGAGGGCGCGGCGGACGTCCGGCGGGAGCTGGTGGAGCTCGCGGACGCCCTCGCGCTCGGGCACGAGGATCACCCAGGGGTAGCGCGCGTCCCGGTGGAGGAGCGCGAGCGTGCCGGGGAAGCGGCCGAGCGGGACCGTGTCCGCGGCGAGGCGAGGATGGAGCGCGAAGGGCATGGGGGCGCGAGGGTAGCTCAGCGCGACCGGAGCGCGGCCGCGACGAGGGGACCCGCGAGGACGCCCTCGCGCCCGGCCACGCGCCCGGTGACGCGAAGAAAGGTGTGTCCCTCCAGCGGGACCGGGAGCTTCGCCCGGGGCCGAGCGCGCGTCGTGGTGGTGGTCCCGCTCGCGAGGTGGAGCGTGCCGCTGGGGAGGAGCACGGTCGCTGGAGGTTCGCGCGAGGCGCGGGCGCTCATGGGAGGGCGAGCTCTTCGCGGAGGGCGGCGGCGAGGGCCGCGTACTCGTCCGGGGTCACGTAGGCCATGGCGCTGATGCGGACGAGGCGCTTCGGCGGCGCGGGCCAGGGCACGATGGGCACCTCGACGCGGTGCGTCTCGTAGAGCGCGAGCTGGAGCGCGTCGAGGTAGAGGGCGCTCTCGGGCGGCGCGCGGGTCTCGGCGTCCGGGAGGGGCAGGGCGGCGAGCATGCCGAGCATGGCGTCGGGGACGGGCGGGGGGACGTCGAGCGCGGCGGCGAGGAGGTCGCGTCCTTCGAGAAGGAGGGCGTGGCAGCGCGCGCGGAGCGCCTCCCAGCCGCCGCAGACCTCGTCGACGAAGCGGAGCGCCGCCGGGAGCGCGAGGACGGCCGTCGGGTCGGCCGTGCCCGTCCAGTCGAAGGTCTCGAGGAAGCGGCTCCGCGGGCGCGGCGAGTCCCAGCCGTGGCTGATGACCGGCGGCACGATGCCCTCCTGCCGGTCGCGCCGCACGTGGAGGAAGGCCGCGCCCTTCGGCGCGCAGACCCATTTGTGGAAGTTGCCCGTGACGTAGGCCGCGCCGAGGGCGCGCAGGTCGAGGGGGAGCATGCCGGGTGCGTGGGCGGCGTCGACGAGCACGTCCACGCCGCGGGCCTCGAGCCGGAGGACGAGCTCGGTGAGGGGGAAGACGACGCCGGTGGGGCTCGTGACCTGGTCGACGATGGCGAGCTTCGTCTCCGGCGTGACGGCGGCGAGGACGGCTTCGACGACCTCGTCCGGGCCCGTGAGCGGGAAGGGCACGCGCGCCACGTCGACCCGCGCGCCGGCGCGCTCGGCCACCCAGCGCGCCGCGTTGCCGACGGCGTGGTAACCGTGGTCCGTGACGAGGATGGCGTCGCCCGGCGCGAAGCGGAGCGAGCGGAGCACGGCGTTCACGCCCTCGGTCGCGTTCCGCACGAAGACCAGATCATCCTCGTCGCAGCCGACGAAGCGCGCCGCCACCGCGCGCGCCTCGGCGAGGAGCGGCTCGAGCTCGCGGACGAAGAAGCGCACGGGCTCCGCCTCGAGCTGCGCGCGGAGCCGCGCCTGGGCCTCGAGCACGACCCGCGGGCAGGCCCCGAAGGAGCCGTGGTTCAGGAAGACGACGTCCTCGTCGAGGACCCAGTGCGCGCGGAGCGACATCGCCCCGAGCGTAGCCGGGGATCACGGCCTCGGGGGGAGCAGGCCGTACCAGCGAGCACCGCGACGAGGTTGCCGCGTTCCATCGTGCTCGTGCTCGTGCTCGTGCTCGTGCTCGTGCTCGTGCTCGACCTCGTGCTCGACGACCCGAGTGATCTCGGGGGGCAGATCGCTCGCCGTCTGCTCCAGCCTCCGAGCCTGCTCCTTTCGCCGATCTCTCGAGCGCCGCGTTCAGGCGAATCGAGCACGAGCACGAGCACGAGCACGAGCACGTGGACGTGGACGAGCTCCGGGACGAAAGGGCCGCTCAGAAGGCGTCGAAGAGGGCGAGGAGCATCAGGCCCGTGCCGAGCGTGCCCATGAGCAGGCCGAAGATGGTGCGGCCCCAGCCGCGCTTCTTCGGGTTCTTGCGGAGGTCCCAGGCGGCGACGGCGCCGAGCACGAGGGCGAGGGGCGCCGGGAGGACGAGCAGCGCGAAGAGGCCCGCGTAGCCCGCGGCGATGGCCCAGCCGGAGCGCCCCACGGGGAGCACCATGCGCATCATGGGGTCGTCGCCGAGCTTCTTCCCGGGCGGGTGGTAGGCGCACTGGAAGCCCGCCCGCCGCAGCGCCGCGAGCTCGTCCGGCGTGGCCTCGACGATGGTGCAGCCGAGCGCCTGGCTCGGGTCGAGCTGCACGACCCCGTTCGCCGCGACCTCGAGCACGGCCTGCGCGCCGCCCGGACCGGCCCGTGTGCCCAGCCGCGCCTCGAAGAGCTGCCCGGGCGCCGACGCCATGCTCACCTTCATGCTTCCCGCCTACCCGGCTCGGCCCGTCGGCGCAACGGTCGGGGGATCGGGGCCGGGCTGGCCCCGGGAGAGGGCGGGGGACGGAACGCGCGCGGCCGGCCCTCGGGAGGAGCCGGCCGCGAGCGGTCGGGGCGTTCGGCGCTTCGCGCTCAGCGCTGCGCGTGGAAGACGGCCCGGTCGAACTCGTTGCCCGTCGCGTCGATGGCGTGCATCGACATCCGGTCGCGCGTCGCCTCGACCATCACGAAGTGGGCGACCACCTCGGTCCGCGCCGTCCACTCGGAGCGGCTCGCGCTCCGCGTCCCGGCGCCGCCGCCGCCCGTCACGACGTAGGTGACGCCGTTCAGGTCGACCGTGCGCTCGTAGTGGTGGTCGTGGCCCGTGAAGACCAGGTCCACGCCGTGACGCTCGAAGGTCTCGGTCAGCTCGCGCATCCGGCTCGAGGAGCCGTGGTGGCCGGACGAGTAGGGCGGGTGGTGGCCGTAGACGACGATCCAGGGGGCGTCCTGGTGCGCCTCGAGGTCGCGCTCGAGCCAGGCGAGCTGGTCCTCGTTCAGCGCCTCGGTGTCCATGGCGACGAAGTGCACCGAGCCCCAGTCGAAGGCGTACCAGCGCTCGCCGCTCGCCGGGTCGTCGATGACGGGCAGCTCGAAGGCCTCGCGGAAGGGCGCCGCGTCGTCGGCCGAGTAGTCGTGGTTGCCCGGCACGGGGAAGAAGGGCACCTGCGCGAAGAGCGCCGGGTAGATGTCGAAGACGTAGTCCTGGAGCGCCTCGCGCGTGGCCGTCGGGTAGGCGAGGTCACCCACGTGGAGCGCGAGGTCGAAGTCGACCGTGTCCATCTGGGCCTGGAGCTGCACCTGATCGATGCCGCCCGTGCCCGAGTCGCCCCAGACCGCGAAGCGCACGGGGGCGTCCATGTCGACGGGCGCGGTCTCGAGGCCGGCGGGCGCGGTCAGCGGGCCGGCGCCATCGCGGAGGTGCCAGCAGTAGGTCTCCCCGGCGTCGAGGCCCTCGGCGCGGGCCCGGAGCTGCAGCCCCTCCTCGAGGGCGGCGCCGGGGTCCGGCTCGGCGGGGACGACCGCGACGACCTCGCCCTCGGGCGTCTCGACGACCAGGTCCACCTCGGCCACGGCGTCGCCGACCCAGAGCACCGTGGCCGCGTCGGCGGTCACGTTCTGCAGGAAGGGCGTGCGGATGAGGCGCGCGAGGCCCTCGCCGGTCGGTGTGCCGACGCCACACTCGGAGCGCTCGGCGAAGTCGCCGCGCGCGATGGGCTCTCCTTCCAGATCGGACGGCGTCTCCGCCTCCCATCGGCCTTGGACATTGGGTTCGCAAGCGCTCGCCAGGAGCACGAGTGCCAGCACGGAATACAGCTTTGTGCGTGTCACTCCATCAACGTAAGGCTAGGATCCGGGGGTCGCAGCGAGCGCGACGATCCGCCGCACCCATCGTCACGGGACCTTTGCGTGGGGGCGTACGTGACGTCGCGAGGCTTCCGATGCAGCGTGTCGCGGTTTCGGCGCGCGGGCGCTCCACGCGGCCGGTTCGGGGCGGCGCGTGGCCACGCATCGGCGGGCGTGACGTCGCATCGGATGTCGTGCGGTCCGCGGGACGGAGAGCGCGAGCGCGACGAGCCGAGGGGCCACGGCGAAGCGGACCCGAGCCGACCCGAGCCGAGGAGGCGTGAGGCCGAGCCGAGGCGTCCGCCGAGCCGAGGTCTTCGAGCCGAGGCGCCGCGAGCTCGGAAGCCGGAACCGAGGAGCCCGAGCCGCCGCGAGCCGAGGTCTTCGAGCCGAGGAGCTCGCGCGGACGAGCGCGGCCTCGGCGCTCAGCGGCCTGGCGGGGTGAGCTCGTAGGGGCGCTCGAGGCCCACGATCTGGAGGCCGCCGCCCTCGGCGCGCGCGAGGTGCACGCGGGCCGGGCGGGCGGCCCGGTCTCCCTCGCCGTACTGCCCCGTGAGGTCGACGATCAGGTAGCCGGCGTCCGTCTCGGGCAGGAGCGCGCAGACCCGGTCGGGGGCCCGGCGCCGCAGCGGGAAGGGCTCGAGCGCCTCGACGCGTCGCTCCCCCTCCACGCGCCAGGCGCGCGTCCAATAGGGCCGCGCGTCCCACTCCACGATGCCCGTCGCCACGGCCAGGTCCCGCAGGCAGAGGCGCGCGGTCCCGCTCCCCCCGGCGCCCGCCTCGAGGCGCGGCTCGGTGAGCGGCGAGAGGCGCCGGAACCAGCGCTTCAGGATCTTCTCCCGCCGCGCCAGGAGCACGCGCTCGAGCTCGGCGGCCGCGCCCGGGTCCGCGAGCTGGAGCGACGCCACGAGCGCCGCGACGAAGGCCGGCCCCATCGCCGCCACCCGCCGCGCGCCCCAGGCCATGTCCCGCTCGGTCGCGCGCTGGAAGGCGGGGTTCAGCACGCTCGGGTACCACTCCTCCGGGTCGAAGCGCTCGGCGTCGAAGTAGCCGAGCAGCTCGCCCGCCGGGCCGCGCTCCACGTGCCGCCAGGGGCGCGGCATCGCGCCGAGCGTGACGAAGTCGGTGAAGACGTGGCCCGGGTGGAAGTTGTAGGTGTGCCCGCGCCGCGGCGGGATGCCGAGGGGCCCCGCGTCCGTGCCGATCACGTCGCCCCAGTCGAGGAAGTTGTGGCGCACGTGGCCCCGCCCGTCCCCGTCCGGGTCGATCCACATGCGCAGCGTGTTCGACGAGCGCGTGTCCCAATGGTCGATCCAGGAGGCGACCACGTAGGAGCCGCGGAGCTCGCGCCGGTCCTCGTGCGGTACGACGTCGTTCGGGTCGTCCTCGCGCATGCCCTCGTAGCGCCAAGGGCCGAGCGGCTCGCCGGGGAGGTAGCGGCTCGCCATGGCGCGCACGGCGCCGTCGGCGCGCGCGTGGCCGAGGGCGACGATCTCCTGGAGCAGCGCCCGGGTGAGCGGCTCCTGCTCGGCGCCCTTGCCCGCCATCGCACCCTCGGCGATCTCGAGGGCGTCGGGCTGGAAGAAGGCGATGCGGTTGCAGGGCGTGTGGTAGCCGGCCGCCCAGTAGACGGTGGCGCCGATCACGTCGGCGCTGGTCGCGTGCTCGGGCTGGCTGGGCTCGTCGAGCTTCACGACGAAGCGGCGCCCCTCGGCGTCCTCGATGACGAAGCCCGGGTTGGCGCCGGCGCGCTTGCCGCTGACGACGGTCCAGGGCGCGACCGGCGGCGGCTCGTCGCAGGCGCCCCGGAGGGCGCGCGCCACGTCGAAGCCCCCCTCTCGCCAGCGGTTCTCGAACCAGCTCGAGTCGGGCACCTCGTCGAAGGCGTTCACGTCGATCGCCTCGCCGGCCGGGTCCACGGCGAAGACGCGCGTGATCGGGCGGAGCAGCGTGTAGTCGACGAAGTCCTGGAGCAGGTTGGCCGAACTCTCGCCGGGCCGCGGCCGTACGGCGCGCGTGTCGCCCTCGTCGACCCACATGGCCTCGCCGAGCGGGAAGCGCTGGACCCCGGCGCCGCAGCCGAGGGCGAGCGCCAGGAGCAAGGTCGGCAGCCGTCGCCTCCGTCGCAGCCGTCGCCTCATGGCGCCACCCCCACGGTGAAGCGCACGCTCTTCACCTGACCGCCTTCGTCGAAGGGCTCCGTGCCGAAGCCGACCAGCATCTGGAAGCGGTGCTCGCGCTTCCCGATCGCCGCGAAGCCGAAGGCGACGCTGAGCCGGCTGTTGCCCGGACCGAGCTCCTGGAAGTGCCCGTCGTAGACGTTGCCGAGGCCGAGCTGGAGCGTGCCGTCCATCGCCTGCCAGATGGGCCAATCGTAGGCGAGGAGGAGCGCGGCGCCGCTCCGGCCGACGAGGCGCCCGCCGTGGAAGCCGCGCATGGGGCCGCTACCGCCGAGGTCCGGGAGCTCGGTGAAGGGCATGGCCCCCGAGACGATCTCCGTGCCCGTGAGGTGCAGGCCGAGGCGCAGGACGTGGCGCGCGCCGCTGACGTCCCAGTGGCCCGTGAGCTCCCCCTGCCAGCGGAGCCAGGCGCCGCGCCGTTCCCGCTCGCGCACGTCCGCGCCGACGAGCACGCTGGCCGCCGCGCGCACGCCGGTGAGCGGGTGGGGGCGGTAGGGGCGCGTGTCGAGCTCGCCGCCGAGCTCGAGCCGGAGCGCGTCGTAGCCGTCCGGGTAGGCCGGGGGCAGCGCCGTCACGCTGGTCTCCGGGTCCTCGACGACGGCCTCGATGGAGCGCTGCGGGTTCTCGGCGGGCCGGAAGCGACGGCGCCGCACGCCGAGCGCGAGGGTGATGGCGTCGCCGCGCGTCGGGTGCCAGCCGAGCCGGCTGGTGGCGTCCACCCCGTCCCAGCGGAAGCGCGCGGAGCTCCCGTCGCGGGCCTCGCTGCCGAGGCCGAAGAAGCGGCCGTCCGGGCGGCGCTGCCCGCCGCCGCGCAGGTCCCAGCGCCACACGCCGCGCGTCACCCGCAGGCCCGCCTCTCCGGAGAGCCAGTCCGCGCCGCCGTAGGCGACGCGCGCGAAGACGGTGGCCGGCGAGCCGCGGATCTCCCGGTACTCGAAGCGGAGCCCGGCGTTCGGGCGGAACCCGAGGTCGTAGAGGAAGGTCGGCATGAGCGTGACCCGGTCCTCGGGGCCGAAGGTGAAGAACTCCTTGTAGCGGCGGACGAGCTGGCGCTCCGCGAGCAGGCCCGTGAGCCAGACGAGCGGGCGGCGCACGAGCACCTCGGCGACCCACCAGATCGGGAAGAAGACGACGCGCGGGATCCAGAGCGCGCGGTCCCCCGGGGTCGGGCCGATGCGCCGCCCGTCGTAGTCGGGGATCGGGCGGCGCGGGCTCGGGCAGGGCTCGGCGTCCTCGTCGGCCGCGGACGGGGCGGCGGCCTGCTCACCGGTCGTCGCTTCCTCCCCGGAGGCTCCCTCGTCGCAGGGCGCGTCGGCCCGGGCCGGCGCGGCGGCGCAGAGCACCGCGAGCGCGACGAGCGAGCAGGCGAGACGAGGGAAGGAAGCCATGGAAGCGCCGGTCGGAGCGCCCCGAGTCTACTCCGCGTCCGCCGCGCGGCTACCTTCCCCCCGCGGCCCCCGAGCGGCCGGTCGCTACCGGCCGGTCGCTACCGGTCGCCCGCGAGCCGGTCGAGGCGCTCCTCGACGGCCTTCGCGCTGAGCACGCCCTTGTAGACGTAGAGCGCCGCGGGGAGCTCCTCGGGGAGCACCTCCTCGCTCACGCGCAGCCGCTTCGAGACGGCGAAGACGATCGGCGTGTCCATGCCGGCCTCCACCAGCTCGACGCGCTTCCACACGGCGGCCCGGCTCCAGTAGCCGAGCACCTCGAGGAAGACCTCCTGCCCGTCCTTGCGGAAGACCAGGTCCGGCACGCACTCGCCCACCCCCGGCAGCGAGAGGATCTCCGTCGCCGGCGCCACCTCCCAGCCGGTCTTCCCCTTCTCCGCCTTCGCGCGGAACTTCTCCGCGAGCTTCTCCACCTCGTCGGGCATGCGCGGCGCCTCGAAGCCGCCCTCGCGCTTCCCCGACGCCTCGAAGCGCGCCCGCGTCCGCTCCTTGCCCCAGCGCACCTCCGCCGTCAGCGACCAGCGATCGCAGGCGCGCACGGCCGGCAACACCAGCGCGAGCTGGAGCCCGTACTTGGTCACGCTCGAGAAGAGGCTGAAGGGGCCGGTGATGCCGATCCGGTAGCCGCCCGTCTTCCGCTTGGTGATCGTGTGGAGCAGCCGGTGGAACTTCATCTTCCGGAAGAGCGCCCGGTAGAGCGCCGGGTCCGCCGCCTCCACCTCGACCTCCACCGCCTCGGCCCGCAGCAGCACGGCCTGCACCTGCCCGAGCTCGTAGGCCCGCATGATCTGCTCGCCATCGGCCTCCTCGAAGGAGAGCAGCCGGTGCGCGCCCTTCAGGTCCGCGTAGAGGAGCCGCTCGATCTCCGCCGGCTCCACCTCGTGCGCCGCCCCCACCTCGGCCAGCAGCGCCTCCCGATCGAAGCGCTGCTCCCGCCGCCAGCGCGCCGCCGCCTGGAAGACCTCCTGGCGCAGCTCCACCGGGTCGATCTCCGTGCGGACCTCGAAGTCGCAGCGGTCGAGCACCAGCTTGCGGAGCCCGTCCGCGAGCTTCCGGTCCCGCCCCTCGACGGGCACGGTGTCGAAGCCCTCGTGCACCTCGCGGCGCGTGTCGCCGACCGAGCGCCGCGCCACGTCGCAGTAGCCCTCGGCGACCTCCACGGCCCGCGCGCGCGCCTCGCCGTCGATCTTCCGGAGCTTCAGCTCGCCCTTGCGCCGGTAGGCGCGGACCAGATCAGCGGTAAGCAACGTGGTCCCTCCGGCGCTCGCTGGTGAAGGCCTCGCCCGTGCGCGCCGTGATCAGCTCGTAGAGGGTGGCGCGCTTGTCGCCGACCTTGCGGAGCACGCGGCCGAGGCGCTGCACGTGCTCGCGCACGGAGCCCGAGCCGCTGACGACGATGGCCACGTTCGCGTCCGGCACGTCGACGCCCTCGTTGAGCACCTTGCTCGTGACGACGGCCCGGTAGCGCCCCGCCGCGAAGCCCTCGAGGATCTCGCTCCGCTCGCTCACCTTCGTCTGGTGCGTGATCGCCGGCACGAGGAAGCGGCGGCTGATCGCGTAGCAGGTGGCGTTGTCGCTCGTGAAGACGATCGAGCGGTCGTCGCGGTGCTCCTCGAGGAGGTGCTCGACGTACTCGAGCTTGGCGGGCGCGGCGAAGGCGAGCTGGCGCTGCTCCCGGTAGGCGGCCATGGCGCGGCGGCCGGCGTCGCTCCGGGCCGAGCGCTGGATGAACTCGGACCAGCCGCGCGGCGAGCCGAGGCGGATGCCCTGGGCGGCGACGAAGCCGCGGTAGATCGACCGGGCCTGCTCGTAGCGCTCGCGCTCCTCGGGGCTGAGCTCCACCTGGATGCGCACCGTGTCGTAGTCGGCGAGGTAGTCGCCGCTCATCTCGACGATCTCCTGCCGGTAGGCGGTCGGGCCGACGATATCCGTCAGCACCGCCTCGCGGCCGTCCTGGCGCTCGGGCGTGGCCGTGAGGCCGAGCCGGTAGGGGGCGAGGCAGAGGCGCGCGGCGAGCGTGTAGGTCTCGCCCGGGAGGTGGTGGCACTCGTCGAAGACCACCAGGCCGAAGCGGTCGCCGAGGTGCTCCATGTGGATGTAGGCCGAGTCGTAGGTGGTGACCGTGATGTCCTCGACGCGGTGGTCGCCGCCGCCGACCAGGCCCACCTCCACGCCGAAGCTCGCGCGGAGGTTGTCGTACCACTGGCGGACCAGATCGAGGGTCGGCGCGACGACGAGCGTGCTCCGGCGCACGGCGTCGATGGCCATCATGGCGACGTAGCTCTTGCCGGCGCCGGTGGGGAGGACGACGACGCCGCGGCCGCGTTGCTTGCGCCAGGCCGTGAGCGCTTCGGCCTGGTAGGGGCGCGGCTCGCGGCGGACGCGGAGGCCCCCGTCGAGCTCCGCGTAGGCCCGGGCCTCGTCCTCGTAGGGCGTCTTCTCCTTCACGAAGCGGAGGACGATGCGCGCGTAGTGGAGGGCCTCGGCGCGGTGGCAGCCGGCGCGGGCGTCCCAGCGGCACTCGGGGGGGACGCGCGGGTCCTCGCGCTCGAGGCCGTGGACCTCGAGGGTGCCGGCGACGAAGCGCAGCGTGACCATGGCCCAGTCGTAGCACGCCGCTGGGACGCCCGCGCCCGGCGCCCTCTCCCTTCTACCGACCCGGCGCCTCGCTCTACCCTGGGTGCATGCGCCTCGCTCCGGTCACCGCCTCGCTTCTCACGCTCGCGCTCGGCTGCGCCGACGGCGGCGGCGGCGAAAGCCCCGAGCCGTCCGCGGCGGCCGACACCGACGAGGCGCCGATGGGCGCGGCGACGAGCGGCGGGGAGGAGGGGGCGGGCGTGGCGAGGCAGCGGTCGGCGGAGCGAGGAGCGCTCGGGCGCGAGGGCGGCGGTGACGCCCCCGAGGACGGTGCCGGCTTCGAGGACCCGGGGCCGACCGACGATGGCATCGAGCGGAGCTTCGCGATCGACGGGGAGACGGTGGACGCGGCGCGCTATCGGGCGTTCGAGGCGCAGCTCGAGATCGAGTGGGAGCTGGTCGAGCACGAGGATCAGGCGCTCCCCGAGGGGGACGTCAGCTGGGAGCGCTGGGAAGGCGTCGACGCGCGCACGGGGATCCGTCATCGACGCGAGACGTCGAGCTCCCCCGGCTTCTCGCGCGAGTCCATCGAGCGCCTCCCCGACTGAGCCGAGCGGGCGGGGGCTCAGTCGGTCTCTCGCCCGAGCCCATCGAGCGCGTCTCCGACCGCGCTGAGCCGTCGCGTCGGCCGGGGCACCAGCAGCTGCGCCATCCGCTCCGGTGCGACCACGCCCTGCGCCTGCATCCAGGTGTCGGAGGCGGCCCGGAGCGCGCGCCCCTCGTCGCCGCCGAGCTGCTCGGCGAGGCGCCGCTGGATCACGGCCCGGTGGAAGCCCATGCCGTGGCGCTCCGCGATCGCGAGCGCCGCCCGGTAGGCCTCGACGACGGCCTCCCGGTCGCCCCGCTGCTCCGCCTCGCCCGCCCGCAGCAGCGCGCCGAACGCGGCGACGAAGCCGCCCCGGCGCGCGAGCCCGCGGGCCAGCCGACGGACAGCGCGGCGCTCCCCCTCGTCCGGGGCGCTCCCGAGGAGCAGGCGTCCACGGATGAAGGCCGCCGAGCTCCGGATCGTGTGGATGCGCGTGAGCAGGGAGCCATCGAGCGCCGCGAGCTCGGCCTCCGCGCGCTCCCGCCCGTCCGCCGCGCGCCCCTCGTAGAGCAGGATGCTGCAGCGCGCCTCGAGCCGCTGCCAGTCCTGTAGGTGGAAGGTCTCCGCGGGCGCCGGCCAGACGGCGCGCTCGAGGGTCTCCCAGGCCTCCTCCGGCCGGTCCGCGAGGAGCGCGCCGTAGTGCCCGCCGTAGCGCTGGAGGTTCACCTTCATGTAGAGGTCGCCCCGCCGCTCGGCGTCGCGCTGGAGGGCGGCGACCTGGCGCGCGAGCTCCCGGAGCCGCCCCTGGTAGCGCAGGCCGAAGAGCGCGAAGAGGTTCGAGTTGTTCCGTTCCCAGGTGGCGCCCCGGACGCGCCCGAAGCCGGCGAGGGCGGCCTGCATGTGCGCCTCGCACTCGGCGAACTCGCCGCGGAAGTAGGCGAAGCCGCCGCGCGTGGCGGCGACCCAGCCTTGCAGGTAGGGCTCGTCCGGGTGGCGCTCGGTGAGCTCGGCGAGCGCGTCCATGAAGCGGCGCGCGCGGCGGAAGCGGGCCTGGTAGGAGGACATGTTCGCCTCCGAGCCGAGCGCTCGCGCGACCTCGAAGGGGTCTCCGGAGCGCAGCGCGAGCTGGGCGAAGCGCGCGCTGAAGGCGGCCCCGCGGATCGCGTCGACCATGCTGAGGCCGAGCGCCGAGGCGCCGATGAGCTGGAGCCGCGCGCGCTCCTCCGCCGGGACCTCCTCGGGGGCGCGCTCCGACCAGCTCAGGCCCCGCAGGCGGAGGCCGAGGCGCCGCCAGAGGACGGCGAAGAGCGCGCGCCGCGGGGTCGCGAGGGGCGGCTCGCCGAGGGCCTCGAGGGCGTCGTCGAGCCGGGCCACGCCGCGCTCGATGTGGCCGCTGATGAGGAGCTGCTCGGCCGCGAGGCGCTGGCAGTCCCGGCGCGTGGCCTCGTCGGCGCCCTCGGCCGCGGCCTCGTAGGCGTCGGCGGACTCGGCCCCTCGGCCGGCTTCGGCGAGCGCGCGGGCCAGCTCGAGGCGGAGCGCGCGCGCCCGCTCGGCGTCGTGGCCGCCCAGGTCGAGGGCCATGCGGTAGAAGTCGGCGGCGCGGTCGAAGGCGGTGGCCGCCCGCGCGTGCTTGGCGGCCTCCTCCGCATGCTTCGCGGCCCCGGCCTGATCGCCGGCCGCGAGCGTGTGGCCGACGAGCGCGTGGGGGGCGACGCGCGCGCCTCCGTCCTCGGCGAGGGCCCGGGCGAGGCGCTGGTGGCAGAGCCGCCGCCGGCGGGGGTCGAGGTGGCGCTCGACCGCGTCCCGGACCCGGTCGTGGTAGGGCTCGAGCGTGTCGTCCCGGCGGAGGCCGGTCGCGCGGACCAGGTGCGCGGCGCGCAGGCTCCGGGTGGCCTCGAAGAGCGCCTGCTCGTCGAGGCCGGCGGCGTGGGCGATGCGCGCGCGGGTGCTCTGGCCGCTCGCCGTGCAGACCAGCTCGAGCACGTGCCGGGGGGTCGGCGGCAGCGCGGCGATGCGTTGCCAGAGCACCTCGTCGAGCTCGAGGGCGTCCGGCTCGCTCCGCGGCGCGTCGCCCACGTGCCGCGCCAGCTCCTCGACGAAGAAGGGCGAGCCGCCCGCCTCGCGGGCGATGGCCGCGATGGTCGCGGGCTCTTCGCGCGGCAGGAGCTCCGCCGCCAGCGCCTCGGCCTGCTCCAGCGCGAGGGGCGCGAGGGAGAGCGTGCGGTGCCAGACGCCGCCCATGGCCGCGAGGATCGCGTCGCGCCGCGGCGCCTCGACCGGTCGCAGGGTGGCGACCACGAGCAGGCGCGGGCCGAGGTGCGGGTCGAGGAGCTCCTGCAGGAGCGCGAGGCTGTCCCGATCGGTCCAGTGCAGGTCGTCGACGAGGAGCACGAGCGGCGCGCGCTCGGCGAGGCGCGCGAGGAGCTCGCGGAGGGCGCCGAAGCCGCGGCGCCGGAGCTCCTGCGGGTCGTCCGGCCCGGCCTCGAGCGCCGCGGCGGCGATGGGCTCGACGCGCCCGAAGACGGGGAAGAGGCGCGGGAGCAGCCCCGCTTCGGCCGGGAGGAGCGCGGCGACGGCCGCGGCGGGGAGGCGCGAGAGGTGGCTGCTGAGCGCGTCGACGAGGCCGTCGAAGGCCTTGAAGGCGACGGAGTCGCGCTCGTAGCAGCGCCCGGCGAGCACCAGGGCGTCCGGCTGCTCGCGGCGGAGGCGCGACGCGAAGTGGTGCGCCAGCGTGCTCTTGCCGAGCCCCGACTCGCCCTCGACCAGCACGACCCGCGGGCCCGCGTCGCTCGCCTCGAGGGCGGCGGAGAGCGTGGCGAGCTCGCGCGCGCGGCCCACGAAGGTCGTCGCCTCGCGCTCTCCCTCGGTCTCGGCCGGCTCCCCGGGGACGCCCAGGGCCGCGAGCACGGCGGAGCCGCGGGGGCGCTCCCGGCGCTCGGGCGCGAGCAGGCGCATGCAGAGGGCGTCGAGATCCTCGGGGACTCCCTCGGCCCGCTCGGCGGGGCGCGGCGGGAGCGCCTGCTTGGCGAGGAGGGTCTTCACGGGCGTGCTCCCCGTGTGCGGGAGCTGACCCGTGAGGGCCTCGTAGAGGGTGACGCCGAGGGCGTACCAGTCGGCGGCCGGGCCGACCTCGAGGCCGAGCCCTTGCTCGGGCGCCATGTAGGCCATGGTGCCGACGATCTCGGGGATGGAGGCCGGGTCGCGCTCGTCCTGGACCACGAGGCCGAAGTCGAGCAGGACGGCGCGCCCGCTCCCCGTGACGAGCACGTTCGAGGGCTTCACGTCCCGGTGGACGATGCCGGCCCCGTGCAGGGCATGGAGCCCCGTGGCGAGCTGGGCCAGCGCCGCGCGCAGCCGGGCCTCGTCGAAGCCCTCGGCGGTGCGCACGTGGGCGAGGAGGTCCTCCCCTCGAGGAGCTCCATGGTGAAGAACCACTCCCCCTCGTGCTCGAAGAGCTCGTAGAGGCTGACGAGGTTCGGGTGGTCGACGTCGTGGAGGGTGCGGAACTCGTTCTTGAAGCGGGCGAGGGCGCGGGCGTCGAAGCGGCCGAGCGTCTTGAGGGCGACGACGTGGCCGCGCTGCCGGTCGCGGGCCGCGTAGACGGCGCCCATGCCGCCCCGTCCGAGCAGCTGGAGCACCGTGAAGCGATCGGTGCCTTCGAAGGGCCGGGCCTGCCGCTGCGTCACCCGGTGCCGAGGATAGCGTCGTCTTCCGTCAAAGCGCGAGGAGGCGGCGGAGCGTCTTCCGCTCGCTAGCGCTCGCTATCTTTGGCTTACCAGCGGGCCCGTGGGGCCCTCGGCGCTCGCTTCGCTCGCGTCACACAGGTCGGTTCTTCGAGGAACCGGTGACGCGGCTCCGTGGGGCCGGGCTACGGGACCGACGTTGGGGCGCCCCCTTCGCAGAGAGGGGTCTTCGCCGCTGTCGCGGCCGAAGCGCTCCCCGTTGCAGAGAGGGGTCTTCGCCGCTGTCGCGGTCGGGGCGCTCGCCTTCGCAGAGGTCTTCGCCGCTGTCGCGGCCGAGTCGCTCGCCTTCGCAGAGGTCTTCGCCGCTGTCGCGGCCGAGGCGCTCCCTTTCGCAGAGAGGGGTCTTCGCCGCTGTCCGGGCCAGAGCGCCGCGGCCGTGGGGGAGCGGCGGAGAGGGGGAGCGTGGTCAAAGCGCGAGGAGGCGGCGGAGGCCGTCGGCGCGCTCGGAGGCCGCGGCGAGCGCGTCCGCCTGGGACTCGACGCTCAGGCCGAGGGCGACGACCTCTTCGCCGAAGCGGAGGCGCTCGCCCGGCTCGAGGAAGCGCTCGAGGAGCGGGGAGAGCGCGTCGTCGAGCCACTCGGAGCCCGCCGGCCCGACGAGCGCCCACTCCCAGCCGGGGATCTCGCGCGTGCCTCCGAGCGCGTCGGCGAGCGCCTCCGCCGCCGCGCCGAGGACGCCGCCGGGTCGACGCTGGATCACGCCGCGGGGTCCGGGCTCGGGCCGCGGCACGATCAGCAGCCAGCGCCGCGCGCCTCCCCCGCGGCTCGGCCCGGAGCCGCGCGGTGGGCGGACGTAGCGCGCGACCACGACGCCCTCGCGTTCGAGCGCGTCCCGCAGGCTCGCGCGGGCGAAGGAGAGGCCGGCGCCCTCGAGCTGCGCCTGGAGCGCGTCCCGGGCGCCCTCCCCGACGGCCGCCCAGCCCTCGTCGGCGACGCGCCGCCGCGCCGCCTTCCGATCGCGCACGGCGCGGACCGCCCGCACGACGAGGATCGAGATCATGGCGATGGGGACGCCGAGGCAGAGGAGGAAGAAGAGGACGGTCTCGAGGAGGTCCACGGCCCGAGGGTAGCGCCGGCCGGGCCGGCGGCGTGCTACGTCTTCTCCGTGGACGACGCCTGGGTCGAAGAGGAGGAGCGCGTCCCGGCGAACGTCTCGCCGAACGCCACCCCGGCCCCGCCCCTGCTCGGCTTGGCGCTCGACGCCGAGGGCGTGCGCTGGGGCGAGCCCGGGCGCGAGGCGCGAGCGCGCTGGTCGCAGGTCTTCGGCGTCGTGCTCCATCCGCCCGAGGCGCCGAAGCGGGCCTTCGTGCTGGTGCCCCGCAGGCCGCCGGCGCCCCCTTGGTTCGCCGTGCGCGAGGCGGACCTCCCCGCCGGCTGGGAGGGCGGGCTCGAGGCGCTGGCGGGGCGCGTGCGGGAGCGGCTCGGGCAGCGCGGTTACCGAGACGGGGGCGCGCAGCGACCGCTCCTCGATCGGGAGACGCTGCTGAAGCGGGTCCTCGCGCGGGGCGAGGTGCCGGGCGCGCTGGAGGTGCCGGTGGCGGCCGGGCCCGGGGGTTGGTGGCGGCGGAGCCTCGACCTGGTCGCGGCCGGCTCGGCGGGCGGGCTCGCCGGGCTCTACGCCGGCGCCTTCACGGGGAGCGCGCTCCTCGCCATCGGCGTCGCGCTCGCGGGGGCGACGGTCGGCGCGGCCGTGCCCGTCTTCCTGACCTCGAAGTGGCGGGCCACGCGGAGCCGCCACCGGCGCCCGCGGGTCCTCGTGCTCGCGCCCGACGGCTGCGTGGTCGGCCTGCCCACCGGGCCCGAGGCCTTCGGCTGGGGCGACCTCGCGCGCTTCGGCGTCGGGGAGGCGCCGCCGCCCGGCAAGCCCTCGGCGCCGCCCCGGCCCTGCCTCGAGGTCGTGCGCGCCGACGGGAGCGTCGCCGGTCGCATCGACGCCGCCTGGTTCGCCGAGCCGCTCAGCCTGATCGCCTCCGTCGCGGAGGCCTACCGCGCGCGGCGCGGGAGCTGAGCTTCCGCGCCGCGGCGGCGTCCGCGGTGTGCAGCGCATACGCACTGCACGGCGACGCCGGAGGGGCGAGGAGGGGGGCGCAGCCTCGCCCTACATGCCGCCGCTCATGCCGCCGATGCAGAGCGCCCGGCGCGAGGAGCTGTGGCAGTTGGTGTTCCCGTCCCAGACGACCGTGGGCCAGTCCGCGCCGGGGTTCACGCAGTTGCGCGCGTGCCCCTCGAGGCAGGCGGCGTGCGGCGCGCCCTCGCAGTTCGGGCACGCCGGGATGAGCCAGCCGCCGCTCGTGTTGTTCGCGGGCAGGTCGATGATCGTGCGCGAGATGATCATGTCGGTCGTCGCCACCGACGAGCCCGCGTAGGCCGCCTCGCAGGCGGCCCGCATCGCCGCGTCCTGATCGGCGTCGCTCATCGTGCGCGCCGCCTGCATCCAGGTCGCGTAGCCGAGGAACACGGCCCCGGTCCCGTCGCCGCAGAAGCCCATCGTGCACATGCCCGTCTCGCAGTCCGTGGGCGCCGTGCAGCGCCGGAAGTCCGGGCAGCGATCGCAGGAGGTCACGCCGCCACAGTCGACGTCGGTCTCGCCGCCGTTCACCACGTCGTCCATGCAGGTCGGCGCCGCGCAGGTGCCCCCGTCGCAGACCCCGCTCTCGCAGTCGCTCCCGACCGAGCACATGCCGCCGTCGGCGCAGGGCGGGCAGTCCCGGCCACCGCAGTCGACGTCGGTCTCGGAGCCGTTGCGCACCTCGTCGAGGCAGGCCGCCGCCTGACAGATGCCCCCATCGCAGACCCCGCTTGAGCAGTCCGTGCCCTCCAGGCAGGCGCTGCCGTTCGCGCAGCGCCGGCAGTCGGTCATGCCGCCGCAGTCGACGTCGGTCTCGCCGCCGTTCGTCACGCGGTCGCTGCAGCTGATGCAGAGGTTCTCCTCGCAGCGCATGCCGACGCAGTCGTCGTCCATCTCGCAGCTCAACCCGTCGGCGCAGCGCGGGCAGGCCGTGTCGCCGCCGCAGTCGACGCCCGTCTCGCCACCGTTCTGCACGCCGTCCCGGCAGGAGACGCAGGTGCCCTCCTGGCACTGGCCGCTGATGCAGTCGTCGCCGGTCACGCAGGCGAGCTCGTCGTCGCAGCGCGGGCAGAGGTTCTCCCCGCCGCAGTCGACGTCCGTCTCCGTGCCGTTCCGCATCTCGTCGGTGCAGCTCACGCAGGCGCCGTCCACGCACTGGCCGCTGACGCAGTCGCTCGCCTCCTCGCAGGGGCCGCCGGCCGCGCAGCGCGGGCAGAGGTTCGGCCCGCCGCAGTCGACGCCCACCTCGGTGCCGTTCTGCTCCTCGTCGGAGCAGGAGACGCAGGCGCCCTCCGCGCACTGGCCGCTCGCGCAGTCGAAGCCGCTGTTGCAGGCGCCGCCGTCCGGGCAGCCCGGGCAGAGCGAGCCGCCGCAGTCGACGCCGGACTCGTCGCCGTTCTGGATCGCGTCGTTGCACACGGCGAGCGTGCACTGGCCGGTCTCCTCGAAGCAGAGGAGCGAGATGCAGTCCGAGTCCTCGTTGCAGGTGCGGCCGGCGTCGCAGGGCGGGC
Source organism: Sandaracinus sp. (assembly GCA_002699025.1). GTDB lineage: Bacteria > Myxococcota_A > Polyangia > Polyangiales > Houyiibacteriaceae > Houyiibacterium > Houyiibacterium oceanicum. The sequence goes on along the minus strand of PABA01000011.1, from coordinate 39,086 downwards.
AGAGCGGCCCGCCGCAGTCGACGTCGGTCTCGGGCGGGGTCTGCACCCGGTCGTCGCAGGAGACCTCGGCGCAGCGGCCCGAGATGCACATGGTGCTCAGGCAGTCGTCGGGGCCGTTGCACGCGGCGCCGCCGAGGCAGCCCTCGCACTCCTCGCCGCCGCAGTCGACGTCGGTCTCGAGACCGTTCTGGATGCCGTCGTCGCAGCGGCCGCCCGCGCAGACGCCGCCGGCGCAGACCTCGCTCCGGCAATCGGAGAAGACGAGGCAGGCCTCGCCGGAGGCGCAGGGCATGCAGTTGGGGCCGCCGCAGTCGACGTCCGTCTCGCCGAAGTTCTGCATCTCGTCCGTGCAGCTCGGCGCGACGGCGCCGTCGGGGAGGCCGGCGTCCGCGCCGCCGCGGGGCTCGTCGTCCCCGCAGGCGAAGAGGGCGACGGAGAGAAGGAAAGCAAGTCCGATCCGCATGATGTGCGAACTTAGCGTGTCAGCGGACGACGCGCGCCCGGAAATCCCGTTCGCAGCGGGCTTTTCTCATCTCGTTGAACGGCGGAGATGTACCGGAAATGCACAGTTTCTCGTCCCGAAACCTGGGCGCCTGCTGGGCGCCGGGTCGGAGGATCGGAGCCCGTGGTACCCCTCGCGCGATGCCGAGCTCCGACGACCTCCGCGCGCGCCTCCGCTCCATCGACGGCCGCGGTTACGGCGCCTACAAGGACCTGAAGGGCCGCTGGGACGGACGCCGCGTCAGCCTCTGCCTGGACCGCATCCAGGGCGACCCCTTCGCCGCGCCGTCCAAGGCGCGCCTGCTCGTCCAGGGCCACGGCCTGCCGGAGGACCTCGCCTCCACCCGCGTCCGCCGCGCCGCCCTCTGCGACGCGCTCCTCGACGCCTTCGCCGAGGCCGTGGAGGCGCTCCCGCGCGTCGGCGGCAGCGGCAAGAGCGGGCGCGTGCTCGTCGACGCGGGCGGCGCCGAGATCCTCGAGCGCACGGGCTGCGCCCTCGAGGGCGACGTGCTCGAGCTCCGCTTCCGCGTCGGCCTCCCCGCGAAGGGCCGCCGCGTGCTCGGCCGGGCCGCGAGCCAGCTCCTCTGCGAGCTCCTCCCGCGCGCCTCCGAGCGCGTCCGCTGGGAGCACGTCGACCAGGCCGCCGTCCGCGAGCACGTCGAGCTCGCCGAGGACCACGCGCTCCTCCAGGCCGAGCTCGAGGCGCGTGGCCTCGTCGCCTTCGTGCGCGACGGGAGCATCCTCCCGCGCGAGAGCGGCGTCAGCCCTCACCCGCTCCCCGGCGCCGTGCCCTTCGAGAGCCCGCCCTCGCTCCGCGTGACGCTCCCGACGAAGCACCACGGCGAGGTCACGGGCATGGGCCTGCCCGAGGGCGTCACGGTGATCACCGGCGGCGGCTTCCACGGCAAGACGACGCTCCTCGAGGCGCTCGAGGCCGGCGTCTACCCCCACGTGGCGGGCGACGGGCGCGAGTGGGTCGTCACGCGCTCGAGCGCCGTGAAGGTGCGGAGCGAGGACGGGCGGAGCATCGCCGGGGTGGATCTGCGCCCCTTCGTCCGGGACCTCCCGGGGGGGCGCGACACGGCGGCCTTCTCCACGCCCGACGCGAGCGGCTCGACCAGCCTCGCCGCCGCCATCCTCGAGGCGCTGGAGGTCGGCGCCTCGGCCCTGCTCCTCGACGAGGACACCTGCGCCACGAACCTCCTCGTCGCCGACCCGCGCATGCGCGAGCTGGTGAAGAAGGAGCCGCTCACGCCGCTCGTCGCGCACGTGCGCGCGCTCCACGAGGTGCACGGGGTCTCGACCTTGCTCGTGACGGGGGCGAGCTCCGAATACCTCGCGGTGGCCGACCGGGTGCTGCTGCTCGAGGATTGCGTGCCGCGGGAGGTCACCGAAGAGGCCCGGGCGCTGGCTGGCGCGAAGCCCGCCGCCGGGGAGCCGCTCGCGCTGACGCCGCGAACGATTCAGCCGCGCTCCATCGACTCGCGCCGGGGCCGCCGCGAGCGCGTGCGCGGGCGGGGCCTCCGGGAGCTCGAGCTCGGCGAGGAGCGGGTCGACCTCGGCGCCCTCGATCAGCTCGCCGACCCGAGCCAGGTGCGCGCCATCGGGCCGATCCTCCTCGCGCTGCGGAAGCACGCCGAAGGGGCGACGCTCCGCGAGGCGCTCGAGGCGACCATGGCCGAGGTGGAGGCGCGCGGCCTCTTCGCCCTCGACCCGAGCCCGGACCTCGCTCTGCCGCGCCCCTTCGAGGTCGCCGCGGCGTTGAACCGCCTGCGGAGCCTGCGGACGGGCTGAGGGGCTGGGCCTGCGAGGCGAGAGCGCTCCCCGAGCGTCCGCGTCGCAGCGCGATCCGGCTCCAACTCGCCGCTCGATCCCGCCTCCGGGGAGCTTCCCCCGACCGCGCCGTATCCTGCGACGCGATGGAGCTCGAGGCCGCGCGCGCGTGGAGCGACTGGGAGGCGGCCGAGGCCGTCGACGCTGCCCACGTGCTCCTCCTCGCCGGCTCCGCCGCCGACCGGCGCGCCCTCGTCCCCCGCGCCTACGACGCAGCCGCGCGCGTGCTCGCCGACGACGCCGAGGCGGGGCGCCACCCGGCGGCGGCCCTCGTGCTCCTCTGGGCCTTCGTCGCGCCCCGCCCCGAGCGCCTCGCCGAGGACCTGGCGCGCGTGGACGCCGTCCTCGCCGGGGAGGGGGGCTTCCCCGCGCTCTCCGCGGGCGACCTCGCGTCGGCGCGGGCCTACCCGCTCCACCGTGCGCTTGGGCGGGCGCCGCGGAGCGCCTTCGCCCACCTCGTGCTGCCCGAGGCGCTCCCTCACCCGGCCGCGCGGACGGCCCGGGCCCGCGCGCTCGGCTGGAGCGAGGCGGCCCTCGAGGCGGTGCGGAGCGAGGAGGCGTACCTCGAGGCGGGCCAGCCGACGCTCTGGCCCTGGTACCCGGAGCAGGACGCCGCCCTCCGCCCCCGCGCGGAGGCGCGCGCAGGCGAGGCGGGCCTCGCGCTGCCGCCCCGGCACCTCGACGCTCCCTGGGAGGCCGCCTGGTACCGGGCGCGCGCGGGCGAGGCGGCGCTCGCGGCGGCGCTCGAGGGGCTGAGCAGCGCGCCCCCGCTCCGGCTCCGCCGCGTGCCGCGTCTCCCGCGGGCGCTCTGGCCGCCGGCCCGGGCGGGCGAGCTCGCCACGCTCCACGAGCGCGTCGCCCATCTCGCGCGCGTCGCCGAGGCGATGGGAGAGGGCGAGGCTCGCGCGCGCCTCCGGGCGCCGCTCCACGCGCTCGTCACTCGGCTGGTCGGCGCGCTGGACGACCGGCCGCCCCCGCCGCGGGGGGTCGAGGTGCGACCGCCGGGACCGGACGAGGTCGCCGAGGTCCCGCCCGAGGGCGCGACGATCGCGGGGCTCTGGGCCGAGGGGGAGGGCGTCGTCCTCGCCCTGCCCGACGCGCTGCTCCGGATCGGGCCGAGCGGCCGCGTGCAGGCGCGCCTCGCCTACGCGGGCGAGGTGCTGCACGTCGGGCGGGGCCACGCGCTGATCCTCGGCTGGGGCGACGAGGACGAGGGCCTCCCGCTGCGGCTGCTGGCGCTCGAGGAGGGGCGCTGGCGCGCGGGTCGGGTCGAGCTGGACGCGGTCTTCGGCGGCCCGGTGCTCCCGCCGACCTGGACGCTGGCGATGGGCGGCGACATCGGCCCCGGGCCGCGCACACCGGACGGGGCCTGCTGGGTCGATCCGGAGGGGCAGGTGGTCCGCCTCGTCGACGAAGTGGTGGTCCCGGAGGACGCGCTGCCGCCGCTCTGGGACGAGGAGTGGGACGACGAGCGCGACGAAGCGGGCGGCGCCGACGAGGCCGCGGAGGAGCCGCCCGGCGCCCGGGCGCGCCCCCCGCTCCTCCCCGTGCTCTCCGGTCGCCGTGTCCACGTCGACGGCGTCACCTTCGAGCTCGGCGGCGCCGAGGAGGCCCCCGTCGGCGAGGAGCTCGCGCGCGCCGCCGTGGACCTCGGCGACCGCTGGCGGACCTGCTTCGGCGCCTGGCTCGGTGAAGGGCCCGAGCGGGTGGCCTGGCTCGGCGCGCCGGCCACGCACGCCGCCTTCTCCGAGGACGGGCGCACGCTCTGGATCGTCGCCGCCGGGCACCTGCACGAGATCGAGTGGCATGCCTCGCCGCGCTGGCGCCGCGCCTTCTCCCTGGCGGGGCTGGCGGAGCCGGCGACGGAGCGCCTCCGGGAGGTCGCGCCATGAGCCCGCCGGGCCCGCCGCTCCTCCCTGACGCGCCGCCCGGGCTCCCGCTGCGGACCGTCCCGCTCCCGGCGGGCCCGGCCCGTGGCCTCCACCCGCTCGCCGATGGGCGCGTCGCCGTGCGCACCGACGAGGCCCTCCTCGCGCTGGCGCCGCGCTCCGGGGAGCTCACCTCGATCGGGCCGCCGGCCGCCAGCGTCGCCGCCGGCCCCTTCGGCCTGGCCTGGGCCGACGCCGAGCGCACCTTCGTCGGCGCGCGGGCCTTCGAGGGCGGCGGCGCGCTCGCCGCGACCGACGATGGCGCGCTCCTCCGCCTCGAGCCCGCCGGTCGCCTCGCGCGCCTCGCCGACCCGATGGACGACGCCGGGGCCGCCTCGTTCGAGGGGATCGCCGAGGGCGTCACCGCCCTCTCGAAGGACCCGACCATCCACGGCGTCGAGGGCGGGCTCCTGCTCCGCGGCGAGCGCCTCCCGCTCCCCTTCACGCCGCGCTTCCTCGCCCTCTCGCCGCGTGGCGACGAGCTCCTCGTGCAGGGGTGGCGGACCGGGCTCCGGCTCGCGCTCGGCAGCGGCGCCCGTCACCCGCTCCGCGGCGGCGCCTGCCAGCACGCGGGGCGCGCCTACCTCGCCGGCGGCCTCTTCGACGGGAGGCATCGCCTCCGCGCGCGCCCGGTCGACGCCGCCTGCATCCAGGGCCCCTTCCTCGTCGAGGCCGGGCCCCACGCGCTCCACGTCCACGACCTCGACGCGCTCCTCGCGGCCCCCGCCCGCCCCGGTCCGCGAGAGCGCGTCGAGCAGCTCGCCGCCTCCCCCAGCGGGCGCCGCCTCGCCGCCCGCGCCCCCGGTGAGATCGTCGTCTGGGGGGACGATACCCTCCGAGGCGTCTTCCCCGCCGACGCCTCCGCGCTCGCCTTCGCCGGGGAGGACGCGCTCCTCCTCGCGCTCCCCGATGGCGTCGAGCGCTGGAGCCTCGACGGCCGCCTCCTCGCCGTCTGGCGCGCCCCCGGTCGCCACCCCGCCGACCTGGAGGTCCGCGGCGATCGCGTGCTCATCACCTACCGCGACGGCGTGGAGCTCCGCGACCTCGGCGGCGCCGTGCTCGAGGCCCACGGCCGCTTGGCCGACGTCGAGTGGCGCGACGCGCTCCGCAGCGGGACCTTCCGCGAGGGCGCGATCGTCGCCGTGCCGAGCGAGGGCCCGGTGCGCGTCTTCGGCGTCGAGCGCGACCTCGGGTCGGCCGAGCTCGCGCGCTTCGATCGGGCCGGCGCGTACCTGCTCCTCGGCGGGCCCGGCGAAGGGCGCCTGATGCGCTGGGCGACGGGCGAGGCGCGCGAGACCTGGGCGGCGAGCGACGCCGTCGCCGGGGAGGAGGCCTTCTTCTGGGTCGAGGGCGCCCACGCGGGCGCCGTGCCCCTCGTGCCCGGCGGGCCCGAGTGGACCGGCCGCTTCCACGACCCGATGCGCGCCCTCGCCCGCGGCGCCGCGCACCTCTACACGGGCGGCGAGCGCTGGGTGGCGGCGCGCGACCCGGCGAGCGGCGCGCTCCGCCACGTGCTCCCGGCGGGCGCCGACGCGGCCGTCTCGAGCCTCGCGTTCGGTCCGGGCGGGCGCCTCGCCGTCGGGCAGCGGAGCGGGCGGCTCGCGATCTGGGAGACCGACCCCACGCCGCGGCGCCTCGCCCTCCTCGACGGCACCTCCATGCAGCCGGACGGGAGCCCGGTGGCGCCGGGCGCGCTCGGCCCGGTGCACGGGCTCGCCTTCGCCGGGGAGGGGCTGGTCGTCGGCCTGGGCGGTCGCCTGTGGCGCTTCGAGGACGCGCTCGCGCTCGACGCGCCCGAGGAGGAGGCGCTGGACGGGACGGTGCGCGCCTCGAGCGGGGACGGACGGCGCGCGCTCGTGGCGAGCTGGGACCGGGTCGCGCTCCTCGTGGACGGCGCGGAGCGCCTGACGCTGGCGCGCGGCGGCCAGCCCGAGGCGGTGGCGCTCGATCCCGAGGGCGAGCGCTTCGCGGTGGCGTTCCGCGCCCGCGAGCGCGACGGCGCCGAGATCGTCCTGGCCGACGCCGAGGGGGAGCGGCGGCTGCGGGTCGACCGCCCCATCGAGACGCTCGCCTTCGACGGGGGCGCGCTCCTGATGGGGCTCGCCGGCATGGACACGCGCTCGGGCGCGACGCGGCTCGTGCGCTGGGATCGGGCGGCGGACGCGATCGAGACCGCGGCCATCCTCCCCCACGCCGAGGCGCCGCGGCATCTCCTCGCGGGGGGCGCGCCGCTGGTCGCCGGACGCTTCGCCTGGCTCGAGGGGCACGGCGCGCTGCCGGCCACGGGGCGCGGGATCACGGCCCTCGCCCGGAGCGACGATGGGCGTCGCGTCGCCGTCGGGGACGACCACGGACAGGTGGCCCTCCACGACCTCGAGGCCGGTCGCGCGACCCTCTTCGGCAGCACCGCCGACGGAGGCTGGCTCGCGGACGGCGCCCACCACCCGGGCCCGCACGCGGAGGAGGGGGCGACGTGAGCGACGCGAAGGTCGTGCGCTGCGGCGCGGAGGAGGCGCCCCTCGGGCCCGAGGCGCTCCCGCTGCTCCGCCCGGGCGCCGAGCTCGCGGGGCGACCCGTGCCGCGGGCGCTCTTCCACGACTGGGTCGGGGCCGTGGGCGTGCGCCTCCTGCAGCGCTACGCGGCCTTCGCCCAGGTCGAGGAGCACGAGCTCCGCTGGCTCGTCGACGCTCTCGCCGCCATCCGCGTGACGCGTGAGCCGCCGCCCGCCGACCGGGCCGAGCGCGAGGAGCTGCGGCAGGGGCTGCGGATGATCGCCGCGACGCTCGGTCCCCTCCCGCTCCTCCACGGCCGCAAGCCCGCCATGCAGGCCATCGTCGGCTGGGTGCAGGACGCGGCGTCGTGGGCGACCAAGCGGCACCTGCTCGACCGGCGCTGTCCCCACGAGCCGCCCTCGCTCCTCGCCCGCGCCGCCGCCATCCACGGGGACCTCGAAGAGCGCGCGGGCGGGTCGCGCGCCGCCGCCGAGGCCGCCGAGCGCGACGCCCAGCTCGCCGACTTCGACGCGCTCCTCCGCGAGCCCTGATCCCGCGATGCGCGCTCCTCGCCCGTCGCGCGCGTTCTCGGCTCGCCCACCTCGGCCCGACGTGCTCGGAGTCCGCGGCCCGCGCTCGCCTGGTAGGCTCGCCCGGTGTCGCTCCTCGATCGCGCCCGGGCCCTCGCGGCGTCGCACCGGAAGGCGATGCTCCCCTGCCCTTGCTGCGCGGCGAGCGTGCGCGGCGAGAACCTCGCCTCCCACCTGAAGAAGACGCACCGAGACCAGGCGCCGCCGACCCGCTGGGAGGGCTCCGACGGCGCCATCGCCACGCCGATCGGCGTGGGGCTGGCGCTCGCCTTCGCGGGGGCCGGGGCCTCGGCCGCCCTGGGCCTGGGCGACACCCCGGTGCTCGCCGCCGCCGTGCTGGCGGCTGCCCTGCTGCTCCTCCTCTCGGCGGCCCTCCTCGGCGCGCTCCCGGCCACGCTCACCCTCGAGGACGGCGCGCTGACCCTCCGCTACGCCTTCGGGCTCCTCCGCCGCACGATCCCCCTGGAGGCGCCGCCGGAGCTCGGCGCGCGGCGCGATCGGCGCTCGAACGTCCACATCGGCGGCTACGCCGCGGAGGACGTGAAGGTCGGCGTCTACCTCCGCGTCGCCGGCGGCGGCCGGGCGCTCGTCGTGGGCGCGAAGAAGGGCACGGGCGCCCGCGGCCACTGGGAGGGCTTCACCCAGGGCGGCCCGCGCCGGTTCTGGGACGTCGTCGTGCCCCGCGAGGCGCTCGTCGCGATCGAGTGGGCGCTCCACGAGCGCGGCCTGCTCCAGCCCCGCGCCTGAGCGGAAGCGTCCCGCGTCCCCGGAGTGGACCGGCGGAGTCGCCGCCGCGCGTCGCGCGCTCGAGGAGCCGGCGGGATTCGCGTCACGCGCTCGAGGAGCCGGGACTCGCGTCGTTCGCTCGAGGGGCCTGGGCTCGCGTCGCACCTTCGGTCGGGATGCGGTCCGCCGTCCGCTGTCCGCTGTCCGTGCTGGCGCTGGCGTCGGCGGTCCATGCCGCTTCGCGGAGACGCCGGGCCGTCGCGTCCGCGCGCTTCCGCTCGCGCTCGAACCCTCCCCTCGGGAGGCCGCCATGCGCTCTCCGCGCGAACGCGAAGTGTCGCCGCCCTCGCCCCGCCGCCCTCGGCAAGCGGCGCCTCCTCTGGGCCCGCGCCCGCGCCGCCTCTCTCCGCGTACGCGGTCTCCTGCACCCCCTCGACGCCTCGCGACGGATGGCGGACAGCGGAACGCGGAGGGCAACGAGCGCGGCGAGCGTCGGCGAGCAGCCCGCCTTCCCGCGCCGGGGAGATCTTCTCGCGCGCTCGCGCGTCTCTCCTTCCGTGCGCTCGTCCGTCCTGCTCTCGGGCGCCCTCCTCGTGGCGCTCCTGCCGTCGGCCGCCGGCCGGGCCGCCGACCCTTGCCGGGGCGTCGACTGCGGCGCCGGCCGCTGCATGGTCGAGGACGCGCGCCCCTTCTGCTTCTGCGACGAAGGCCACCACGCCGAAGACCTCCGCTGCCTGGCGCTCCGGCACCGCCCCTGGCGCCGGCAGCGGGCGGGGGCCGAGGTCGTGCGCCTCGCCCGCGCCGAGGTCGGGCGGAGCCTCGAGGCCGTCGGCGGCGAGCGCGAGGCCTACCCGGGCCCGCTCGCGCCCTATGTGCCGGGCGGCGACCTCTGGTGCAGCGACTTCGTCTCGTGGATCTACCGCGCCGCCGGCGCGCCTCTGAGCGGCGGCTACGAGGGGGGCTGGCTCGTGCCCAGCAACCAGGCGCTCCGCCGCTGGTTCGTGCGGCGCGGCCTCTGGGTCGACCGCCGCGATCCGGGCTTCGCCGACTTCACGCCGCGCCCCGGCGACTACGTCCGCATCGTCGGCAACCGCTGGGGCCACAGCGCCCTCGTCGAGCGCGTCGAGGGCGACACGCTCTTCCTCGTCGAGGGCAACTCGGGCCGCCGCGTCCGCTCGACGCGCACCCGCCACTTTCGCACGCGCCGCCGCATCGACGGCTTCGGCATCGCCAGCCTGACCCACCGGCGGCGCCGCCCGCTCGCGCTCCCGCGCCGGCTCGGGGCGGCGCGCCTCTGGTGGTAGGGCGCTCGCTGCGCTCGCGCGGGGGCGCTCGCTGTCGCTCGCTCCGGCCGTCCGCTTTCCGCTGTCCGCTGTCCGTGCGGTGGCTCGACGTCACGGTCCATGCCGCCTGCGCGGAGAAAGGGGGTGGGTGGCACGGGGTCGCTCGCTGCGCTCGCTCCGGCCGTCCGCTTTCCGCTGTCCGCTGTCCGTGCGGTGGCTCGGCGTCACGGTCCATGCCGCCTGCGCGGAGAAAGGGGGCGTGGGTGGCACGGGGTCGGCGCTCGCCGCGCTCGCGCGGGGGGCGCTCGCTGTCGCTCGCTCCGGCTGTCCGCTTTCCGCCGTCCGCGGTCCGTGCGGTGGCTCGACGTCACGGTCCATGCCGCCTGCGCGGAGAAAGGGGGTGGGTGGTCGCTCGCTTTCGCTTGCTTCCGGAGCGCTGGCTGTCGCTCGTTCGGAAGGCCGGAGAAGGGGGGCGAGGAGGGCGTCGCGTCGGGCTCGCCGGGGAGGGCTCTCGCTCGCTTCGGGAGCCGGGGAAGGGGGGGGCCGAGGAGGGTGGGAGGGGGCTTGCGTCGCGCGGGTTCGCGCGGCTTGATGGGCGCATGGACTCGAGCTCGGCCTTCGCCGCGCCGCCCCCGCCGCGCTTCGTGACGCTCCGCGACGGGTCGCGGGTCGTGCTGCGGCCCCTCGAGCCGGCGGACGAGCCGCTCTTGCGCGAGGGCTTCGCGCGGCTCGGCCGCGACTCGGTCTTCAAGCGCTTCCTCGGCGTCCCGCACCTCGGGGACGAAGCCTTCGCCTACCTCTGCCACCCGGACCAGGTCGACCACCTCGCCCTCGGCGCCGAGTGCCCGGAGCCGCCGGCCGGCCGCGGCCGCGGTGTGGCCATCGCCCGCTCGATCCGCGTGCGCGAGGAGGGAGAGGACGTCAGCGAGGTCGCGATCGCCGTCGCCGACGAGTGGCAGCGCCTGGGCATCGGCCGGCGAGTCCTCGACGCGCTCGCCGCCTGGGCGTGGCGGAGCGGTGTCCGGCGCTGGTACGCGCTGAGCACCACGGACAACGAGGGCATCCAGCGCGCCCTCGAGCGCGTCGCGGAGCCGCTCCACCGACGCATCGAGGGCCCCGGCGCCCTCTCCACCTGGTGGGCTCTCCGCCCGCCCGACGACGCCCCCGGCTGACCTCCCGGACGAGGCCCGCCTCTCACGCCCGACCCCCGACGGCGACCCACGCGGCCTCCCCTCGCCCCAGCTCCCCGGCCCCGTCAGCGAGTGCCTCCTCCGTGCAGCCCACGTCTCCTCGCTCCGCGCAGGCGGCATGGACCGTGACGTCGAGCCACCGCACGGACGGCGGACAGCGGAAAGCGGACGGCCGGAGCGAGCGACAGCGAGCGCTCCCGCGCGAGCGCAGCGAGCGTCCACCCCGCGCAGCCCACGCTCCCTTCCTCCGCGCAGGCGGCATGGACCGTGACGTCGAGCTACCGCACGGACAGCGGACAGCGGAGAGCGGACAGCCGGAGCGAGCGACAGCGAGCGCCCTACCGGCTCAAGTAGCCGACGAAGGCCTCGAGCGTGTCGAGCTTGCCGTAGTCCGTCTCCGGGATGTCCACGCCCAGGTCCTCGTGGAGCCCCTGCACGAGCTTCAGGAAGTCCATCGAGTCGAGGTCGAGCTCGTCCCGGATGTCGTCGTCCAGCGCCAGCTCGTCGCCCTCCCCGGGCACGATCGCGTTCAGGTGGCGCCGCAGCGCCGCGAGGATCTCGTCGCGGGTCATGAGTCCAGCTTCTCCGGTTTCTGCAGCAGCTTCTCGATGCGCGCGAGCAGCCGCGCGCCGTGGTGACCATCCGTCACCCGGTGGTCGCCGGCCACGCTCGCCGTCACCAGCGTCCGCGGTACGACCTCGCCGTCGACCACCCAGGGGCGCTCGCTCGGCGTCCCGAACCCGACGATGGCAACCTGCGGCGGGATGATCACCGGGATCACGCTCTCCACGCCCCGGTCGCCGAGGCTGGTCACGGTGACCGTCGCCGAGCCCATCTCCGAGGCGCGCAGCGCGCCCCGCCGTGCCCGCTCCACCACGTCGCTCATGGCCGCCATGAGCGCGTCGAGGCCGAGCTGATCCGTCCCCGGGATCGCCGGCGCCACCAGCCCCCCGCCGCGGAGCGAGATCGCCACGCCGACGTTCACCTCGGCCTTCGGCGGCGCCGCGCTCCCGGTCCACCAGGCGTTCAGCTCGGGCACCTTCTTCAGCGCGAGCGCCGTCGCCTTCACCAGCAGCGCCGCCGGGACCACTCGCTCGGTCGGTGGCCGGTCCGCGTTCCGCGCCTCGAGCCAGCTCATCGCCGCGCCGAGGTCGATGGTGTGCGTCAGGTAGTAGTGCGGGATCTCCCGCTTCGAGCGCGCCATGGCCGCGCCGATGGCCGCGCGCATGGCCTCCGCCGGCGAGGCCGCCTTCGTCTTCGCCGGCCCCGTTACGCCCACCGGCGCCTTCTCCACGTCGGCGAGGAGGATGACGCCGTCGCGCCCGCTCCCCTCCACCGCACCGAGGTCGACGCCGCGCTCCTCGGCGCGCCGGCGCGCCACCGGCGTCGCCCGCACCCGGCCCGCTTCCGCCGCGCTCCCCTCGCCGCGCGCTCCCGTCGCCGCCGCGCTCGCGACCCTCGCTCCGCCGGCGTCTCCCTCCGCGCCGCGCACGTCCTCGAGCCCGACGCGCCCGTGCGAGCCGCTCCCGCGCACGCCGCCCACGTCCAGCTGCTTCTCGCGCGCCTCGCGCCGCGCCGCCGGCGTGCTCGGCGCGCCGTCCAGCTTCGTCTTTCCGGGCGCCGCCCCGTAGGCCGTCTCGCCGACGCTCTCGACCGGTTCGCCGATCGCCTCGCCCGGCGCGCTCCCCGGCGCGGCCGCCGGGGCGTACGCCACGTCCACGCGCGCCGCGCCGCCCGCTCCCGCGCCGTCCGTCTCCGCCTCGCCGCCCGCCGCCGCGCCGCTCTCCGCCGCGCCGCCGATCCGCGCCAGCGCCGTCCCCACGGGCACCTTCGCCCCCGGCTCCACCAGCAACTCGCGCACCACGCCGTCCGCGAAGACCTCCACCTCGATGAGCCCCTTCTCGGTCTCCACCTCGGCCACGATGTCGCCGCGCTTCACCGCGTCGCCGACGCCCACCTTCCACGCGACCAGCCGCCCGGCCTCCATGTCCGCGCCGAGGCTCGGCATCGTGAAGAGCTGCTCGCCGGCCGCCGCCTCAACCACGGAGCGACTCCTTCGCCGCCGCCACCACGCGCTCCACCGTCGGCAGCGCGTGGTCCTCCATGTGCTTCGCGTAGGGGATGGGCACCTCCGCCGTGCACACGCGGCGGATCGGCCCGTCGAGCTCGTAGAAGACCCGCTCCATCAGCCCGGCCATGAGCTCCCCGGCGAGCCCGCCGGTCTTCCAGCCCTCGTCGACGATCACCGCCCGATGCGTCTTCGTCACGCTCGCCGCCAGCGTCGGGAAGTCGATCGGCCGAAGGCAGCGCAGGTCCACCACCTCCGCCTCCACGCCCTCCTTCGCCAGCGCCTCCGCCGCCTCCAGGCACTTGCCGAGCGTCCCCGCCCAGCCGATCAGCGTCACGTCCTCCCCGGGCCGCCGCACGATCGCGCGCCACGGATCGGCCGGCGCCGCCTCCTCGTCGAGCTCCCCCGTCATCCCGTAGAGGAGCTGGTGCTCGAAGACGAAGACCGGGTCCGGGTCCGCGACGGCCTGGAGCACCATGTCCCGCGCGTCCTGCACCGTCGCCGGCGCCAGGCACTTGATGCCCGGCACGTGCGCGAACCAGTTCTCGAGGCTGTGGCTGTGCTGCGCCGCGATCTGCTTGCCGCCGCCGGTCGCCATGCGCACCACCAGCGGCACCTCGAACTGCCCGCCGCTCATGTGCCGCATGGTCGCCGCGTTGTTCACGACCTGGTCGAGCGCGAGCAGCGAGAAGTTCACCGTCATCACCTCGACGATGGGCCGCATGCCGCCGAGCGCCGCGCCGATGCCCGCCCCGACGAAGCCCGACTCGGCCAGCGGCGTGTCGCGGATGCGCTCGGGCCCGAACTCCTCGAGGAGCCCCTTGCTCACGGCGTAGGCGCCGCCGTAGTTCCCCACGTCCTCGCCCATCAGGAAGACCCGCTCGTCCTCCTGCATGAGCTGGCGCAGGGCGCTCCGGATCGCGTCCCGGTAGCTGCTCATCGCGCGCCCCCTTCCTCGAGCATGGCCCCGACGGGCTTGGCGTAGACGTCCTTCTCGAGGTCCTCGAGCGCCTCCCACTCGCCGTCCTCGGCGAAGCGCACGGCCTCTTCGACCTGCCCGGCGACGTCCCGCTCGATCTCCGCGCGCGCCGCGTCGTCGAGCCAGCCGGCCTCCCGCAGCCGCGCCTCGAAGCCCTCGATCGGGTCCCGCTCCGCCTTCCACCGCTGGACCTCTTCCTTCGTCCGGTAGAGCTCCGCGTCATACATGGAGTGCGCCCGGAAGCGGTAGGTCATCAGCTCGAGGAAGCGCGGCCCGCCGCCCTCGCGCACCAGATCGGCCGCGTAGCGCACGGCCCGCTCCACGGCGACCACGTCCATGCCGTCGACGCGCTCGGCGGGGATGCCGTAGGCCGCCGGCCGGTGGATGATCTCCGGGTCCGCCTCGTGCCGCTCGAGCTTCGTGCCCATGGCGTAGAGGTTGTTCTCGCAGAGGAAGAGCACCGGCAGCTTCCAGAGGCCGGCCATGTTTAGCGCTTCGTGGAACTCGCCCTCGTCCGTCGCGCCGTCGCCGAAGAAGCAGGCCGTCACCGCCTCGCGCCCCTTCATCCGATCGGCGAGCGCGAGCCCCACCGCCACCGGCAGCCCGCCGCCGACGATCGCGTGCCCACCGTAGAAGCGCTGCTCGGCGCAGAAGAGGTGCATGGACCCGCCGCGCCCCTTCGAGCAGCCGCTGACCTTGCCGTACATCTCGGCCATCACCGCGCCCGGCGCCATGCCGCGCACGATCGCGTGGCCGTGCTCCCGGTAGGTGGCGAGCACGTTGTCCTCCGCCTTCAGCGCGTTCATGGCGCCGACGGCGACCGCCTCCTCGCCGATGTAGAGGTGGAGGAAGCCGCGGATCTTCTGCTGGCTGTAGAGCTCGGCGCTCTTCTCCTCGAAGCGCCGCACCAGCACCATCTGCCGCAGGAAACCGAGCGCCTTCTCGCGCCCGAGGTCGTCCAGGCTCACGCCTCCCCCTCTCCCTCGTCGTCGTCCTTCTTCGCGCCGCCGACGTCCTCCATCAGCGTGGAGGTGTCGCCCTCGGGGAGCCCCAGCTCCCGCGCCTTCAAGAGGCGCCGCATGATCTTCCCGCTCCGCGTCTTCGGGAGCCCCTTCACGATGTCGAGCATCCGCGGCGTCGCCGCCGGGCCGAGCTTCTTGCGCGCGAAGCCGAGCAGCTCCGCCTCGAGCGCCTCGCTCGCCTCGTGGCCCGGGTGGAGCGTCACGAAGGCCTTGATCAGGTTGCCGGCGACGTCGTCGGGCACGCCGATGACCGCCGCCTCGACCACCGCCGGGTGCTCGACGAGCGCGCTCTCCACCTCGAAGGGCCCGATGAGGTGGCCGGCGCTCTTGATGACGTCATCCATGCGCCCGACGAACCAGAAGTAGCCGTCGCCGTCGCGCCGGGCGAGGTCGCCCGAGAGGTACCAGCGCTGCCCGCTCGCGTCCTCGCCGAAGCTCTTCGCGTAGCGCGCCTCGTTGTGGATGTAGGTGCGGAACATCGAGGGCCAGCCGGGCTTCAGGGCGAGCTGCCCCTCGGCGTCGGCGCCCTGGCCGTCCGAGCCCGCGAGCACCTTCACGCGCCCCCCGTCGTCGGCCTCGACGAGCGCCGCCTCGATGCCCGGCAGCGGCTTGCCCATGGAGCCCGGCCGCACGTCCATGGAGGCGTAGTTGGCGACCATGATCCCGCCGGTCTCCGTCTGCCACCAGTTGTCGTGGAAGGGCATGCCGAAGGCCTCCTGCCCCCAGACGACGGCCTCCGGGTTCAGCGGCTCGCCGACGCTCGCCATGAAGCGGAGCGCGCTCAGGTCCTTGCCCTTCAGCGGCTCGAGGCCCGCCTTCATGAGCATGCGGATCGCCGTCGGCGCCGTGTACCAGACCTGGACCTTCTCCCGCTCGAGCAGCGCGTACCAGCGGGTGACGTCGAAGTCCGCCTCGTCGACGATCATGGTCACGCCGTTCGTCAGCGGCGCGATGATCCCGTAGCTCGTGCCCGTCACCCAGCCCGGGTCCGCCGTGCACCAGAAGACGTCCCCCGGGTGGAGGTCGAGCGCGAGCTTCCCCGTCATGTGGTGCGTGACGACCGCCTGGTGCACGTGGAGCGCGCCCTTCGGCGTGCCGGTCGTGCCGCTCGTGAAGTGGAGCAGCGCCGGGTCCTCCGGATCGGTCGGCGGCACCGGGTACTCGGCGCTCGCCGCGTCGACCGTGCCGCGCCAGTCGATCGTGCCCTCCACGCTCGTGGCCTCGCGCCGGTCGCCGATGAGGAAGACGTGCTCGAGGTGCGGGAGCCGGTCGCGGATCGGGGCGACCTTCTTGCGATAGAGGCGCGCGGTGGTGACGAGCACCGTGGCCTCGCCGATGGACATGCGCTGGGCGATGGGCTCGGGCCCGAAGGCGCTGAAGAGGGGCGAGAAGACGGCGCGGTGGCGGAGGGCGCCGAGGGCCGCGACGTAGAGCTCCGGGATGCGCGGGCAGAGGCCGAAGACGCGCGCGCCGGCGGGGACGCCGAGGTCCTTCAGGGCGCTCGCGAAGCGGGCCGTGCGCCGGTCGAGCTCCGCATAGCTGAGGTCCTCCTGCTCGCCCTTCTTGCCGAGCCAGCGGAGCGCCACCTGGTCGGCGCGCGCTCCCTTCGCGTGGCGCACGACGGCCTCGTGGCAGATGTTGAGGCCCCCACCCGGGAGCCCGTCCAGCTCCTCGCGCGCCTGCTCCCAGGAGAAGGACGCGCGGACGCGGTCGTAGTCGTCGAGGTTGGGCGGGGCCTGACCCTCGCGGGGCCGCTTCGGGATCGGCGGGAGGTCCATCGCGCCGGCGGCGATGCACTGCGCGTGCCGGGGGGACGCGCTGGGAGGAGGGCGCCCGCGAGCCGCCGAGGCGCGCTGCCTCGTCCGGTGCGCGCCGCCCCATCGCGTGTGGCCCCATCCCACGCACTCCTTGCGCGAGGCCCGGGCCCTGCGCGCAAGCCGTGCGGCGTGGCGCCCTTGTCGCGGTCGATGCCCGGGAGCGGCGCACGGCTCGGCGCACGGCTCGGCGCACGGCTCCCGACGCGCCGGTGAGCACGGGTCTCGATGGGCGGGCGCAGGTCTCGACGGGCACGCGTCTTGAACAGCGCTCGGCCCATGACCGAGCAAAAGACCCTCCGCCGCGAGCTCTCCATCGGCTACGAGGAGGCCAAGGCGAAGCTCCCCGAGGCCCTGAAGAGCGAGGGCTTCGGCGTCCTCACGGAGATCGACATCCAGGCGACGCTGAAGAAGAAGCTCGACGTCGACTTCCGCCGCTACGAGATCTTCGGCGCCTGCAACCCGCAGCTCGCCTACGAGGCGCTCCAGACGAGCCCCGACGTCGGGGTGATGCTCCCCTGCAACGTCGTCCTCTACGAGGGCGACGACGGGAAGGCGGTCGCCCTCGCCGTCGACCCCATGCGCCGCTTCTCCGCCGAGGGCCCCGCGGGCCTCGAGGAGGTCGCCGCGCAGGTCGAGAAGAAGCTCGCCGCCGTCCTGGAGAAGCTCGGATGAGGCGCCTTCTCCTGCTGGTCGGCCTCGCGCTCGCGACGGGTTGCGGCGGCTACGTCTACGCGACGACCACCGTGCGCGCGCCGCCCACGCCCTACGTGGAGGTCGCCCCGCCGGCGCCCGGCCCGGCCTACGTCTGGGTCGACGGCTACTGGCAGTGGACCGGCGTGCAGTACGTCTGGGTGCGCGGCTACTGGGCCGTGCCGCCGCAGCCGGGCTTCGTCTGGAGCCCCGCCGGCTGGATCCTCGACGGCGGCACCTACGTCTTCGTGCACGGGCGCTGGGTCCCCCCGTCGCGCCGCACCACCGTCCGCTACGTGCACCCGCGCCGGCCGGCCACCGTCCGCGTGCGCACGGGCAACACGTATCGCGTGCACCGCCCGACCCGCGTTCGCACCGGCCGGTCCCGCCGCCAGCGCGGCACCACGGTCCGCGTGCGCTGAGGAGCGCTCTTCGCGGGGTGGGACGACCCGTCCCCGCGAAGCGGCCGAACCCTGGCGCGAGTCGCTCTGCGACTCAGAGGAGGCGTCGCAGGACCGCGCCGAGCAGCGACACGAAGCGCTCGCGGACCTGCTTGGCGACCTCCTGGACCTCTTCGTGGTCCAGGGTCTCGTGGCCGAGTCCGGCGGCCTTGTTCGTGATGCAGGAGATGCCGAGCACGCGCGCGCCCATGTGCCGCGCCGCCACCACCTCGAGCACCGTGCTCATGCCGACCGCGTCGCCGCCGAGCGTCTTCAGCATGCGGATCTCCGCCGGCGTCTCGTAGGTCGGCCCGAGCAGGCCCGCGTAGACGCCGCGCTTCACGCCGAAGCCGAGCGCCTTCGCGCCCTCTTCGGCGAGGCCGCGGAGCTCCTCGTCGAAGGGCGTCGTCATGTCGACG
This sequence comes from Sandaracinus sp., assembly GCA_002699025.1. GTDB lineage: Bacteria > Myxococcota_A > Polyangia > Polyangiales > Houyiibacteriaceae > Houyiibacterium > Houyiibacterium oceanicum. Next base: position 21,108 of record PABA01000011.1, on the reverse strand, counting down.
AAGCGCGGCCCGAGCGCGTCCTCGTTCACGCCGACCAGGGGATTGCGCCCCGTGAGGTTGAGCTGGTCCTCGATGAGCATCAGGTCACCGACCTCGAGGTGGTCGCCGATGCCGCCGGCGGCGTTGGTGATGATCACCGTCTTGGCGCCGAGGTGGAGCATCAGGCGCAGCCCGAAGACCACGTCCTCCGCCGGGTGCCCCTCGTAGAGATGGACGCGCCCCTGCATGGCCGCGACCGAGACCCCCTCCGCCGTGCCGAGGACGAGGTTGCCGGCGTGGCCCTCGACCTTCGACATGCTCATGCCGCGGATCTCCGTGTAGGGGATCGAGACCTTCTCCTCGACGCTGTCGGCGTAGGCGCCCAGGCCGGAGCCGAGCACGAGGGCGACCTTGGGGACGCGGTCGGTGTGCTTGCGGACGTCCTCCGCGGCGAGCTTCAAACGATCGAGCTGCGAGGCCTCGGGTGCGGTCATGGTCGGCCCCGTTGAACGGGATCGGGGCGGCCAAGTCAAGCGCCGCCGTGGCGAAGCGCGCTGCGCGCGTCGCCATGGCGGCGGGGGCGCGCGCTCTCGCGCGCTTTCGGGGGGGCAGCCTGGGCGCGCTGGGTGCAGTGGCGATCGGAGGGGGGGCGGGGCTTCGAGGGGAGGGGGCGGTCGGGGGTCGGGGAACTGGGCCGCGTCGAGCGAGCAGCCGCAGCGCTCCCGTCCGGTGTGGGTGTCCCTCGCGCCGCCTCTCGAACACACCCCCGCGTCGCTCAGGACGCGCTCGCCGCCTCCGATACCCTCGCGCCCCGCGTTTGTCGGGCGATCCTCGCCCCGGCACACCGGCTGCAGCTCTCCACGCCGGAGGCCCCCATGACCCTCGCCCTCATCCTCGCGCTCGCCCCCCTCGCCACCGCCGCGGCCATCTTCGTCTTCACGCTGCGCCTCGATCCGAGCGAGCGCGACCCCGCCGCGCGCACGCTGCGGTAGCGCGGCGCCGCCCCGTGCCGTCGCCCCGCGCGGCCGCCCCGCGCCGTCGCCCCGCGCCGTCGCCCCGCGCACCGGCTCGCGTCGCGGCTCAGAGCCCGGCGCGCTCCACGACCCGCTTCATCTCGCGCCGCGCCGCCCGCAGCACCTTCTCGCGGTCCAGCGTGCGCAGCTCCCCGTCCTCGACGACGACCTGCCCGTCGATGATGACGTGCCGCACGTCCACCGCCCGCGTCGCGTAGACCAGCTGGCTCGCCACGTCCCCGCCCGGCGCCTGGTGGAGCCCATCGAGCCGCACGACGATCGCGTCCGCCCGCTTGCCCACCTCGAGGCTCCCGATCCGATCGTCGAGCCCCAGCGCCCGCGCCCCCTCGATCGTCGCCAGCTCGAGCGCCTCCGCCGCCGGCAGGCTGCTCGCGTCCGAGGTCTTCGCCTTCGCGAGCAGCGCCGCCGAGCGCAGCTCGGTCCACGGGTCCATCCGGTTGTTACACGGCGCTCCGTCCGCGCCGAGCCCCACCACCACGCCCGCCTCGCGGAGCGCCCGCACGTCGGCGATGCCGCTCGCGAGCTTCAGGTTCGCGCTCGGGCAGTGGGTGATCCGCGTGCCGTCCTTCGCGACGCGGCGCATCTCCGCCTTCCGCAGCTGCACCCCGTGGGCGAGCACCGTGTTCGGCCCCTTCACGCCCCAGCGCCGCAGGGCCGCCACGTCGTCCTCGCCGAGCGCCTCGCGCACGGCCTTCCGCTCGGCCGCGTGCTCCGCCACGTGCGAGTGCACCAGCACCCCCGGGACCTCCGCCGCCGCCTCCGCCGTCTCCCGGAGCAGCCGTTCGCTGCACGAGAGGATGAAACGCGGCGCGTAGGCGTAGCCGAGCCGCCCGGCCGCGGCCCCATGCCAGCGCTCCCGCAGCGCGTGGCTCTCCTTCAGCGAGCCGCGCGTCGTCTCCCGGAGCCCCTTCGGGAGCCCCTCGCCCGCGTCCATCATCGCCTTGCCCGAGAGCCCGCGCATGCCGCTCTCCGCCATGGCCTCGAAGACGGCGTCCTGATGGCCCACCGTGCCCATGTCGAGGATCGTCGTCGTCCCCGAGAGCAACATCTCCGCGAGGCCGAGCCGCGCGCTGGCCCGGAGCGAGCGCGCGTCGTGGGCCGCCTCGAGCGGCCAGATGCGCTCCTTCAGCCAGGGCAGCAGCGGAAGGTCGTCGGCGAGCCCGCGGAAGAGCGCCTGGCAGAGGTGCACGTGCGCCTGCACCAGCCCCGGCAGAACGGCGCAGCCGCGCGCGTCGAGCTTCTTCCCGGCCGCGCGCCGGGAGCGGCCCCCGACCGCGCTCAGCGCGCCGCCCCGGACGCGGAGATCGCCGCCGAGCACGCGCCGCTCGGGATCCATGGTGACGAGCGTGCCGCCCGCGATGTGGAGGTCGTCGGACACGGCGGCTCGGTGTAGTCGCCCCGATCGATCCGGTCCAGGGGGCTCGCTCCGCTCGCTGAGGGCGCGCTCGCTCCGCTCGCTGAGGGTGCGCTCGCTCCGCTCGCTGAGGGTGCGCTCGCTGTCGCTCGCTGAAGGTGCGCTCGCTTCGCTCGCTGGGGGCGCGCGCGTGGCTCGTGGCAGGCACTCGATCCCACGAGGCCGAGTTCCCCGATCCCCGCCGAGCGGAGCGAGGCTCGGCGCCGGAGGCGGCGAAACCCCGACCCCCGCGGCCGCAGGCCGCTCAGCCAGGCTCGAGGGGCCGCCGGGAACCGCCCCGACGCGCCGTTGTCCCACATCCCATGCCGACCTACGCTGGAGCGGTGGACGTCGACCGGAGCGCCTGGCGATTGCTCCCCTCGGAGGAGGTGCTCTGGAAGGGGGCTCCCGCCTCCGTCCCGCGGGACCGCCTCTGGGTGCTCCTGCCCATCTTCTTCTTCGCCTTCGCCCTGGTCGCGGCCCTCTTCGCGATGCTCCTCCGCGTCGCCGAGCTCGAGGGCGTCCGCAACACGGTCGCCACCGCTGCGCTCCTCGGCGCCTGCGGGGTCGCCACCGTCCTCGCGCCCCGCTACCTCTTCGACGGCTGCGCGTACCTGGTCACGGACCGCCGCATCCTCTGGCGCCGCGGTCGCTTCGTGCGCTCCATGGAGCGCCGCAAGCTCACCTTCGCGCGCATCCAGTGGCACCGCTCCGTGCCCGTCGTCGGCCACCTCGAGCTCGTCGCCGCGGTCCCCTTCGGCCCCCTCGCCCGCAAGCTGCGCGTCGTCTTCCACGGCGTGCGCGAGCCCGACCGGCTCCTCGCGCTCATCCGCGGCGAACAGCCGGCCGAGGCCGCTGGCGACTACACCGTGCCCCTCCTCGACCGGCTCGACCGGGGCGAGACCGTCCTCTGGGGGGGGCACCCGCAGGGCTGGCACCTCGGCTGGCGCGAGCTCTCCATCGCCGCCCTCGGCCTCTCCGTGACCGTCCTCGGGGTCCTCTACGGCCAGCGCAACGCCGGCCTCCTCCTCGACCTCGAGGGGCTGGGCCTCCAGGTGCGCTCCACCGAGTGGGGCCTGCTCTTCTCGGCGGTGCTCATCTCCTGGGTCTTCATCCTCGCCATCGGCCTGAGCCTCCTCTGGCACGGCCTGGTGCGCGCCCGCCGCCTCGGCGAGGACACCGAGTACGTGCTCACGGACCGGCGCCTGCTCATCCGCCGCGGGACCATCGAGCTCTCCGTCGATCGGAGCCGCATCGTGGACGTCGCCACCCAGCCGGCGCCCGGGGGCATGGCGCACCTCTTCCTGGTGCTCGACATGCCCCAGTCGCGCGCCCTCGCCGACAGCGGAGCGCTCAAGCCCATCCTGCCGGCGCGTGACCCGGTGCCGCCCGTGCTCTTCGAGCTCCGCGAGCTCGAGCCGATCCGCAGCCTGCTCCTGCGCACCACCGCCAAGTAGCGGGGTCGTGACCGCCGTTGCGCGCCCCGGGGCCGGCTGCCAACCTCGCGCCATGCCGCGTCGCGCGCCCTTCGTGCTCCTGCTCCTCCTGGCCGGCTGCCCCTCCTCGGAGACCGAAGAGCGCGAGACGAGCGCCGGCGACGAGGTCGAGGCCCGGGCCGAGGCGCTGCCCCCGCTCCAGCCTCCGGCGCCGCCCACCCTCGCCCCGGGCGTGACGGCCGTGGAGGTCCCCTGCGAGGAGGGGGCCGCCGAGGCCTGCAACGCCCTCGACGACGACTGCGACGGACGCATCGACGAGGCCAGCTGCCCCTACGCGACCGGCCCGCTCCAGGCCACCGTCGCCTGGAACACGGACGCCGACCTCGACCTCTACCTCACCGATCCGAACGGCGAGACGGTCAGCTTCCAGAACCGTCGCGCCCCCTCCGGCGCCCACCTCGACCACGCCGGCCGCGGCGCCTGCGAGCCCGAGCTCGCCGAGCCGCGCGTCGAGAACCTGGTCTTCGCGGAGCGCCCGCCCGCCGGCGAGTACGTCCTCGCCGTGCACTACCTGATGGAGTGCGAGACCTCCGCCGGCCTCGCCACCGCCACCGTCGGCCTCTCCGTCGCCGAAGAGCTCGTCGGGACCTACAACTACACGCTCAGCCCGAACGAGCGCGTCGAGCTGATGCGCTTCACGATCGAGTAGCGTCGGCTTCCGCCCCACGAACCGCCGCCCCACGAACCGCCGCCCCACGAACCGCCGCCCCGCGAAGCGCCGCCCGCGAAACGCTGCGGCGGCCAGGACGTATGGGCCGTCGCCTCCGTCCGCGTCGCCTCCTCCCGCGTCCCACCGTGCCGCTCCCTCCCCTCCACCGCGCCCGCGCCGCCCTCGCCCTCTGGCTCGCCTGCCTCGGCGCCGCCGCCCTCGCGGCCCACGCCGGCGCCCCGCCGAGCACGGTGGCCCTCGCGACCGCCGCCGGCTTCTTCCCCTACGCGCTCCTCGCCGTCGCCGAGCGCGGCCCGGGCCCGCGCCTCGTCCTCGCCGCGACCCTCCTCGCCGGCCTCCCCCTCGCCTTCGCGCCCGGCGCCCTCTCCGACGACCTCTACCGCTATCTCTGGGACGCCCGCGTCGCCGCGAGCGGCGTCGACCCCTACCTCTACGCTCCCTCCGCCCCCGAGCTCGCCCCGCTCCGCGACGCCGTCTGGGCCCGGGTCAACAACCCCGACGTCCCCACCATCTACCCACCGGTCGCCCAGGCCATCTTCCGCGGCGCGGCGCTCCTCGCCCACGCGCCCTGGTCCATGAAGCTCGTCGCCTTCGCCGCCCACCTCGGCGTCGGCTTCGCCCTCCGCCGCGTCGTCGACCCCGCCCGCCGCGACCGCGCCGCGCTCCTCTGGTGGCTGAACCCGCTCGCCCTCGAGGAGTCGGCCCTGGGCGGCCACGTGGACGTCTTCGTGGGCCTCGCCGTCCTCGCCTTCGTCGCCGCGCTCCGGGCGGGTCGCGTCCTCCCCGCCGTGCTCCTCGCCGGCCTCGCGAGCGGGGTGAAGCTGGTCGGCCTCGCCCTCGCGCCCCTCGTCGGCGGCCGCGCTCGCCGCGCCGTGCCCTTCGCCCTCGCCCTCGCGACGCTCCCGGTCTGGCCGCTGGTCGGCGCGGGCGCCGGCTCCGACGCCGTGGGCGGGCTCGGCCAGTACGCGCGGCGCTGGCGCGGCAACGAAGGGCTCTACGCGCTCGTCGAGACCGGCGTCGGCCGCGCGCTCCAGGCGCAGGCCGGCGTGGCCGAGGGGCGGGTGCGCTTCGAGAGCTGGCGCCCGGCGCTCGAGCGCCTCGAGGGCACGACCCTCGATCCGCGGGCGAGCTTCCTGCCGGAGAAGAAGCCCATCTGGGACATCGCCGAGTTCGAGACCCACGTGCTCGCGGCGCTGATCGCCCGCGCCCTGGTCGTCTTCGCCGTCTTCGCCCTCGCCGCCCTGCTCGCCTGGCGTCGCGCCCCACCGCTCGAGGCCGCCCGGGCCGTGCTCCTCGTCGGCCTGCTCTTCGCGCCCCAGGTACACCCCTGGTACCTGCTCTGGCTCCTGCCGCTCGAGATCGCCCTCGGGCGCGTCACGGTCCTCGCCTGGTCCGCCGTCTCCCTCATCGCCTACGCCCCGCTCGACGGCTGGGTGGCGGCCCGCGAGTGGGTCGAGCCCGGCGCGGCGCCGCTCCTCCAGTATGGCCTGGTTCTCGGCGTGCTCGCCGCGGAGGAGGCGCTCCGCTGGCGCGCGCGTTCGGCGCGGACCCCTCGGCAGAGCGAATCGGAGTCGCGCGAGAGCCTCCCCCCAGCGCCGCTGAGAGATCTCGCACCCTAGTTTGACCGGGTTTGGCCGGACGGCTAGCTTGCCGCGGCTGGAATTCGTTCTCGTGGTCCGACCAGGGACCGTCTTCTCGGAGCGCAAGTCGGGGGCGTGAAGAGGGATATCGCAGGCGGCACGGCGGAAGGACGCCTCGTGCCGTGAGCGGGAACGCATCCAGCGGCCAAGCGACACCCGCTCTTGGGGGTCGCAGAGCACGGGGAGCCACCGTTGACCGACATTCCTGCGGACCTGACCGAACGCTTCGACATCGACTCGCCCATCGGCGAAGGCGGCACCGGCCGCCTCTTCCGGGCCGTCGAGAAGACCTCCGGCCGGAAGGGCGTGCTCAAGCTCGTCTCGACCGACCTCACGAGCAGCAGCTCGGACCGGCAGCGCCTCAAGCGCGAGCTGGTCAAGCAGGCGACGCTCTCGCATCCGCACCTCGCGTTGCCCAGCGTGACCGGCGAGTCCGGCAAGCACGTCTGGCTCTTCCGCGCGTGGGTCGAGGGTCAGACGCTCCGCGAGCGCCTGGACCAGAGCGGCCCCGTGAGCGCGAGCGAGGCCGTGGCCATCGTCGCCCAGCTCGCGAGCGCCCTCGACGAGCTCCACCGGGCCGGCCTCCTCTTCCGTGACCTGCGCCCCGACCACGTGGTGCTGCAGGCGGATGGAAGCGTCGTGGCCTTCGACGCCGGGCTCGCCGCGCCGATCGAGCACGAGGGGGTCTTCGAGCTCCACGGCACGCCCGCCTACGTCTCCCCCGAGCAGGCGAAGGGCAAGCTGGTCTCGTTCCGCAGCGACCTCTACGCGCTCGGTGTGCTCTTCCAGGAGATCGCCAGCGGCGAGGCGCCCTTCGGGGGCAGCGACGCCGAGGTGCTGAAGGCGCACGTCGAGGACGAGCCGCCGGCAGCCCCGGACGGGCTCCCGGACGAGGCCCGGGAGCTGCTCGCGAAGCTCCTCGAGAAGGACCCGCGGCAGCGGCCCTTCTCGGCCCAGCAGGTGCGTCGCGCGCTCGACCCGGTGCTCCCCGAGGATCTGAAGAGCGGTGAGCAGGCGCTCCCCGGTCGGAAGGCGACCCTCCTCGGCATGCCCGCGGCGTCCGGTCCGCCCCAGCCGCCCTCGATGGCGCCGCCCCGCCCGCCGAGCATGAACCCGATGCCGGCGAAGAAGCCGGAGCCGGAGCCGGAGCCCGCGCCGGCCGAGGCCGAGGCGCGAAAGCCCGGCACCTCGCCGGCCGAGAGCCGCGCCAACCCGAACGCGACGCAGCAGGTCGCCCTCGCGGACATCATCGACGAGCAGCCCGCCAAGACGTCCGCGCCGCCGCCCCCGCCGAGCGCCAAGTCCTCGGCGCCGCCGCCCCCGCCCGGGGCTTCCGCGTCGGCCCCGCCCGCGGAGCCGCCGGCGGATGCGCCCGCCGCGAAGAAGAGCGCGGACGCCACCCAGCAGCTCGACGCCGTCGACATCCTCGACGAGCAGCCGGCGGCGACCGCGGCGGCCACGAAGTCGTCGGCGCCGCCGCCCCCGCCCGGTGCGCAGCCGCCGAAGGCTCCGCCGCCCGGCGCGCCCGTCGCCGAGTCGCCGCGGGCCAGCGCGCCCGAGGTCACCGCTGGAGCGGACGCGGCCGTGGCCGCCGGAGCGGAAGCGGCCGTGGCCGCCGGAGCCGAGCCCGACGCCGAGGAGCCCGCGCTCGTCGCCGAGTCCGCCGCCGCGGCCGGCCCCGGTGCGGTCGCGCCCGTCGCTGCCGCGGCCGCCGCGCCGGAGCTCGACGACCTCGACTACGACGACATGGCCGAGACGATCGCGCGCGACGCGCCCTCGTCGCTCGCGCCGATGAATCCGGAGGTCGACGCTGCGACCACGCCGGGCGCCCAGGCAGCGCCCGAGCCGCAGCCGGCCCCCCAGCCGCAGGCCCGCCCGGACGCTCAGCCCGAACGGCCCACGGCCGATACGGTCGCGCCGGCGCAGCCGGTGCCCGAGAGCCGCAACGGGGTCTACTTCCTCGCGGGCGGTGCGCTCGTGTTCCTCTCCGCCTGCCTCGTCGTGGGCTACCTCATCCTCTCGAAGAGCGACGAGCCGGCCCCCGTGGCCGCCGCGACGCCCACCCCGAGCGCCGTCGCCGCGCCCGCGCCCGCGCCCGTCGAGGAGGCGCCCACGGTCAGCGCGGCCGCCGAGGAGGAGGCCGCCGCCGAGGAGGCCGCCGCCGAGGAGGCCGCCGCCGAGGAGGCGCTCGCCGAGGACGAGGCCGAGGCGGAGGAGATGCTCGCCGAGGACGAGGCCGAGGCCACGGAGGAGGAGGCGGCTTCCGAGGAGGAGGCCGCCGCCGAGGAAGAGGAAGAGGCCGAGGAGGTCGCCGAGGCCGACTCGAGCGATCGCCGCCGCGCGCGCCGTCGCTCCCGCAGCACCATGCGGAGCGCCATGCGCAGCGGCAGCCCCTTCGCCCAGGCCCGCGAGGCCGCCCGGGAGGCCTTCCAGCGCCGCGACTTCCGCGCCGCGGAGCAGGCCTACCAGCGGGCCACCTCGATCAACCCCAACCACGCCGGCTCCTGGGCGGGTCTCGGCGCCGCGCGCATGCAGCTGCGCAACTTCAACGGCGCCGCCCAGGCCTACGCCCGGGCCGTCCGCGCGAACCCGCGCAGCAGCGGCTTCTTCACCTCGCTCGGCCACGCCTACCGCATGGCCGGCAACCGGAACGGCGCGCGCCAGGCCTACCAGCGCGCGCTCGCCATCGACCCGAGCAACCGCTCGGCTCAGACCAGCTTGCAGCGTCTCTGAGGGCCGCTGAGTCGGCCTCCTCCGCGAGGCCGCCAACCGGCTCGGGCTTCGGCTCGGGCTGGAACCCGGGCTCTGGCTGGAGCTCGGGCTCTGGCTGGAACCCGGGCTCTGGCTGGAGCTCGCGCACCGGGAGCTTGGCCAGGCTCTGGCTGGAGCTGGCCGGAGCTCGGTCTTCGGCTGTGGCTCTGGTCGGAGCTCGGCTGGAGCTGGCCGGAGCTCGGTCTTCGGCAGTAGCTCTGGTCGAAGCTCTGGCTGTAGGTGGCTTCAGCCAAAGCTCGGGCTTCGGCTGTGGCTCTGGTCGGAGCTCTGGCTGTAGGTGGCTTCAGCCGAAGCTCGGGCTGTGGCTGGAGCTCGGACCCGGGCTCCTGTCCTGCCTCTCCAACGCGGCCTCTCCAACGCATGCCCGCTCCCGCGCCTCGGCTCGCTCGCGCTCGCGGTCGCTCAGGGCTCGGGCGGTTCCGCGGGCGCGAGGACCACGACCTCGGCGCCGCGCCGCTCCACCGCGTAGACGGGGTTCCTCCGGCCGCGCCCGACGGCCGTGAGAACGTCGCCGGAGCGGAGGTCGACCTCCCAGCCGTGGGCGCGGCAGACGAGGGCGCCCCCTCTCACGCAGCCCTCGGAGAGGCTCGCGCCGCTGTGCGGGCAGGCGTCCTCGAGCGCGTGGATCGCGTCCCCGGCGCGCACGATCACGATGTCGAAGGGCGGGTGCGCGACCCGGAGCGGTCGCCCCTCGGCGAGCTGCGCGAGCGGCACGCGGGCCAGCTCGCGCCGCGCGCTCACGAGGGCGCCTCGTGCGAGGCCAGGTGCGCGAGGAGCTCGCCGACCGAGTCCGTCACGAGCGAGAGGCGCTCCCGCACGTCCAGCGCCTCGAGGATCGCCTGCCGCCGCGCCGGCTCCGCCACGAAGCGGTCGGCGACCGTGTCCGCCACGCGATGGGGCGGGTCCTGGACGCTCACACCGAGCGCGAACTCCGGGTGCTGCTGGCGCACGACCTGCGCGACCTGCGTGGCGCAGGCGAGGAGCGTCGTCACCTCGCTCCGCGGCACCTCCCCGCCCTGGTCCTCGAGGGGCGTCGCCTTCGCGACCCGGTAGGGCGTGTCCACCTCGAGCTCCTCGAGGGAGACGCGGGTCATCCCCTGGAGCACGATGTCGTGCGTCCCGTCGGCGTTCTTCTCGTGCGCGAGGATCCGACCGGCCCCGGCGATGGCGTGGATCGCCGGCTTGCCGTCGTAGTCCGTCTCGTAGCCGGGCTTCAGGAGCGCGATGGCCAGCGCCTTCGGCCCCTTCTCGAGGCAGTCCTCGATCATCGCCCGGTAGCGCGGCTCGAAGAGGGGGAGCGGCAGCAGCGTGCCGGGGAAGAAGACGACCCGCGGGAGCGGGAAGACCGGGAGCCGCGCGAGCTCCTCGGGCGCCAGGGGGGCGGCCTCGGGGGTCATGGATGCCTCGGGAAACGGTCGAGCACGGCGCGGCGGAACTCGGCGTCCGCCTCGCCGGCGAAGGCCACGGTGATCGCGCGGGCCTGGACCTCGCGCCCGCCGCGGGCGGTCATGCAGGTGGGGACGAGGTCGACGAGGCAGCCGGCGGCGCGCGCGTCGAGGTGGGCGACGAGATCGTCGGCGATCTGCTGGCCGAGATCCTCCTGGAGGACCATCCGGCGCGCCCGGGCGTGGATCAGCCGCCCCAGCGCGCCGAGCCCGACGACCTTCGCGCGCGGGAGGTAGGCCACGTGCACGACCCCCGTCGCGGGGAGCAGGTGGTGCGGGCAGACGGCGGTCGTGGCGATGCCGGTCACGGCCACCAGACCGGGGGCCTCGCTCGCGCAGGTGTCGGCGAGGATGGCGGCCGGGTCCTCCCGGTAGCCAGCCAGGAGGTCGTTCGCCCAGGCCTCGGCGACGCGGCGCCCGGTCTCCGCGAGCTCCGGATCGGAGCTTGGGGGGTGGCCGAGCGCCTCCAGGAAGGCTTCGATGGCCTCGGCGGCCCGCTGGAGGTCGGGGGGCGGCGCTTCGGGGCCGTTGCGCGGTTCGTGCGTCACGTCGCCGTCGAGCCTGGCGTCGCGGAGCGCGCGCGTCGAGCCGCCGGGGGCGGGAAGGGGCAGGGAGGCCTGCGCCGGCGGACCTCCATGGTCGGGAACGAGGCGGCGGATCGGCCCGAGCGGGAAGGAACGCGCCTCGCCCTCGCGGGGAGCGGGCGCCCGCTGAAGGGCTCGGTCGCCGCGCGGCTCATGCGGCGCTCAGCTCCAGAGCACGTGCACCGCGCGCGGCAGCTCGGGCTGGTCGAGCACATCGCAGTCGCCACAGTGCCGTGGGAAGGAGCCGTCGTCGCAGGACTGGCACTCGCTGATCACCGAGACCATCGACGCGAGCTCCTCTCGGAGCTTCCGGAGCTTCGCGATCTTCTCCTGCATGGCCGTGATCTGACGGCCCAGGATCGCCGTGATCTCCTCGGCGGCTTCCGAGGGAGAGGCGTAGCGGCTCTTCAGCTCGAAGAGCTCCTTGATGTCCTGGAGCGAGAGGCCCGCCTCGCGCAGGTCGAGGGCGAGCTGGAGCTTCTGGAGCTCGGTGGTGGTGAACATGCGCCGACCGCCGCCGCTGCGGCGCTTGGGCGCGATGAGCCCCTCCTGCTCGTAGAAGCGGACGGTACGGAGGGTGCTGTCGGCCAGGCGCGCCATGTCGCCCGTGGTCAGCGTCGCCTCCTCCGTATCGACCAGGCGCAGGCCCCCGGCCTCCCCCCCCTTCGAAGCACCGCTGCTCTGCCTGGTCGCCATCGCTCCCCTACACCTTCACTCAATCGACTCCACGAATCCAGCGACTCCACGAATCCAGCACCCTGCCGCCCTCCACGATGCCGGTCACCATGCCATCGGCTGCCTCGCAGCCTCGTGGTCGCTCCGCCGCCCGGCCGGAATGGCTCCCCTCGGGGCGAACGCACCGTTCGGACGCGGGCCGAGGGGGGCGGGGGCGAGCCAACCCGAGAGAAACGTGAGTCTTTCTCGTTATAGGGGTGGGCCTTTCGCCGTCAAGGAAGGCCGCCGGCACGCAACCCGCGAGGCCCTCGGGCGAAGAGGTCGCCGTTCGCCGTGAGCGGCCCGTCCGGCCGCCGCGCTTCTGCGCCCATCCGGGCCGCACCGAGGGAGACACCATGACCGAGATTCGCCGCACCCCGAACGTCCACGTCCACCGCACCCAGCCCCGCGTCACACCGTCCAGCGGCAGCGATCGCTTCCGCGAGGCGCTCGGCCAGGGGGCGCGACAGCTCCTCGCCGGCGTCGAGCAGGCCGCCACCCTCGTCCCCGGCGGCAGCGTCGTGACCGCCGCCGTCCGCGGAGGCTCGAGCGCGCTCCAGAGCAGCACCGCGGCCGAGAGCGCGGAGATCAGCGGCGCGAGCGCGGCCCTCGGCGCCGAAGGGGAGGCCGGCGGGCCGGAGAGCCTTCTGAGCGAGCAGACGAGCACGACCATGCAGCTGCTCGAGCTCCAGCAGCGCATCGCCATGGAGCAGCGCCAGTTCACGACCGTGTCCAACGTGATGAAGGCGCGACACGACACCGCCAAGCAGGTCATCGGGAACGTCCGATGAGGGTCGAGAGCGAGGGGGGAGGGCCTGCCCTGAGGCGGCGCCAGATGGGGGCCGCCATCGGTGCTTGCAGCGAGCTTCCAGGCTTCGCTACCCTGCCGCGGAGGACGCCATGACGTCGCCGATCAAACCGCCGGGCGGAGGGCCGCCCTCGGGCATCGACCCCACCGATCCCGCCTCGAAGGGTGCCGCCAAGGGGCCCGCGGGTGCGGAGGGGGCGGAGCGCGCCGAGGCGTTCCAGGAGGCCCTCGCCAGCCAGCAGGGGTCCCAGGCCGGGTCCGTGCAGGAGGCCGGCTCCATCGGGGCCGACCTCGAGGCCGGGCGCATCGACGCCGCGACGGCGATCGATCGACTGGTCGCGGAGGCCCTCTCCGGGCCGATGGCGGCGACGCTGGACGCCGCGGGCCGGGCCGAGCTCGAGGCTCATCTCCGCGCGTCGCTCGAGGACGATCCGAACCTCGCCGCGATGGTGCGGGACCTGGAGCGCTGACGGGTTCGTGACGACCATCGCCCGAGCCGTGCGTCCTCGTGAGCTCGCCCCGACCGCCGTGTGGTGGGGGGCGTCGAGGGAAAGGTGAGCATGCCGGAGCTGGGTACGCGTTCGCTTCTCTGGGGCCTCTCGCTGATCGCGCTCGCGGCGGGGGGCCTCGCGCCGTCCGTCGCGCAGGCGCAGGACGACGAGGGCCCGATCGCGATGCAGCGCATCTACATCGTCGCCACGGCGATCGATCCCGAGCTCGAGCCGGTCGCTGCCCGGGCCGGGGCCGCGGCCCGCGCCGCGCTCCGGCAGGTCGACGGGGCCGACTGGCAGGCCGCCGACCAGCGCTACCTCGGCTACGACGACAACACCCTCGAGAAGCTCCGCATCGCGCGCGAGAAGCTCGAAGAGGGCCGCGCCGCCTACCTGGACCTGCGCCTCGATGAGGCGGTCACGGTGCTGCAGGAGGCCGTCGACAACTTCAACCTCGCGCTCTCGGCGCTCGAGGATCCGCGCGATCTGGGCGAGGCGCTGCTCTTCCTCGGCGCGTCGCAGGTCTTCAACGGAGACAACCGCGGCGCCCGGGACACCTTCCACCAGCTGCACGTGCAGATGCCGCACATCCAGCCGGACCCGGAGATCTTCCCGCCGGACGTGGTCGAGCGCTACGAGCAGTCGGCCCCGCGGCGCATGGACGCGTCGGTGAGCGTGGAGAGCGACCCGGCCGGCGCGGTCGCCTACGTGGACTTCATCCCGCGGGGCCAGACGCCCGTGTCGGTCGAGGGGCTCGCGCGGGGCGAGCACAGCGTGCGCGTCGTGGCGCCTGGTTCCACGCCCTACATCGAGAACATCGAGCTGGGTCGATCGACCGGCGAGGTGGCGGCGTTCCTGATGGCCCTCGAGGGCAACGAGGGGCTGCCGGAGGCGGTTCAGGGCCTCGCCGGCCACGAGCTCCAGCAGGCCGACGGCGTGGTCGCGGAGATCGCGAACGTGCTCCAGCTCGACAAGGTCGGTGTGATCCGCGCGTCCTACGGGGACAGCCCGGGGACGGTGAAGCTCGAGCTGGTGGTCTTCGACGTGGCCAGCCAGCGGCGCGTGCTGCGCGGCGAGGTCGAGGCGCCGCGGGAGATCGGCGAGCTCGAGCCGGTGGTGAGCCGGGCCGTCCAGCAGGCCATCGAGAACGTGCTCCGTCCGCGGGTGGGTGAGGACGACGAGACGATCCCCGCGCAGACGGTGATCACGCCCGAGCCGGATGACGACGACGACGACGGCGGCGACGGCATCGCCACGAAGTGGTGGTTCTGGACGGCCATCGGCGGCGTGGTCGTGGTGGGCGCGGTCATCGCGATCGCGGCCACGCAGGCGGGCGGCGGCGGCTCGGTCGGTCAGGACCCGGGCGGTCAGGTCGTCTTCGAGTTCTGAGCGCGGGCCTCTCGTGCAGCGGTCCAGCGTGTCTGCCGACGGGGCCCGGCCGGGTCCGACGCTCGTTCGGGCGCTGACGCTCCTGGCGCTCGTGGCGTTCGGTGTCGGCTGCGAGGCCCGGGAGCGGCGCCGGCCGGCTCCGCCTCCCCCGCCGGCGCCGGAGGTGGAGGAGCCGGTCACGCCCGAGCAGGTCTACGCGCCCGAGCTGGCTCCGAGCGCGGAGGAAGAGGAGCGGTGGGAGGTTCACGAGGCCTTCGTCGCCGACGGCGACTACGACGCGCCGACCCCGGAGGCCGCCCGGCGGGTCGTCTATCGGGTCACGCTCTGGGTGCCGCGGAGCCTCGGCGTGGCCGACGACGACGTGCCCTCACCGACGGCGGAGCTCTTCGTGGACGTCTCGCAGGATCGGCTGCGCGCGCGCTTCGCGGGGAGCTGGCCCGTGCCGGCCGGCTCCGAGGTGCGGCTGCGGCGCGACGAGCCGGGCGTGTACGTCTTCGACGGGGAGGGCGGGCGATCGCTCGGGCCGGGGCAGCTCGCCCAGTGGTTCGAGGGGGGGCGGCTCCGCATGGAGCCGGGCTTCCGGATCCGTCCGCCGGCCCGCGACGAGCAGGTCGGTCCGGGTGACCTCCTCTGCCGGCTGGTGGCCGAGTGGATCAACGCCTCGCCGGACGCGCTCGGTCGGCGCTGCGGCGAGGGGGGCGCGTCGCCGTCGTTCCGCGTCGGTCTCTGGCGCTTCGAGCGGACCGCCGACGTGGGTGTGCGCCTGCCGCGGGCGAGCCTGCGCGCGGACCACGAGGATCCGCCGCGACCGATCCCGACGGCGGAGAGCCGTGCCTTCCTCACGCCGGAGCTGATGGGTCGCCTGGCGCCGAACCGGCGCGCCCCCCCGGCGGACGAGGACGAGGTCGACGAGGACGCGCCGAGCGAGGGGTTGATCGTCGAGAACGACAGCCGGGCGCGGATGATCGTGACCATCCAGGGGACGCCCGTGGGCTGGGTCGATCGCGGGGCGACCGCGCACTTCGTCGGCATGCGCCCCGGCGTCTACGAGGTCGGCGGCATGCGCCCGATGGGCCTGCAGTCCGCCTTCCGCCGTCCCGTCCGCGTCCCCGGCCGGGTCTCCCTCCCGCGCTGAGCAGCGGCCGTCGGGCGCCGGTCGCTCCCAGAATCAGCGAGCGGAGCGGGCGGAGGACCTGTAGTCCTGGGAGCCGAAGGTCTTCTTCTCTTCACCGCGGGCCTTGGCGGCGCGGACCAGCGCTTCGGCGACCTGCTCGACCACCTCGTAGCGCACGGCGAACGTGTAGTAGTCCTTCGGGCGGACGTCCCCGTAGAGCTCGACGCTCTGGCGCACGGCCTCGCGGTCCTTCGGCGACACCTCGAAGTGGGCGCTCCAGCCGGCCGCGTCGGCCTCGGTGATCACCTCGAGGGCGACGCCGACGGGGTTGAAGTAGAGGAAGACCCGCTCGTGCTCGATGCGCCAGTCGGCCAGCTCGTCCTCGGGCGCGTGCCAGCGCGCGGCCTCGAGGCGGCGGCGGACGACCTCGCCGAAGTAGGCGCCGCACATCGGCGCGATCAGCTGGAGGATCTCGTCTTCGCTCTGCTCGAGCCCCCGCGCGTAGTGGTCGAGGATCGGCAGCGTCTCGGGCGTGAAGTCGAGCTCCACGCCGACGGTGGCGTTGACGGAGGCGACGCAGGCGGTCGCGAGGTCGACGACGTGTTGGGGGACGGCCATGGGGGCGGCAGCATAGTGCGTGATCCATCCGGCTAGAAGGGGACCTGGCTCGTCCCGACGCTCCAGGGCGGCGTGGCGCCT
The DNA here is from genome assembly GCA_002699025.1 of Sandaracinus sp. Lineage (GTDB taxonomy): Bacteria > Myxococcota_A > Polyangia > Polyangiales > Houyiibacteriaceae > Houyiibacterium > Houyiibacterium oceanicum. The sequence goes on along the minus strand of PABA01000011.1, from coordinate 4,880 downwards.
TGCCCTGAAGCGCCGGTCCCGCGCCATCTCCCCTCCTCCCCGTCGGATCCCTGCACCAGCCGGGCGGCGCGGGATCGAGGGGTCGACGCGCGGCTCCGCGCCCGAGGTTGCACGCGAAGCGAGAATTCCGGTCCGCGATCGTGGTACCCCGGTAGGTGGCTGCCGCGCGCGACGCGCGGGGAGGGGCGCCGGGAGGGGTGTCGAAGTGAGCGACGAGGTTCAGTTCGTCTACGACGGCCGAGAGGGGCGCACGCGCGCCGAGCGGGTCCACGTCGCCGGGGCCGACGGGGGCCTCGACGCCGTCGCGGTCCATCGCGTCGTCAACGTCGTCACGGATCCGCGGCTGAAGGGGGCGGCGCTCGAGGGCACGCTGAACCGGCTGCCGGACGGGACCCTCCTCGCCGTGCCCTACGCCTACCACGACCCGGCGGAGCGGCGCTTCGTGCTGGTCGTGCCCGCCTCCATGGCGCATCGGACGCTCACGGAGCGGGCGGCGCTCCTCCGGCGGCTCGCCGAGGACACGGCCCACCGCGTGCCGCCGTACGTCGCCGAGGCGCCGGTGGTCGTGGGCGCCGAGGGGCTCCGCGCCCATCTCGAGGCCGCCGCGAGCGCGGCGTCGAGCGGCGCGGCGCTCGGCGCCCGGGAGGAGGCCATCGCGTCGCGCGAGGCGGAGCTGGTCGATCGCGAGGCGCGGCTGCAGCGGCGCGCCGAGAGCGTGACGGCGAAGGAGGACGATCTGCGCCTGGAGCTCGAGCGCATCGACGCCCTGCGCCGGGAGCTCGAGCTCCGCGAGCAGCAGATGCAGGATCGCTTCGCCGCGCTCCGGGAGCGGGAGGCGGCGCTCGCCGAGGCCGACGCGTCGGACGAGGAGCCGCTGCCCGCCACGGCGACCGAGCCGGCCGCCGAGCTCGCCTCCTCGGTGCGCCTCGTGGGCGAGGCGGGCGAGCTCTCCGAGCCCTTCGACGAGGGGCCGAGCTCGCTCGAGGCGGCCGTGCAGGCGCTCGACGACGAGGACATCGAAGAGCTCGACGCGGGCGAGGCGCAGCTGGTCTCCGAGGACGACGGCGTCGAGGCCCTCGACGAGGTCGAGGCGCTCGACGCCGTGGAGGCGCTCGACGAGGTGGAGGAGATCGCGCCGGGCGCGGACGACGTGGTCCTGGCCGAGGGGGCCTCGCTCATCGAGAGCGGCGAGGTGGAGACCCTCGACGAGGCGGACCTCGTGCCGGAGGAGACGGACTCCGGCGAGCGGACGGCGATCCATCGGGGGGAGGAGGCGCCCATCTCGAGCTTCCCGGCGGCGGTCACGCCCCCCGAGTCGTTCTTCGAGGACCGGCAGGTGCAGGCGCTCGCGCGCATGGGCAGCGACGGGCCCTGGCTCTTCGTGCGGCTCGGCGAGGGGCACGAGGACGCCTTCCGCGGGGACGACGTCGAGCTCCTCGTGCAGTACGTGGCCGTCGACGAGTACCCGGTGCTCCTGCTCTCGATCGTGGAGCGCGGGGAGGGGCGCCCCTACGTGCGCCGGGCAGCGCTGGACCCGAAGGACGCGGAGGACCGGGCGCTGCTCGAAGCCCTCCACGAGAACGCGCTCTCGCTCACGGCCGCGTTCTTCAGCCCGGCCGGGCGCTACGAGCGCACGCGCGAGCTGGCTGCGCCGGAGCGGCGGACGAACCTCTCGATGGCCCTCGAGCGGGCCGCACGCACGGAGGGGCGGGTCGATCGCGTGACGGCCATGGAGCGCGCGCTGGCGGCGCCGCCCCCCGTGCGGCTCGGCGGGCACCCCTTCCACGACGCGGCCCCGGCGGAGGACGCGAAGGAGGCGGCCGCTGCCGTGGGGGCGCTCGCGAAGTGGAGCACGCCGGCCAAGCTCGACATGGCGCTCCTCGCGCTCTCGCTGCCGCGCGAGCTGGTCGACGATTGCTTCCGGCGCATCCTCGAGGACGCGCTCCGGCATGGCATCGCGCTGCCGCCGAACCTGGTGAGCCGCGCCGTGAGCCTCGGCGTCGCGGCCGAGCCCGGCGAGCTGGTCGTGCGCCTCATCGACGCCTTCCGCGGGACCGCGCGGCTCGAGGGGCGCGGGGGGCTCCGGGCGGAGACGGTGGCGCGCAACTGGGAGAAGCTCCTCGAGCTGGCGAACGAGCACGAGGTGGCCCTGGACCAGGAGGCGCACGACGCGGCCTGGCGGGACATCGCGGCGGTGCGGGCAGACGTGGCGGCGCCCCAGGAGGTGGACCTCGAAGCGCTCGGGGAGCGGACGACGGAGGAGCTCCTGGCGCTGCTCGAGCATCCGGGGGCGCGGGCGGCGGCCGCCGAGGAGCTCCTGGGCCGGGACGACGCCGAGGTGCTCGGGCCGGTGTTCCGGGCCGTGCGCAAGATGCCCCGGGACGAGGTGCTGCGGGTCGCGCCGCGGGTGCTGCGCTTCGGGGAGGCGGCGGCGGACGCGCTGATCGACGGGCTCGGGGCCAAGAAGACCTTCGTGCGGCAGGCGGCGGCGCTCGCGCTCGGCGAGCTGAAGCTGCGGCGCTCCATCGCGCCGCTCGTGCACCTCTTGCAGACCGAGCCGAGCGACGTGTGGCGCGAGGTGGCGCGCGTGCTGGGGGAGCTCGGCGGCTCGTCGGTGCGGGTGCTCGTGCGGGCGATGAAGGATCCGAAGGGGCCCGAGGAGCGCTTCGTGCAAGCGCTGGGGCACCTGCGGGAGACGGCGGAGAAGAAAGTCGTCGGCCTCGAAGACCACGCGAACGCGGCGGTGAAGCGGATGGCGCTGGCTTCGGTGACGCAACGTCAGGTCGCCGAGGAGGCGCGCGCGCGCGCCCGCGGGGACGGAGAGGCCGGCGAGGACCCGGTATTGGCGTTCAGCCAGGCGTTCTACGGGGCGCTCGGCGAGGGCGAGGGAGCCACGAAGGGCTCGGCAGGAGTGGCCGAAACGTGACGTTCCGTGAGATTCGTGGGCCGTCTATGGGATGGACAAAAACCCCCCGGGGCTCTACAACCGTGGTTCTGGCGGGGTAGCCATGCGGCTGGGTATTTTCAGCGACGTCCACGCGAACATCGAGGCCATGTCGGCCGTGATGGAGGCGTACAAGTCCGAAGGGGTCGACGAGTACTATTGTCTCGGCGACGTCGTCGGCTACGGCGCGAGCCCCAACGAGTGCTCGGACCTGGTGCGCGAGACGGCCGAGGTGACGATCCTCGGGAACCACGACGCGGCCGTGGCCGGGCGCATGGACTACTCGTACTACTACGAGGCGGCCCGGCAGGCGCTCGACTTCCACGCGAACATCCTCTCGGAGCAGAATCACGAGTGGCTGAAGACGCTGCCCTACAAGCACGAGCTCGAGTGCGGGGTGCATCTCTGCCACGGGTCGCCGCTGCGGCTCGAGGAGTTCGAGTACATCTTCGCGCCGGAGCAGGCGCGGGAGTGCTTGCAGATCTGGGACGAGCTGGGCGACATCACGCTCATCGGGCACTCGCACCTGTGCAAGGTGTTCAAGTTGCTGCCCGGTGAGGTGGAGGAGCTGCCGGCGCAGGACTTCCAGCTCGAGGACGGCGCGAAGTACATCGTGAGCGTCGGGAGCGTCGGGCAGCCGCGGGACTACGACAACCGGGCGAGCTACACGACGTTCGACGTGGAGACGCGGACGTTCTCGTTCCGGCGGGTCGAGTACGACATCGAGAGCGCGGCGTCGAAGATCTTCCAGTCGAAGCTGGAGCGGAACTTCGGCCACCGGCTCTTCATCGGCGTCTGAGCACCCCAGCCGCTGCCCGCGTCCTTGCCCGCGGGGTCTTCGGCTTCGCTAGACGGTCGGATCGTGCGTTGCCGCGGCGTGGGGCTGCGTTTCCCGCACGGAGGCTTGCGCTTCCGGCACGGGCTTCTGCGCTTCCGGCACGGTGGCTTCTGCGCTTCCCCCACGGGGGGAGGGGACGGGGCCCGCGGGACCTCGCTCCGGCTCGCACCCGGCTCGCGCCGGATGCTCCGCCTGCGCTGACGAAGGCTCGCCCAGGACGGCGGCTGAAGCCGCCGCCCTGGACGGCTTCGACGGTCCCGCGGGCCCCGTCCCCTCCCCCCTCCGTGGTCCCCGTGGTCGGCGCGGGAGGTAAGTAGCCTGGGGGCTCGCCGCCTCGTCGAAAGCCGAAGAGGCGACGAGCCCTGGCCCCTCCTCCCCGTGCTCGTCTCGGCCCCGTCCGGCTGGCGCCGTCCGCGGCCTTCGCACGTCCATGGAGATCCCGATGCGGCAGCGGACGCCGCTTCGCGTCGACCGCCCCCGCGACCGCCTCCGCCTCGCCGTCGACTTCGCGACGACGAGGCTGCGCAGCGCGTCCCGTGTCGGGGCGCGTTCGAGGTCGGCTTTCGCCTCCCTCGCCCGCTCTTCGAGCACGATCAGCGAGGGCGCGTCGAGCTCCGTCGGGCGCGGCGTCCCATGCCGACCTCGTCCCGTGCCGGGGCGCGTTCGAGGTCGGCTCTCGCCTCCCTCGCCCGCTCGTTGGCCGCTCGGGCGCTCGCGTCGTCGCCTGCTTCGCGACGACGACCGCTCGGGCTCGCGCTCCCATACCCGCTCGCGCTCCGGCTCCCGCTCGAGCTTTCGCTCGCGCTCCCACGCCCGCTCCGCTCGGGCTCGCGCTCCGGCTCCCGCTCGAGCTTCCGCTCGCGCTCCCACACCCGCTCGCGCTCGGGCTCCCGCTTGGGCTCCCGCTTGGGCTTCCGCTCGGGCTTGGGATTGGTTCCCCTCCGGGCTCCGGCTCGCGCTGTGGCTCCGGCTCGCGCTGTGGCTCCGGCTCGCGCTGTGGCTCCGGCTCGTGCTGTGGCTCCGGCTCGCGCTGTGGCTCCGGCTCGCGCTGTGGCTCCGGCTCGCGCTGTGGCTCCGGCTCGTGCTGTGGCTCCCGCT
>PABA01000010.1 GCA_002699025.1 Sandaracinus sp. | reverse complement strand
GAGCCGAACACGCTGCGCGACGGGTTCAGCACCTTCACCCGCGGCCAGTAGATGGCGGCGTGCTCGCTGATGTTGCCGAGCGCGGCGGTGGTCGTGACGTAGTCGATGATGTCGGTCGCGCTCATCGCCACGGGCGGGTCGAGTACGGCGAAGACGAGGCCCTCGCGGACCTGCTCGCAGTAGCTGACCATCGCATTGTGCGTGGCCGAGGTGGCGCGTCCGGGGACGAGGAGCAGGCTTAGGTCCTGCACCGTGTCCAGCGCGCGCAGCCCGGTCTTGCCGACCTCGGAGCCGATGAAGTCGTTGTCGTCGAGGCCGACCAGGCCGTCGTCACCGCCGGCGAGCGACGCCGTCTGGATGTCGAGCGCAGGCGAGCCCGGCAGCGCCTGGTCGATGACCCGCGCCAGCACCGAGCCGCTGCGGGCGTCGTTGAGCACCGCCTCGACGTGGCGGGACTCGCCGGGCGTCATCGTGACGTTGGCGAAGACCTCGCGGTACACCCCGTCCTCGATGACCGCGAGGTCGAAGAAGCCGGCCTCGCCTCCGGTGGGCGGCCGGACCTCGACCTCGAGGCGGTTCGCGAAAGCGCCCGGGTCCTTGCCCTCGACGCGCAGCGCGTTGGCGGCGCCTCCCTCGGCGCCGAGGTGCGGGTCGTTGTCCAGGCCAAGCCGGTCATCGAGCGTCGAGGTCGGGTCCACCTGGATGGACGCCGCGGCGCCCGTGGAGACGGTCCGCAGCCGCAGCGCCCCCTCGACCTCCTCGGCGATCACGCCCGGGATGTCGGCTGCGACGATGGCCGCGATCTCGCCGAGGCCGACCTCGGCCGACATGGCGACGTTGCCGGCCCCTGCCACCTCGCCCGCCGGGAAGGCGAGCGCGGCGTTGGCGTCGCCCCCGAGCACCGCGAGGCGGATGTCCGTCCCGCCGAGGTCGGTGCGGACGCGGAGCTGGCCCGCGTCTACCGTCACGCTCACCAGCTGCAGCTGCTCGTTCATGCGGGCGGCGACCTGCTCCACGCTCTGGTCGGCGGCGTCGAAGGTGACGGTCTGGTCCATGCCCATGACGCGGACGTCGAGCACCTCGCCACCGGCGAACCCGGTCGGGAACACGCCGGCGCTCACGAGCTCGGCCTGGGTCGCGACGACCGTGGCCGTCGCGGGCGGACCGCCGTCGACCGAGAGCACGAGCGTGTCGCCGTCCTGGACAAACACGCGCTGCACCGGCGCGCCGAGCACCTCGGCCGGCGTCGGGTCGGCGGCCCCGGCAGTGAGCCAGGCCCAGCCCCGCAGGGCGGTCTGGGTCGCGGGATCCTGCACGTCGCCGTAGTGGACGGTGCGGACCACCCAGAGCTGGGTGCCGCCGTTCTCGAAGAAGCCCATGGCGGCGAGCGCCAGGTCCGAGTCGGCGGTGAACCCGCCGAAGCGCGCCTCGAACTCCTCGAAGGACGAGCAGAGCACGGGCTCTCCGATGGGGCCTCGCTCGGTGACGCCGACGGCGCCGGCGATGGACGTGGGCACGGCCGGGATGCCGCGGACCCGCGGCTCCTCCTCGACGACGACGACCTTGGACGACAGCAGCTGACCGCTCATCGGCTTCCTCCTCGCTTGCGGCGGGTCCGCTTGTCGCGGGACCCGGACTTCGGCGAGCGCGCGGGCTCAGCCGGGGGCTTGGGTTCCTTCTTGTGCACCTCGAGGTCTCCGCGGCGGGCGGCGGCGAGGACCTCCGGCGCGGCGAGCACGGCCTCGGGCAGCGCCGTGGTGGCGTGCCCTGCCGGCAGCGTGATGGACCGGCACACGGCGCGGCCTCGCGGGTCTCGCGGCGGGACGCACATGCACGCCTCTTCGGTGCATACGAAGCGGTGGGGCAGGTTGAGCGCCAGGCAGCGGCCGCTCCGGTTGATGAGGGTCACGGTCATGGCGCACCTCCGATGGGCGTGGCGTCGAGTTCGGGCGCGTCGGCGACCGCCTTGCCCAGGTCCATGGGCAGGCCCTCGTCGATGTCGAAGCCCCGCACGATCAGCCCGCAGGTGAACACCCGGATCTCGTCGCGACCGCGCAGGTTCGTGCGGAAGTCTCCGTCGGGGTCCATCTCCCAGCGGACCGCGCCGAGCTCGGGCCGAGCGGGGTCGCGCAGCAGCTCGAGCCAGCGGTTGCGGTTGAGGAACGAGGCGACCGTCGCCATCAGGTTGAGCAGCTCGGCGGTGCGGTCCGAGGCGGCGGTCAGGGAGAAGGCCAGGTCGACGGTGTAGGCCGGCCGGCGACGCTGCAGCTCGGCCCCGCTCACCCCGGCGACCACATCCTCGTGCGGGACGTTGCTCGCGTAGAAGCGGCTCGCGCGGACCGTCGGGCCGGAGAGCACCAGCGAGGGCAGCGTCGCCATGGTCACGACGCGGAGCTGGTCCTCGGGGGTGGCGTCGTAGTCCAGCGCCACCGTCATGCTCGTGTTCTGAACGACCTGCGACTTGAGCATCCGCAGCAACGTGCGGACGAGCCGGGTCACGGTGGCCTCGGCCACGATGGCCGTGCGCTCGAACCGGTACGCGTCGGCGACGGTCACCGCCTCGCCCGGTACGGGAACGCCGGCGCCGTCAAGGTTCTCGAGGGTGACCGGGACCAGCGCCTCGGGGTGCGCGGGCGTGCGTACGTCGGCGACCCACAGGCCCGCCTCCTGACGGACCGAGAGGACCTGGCCAGGCACCGCGCCGAAGCGCACGGCTACCTGCGTCGCGAAGCCCTGCCCGATGAGACGGACGAGGTCCCCGCCGCTCGTGGGGCCGGCAGCGGGCGTGACGGTGTCGAGGATCGGGGCCGCCATCACGCCCCTCCCATGCCAGTGAGCGCCGCGACGCGGGCCAGGAAGCGCCGCTGGGCACCGGGCTTGAACTTCTCAAAGGCGGGCCGCAGGAAGGGCCGCGCCGGCACCTGGACGACGACCACGCCGCGCCCGCTGCCGCCGCCGATGGGCTCGCCCGCCTCGCGCAGCATGGCGAAGACGAAGCGCCGCATGGCGTCGGTCATCGGGATGACGATGGGCGCCGAGCCGAACTCCTGGACCTCGGCGATCTTGGTCAGGCTCTGCCCGTCCTTGCCGCGGGCCGTCCGGGGTACGCCGACGAACGCCTCGTCGCCGCGCACGATGGCCGCGACGCCGTTGCGGAGGTCGGCCCGGACAATGAGCGACTTGCTCCCGCCGAAGCCCTTGAGGCGCCGCGCGGCGAGCGTCGTCTCCTTCGGCGGCGCGATGGCCGAGCCGCCCGGCGCCTGCCGCGTGAGCCCCTGCACGATCTCGCGCCGGAGCGCCTCGGCCTCCTGACGCATCGCGACGGCGATGGCGGCCTTGAGGCGCACGGGCCCCGCCGCGAGCATCGCCCGGACGCGCCTCCAATCGCCGGTCTTGGTCACCGTCGTCATGCGCCGCTCCGGTGCTCGAGCTCCGGGGCGTGCTGCCGGAGCCAGGCCACCGCGACCTTCGACGCGGGCGTGATGAGGCTGCCGGCCTTCACCGTGCGGGCGGCGGCGATCAGCGTGGTCTCGGCGACGTCGATGTCGGCCTCGCGCACGCCGTAGCTGCGCAGGCGCTCGGCGAGCTCACGGGGACTCCGGATGGTGCCCGTGTGCCAGTGGTGAAGCTCGAGGTTGCAGCGGTAGGCGTCGGCCTCGTAGGCCGCCCGTGCCGCGCGGCTGGTCAGGTAGCGGAGCGCGAAGGCGAAGGCGCCGTCCCGGTCCTGCTGCTCGACGTGCTGGTGCTCGTGGACGCAGATGACCATCTGGCTCCACAGGCCGTGGCGAGGCGTCGGCGTGCCGGGGGTGAACGGCACGTAGATCCGCCGCCCAATGGTCGTGGTGAAGCGCTCGAGGAAGGTCGCCGCGTCGAGCACGCCGATCCGCTCGAGGAACCAGCCGACGAGGCGCATCTCGGCCGCGCTCGACTTGTCGATGATGCGGGTCCCGTAGCGGGCCTGCATCGCGTCCCAGAACGCGGTGACCTGCGCGGCGGTAGGGTCGCTGGCCATGCTCACTCCTCCTCCGCCGGGCAGGCGACGTCGGGGGGCAGGCATGCGTGCCCGGCCGGGCCGAGCTCGTCGGCCAGGACCGCGCAGCACACCCACGCCGGCTCGTCCGCACCCACGACGCCCGCGCAGTCCTCGGCGGGCGACCACCGCCCGTCGGCGTCGCAGACCTCGACGAAGCTGCCGGCGCAGCGGGTCTCGGTCGGCGTGCAGACGTGCATGGGCCCGCAGGCGCAGAGCGTGGCGGTGAAGGCGGCGGTGGCGATCAGGTGCTTCATTCGACCCTCGTGGGCGCGAGCTGCCGGGCCTCGAAGGTCACGAGCAGCAGGTTGCGACGGGGTCGGCTTCGGCCCAGCCCGAACCCGCGCGGCTGTGCCTGGGTCACGTAGAGCCCGGGCGGCGTGCGGATGGTCTGGACGAGCAGTCCTCCAAGGTCATAGAGCCCGGCGAGCCGATCGTTGGGACGGATGAGCGCGTCGCCGGTGGCGGCGTCGACCAGGCCGAGACGCTCGAGGTCCTTGAAGTGGAAGACGAGGCTGATGTCGGAGCGCGGAGAGTCGCCGCTCGCCAGCATCCGGAGATCCTCGAAGACCTTCGGCTCGACCTGGCACGGCACCCGGATCGCGGGCAGCTCGGCGCGCTCCCGCTCGGCGACGCCGTCGCCGTCGCGGTCGACGAGGACCGGCTCCTTGAAGTCCGGGTCGAAGCCGCCGGTCAGCGGGCCCGCCCCGTCGGGGTCGGTGCTCGCCATCGCCGCGGTGTCCAGCCGACGCAGCTCGGCCAGGAACGGGAAGATGAGCCGGCCGCGCATCAGGCCGCCCCCATCGGCGCGGGGCGCCGGTAGCGCAGCAAAATGGCGTCGAGCTCCGGATCGCCGGTCGGGCCGCCGCCGCTGCCGGGGCGGTCGAGCTTGTAGCTCTGGTCGCGGGTGCGCTCCTCGATGATCCGCCAGCGGTTGCGGGCGTCGAAGCCACCGTCGTCGGCCAGAGGGTGCAGCCAGCGCAGCACGAGCAGGATGCAGGCGCGGCGGATGGCGGCCGGCGTGCGCCCCTCCGCGGTCCCGTCGGGCTCGGTGTAGCCGAAGAGCCCCTCGACCACGACGTTGCCGTGCCCACGAGGGAAGCGACCAAAGCGGCGGGTCAGCCTGGGCGCGTCGAAGCCTGGGTCCACCGGCGCCCCGACGACGATCAGCTCGTCGGCGGAGAGCGAGATGTCCGCGCCGTCGATGGCGACGCGGTCGAGGCGGATGGGCGGCGCCGGCAGCTCGAGCGAGGGCGCGCCGCGGCCGTCGAGGGTCAGCGTCAGCGCGCGGGGCTCGAAGAACCACCCGGTGACGCGATCGATCTCGGCGGTGGCGGCGTCGATGAGCGCCTCGAGGCGGCCGTCATCGGCCTGTGCCACGGTGACGCCCTCGGCGCGCAGATCGGCGACGGTGGCGTACACCGGGGTCCTCCTACTTGCTGCGGGTGCTTCGGCGCTTGGAGCCGGAGCTGTCGGACTTCGCCTCGCTCTCCTCGAGGTCGGCGGTGGTCACGGCGGTGCTGGCCTCGACCGGATCGGTGGCCTTCTTGCGGGTGGTCGCCTTGGCCTCGTCGGCCTCGAGCGCCTTGGCCTCCGCCTCGGTGTGCACGTCGAAGGCGAGCGGGGCGTGCTCGTCGCCGGGCACCTGGCGGACGCTCCGCAGGTACTCGCCGACCTCCTTGTCGACGCGGTACCAGCCGCGCTCCTCGTGGAACTTGATGCCGCGGTAGGTGTAGCGGCGCAGGACGAAGCCCCGGCGTGGGTCGTAGGGCTTGAGTCGGACGAGCAGGGTCTGCATCGGTCAGTTCTCCGTGGCTCAGAGCTGGACGTTGATGGCCTTGGCGACCCCGGGCTCCTCCGTGAACTTCACGTCGAAGCGCAGCGTGGCCACGATCTTCAGGGTCCCCTCGGAGATGTCGCGGGCCGACTCGACGCGGATGTTCCGCCAGATGCCGACGTGGATGTTCTTCGGGTTGCAGAGCAGGACGACCGTCTGGTCGCTGCCGGCGCCGAGGTTCTCCGGGAAGAGCGGGATGGGCTGCAGCGGCACGCCCGAGTAGAGGACGGGCGTGTCCCCCTCGAGCAGCCGGTCGCCGGCGACGGTGGCCCGGTCGGCCAGCGTGTTGCGGTAGTCGAGGTCGGCGTCGACGCTCGTCATGAAGCGCATCGCCTTCTTGTCCCGCAGGTGCTCGGACGGCAGGGTCTTGAGCATGTCGCGGAGCAGGTCCTTCGCGATGGGGGTGGCCGCGGCGTCGACGATGTTGCTCGTCGCCTGCTTGAGCACGCCGTCCATGACCGCCAGGAAGGGGTCGGCCGACAGCGTGTCGCCGTTGATCAGCACCTCCTCCATGTCGCGGCTGATGGCCTCGGCCATCATCTCCATGATCGTCTGGCGCAGCTCGCCGCGCTCGATGCTGTCCTCGAGCACCTCGTCGGAGAGGCGCACCTCGGCCTTGAAGAGCTTGGCGTCGAGCTCGACCTGCGACAGGTCGGGCGCCGAGCGCTCGGCGGGCGTCAGCGCCGTGGCCTCCTGGCCGGGGCGGAGCACGCGGCTGCCGAACTTGATCTTCGAGAGCTGCTGCTTCGGCGACTGCATCGGGACGACGGTCGCCAGCCGCATCAGCGGCGAGTCCTTGATGAGCAGGCGCATGAACTTCTGCGCCTGGGCCGGCTTGAGCAGGCCGCCGCCGGCGGTGAGGTCGGCGAGGGCCAGATCGGCCTTCTGCAGGATGGTGCGGTTGTCGGTGTAGCTCATGGGCGGGGGCTCCTTACAGGTCGTGAAAGGAGACCGCCTTGTCGACGCTCTCCCGATCCATCGGGTTGTTGAGGTCCATCGGCCAGCCCACCTCCTCGGGCGCGACCTTGCGCACCGACTCGGGGCTCTGGCTGCTGTTGGGCAGGCCGAATTGCTTCTCGACGCGGGCGAGCCGCTGCTGCTGCTCCTTGACCGTGTCCGCCAGCGCCCGGAACGACTCCCCCATCGCGGCGAGCGTGGTGGTGAGGTCGTCGGGCAGCTTCGCCGGCGCCTCGGTCGGCGTGGCCGCGGCCTCGGGCTCCGAGGCCGGCGCGCTCGTCAGCGACGCGAGCTGAGTCAGCGCCGCGCGGGCGGCCTGGAGGTGCTCGGCGAAGGCGTCGCGGTCCTTGGCGTCCGAGGGCTCCTCGGTGGACTCCGTGTCCGCGTCGCCTCCGCCGGTCGCCGCCGGCTCCACACCGGCGCGGGCGAGCAGCGCCTCGGCGGTCGTCTTGAGCTCGGTCGCCAGCGGCGCGAGCCGGGCGTCGGCCGCCTGGGCTCCCATGGCGCCGAGCAGCTCGACCGTGCTGGTCAGCCCCTCGAGCGCCGCCACGGCGGTGGCGAGGAGCGGATCGGGCGCGGTCGCCTCGGGCGGGTCGTCCGAGATGGTGGCAGGCGCTCCCTCTTCGGTAGCGGGCGCATCGGCCGAGGGCTCGGCGCCTTGCTCCTGGGTGTCGGTGTCGGCGTGATCGGCCATGGGCGTGTCCCTCTTCACGATGAGAAAGCGGTGCTCGTTCGCCGCGCGGTCCACGAGCGAGACCTCCTCGACGACGATGTCGAGCAGGCGGTTGACGGATCGGTCGGCCTTGCGCGGGTCACTCATGCGGCCTCCTCGGCGGGGTCGCCCGAGGGCTCCGCCTCTTCGGTGGCGGTGGGCTCCGGCACGCGACGCGCCGAGCCTCCGATGGAGAAGCCCGTGAGCTCGCCGTCCTTCACGCGCCGCCAGAGGTCATCGGAGAGCACGCGCACGGCGAGCAGCCAGGTGCCCTTGGCGATGGTCACGTCGCCCACCTGGAAGGCGGTCGGCGCGACGTAGCTCTCGAGCACCTTCACGTGGTCGTTCACCCGCAGCTGGTGCATCAGGCCGAGGCCGCCGAACTCCTCCATGAATCGGTGGGCGGCCTGCCGGACCTCCTCGTGGGAGTAGATGTCGCCCTGGGCGTCCACGCGCTCGGGCTCGAGGACCACGCCGAGCACGTAGCGCTCGTCGTCGGGGTCCACGTCCTTGAGCAGCGTGCAGACCTTCTCGATGGGCGGGTCCGCCGGCGCCTCGGGCGCGGGCTCCCAGTCCTCGAGCCAGGCGTGGCCGTCCTCGTGCTTCTCGACGAACTTGTAGTTGGCGACGAGCAGCTGGGTGAGCACCGAGGGTCCGCCCACGCCACGCATCGCCCCGATGGTCCGCGGGGTGCGGATGCGCTTGATGTGGAACCCGGCGTCCTTGAGCAGCTTCGGCAGCTTGCCCCGGATGCCATAGGTCATCAGCCACTTGCCCTTGAGCGACTTGAGCACCTCGAAGAAGCGCTCCTCGTCGAACTTGGACTCGCCGACGTCCACGTTGTATCCGGGGTACGGCGGGTCGAGGAAGAAGGCGGTGTCGGCCCCGTCGTACTTGCGGACGACGGGCTCGTAGTCGCCGGAGTGGACCTTGACCTTCGCCAGGCGCGGCGCGTGCCGCTCCAGGCGGGCCATGGTCTTGGCCTCGATGCCCTGGACGTTCGGGCTGAACGTCCGGCCGCGCATCTTCCCGTAGGAGAAGTGGGTCAGGTACAGGAAGCGGTGCAGCTGCTCGAGCTCGCCGCGGGGGCTGGCGTCGAGCAAGCGCTTGAACGTCGCCTCGTCGCCGGTCCAGGTCATCCCGCGCAGCTTCTCGAGCTTCTTCGGGTTGAGCTTCTGGATGATGCGGAACGCCTTGCCGATCTCGGGGTCGGCGTCGTTGATCGCCTCGGACTCGGCGGGCTCCTTCTCGAAGAGCACCGCGGCGGAGCCGGCGAAGGGCTCCACGTACACGCGGTGCTTCGGCAGCAGCTTCACGAGCCGGGGCGCGAGGCGCTTCTTGCCGGCGGGCGAGCCCCAGATGGTCTTCTCCACCGGCTCACCGTCCGAGACGGCGGCTCCGAGCCCGTCGAGCACCGCGCGGGCGAGGTCCACGGCGTCCTGCACGCGGTCACCCATGGCGCAGCGCCTCCGGGTCGCGCCCCCAGGTCAGCTCGGCGGCGTCGCCACCTGCCATGTCGCGGGGCCAACCCTCGTCGGCTGGGGCTCCTTTCTCGGTCGCCGAGGGCGGCGCGGGCTCTACCGCCTGCCGCATCGCGGCGGCGAGGTCCGAGAGCTCCTTCGCGGCGTCGGCCGGCACCGGCACATCGCCGGCCCGGTTCAGCTTGTCGACCACGGCGACGAGCCGGCCGCCCAGCGCCTTGAGGGACGCGGCGACCTGGCGGGCCGTGGGGGTCTTGGCTTTCTCTGTCGAGGCGCTCATGCGCGGGCTCCCGTTCGCTCCGAGTCGGCGGAGAGGTCTTCACGGGAGTAGAGCCAGGCCCGATTTCGAGTGGGACACGACGCCGGCGCTCACACCTCGGGCACGGTCGTGGTGCGGCAGAGGCCGTGGTACGGCGGGAAGCCGACGCCGAGGTCCATCAGCTCGCGGTCGCTCACGGCCCGGCCGTGCTCGCCCTGGTCGTCGACCGTGCCGACGCCGGAGCGGGTGACCTCGACGAGCGGCGTCCGCAG
>PABA01000009.1 GCA_002699025.1 Sandaracinus sp. | reverse complement strand
CCCCGGCCTCCGCCCGCCCTGGTGCTCCCGCAGCGCATCCCCACGCCACGTTTCACGCCCCGTGCCGGGCGCGCGCTCACGTGATTCCGCGTACTTACAGCGACGAACTGGCGGATTGGCGGGCGGAGGGGTGGCGGGCCGCCACCCCGGGACGGATCGAAGCGACTCGCTCGGTCGGACCGTACTCGGGACGACCCCTCGGACCCAATGGGTCAGCCAGGCCGTACCTGGGACGGCACCGTCGGGCCGCTCACCAGGGTGTACCCGGGACGATCTCCCAGGGCCAGGTCGCTCGGCCAGGGTTGGGACGGAGGTAGGTCGCTCGGTCGGGACCCGGGACGGCACCGGCCTCCGCAGCGACGGCACCGGCTTCCGCAGCCAGGGCGTACCCGGGACGGCACCGGCCAGGGCGTACCCGGGACGGCACCGGCCGAGGGCGTACCCGGGACGGCACCGGCCAGGGCGTACCCGGGACGGCATCGGCCTCCGCGACCCGACGTGAGCGGCGCCGGCGTCGCGCGGGGCCTCCTCGCCTCAGGTGGCGGTCGCCACGACCTGCGCTTCGGCCAGCGCCTCGAGCTCGGCGTCGAGCCGGTCGCGCGCGTCCCGGAGCGCGTCCGGCGGCGCCTCCAGCGCCTCGCGGGCCCGCTCGAGTGCGCTGGCGGCGCGATGCGCCCGCTCGAGGGCACGCACGCGGACGCGGAGCCTTCGCGAGGGCAGCGTGCCGGCGCGGTCACCGAGGTCGGCCCAGGCGGCTGCGAGGGCGTCGCGCACGACGCGGGGGCGCAGGGGGAGGGGCGCCCGACGCCGGAGGGCGAGCGCGCGCAAGAGGCGCACACGGTCGCGGCCCCGACGCGAGGCGGCGGCCCGCCTCAGGGCCGCGGCGATCGGGTCATCGACGGGCACGGCGGCGGGGGCGGCGGCGGCCACGGCGCCGATGAGGGCAGCGGCACCGAGCTGCGTCGCGCCCGCCGCGGCGAAGGCCTCGAGCACGGCACCCGCCATCGCGCCGGCCGCGAGCGCGAACGCACCCATGGCGAGCGCGGCCCCCAGGCTCCGCGCGCGCACGAGCCGGCCCGCGTGCAGGGCGAGGAGCGCGAGCGCACCCCCGGCGCTCGTCCCGGCGAGCGGGCCGAGCGCGAGGAAGGCCGCGAGCGCGCCGCCGGCGAGAGCGAGCGGCGAGACGGCGCCAGCGACGACGACGGCCAGCGCGGCGCCGAGGGTCACGGAGAACATCGCGCTCGCCCAACCGGCGCCGTCTCCGGCCGTCCCCACCACGCCGAGATGCGGCGCGGCGAGGAGGGCAGCGGCGAGCGCGCCCCGGAGGAGAGCGCTCACTGGTAGACCCCGGTCTGCACGCGGGCGCGGCGGCGAGCGTTGGAGCGGAGCCCGTAGGCCCGCCCCTCCGCGCTCGCCGCAGGCATGCGCTCGAAGCGCTCGGCGTCGGCCTCCACCTCGGCGAGCTGCTGCCGGATCCAAGGCGAGTCGTGGTGCGCCTGCAGCTCGCGGAGGCCCGCGGCGTTCGAGGTCGCGAGGGCCGCGGCGGCCGCGCCATCTCCGGCCCGCCAGCGCTCGATGGCCCGCGCCTGCTCGCGCTCGAGGCGGATCGCCTCCGCCTGCGCCCAGGTTGCCGGGTCGCGGCTCGCCTCCACGGCGGCCGCGTCCCCCACGGCCACGAGGGAGAGCGGCGCCCCCTCGATGGCCGCCGGGACGTCGCCCGCCCGGTCCCGGAAGCGGAGGCTCGCGCGGACGTCGCCCAGCGGCCCGGCCCGCTCCGCGCGCGAGGCGATCTCGAGCACCACCAGGCGCGTCTCCCCGGCGGCCATGGGCCCGAAGGGCACGCGCGTGCTGCCTGGCTGCACCTCGGCGCCGTGCGCGGCGGTGATGCGCAGGTCGCCTGCGAAGGCGAGGTCGATGGCCACGTTCTCGGCGACGGTGGAGCCCGCTCGGTCGAGCTCCTTCACCAGGAAGGGCTCGAGCTCGGCGCCGCTCTGCAGGAACGCATAGGCGCCGCGGCCCGCGTCGGCGACGGCGGTGAGGAAGCGCTCGTCGTAGTCGAGCCCGATGCCGAGGCTGGCCACCGAGACGCCGCGCGGGGTCCAGCCACGGACGAGCGCGCCGACGCCATCTGGACCGAGCCCGCTGCCGTCGATGCCGTCGGAGACGAGGACGATGCGGCGGACGTGGGCGTCGGGGGCATCTCGCAGGGCGCGCTCGCCGAGGGCGAGGCCGTCGGGGATCTGCGTGCCGCCGCCCGCCGCGATGCGGGTCACGGCCGCCGCGATGGCCCCCCGGCGCGCGCCGACGGGGCCGAGCGGGACCACGACGCGCGAGGTGCTGTCGTAGGTGATGAGGGCGAGCTGATCCCCGTCGCGCATGCGGGCGACGGTGTCGGTCACGGCGCGCTTGGCCTGGCCGAGCTTCTCGCCGCTCATCGAGCCGGACACGTCGAGCACGAGCGCGAGAGAGACGGGCGGGCGCTCGACGTCGACGTCGTCGGCCGTGAGCTCGAGGGTCATGGCGAGCCGGTCGGCGCCCGTCATCACGGCACCCTGGCTGAGCTGGACACGCGCCGTGAGCGGCCCCTGCCGGAGCGTCGTGGCGGGCGCGCTGGTCGCCGCTTGCGTCGGCGCGCTCGGGCTCGCGGGGGGGGACGCCGAGGGCGGCGGGGAGGGCGGCGCGCCGGTGGCGGGCGGCGGCTGGACGAGGACCAGGCCGGCGACGGCGAGGGCGGCGGCGCCGAGGGCGGCGGCATAGGGGGCGCCGGGGGCGCGGCGGCGGGCGCGGGCGCGGCGAGCGAGGCGCATCAGAACGTTCACGGGGATCCCTCCTGGGTGCGATGGGTGTGCCCTCAGCAACGCACGCGCCGGCCGGGCGGACCGTCAGACTTCCGTAAGTCCTTCGGGAAGCCATCGGGAAGGGAGCGGGTGTCGAGTGGGGGCGGTCGGAGGGATTGCGAAGCGCGTGCCGGCAGAAAAGCCGCGTGATCTCACGTCGTTTCGGGGCAGTTGATGTTCTGGGTAGAGTCGCGATGTCGTTCGCGGCATCACGCGCTCAGCCGAGCGCGACCTCGAGGCCCTCTGCGACCACCTCCCGCGGCGTGCTCTCGCTCAGGTCCCACACGCCGCCGTCCCATTGCACGGCGATGCCCGCCTCCCCGACGAGCACGCTCACGTCGTCCAGGAGCGCCCAGGCGAGCAGGGCCTTGGCGTCGACGTCGGCCCGCCGACGCATCAGCACCGCGAGGGGCGCGCGCTCCAGCGGCGCCATGGCCCCGGCGCGCGTCGGGATCGCCGCCACCATCCGCAGCACGCTCGCCGCCCCGCCCTCGATCTCCGCGAGCCGCCTCCGCAGCCGCGCGACCTCCCAGCCCTCGCGCCCCGCGAGCAACCCCGCGTGCGCCGCCCGCCACGCCGCCGCTTCCCGCACCCGCGCCCGCTCCTCCGAGACCCCCGCCTCGCCGGCCGCCGCCCGCGCCTCGAGGATCGCCCGCCGCTCCACCGCCACGTCCAGATGCCGCGGCCCCTCCGCGCTCACCCAGCGATGCCGCGTCCACACCAGGTCGTCGCTCCGCCCGCTCCGCGAGAGCCAGAGCCGCCCCAGGTCCCCCGGCCCCTCCCCGGGCACGTGCTCCACCGTCGGCTTCCGCGCGCTCGCCCCCTCGCTCGGCGGCGGGTCGAGGGCCCGATCGAGGAAGCGGAGCGCCCCGCGGAAGTCCCAGGGGAAGGCGTCCCCGTCGACGCTCGTGTCGTGCAGCCGCCGAAGCCGCACCAGCTCCCGCCCCACCAGCCGCTCGAGCGCCAGCCGGGCCAGCCGCAGCAGATCCTTCAGCCCCTCGCGCGCCACGACCTCCGCGAAGCCGCTCGCCCCCGGCGTCCGGTCCCAGAACGCCAGGTGCGGCACGCCCCCCACCTCGACGACGTCCACGCCGACCAGCTCCGCCGCCCCCCGCAGCGCGCACGGCACCATCATCCGCAGCCCCGCTGCCAGCGGCACCAGCGCCTCCCGCGACGGCGCCTCCCGGGCCTCCCCATGCCGCGCCTCGAGCGCCGTCGACACGAGGCAGACGTCGGTCCAGTAGCGACCCTCCACCGCCTTCTCGTAGCGCCGCTGCTCGAGCAGCTCCGGGCCCGGGCCGTAGCGCCGCACGCCGAGCACCTTCTCGCGCACCTCCGCCCGCAGCACCGCCACCCGCGTCTTCTCCCCGCCGAGCTGCCGCGCGCTGAAGCGCTCCTCGCTCCCGGCCGGCAGCGCCAGCTCCAGCACCGCGTCGATGGTCGTCCGGCAGCGCTCGGTCACGTGGTCGGCGATCAGCGTGCGCCCCCCCGCATCGTCCCCGCTGCCCTCGGCGAAGCCCACCACCTGATAGCGCCCACGCGGGTGCAGGAAGACGCGCCCGGGCGGGTAGCGCGTCGGCGCCACCGCGGCGTCCACCACCAGCAGCTCCTCGGAGGTGCCCTGGTCGATCACCCGCACCCGCGCGCTCGAGTCGCTCACGCAGTCCCGCTGGATGGGCTCGCCGAGCGCCGCCTCGCGCACCGAGCGCACGAGCGTCCGCGGCGCCGCGTCGTCCTTGCGCCGGTCGAAGTACCAGACCTCCCGCTCGCGGATCCGCCCGCTCTCCCGGAGCCGCGCGAGCGCCTCGTCCACGAAGCCCCGCCCGAAGCGCGCCCGGAGCGCCTCCACGTCGTGCTCGCGCCCGAGCGCCCGGTCGAAGTGCCGCTGCCGCAGGACGTCCGGCTCGCTCAGCGTGACCGAGCGGGGCAGCGACGCCGTCAGCGCCGCGTGCGGGGCGTCGTCGGCCTCCTCGTGCAGCACCATCTCCTCGTCGGCGGGCGGCGCCAGCACCAGCACGCCCGTGCCCGTCTCCGTGTCGACCCCCGCGTGCGCCAGCCGCTCGGCCTCGCGCCGGACGTCCGGGAAGAGGCCCTCGAGGAGGACCACCTCCGCCTCCCGCGGGTCGTCCGTGTGGTGCCGTCGCAGGCGCCCGAGATCGATCTCCGCCCGCCGCAGGCCGCGCAATCCGTCGCCGGCCGTGCGCATGTGCCAGCGGATCCCCGCCGCGTCGCAGGCTTCGGCGAGGACGTGGAGCGGGATGTCGTCGCCGGTCCCATCGACGAGGTCGCGCCGCCGCAAGAGGACCCGATGCGCCCGCGGCGCTCCGTCCCCCTCGAAGACCTTCAGCGGCGCCGCCAGCACGTGCCGCGCCCAGCTCTCCACTCCGGCGCTCGGCCCCGCCGCCGCGCCCCCGAGCCCATGCGCCGGCCCGGCGAGGGCGAGGAGCACCAGCGGCTCGCCGCCCCCCGAGCGCCGCCGCCGCGTATCCGTGAGCGCCCAGAGCCGCCGCATGGCCATGTGCACGTGCATCTCGACCACACCCGTGAGCGCGTCGAGGTCGTCCACCACCACCAAGCCCAGCCGGTCGACGAAGTCGTCCGAGCGCGGGTCACTGAGCACTTCGGCCTCGAAGGTCTCCGGGTCCGCGACCACCACCGCCGGCGTCTTCCCGGCGAGGAAGGCCGCCGAGAGGTCGTCGCCGGCCACGCAGACCTGCACGTTCCAGCGCGCCGCCGAGCGGAGGAGCGCCTCCCGGAGCCGCTCGGCCCAGGCCCGCGCGCTTCGCCGGTCGGGCAAGAGCGCCAGCGTCGAGGCGCCGCGGTCGAAGTGCACGTGGAGCGTCGCCAGGAGCGCCAGCGTCGTCCGCCCGCTCCCCTCCGGCGCGAGCACCAACGCGTGGGGCGGCCCGTCGTCCCGCGCGCGCCGCTCGCGCATGGCCTCCTCGACCAGCGTCGGCGTCGCCCCGCGCGCCTCGGCGGCCTGGAGCGTCCAGCCCTCGAGGAGGTGGTCGAGCACCTCCCGCTGGTGCGACCAGAGCGCGTCGCCGCCCGTGAGCTCGGCGATGAGCTCGCGGATCACCGGGCCCGTGTGCGGGGGCAGGGTCGCCGTGCGCTCCGGGCGACCCTCCACGCGCTCGAGGGCCTCGAGGCGCGCCTCCGGTTGGCGGGCGCGCACGGCCTCGCCGAGCTTCGCGAGCGGGTCGGGCGGGGGCGCGTCGTCCTCGGCCTCCTCCTCGTCCTCGTCTCCCTCCTGCTCTTTCGCCTCGGGCGGGCGGCCGTGGAGCAGCAGGTGGAGCGACCAGAAGAGGAAGAGGTAGTAGGCGAGGATCCAGCTGCCGGCGCTCGGGGCGACGCCGAGGGGGACCGAGAAGGGCATGGCGCGCTCCGCGCCCGCGACACCCTCCGGGAGGGGCGGGGGGAGGTCGCCGAGCTCGCCCGGGTGCGCGCTCCGCCGATCCTGCGGGGGCACGAGGGGCTCGATGGAGAGCTCGCCGCAGCGCACCTGCCGCGCCTTGCCGCTGGCGTCGTTCGCGCCCGCCGCCACCAGCCCGCCGGCGGCGAGGTGGAGCGGCACCAGCGCGGCGAGCAGGCCGCGGGACCAGCGCCGGAAGCGGTCGTCGGCGCGGCGGGCCGTCGTGGCGCCGGCCCAGCGGTGGTACCCAGGGAGGGCGCGCTCGCGCGTCGACCAGGTCACGTCGACGCCGCGCTCGCGCGGGTGGCTGCCGGGCAGCCGCATCAGCACCCAGCGGGTGAGGGCGATGAACACGCCCCAGAAGACGGCGTGCAGGACCAGCGCGACGGCCGGGTGGTCCTCGAGCGGCAGGAGCGGCCAGGCCCAGCGGTCGCCGAGGAGCTTCCACTCGAACCAGCCGACCCGCTCCCAGCCCCTCTCCGGGAAGCCCGGCGGGCGCGTGAGGCGCGAGGCGAGGAGCGGGTCGAGGAGGCGCGCGAAGACGTAGGTGCCGAGGGCGAGCAGCGCGGCCGCGAGCCAGGGCGTCCCCGGCGTCGCCGAGTCCGGTCGCATGCGCTTCGTCAGAAAGCGCGCGATGGCCACCGTGAGGCTCGCCACCACCCCGAGCGCCACCAGGAGCAGCGTGACCCCGCCCGTCCCGAGCTCGGTCGCGAGCTGGACGAGGAGACAGAGGATCCCGTCACGCACCGTCCGACTCCCCACCGGACCCCGTCCCGGTGCCGGACGCGGAACCCGTGCCCGTGACCATGCCCGTGCCCGTGCCCGCAGGCTCGGAAGAGGCCCGCTCGGCTCCCGCCCCGGCCTCGGGTTCCCGGTCCCCCCGCGCCGAGCCCGCCGCCGCGACCACCGACGCCTCCTCCATGCCCGTGCCCGCAGGCTCGGACGAGCCCCGCTCGGCTCCCGCCCCGGTATCCGGCTCCGCGCGCGTGCTCGTGCTCGAGTCCTTCTCCGCAGACGCCTCCGTGCCCGAGCCCGCGCCCTCCGCGGCTCCCGCGCCCCCCCGCTCCACCTCGAAGCGCAGCTCCCCCTCCTCCGCGCCGCCCGCCTCCTCCACCTCCGAGCCACGCCCGAGCGACGCCACCGCCGCTTCCGCGATGTCCCCCGTCGCCACCACGTAGTACGCCCGGTCCGCCTCGAGCCCGCGCCGCACCGGGATGACCCCCCGCCCCCCGGCGCCCTCGTCCGCCAGCCGCCGCCGCACCCCCTCGACCACCTGCGGCGGCACGATCGCCTCCCCCCGCAGCACCTCGCTCATCCCGGTCCGGTCCGCCGCCTCGTGGCCCGAGTAGTTCAGCGCCACCCGCAGCGAGCGCGCCTGCCGCCGCACGAAGGCCGCCACCTGCGCCGCCATCTCCTCGGCGCCCTCTGGATCCCGCGTCGGGTCCCACTCGGCCACTGGCTCCGCGTGCGGCGCGCACGTGTCCCGCAGCGTCTCCAGATCCGTGAAGGGCACCTCCTCCCGCCAGACCTGCGCGTAGCGATGATCCCGCGCGAGCCCGCCGAGCACGTCCTCCACCCGCGCCCGCTGCGTCTCCATCGGCAGCGCCCGGGCCAGCCGCGCCGCCGCCGCCTCGCCCACCAGCGGCTCCACCAGCGTCTCCCGCCGCCCGTGCCCGAGCAGCCCGCGCAGATCGTCCCGCTCCCCGCGCCGCTCCGCCCCGAGCCGCCGCTGCGAATCGAGGAGCCGCGCCCGCGCCCGCCGCACCGCCCGGTCCAACAGCGTGAGCCGCTCCCCGTCCGCCTCGAGCGCCGTCCGCACGGCGAGCAGCGCCTCCACCCGCGCCACCTGCCGCGCCAGCCGCAGCCGCGACGCGAAGTAGTCCTGGAGCGAGCCGCTCGCCCCGGCGACCGTGTCCTCGAGCGCGCCGAACATCGCGTGGAAGCGCTCGCGCACGGCCTTCACGCCGCGTCGGAAGCGCGCCCCGAGCGAGCCTCCGACGAGCAGGAGCCCCAGCCCGAAGCTCGTCCACGGCGCCCGCTCCCGGAGGAGCGGCCCGTACCACTCGCCCGGGGCCACGTTCAGCGCGTCCGCGAGCGCCCAGAGCAGCTCGGGCCCGAAGGCCACGCAGCTCGCGACGGCGAGCGCGCCGAAGAGGAGCATGCGCCCGAGGTCGGGCTTCTGGCGGCAGGCGTCGAGGAAGGCCCCATGCGCCTCCCGGAAGCGCTCGAAGCTCGGCGCCGGCGGCGGGCGCACGGCGTCGCGCGCGGCCACGGCCTCCTCGAGGCGCTCGCGCACGTCCCGCTCGATCACGTCGACCAGCTCGGCGGCCTGCCGGAAGCCCTCGGGCCGCGGCGGTGCCCAGAGGGTCCGATCGACCATGCCCCGGATGCGCGCGAGGAGCTGGTCCCGCGCCTCCTCGACGTCCCGCCGCTCGCGCGCGATCAGGTCGTCGAAGCGCCGCCGCTGGAGCAGCCGCCAGCCGTCCTCGATGGCGCGCATGCGCTCGAGGGCCCAGCCGAGGGGCGGGTCCGCCGGCCCCTGCGGGTCGTCCTTCGAGGCGTCGCCGTGGTCCGGCCCGTAGCGCTCCCGCAGCGTCTCCCCGCGCGCCCACCACGCCGGCTCCTCGTCCCGCTCCACGCTCGGCGCGTAGCGCTCGAGCACCCGGTGCACGTCGTGCTCGCTCCGATCGTCCCCCTCGAGCGCCGCGAGCTCCACCTCCTCGAGCACGTCCAGCCGCTCGAGCGCCGTGTCCTCGCGCGGCGCGCCCTCGATCGCGTCGAGCACCTCCAGGGCCACCCGCTGCACGCCGTAGCGGCGGAGCTTCTCCCGCGGCAGCTCGGCCACGGCGCAGGCGAAGGTCGCGAGCGGCTCGTCCGGCTGGCGCCCGTAGAGGAGCCCTTCGGCGTCGTCGACGGCCGGGAGCGCGTAGAGGAGCAGCGTCGCGAAGTTGCGGAGCGCCTGCCCGAGCTCCGGCTCGCTGAGCACGCTGAACTCGGCCACGTCCTCGATGACGAAGACCTGCGGGATGGCCCGGTCCCGCGGCGCCGTCTCGGCCACGCGCCGGACCAGCTGGCGCACGCTCCCGCGGAGCGCCTCGTTGGCCTCGCCGGGCGCGCCGGGGTGGGGCATGGCGAGGAGCGGCAGGATCACCAGATGCCGCCGGTCGTGCGTGCGGAAGCGCTCGAAGATGGGTCCGAAGGCGTCGAGGAGCGCCGCCTCGATCGCGAGGAGCGTCTCCTCGAGGGCCTCGCGCACGCCGCGCTCGCCGAGATGCGCGAGCACCAGCACGTGGAGCCGCGTCGGCCCGTCCCGCCCGGGCGCGTCCCGCCGCGCGCTCAGCCGCGCATGCGCCAGCACCTCCCGGGCCCGCTCCCGCACCCGCGCCGCCACTTCTTCGGGCCGTGGCCGCTCCGCCGTCACCAGCTCGAGCCCCTCGGCCCGCACCTCCTCGGCCCAGCCCTCGACCTCGAGCGTGCGCGCGTCGTCCGTCGCCCGCCGGAGCGCGCTCGCCGCCTCCGTCGCGAGCCGCCGCGCCACCTCGCCCCCGAAGCGGCCGAGGCCGACCACGATCGACGGGTGGGCGAGGCGACTCATGGGTCGGGGGGCGTGGCGCGGGCCTTCAGGCGAGGAGCTCCTTCAGGAGCGCCGTCGCGCGCCGGAGCTCCCGGTACTCGCGCTCCTGCGCGTCGTCCCGCTCGTCGATCAGCTCGAGGGCCACGGAGCGCTTCGCCCAGCCCTCGCGCGCCTTCTCGAGCGTCTCCTTCAGCGCGTTCGAGCCGGCGGCCTTCCGCGCGGCGTCCTCGAGGGGGGCCACCGCGAGGTCGTAGACGGCGGGCTTCTTCTCCTCGAGGCCGAGCAGCGCCTCGGCGGCCTCCACGACGCCCGCGCCGAGGGGCAGCGTCGCCCCCTCCAGCACCAAGGACCACTGGCCCTCCGCGAGCGCCACCTCGCCCTGCTCCGCGCCGAGCGCGAGGGCGCCGATGGCCACCCGGAGCCGCTCGTTCTTCGCCTGGAGCTCGGCCCGCTTCTCCGTCGGGTCGAGGTCGGGCAGCGCCTCCCAGTGGTGATCGATGTGGAGCGGCCAGGCCTTCTCGCCCGTCTGGAAGCGCCGGTAGGCGTGCTTCATCTCCTCGTTCAGGTGCGGGAAGCAGTAGAGGGGCACGCCGAGGATCGAGCGGTAGAAGACGACGCGCTCCGGATCGGGCCAGTCCTCGATGGTCGCGAGCCCCTCGCCGTAGGTCGCCTCGCTCAGCTGCGCGCCGACCAGCCCGCGCTGGAGCCCGGCGTGGAGCCCGACGAGCAGCATGTCGGCGTGCTTGATCATGCTCTTCGCTTCGGGGCTGAAGCGCGTGAGCGGCTCGGCCTTGCCGAGGGCGGCGTCGATCTTCCGCCGCACGTAGCGCTGCACCGCCTCGTTCTCGCGGAGCGTCGCCACCGAGAGGGGCGCGTCCGCGCCCAGGGCGCGCTTCGGGTCCGCGTCCGGCTGCTCCGTGTAGAGGCCGTAGTACTTCGCCTCGAGCACCAGCGCGTCGTCGAGGCGGAGGCCCGCCTTCTCGTAGGGATCCTCGCTCGCCGGATCGCCGAGGACCTGCTTGGAGAGGAAGCGCTCGGCGACCTCGATGAGCGCGCCCTCGATGTCGCCGATCATCTCCCGCGCGGAGCGCTGGACGGGCCGGCCGCGCTCGTCGAACTTCGGCCGGAGCGCCTCGCGCACGGCCTCGAGCACCTGCCCCTGATCCCCGCTCTCGGGGCGCGTCTCGACCTGGTCGGCGTAGTACCAGCGCCAGAAGCGCGTCCGCCCGCTCGGGTGCTGGAGCACCTCGACGTCGAGGAGGTAGTCGTTGCTCTGGCTCGCGAGGGAGCCGCCGTCGTACTCGAAGCGCCGCGCCTTCTCCTCGAGCTCGGCGGCGAGGCGGCCGGCCGAGGACTCGATGTTCCGGAAGCTCCCGCGCATGGCGTCGGCGCCGCGGCCGAGGGCGACGACGAGCTCGTGCATGGCGCCCTTGAGCACCATGGCGCGGGCCTTGTCGACGAACTCGTTGAAGGTCGCGACCGTGCGATCGCGCGCCGCCTCGAAGTCCGCGTCCTTGCGCGTGACCAGCTTGTCCCAGCCGCCGTAGGTGCGCTTGATCTCCGCGGCGTGCGCGTCCATCTCGCTGCGGAAGCGGCTGTCGCGCCCGAGGTCCGCCTCGGTGCGGAGCCGCGCGACCGTGGACGCGAGCTCGTCGGCGCCGGCCGGGTCGAGGGCGCCGCCCGGCGCGCGGAAGGAGATCAGCGCGTAGCGCTGCTCGTAGGGGTTCAGCTCGGGCGAGGCGTCCGGCCCGGCCTTGGCGAGGAACTCGGACCACCAGTCGCCGGCCTCGAGCTGGGCGACGAAGGTGGCGACGCGCGCCTTCACCTGGTCCTGGGCCGAGGCGAGCTCGCGGCTGAGCGCGTTGACGGTGGTGGCCGGCGTCCACTGGTCGTCGAGGATGCGGTCGGCGCTGATCTCGCGGACGCGGGAGGTGAGCCCGCGGAGCTCCTCCTCGACCTGGCGGAGCCGGTCCTGGAGCTTCTCCGTGGCCGTCTCGCGGAGCGTGAAGAGGCGCTTCCAGACGCCGCCCTCGCGATCCTGCTCGGCGAGGAGATCCATCTTGCGGCGGAAGCTCTCGTCGATGCGCTCGGCGCGGACCTCCGGGCTGAGCGTGTCGAGCTCCTCCGGGTCGACCTGGAACTGGCGGAAGCGCTCGCGTTGGTCGTCCGTGACCAGGTTCGGGTCGTCGAGGAGGAGGTAGCGGCGCACGGCGGTCGCGGCGTAACGGCGGGCGCAGTAGGCGAGGAGGTCGCGGCGCGGGAGGAGGAGGACCGAGGCGCCGAGGGTGCCGTAGAAGGCCGTGTAGCCGTCGTCGCCGAGCTCCTCCGGGAAGAGGGCGCGGCTCTCCTTGGTGTAGTTGTCGTAGTCGCCCTGCTGCTCACCGAGGATGGGGCTGAAGATCTGCACGTAGGTGGCGTCGGCGAGGGCGCCGCCGACGTTGTCGATGCTGAAGCGGTCGGGCCGGTCGACCAGGTACATGAGGTCGTAGGGGCGGCGCCGGACCGTCGTGCGGCTCGGGTTCCGCGGGTCGTAGTGGAAGGTCTCCTCCTCCGGCGGGGCCTGGGCGTCGAGGCGCATGAGGCGCTCGAGCTCCTTCAGGGCCGCGTAGCCGTTGGCGAGGGTGCCGTCGCGGTTCATCCCGACCTTGTCCTCGAAGGCGTCGGGGAGGATGGCGAAGCCGAAGAGGCGGGCGCGCTTGTCGCCGACGAGGTCGCGGAGGAGGTAGGCGAAGGGGAGGAAGGCGCCCGAGCCCGTGCCGCCGGCGACGGAGAAGTAGACGAAGACCTGCAGCGGGGCGCCGTGGCGGCGCATGCCGCGGTCGTGGCGCATCATCGCCGTGAGGATGTCCGTGAGCTGGCGGGTGATGTCGCCGAGCTCGACCGAGCGGAAGAAGCCGAGGCGGCTCTCGATGCGGATCTGGCCGGCGCCGGCGCCGCTCTCCTCGCGGAAGCGGTACCAGGGGTGGACCCATTGGGTGAAGTAGGGATCCGCGTCGGCGAACTTCTCGCCGCGGCGGAGCTGGGTGAACTCGACCTTGTCGAAGTCGCTGATGCCGATGGTGGCGTCGACGTGGCCGAGCTCGCCGCGGCCTTCGCGGAGCTTGGCGAGGTCGGCGGCGTTGGTGTCGATGGCGACGAAGCGGACCAGGTCGCGGTACTGGGTCTCCCAGTCCGGCGTGGAGCGCAGGCGGCCGGCGATGCGGCCGATGGCCCGGCCGCCGGAGCCTCCGAGGCCGACGAAGAGCGTCGGCGTGACCTCGCCCGGCATGATGGAAATGGGCATGTTCTCCCTCCGCTTCTCCAGACGCGCGTGCGCGCGGGGGCGACCATACCGCGATTCGTGCGGGCGGAGTCCAGGGGGAGAGGCGGGGGCGGCGTGGTCGGGGCCGAGCGGGAGTCCGAGCGCGAAGCCCAGCGGAAGCTGCAGCGCGAGCTCGAGCCGAAGGGCGACGCTCGAGCCCAAGCCGAAGCGCGAAGCTCGGGCCCGAGCGGGAAGCCCCAGCATGAGCTGCAGCGCGAGCCCAAGCCGAAGCTCGAGCCCGAGCCGAAGCGCGAAGCCCGAGCCGGAGCGCGAAGCTCGAGCCCGAGCGCGAAGCTCGAGCCCGAGCGCGAAGCCCGAAGCTGCAGCGCGAGCGCGAGCCGAAGATCGAGCCCAGGCGCGAAGCGCAGCTTGCTCGGCGACGGCGCTCTCGGGGCAGGCTCCTTGCGCCCGCGTTCGGTGGCGCTCAGCTGCTGCCGAGCCCGCCCTTCAGGTCGACCAGGCGCCCCATCAGGTAGCCCTGCACGCCGAGCGTGTAGGCCACTCCGACGCCGGCGATGAGTCCCAGTAGGGGGTGCTCGGGCCCGATCGCCATTCGCAGGAACGACCAGCTGAAGAGGAGAGCGACACCGAGGAAGGCGGTGAAGGCGTAGGCGATGCCTCCGGCGAAGGCGCTGATCACGATGCTCGGGATGGCGAGTCCGGCGAGTACGCGGCCGCTCATCGCGATACGGGTGATCGCCATCAACACATAGAACGGCGTGGCGAACCCGAGACCCAGCAGCACCAGGGTTCCGTATGACTCCTCGAGCAGCGGGACCGTTGCCGCGAAGGCGAGACCAATCAGGGCCCACATGAGCACCACGCCCAGGCCGCGTGTGAACAGGTTGCCGCCCAGCGCCGAGTCGCCTGTGCTGCCAGGCTTCCTGAGCAGTGGGAGCCCGCGGGTCTTCTCGTCGTTGATCCCGATCCGGAAGCAGTGGGCGAAGAACTGCAGATAGGCGCCGGCGAGCATCAGCTTCAAGACGACTGCCGCGCCCACGATGAGCGGCACCATCGAGAGCAGCAGCGAGCTGAGTGTCAGGCCGACCATCCAGATCCAGCCGCTGCCGATCACGGGAACGACGAAGGCGACGGGGACGCGCTTCCAGAAGCCGACCTCTTCGGGGGTCGGGCCGGGGGGCGTGCTCAGGATCGGCGTGGCGCCGCCTCGCCCGGTGGGGCCGAGGTCGGCGGGCGGGAGGGGGCGGCGCGGCGGGGCGCTGGAGGTGGTCGCGGGAGGTGGCGTCGAGGGGAGCGCGCCGTCGATGGCGTCGGGGCGGAGCGCGCGGCCGCTGGCGGCGCGGGTCTGCCGGAGCGCCACCCGGCCGCCGGCGTCCTGGAGGTGCTTCGCGATGCGCTCGGCCTTCGGGCGCTCGAGCCGGCGCGCGACTTGGATGGGCATCTCGGCGAGCGTGGCGCGGGCGCGGTCCCGCGACAGGCCCAGGGCCTCGAGGGCGCCGATCGCGGCGGCCGGTTCGCCGGGCCACTCGAGGAGCCAGAGCGCGACGGGCGGAGCGTCGGCCGGTGGCGTCGAGGGGCTGGGGGCGGGGCCCGTCGGCGGGGTCGACTGGGGGGCCGGGGGGACGGAGGAGACGCCGTAGAGCCCGGGCGAGGGCGCCGGGCTCGCCCGTCGCGCGTCGGGCGCGGCGGCGGGCTCGAGGTCCTCGAGATCGGGCAAGGGAAGCTCGGAAGAGTCCATGGGAGAGGCCTTTCGGGGGACGCGACGGTCTAGCGCGTCTCTTGACGCGGCGCGTCACCCACCTCGGGGCCGCGCTGGCGCTTCTTCGCCCGTGCCCCTCGGGGAGTTGCGTGCGCGGCCGCTTCCCGCCGCGCCGCTTCCCGCCGCGCCGCTTCCCGCCGCGCCGCTTCCCGCCGCGCCGCTTCCCGCCGCGCCGCTTCCGGCTCCAGCGAGCGGGCTCCGGCCTCCTCAGCGGCGGAACTCGAGGAAGAGCTCTTCGCCCCGCTTCAGCACGATGCGGTTCGACACCGGGTACTCGCCCGGCTCGAGCTCGTGCCAGCCCTTCGACTCGGTGAAGCGCTCGACGCCCGGGCCGCTCACGATCAGCGTCGCGCCGTCCCCCTTCCGCGCCTCGATGCGCCCGTCGTCGGGCATGCGCTTCAGGCTCGGCAGCGGCGCGCGTCGCCCCCCGAGGTGCAGCGCCGCGTTCCGCCGGAAGCCGCGCTTCGTCTCCACGAAGCGCTTCAGCTGCCGCCAGCCGTCGTCCCCGTCGCGGAGCTCGAGGAGGCGCTCGTGGCTCCGCGCGTAGAGGAGCAGCGCCCCGTCGCGGAACTTCGCGGGCCCGAGGAAGCCGCGCACGATCCAGATCAGCAGCAGCACGCCGAGCACGGCCGCGGCCCAGCGCAGGATCCTCTGCCCCGGGCACACCCAGAAGCCCGGATCCCGCACCTCCACGCGCACGGGGACGTCGAGCACGCTCTCGCCGCTCCGCAGGTGGAGCACGCCCTCGTGGGTCCCCGGCGCGCAGCACTCGCCGGCCTCGACGTGGAACGAGAGCGGCGCGCGGCCGTCCTCCTCCGCGCGCACGCGCTCGGGCACGCTCACGCTCAGCGTGAGGTCGTCGTCGTCGAGCTCGATCTCCGCCTCGACCGCCGTGGGGCTCGCCGGCGCCGGCACGCGCCCGAGCTCGTCGCCCACGCTGCCCCCCAGCAGGCTGAGCTCGAGGGGCTCGACGGCCGCGTGGCGGAGCTCGCCCCGGAGCGGGAGCGCATGCGCCGGCAAGGCCTCGGCCGCGGCGCCCTCGGGCGCGAGCACGAGCTGCGCGGAGAAGGGGAGGGCGCCGTCCTCGCTGGCGGCGGCGCAGAAGGGCGTCGCCTCGACCGTGAGCTGCACGTTCATCCGGTCCTGGAGCGCCAGCCGCTCGCTCGCCGGCACGCAGCGCACGCAGCCGGCGGCGGGGCCTTCGAGCTCGCAGCGCACGGCCGCCTGGGCGCCCGCGGGGAAGGAGCCCGTGTAGACGAGGCTGAGCTGCTCGGGGGTGGGCTTCGGCAGGGCGCCGAGGTCGATCTCGGCGATGGGCGTCTCGGGCGCCTCGGCGCGCGCCACCTGGTGCACGCCGAAGCTCATGGCCGCGAAGCCGCGCCGCGTGACCACCGGGAAGGCGAGGGCGCCGCCGGTCGCGCGGAAGGTGCGCTCGTGCCGGCCGAGCGGCACGTCGCCGAGGACGGCGTGGAAGCGGCCCTCCTCGCCGGGCTGCATGGCGGACGGCGCCTCGCAGCCGGAGGTCGCGCAGAGCTCGAGGCCGAAGTCGAAGCTCTCGCCCGGCACGAGGCTCTCCCCCGCGTCGCCGACGAGGCGCGCCCAGGCGCAGGCCGGCTGCCC
Organism: Sandaracinus sp.; assembly: GCA_002699025.1. GTDB lineage: Bacteria > Myxococcota_A > Polyangia > Polyangiales > Houyiibacteriaceae > Houyiibacterium > Houyiibacterium oceanicum. Next base: position 12,950 of record PABA01000009.1, on the reverse strand, counting down.
GGCGCGGACGGCGCGCTCCACGGTCCAGGGGAGGGGCGGGGCGTCGCCGCAGGGGGCGACCACGGCCTCCACGCGGAGGCGCCCGTAGACCGGGATGACCAGCACCTCGGCGCCGGGGGTCCCCGTGCGCACGGCGTAGGGCGTCTCGCGCGGGCCGAGGCTGGCCACGCGGAAGCTCCAGCCCTGCTCGCCCTGGAAGGTCGCGCCCCCGGCGACCGCCGTGGCCTCGCCGCCCCGCTCGACGCGCTGGAGGGCGATGCGCTCGGCGCCGCCCGGGGCGATGGCCAACGCGCGCACGGCCCGGGCGCCGGCGAAGGTGCGCTCGAGGCCCACCCGGCCTCCGTCGTCGTAGCGGAGGCCACGGCTGAAGGAGAGCACGCCGGCGAAGGCGCGGAGGAGGGCGCGGGCGTCGAAGGCGACCTGGGTCTCGCCCACCCAGCCCGTGCGCTCGGCGAGCTGCCCGAGGCCCCGGTCGAGGCGCCCGCCGCCCTGGCGGATGAGCGGCACGAAGCGGAAGCGCTCCTCCCGATGGCTGCGGAGGCCCTGGAGCCAGCGCTCCGCCGAGCCGACCGAGCCGCCGGTGCAGGCCCCGTCCGTGAGCAGAAGCAGCGTCTGCGGCGCGCCGGCGTCGGCGACCGCGTTCAGGATGGTCCGGGCCCGCTCGAGGGCGCCGCGGCAGGGCGTCCGCCCCTCGCGCCGGCCGAGGCGGGCGACACGCTCCCCGCTCGCCGGGCGCGGGCCCTCCTCCCCGTCCCGGCCCGCGAGGAGCTCGCGCGGGGAGCGGAAGGCGGGCGCGGCGGCCTCCCCGGCGGCGAGCTCGTTGAGGCCGGCGAGCATCACCTGGTCGCCGTCCTCGAGGCCGGCGGCGAGGGCGAGGGAGGCGAGGACGACCAGCCGGCGCGGGTCCGTGTCGTCCATCGAGCCCGAGTCGTCGAGGACGACGAGGTACTGCCCGTAGGAGGCCTGCGTCTGCGCGTGCACGGGCGCCGCGCTCGCCGCGAGGGTGGCGGCGAGGAGGAGCGAGCGGAGCGCGGAGCGGGTGAGGCGCACGGGTCTAGCCTACGTCAGCGGGCGCTCGTCGCGCGCCTTCGGGGCAGCCGTCCTGCCAGCGCGGCCTCGTCAGTCGTGGCGTGCATCCAGGTCACCGGCTTCTCTTATCACGGGCCGCTCCACCGGCGACGTCCGCCGAAGCCTCGTTCGGCACGGTCGCTCGGCACGGTTGTTTGGCACGGTCGCTCGGCACGAGCCCCTTGCGCGGCGGCGCCGGATGGGGCCCCATCGCCCCATGGCGCGGGCGAAGAAGGTGCGGTTCGAGGCGTTCGGTGGCTTCCCGAAGGAGGCCATCGCCTTCCTCCGGGAGCTCGAGGCCAACAACGAGCGGGAGTGGTTCCAGGCGAACAAGGGGCGCTACGAGGAGGCGCTGAAGGCGCCCTTCGACGCGATCGTCGACGACCTCGAGGGGCCCTTCGGCGTCGGCAAGCGCTTCCGCATCTACCGCGACGTGCGCTTCTCGAAGGACAAGACGCCCTACAAGACCCACGGCTCGGCGGTCTTCGAGCGGAAGGGCCTCGTCTTCTACGTGCACCTCGAAAAGGACCACCTCTTCGCCGCGACCGGCATGCACATGATGGCGCGCGACCAGCTGAAGCGCTTCTATGCCGCCGTCGACGACGCGAAGACCGGCCCGACGATCATGAAGCTCGTCGAGGAGGCGGAGGCGGCCGGGCTCGAGATCGGCGGCGAGGCCCTGAAGACCGTCGCCCGCGGCTACCCGAAGGACCACCCGCGGGTGCGCCTGCTCCGCCACAAGGGGCTGACGACGAGCCGGCGCTGGGAGTGGAAGAAGCGCCCGCCGAAGTGGCTCGGCACCCCCGAAGCGGGGGAGCGGGTCGTGGCGGCCTGGCGCGAGCCGGCGAAGCTCACGGAGTGGCTGGCGAAGCACGTGGGGCCGAGCGAAGAGGGGCGTCGCTGGGTGAAGCGCTGAGCGCTCGGAACCGGCCGCTCCCCGGTGCGTGTTCGAACGCGCCGTCGTCCGCGGACCTCCCTCCTCCCTACCTCCCGGCTGGCCCGGCGAACGCGCCGGCCGGTGGCCTCTCCCCGGCGATCCGGTCGCCGGGCGCACCCCCGAGCGGGGGAGGAGCCGGGGGCCTCGCGCGGATCGGCCCCGCGCGATAGACTCGTGGGGTTCCGGGGAACATGCGCTGCTGCCCCCACTGCCATCGCGTCTGGGTCGAATCCCACGAGTACTGTCCGGCGGACGGCAAGCCCCTCCGCCCGATCGGCGCGGGCTCCGACCCGCTGAGGGGATGGAAGCTCGACGGACGCTTCGAGCTGATCGAGCTGCTCGGTTCGGGCGGCATGGGCTTCGTGTACCTGGCGGAGCAGATCGGCCTGAGCCGGCGCGTGGCCGTGAAGATGCTCTACGCGGAGCGCACGAAGGACCCGAAGGCGGTCAAGCGCTTCGCTCGGGAGGCGCGCGCGCTCGCGGCCCTCGACCACCCGGGCATCGTGCGGGTCCTGGACTACGGGCGCGGCCCCACGCCCTACATCGTCATGGAGCTCGTCGAGGGGCCCTCGCTGCTCCAGTACATCGGCGGCATGGGCGTGCTCCAGCCGAGCCTCGCCGTGCGCATCGCCCGGCGCATCGCCGAAGCCCTCGAGGCCGCCCACGAGCAAGGCATCACGCACCGGGACCTCAAGCCGAGCAACGTGCACCTCGTGCAGCGTGACGGGCAGCTCTCGGTGCGCATCCTCGACTTCGGCCTGGCCCTCCTCGACGAGGCGACGGGCGGCGCGAGCAGCTCGCGGCTGACGCGCTCGGGGATGGTCGCCGGCACGCCCGAGTACATGGCGCCGGAGCAGATCCGCGGCGAGGTCGCGGGGGCGCGCACGGACCTCTACGCGCTCGGCGTGCTCCTCTTCGAGTCGCTCATGGGGGCGCCGCCCTTCGTGGGCCCGAACCCGACGGCCATCGTCTCCAAGCACCTCGAGGATCCGGTCCCGTCCGTGGAGGTGCTCGGCGTGGAGCCGGAGGTGGCGGCGGGCCTCGACGGGCTCGTGCGGCGCTTGCTCGCCAAGAAGCGCGAGGGGCGGCCGGAGAGCGCGACGGAGGTCGTCGAGGAGCTCCGGGCGCTCGAGGCGAGCCTGCCTCCGCCGAGCCTGCTGGGCGATCCGGGGGCGCCCCGGCACGCGGACGGGACGACGCTCGACATCGAGCAGGCGACCGGGGAGGGGCCGGCGCCCCGCAAGCGCATCCGCTCGGAGGCCCCCTGGCTCGGGCTCACCGGGAGCGTCGTCGCGGACCGCGAGCTCGAACAGGCGATCAGCGGCGCCCGGCGGCGGCGGCGTACGCGCCTGGTGCTCGTGGCGGCCGTCCTCACGCTGGTCGGTGTCATCAGCTTGCCCTTCCTGCTGCGGCCGGAGCCGGAGACGGTCACGGCGCCGAGCGCGCTGCCGCTCACGCTCCAGCGCATGCGGGAGGACACGGCGAGCGCCCAGCTCACGGTCGGGGACGGGCCGGCGCCGGAGACCGATCCGACGGCGCCCTCGGTCACGACGCGCCCCGGCGGCGAGAGCCAGGCGCGCTACGAGAGCCGGCGGCGCGAGCTCGAACGGGCCCTGGCGGCGCGCGGGCTCCGCTTCCGCGATCTGCGCGACCATCCGCGGCTGCGCGGCGCCTATCGGGTGCAGGATCGGGCCGCGCGGGAGCTCGACTTCGACGCGGCCTACGACGCCCTCGACGCGCTCTCGGCGGCGGCGCGGACCCTCTCCACGCAGTCCATCCTCGACGCGCGGCTCCGGGCCGTGGAGGCGCGGACGGAGGGCGCGGACCCGGTGCGGGGGGCGAAGCTGCGGGCGCTGCGGGCGAGCCTCGACGACTCGAGCGATCACCGCGCCGCGACGCGCCGCTTCCTCCGGCGCCTCGACGAGGTGGAGCGTTGAAGAGCGCGCTGGCCCTCGCGGGGGTGCTCCTGGTGGCGGGCGTCGTGGCGGCGCAGGCAGCCGAGGAGAGCGCCGAGCCCGCCGAGCCCGGCGATGCGACGGGCGCTCCGGGGGCGGCGGCGTCGGACGCGGTCGCGCCGCCCCGGGTCGCGATCCTCGTGGTCGCACCGCCGGAGGTCGACGCCTTCCTGCCCGCCTACGTCCACGAGCTCGCGGCGGCCGTGCTGCGTGAGGCCGGCTGGTCGGTCGTGCCCCCGGGGGTGGCGAAGCGCGCCTTCGCGGAGGCCGGCGGGGAGGGCTGCCTGGGCGATGGGGCATGCCTCGAGGCGCTGGGCGCGGAGCTCGGCGCGGGCATGGTGCTCGCGCTCTGGCCGAGCGAAGAGGACGCGGAGGGCGCGCGCTTCGCTTGCGCTGCCCAGTGGTACCGGGCCGGCGAGGGCGCCATGGCGCCCGTGGGGGAGCGCGAGGTGCTTCGCGGGGACGAGACGGCGATCGCGGAGGGCGTGCAGGCGGCGGCGCGGCGCGCGGATCGGGGCGGGGCGCCGTGCCTGGTCGAGGTCGCGGCCGAGGGCGTGGAGGTGAGCGCGGAGGTGGACCGGCGCGCGCGGGCGCTCCACCGGGGGCGGCTCTTCGTGGCGCCGGGAGACCACGCGCTCCGTTTGCTCGCGGACGGGCGCCGGGCCTGGGAAGGGCCGCTTCGCTGCGAGGCCGGGCGGGGCTGGCGGGCGAGGGTGCGATGAGGGCGCGCGGGATCCTCTCGCTCGCGCTCGGCGCGTGCGTCGGCGTGGGGCGCGGCGGCTGTGGCCCGCGGAGCGGGGCGACGACCCCGGACCCGGACGATCTCCCGCCGCTCCGGGTGCGGCTCGAGCCGCTGACGAACGAGGCCGTCGACGCCTTCGCGCGGCACGAGGCGGAGCTGCTCGCGGAGACGCTCGCGGCGCGGAGGCAGGCGGAGCACGGGGAGCTGCCGCCGCTCGAGCGGGCCGGCGAGGCGCAGCCGGACGCCTGGCCGACGGTCACGCTGCGGAACGCGACCGACCACGGGCTCGTGACCTGGTTCTCGGGGCCCTGCGCGCGGACGGTGGCGCTGGCGCCCGGGGGCGAGGTGACGGTCGAGCTCTGCGAGGGGACCTACGACCTGGCGGCGGAGCTGTCGGCGGAGGGGTTTCTGCCCTTCGTGGGCGAGGGGGAGCAGGTGGAGAACGGGGTCGCCTACGAGATCACCTTCTACGTCGTGCGGACGCCGGATGGGCGGCGGGGCCGGAGGCCGACGGCGTCACGCTGAACGGGGGGCGAAGCCACCCCGGGAAATGAATGGCTGTTCAGAGCGCCCGCGCGACGGTATCGTCCCGCGCATGGATCTCTCGTTCTCCGCGGAGGAGCTGGCCTTCCGCGACGAGGTGCGCGCCTGGATCGCCGACGCGATGCCGCCGCACATCAAGAAGAAGGCCGACGACGCCGGGCACTTCGAGATGCCCGAGGTCATGGAGTGGCACAAAGTCCTCTACGAGAAGGGCTGGGTCGCGCCGCACTGGCCGAAGGAGCACGGCGGCCCGGGCTTCACGGCCACCGAGCGCTTCCTCTTCTCGGAGGAGCTCGAGCTCGCGGGCGCGCCCATCCTCAGCCCCTTCGGGCTCGTCATGGTCGGGCCGCTCATCCAGCGCTTCGGCACCGAGGAGCAGAAGAAGCGCTTCCTCCCGAAGATCCTCAGCGGCGAGGAGGTCTGGTGCCAGGGCTACTCGGAGCCGAACGCAGGCTCGGACCTGGCCTCCCTCCGCACCATGGCCATCGACGAGGGCGACCACTTCGTGGTCACGGGCCAGAAGACCTGGACCACCTACGCCCAGTACGCCGACTGGATCTTCTGCCTCGTGCGCACGAGCACGGAGGGCAAGAAGCAGGCGGGCATCAGCTTCCTCCTGATCCCCCTCGACACGCCGGGCGTCGAGGTGAAGCCGATGCTCACGCTCGGGCACACGCCGGCCTTCTGCGACACCTACTTCGAGAACGCGAAGGTCCCGAAGGAGAACCTCCTCGGTCCGCTGAACGGCGGCTGGAACCTCGCCAAGGCGCTCCTCGGGCACGAGCGCACGCTCGTCGCGGCCGTCGGTCACTGCCGCCGCAACGTGCGCCTCGCCAAGCGCATCGCCGCGCACCAGCTGGGCGCGGATGGCAAGCCGCTCCTCGAGGATCCGTACTGGCGTGAGCGCATCGCCCGCCTCGAGATGCGCCTCCGCGCGCACCAGATGACCAACTACCGCGCGCTCGCCGAGCAGCAGAAGGGGAAGCACCCGGGGCCCGAGAGCTCGATCCTCAAGCTCGTCGGCTCGGAGCTCGTGCAGCAGACGGACGAGCTCTGCATGGAGCTCATGGGGCCGGACTCGCTGAACTGGTTCAACGGGGAGGGCGCCGTCGCGCCCTTCGAGCAGTGGGTCGGCCCGATGTTCTGCTACGACCGGGCGACGACCATCTACGCCGGCAGCAACGAGATCCAGAAGAACATCATCGCCAAGCTCATCCTGGGCCTGCCGAAGAAGTGAGGACGCCATGGACTTCGATCTGAACGACGACCAGAAGATGCTGGCGAAGACCGTGGCCGACTTCGGCAAGAAGGAGTCCACGGTGGAGCGCTTCCGGAAGGTGCGCGACGCCGAGGGGCCGGGCTGGGAGAAGGCGGTCTGGCAGAAGATGGGCGAGCTCGGCTGGCTCAGCGTGCCCTTCCCGGAGGAGGTCGGCGGCTTCGGCGGCTCCTTCGTGGAGGTGGGGCTGATCCTCGAGCAGCTCGGCAAGACGCTCGTGCCCGAGCCCTACCTCGCGAGCGTGGTGCTCGGCGGCTACCCGATCCTCCTCGGCGGCACGGCCGAGCAGCAGCAGCGCTTCCTCGCGCCGATGATCGAGGGGAAGACCTCGCTCGCGCTCGCCCATCGGGAGCCGGCTCGGCGCTTCGCGCCCGGCGCGGTGGCGGCGACGGCGACGAAGGACGGCGAGGGCTGGGTCCTCGAGGGGACGAAGGCCTGGGTGCCGAACGGGCACGCGGCCGATCAGATCGTCGTCGCGGCGAAGGCCGAGGACGGGCTCGGCCTCTTCGTGGTCGACGGGGACGCCGTCGAGCGGGAGACCCTCGGCTGCATCGATGGGCACCGCGCCGCGCACGTGAAGCTCGACGGAGTGAAGGTCGAGGCGGACCGGCGCCTGGCGGCGAAGCCCGCCGAGGAGGTGCTCGTGCAGGTGCTCGACCACGGCGCCGCCGGCTGCGTGGCCGAGGGCTTCGGGCTCGCCCAGTCGATGCTCTGGATGACGCTCGACTACCTGAAGACGCGCGAGCAGTTCGGCGTGAAGATCGGCAGCTTCCAAGCGCTCCAGCATCGGAGCGTCGACATGTTCGTCGAGGTGGAGCTCCTGAAGTCGGTCTTCACGGAGGCCATCGCGCGGGTCGACCAGGGAGACCTCGAGGCGCGGCGCGCCGTGAGCGCGGCGAAGCTCCAGCTCGCGCAGGGCGGCCAGTTCGTGAGCCGGCAGGCGATCCAGCTCCACGGCGGCATCGGCGTGACCGACGAGGCGGACATCGGCCTCTTCTTCAAGCGCATGCACAGCCTGGTCACCCTCTGCGGCGACGAGGCCTTCCACGTGCGACGCTTCGCCGAGGAGATGGACGCGGCCTGAGGCCCACGACGCCTCACGCCGCGCGGCCTCGATCCTCGCTCGCGCTCGCCGCCGGCTTCGGTGGTAGCATCCGGCCATGCGCCCCTCCGCCCTCGCGCTCTCGCTCGGGCTCCTCGCCCTCGGGCTCGGCTGCCACCCCTCCCTGAGCACGGCCCGCAAGCAGGCCTCGCTGGACTTCGACTGCGAGGGCGGCGCGCTCGAGGTGACCAAGCGCAGCCAGGACACCTACCTCGTCAGCGGCTGCGACCGGCGCGGCGTGTACCAGTGCCCCGAGGCGCCGGGGGTCGGCAGCCGCTTCTGCGTGAACCTCTCGCTCATGGCCCGCAACCGCGGCGAGCGCGAGCTCCGCTGCGCCTTCGAGCAGACGCGCGTCGAGGAGATCAGCCCCTTCGTCTTCCGGGTCGAGGGTTGCGAGCAGGAGGCCGTCTACCACTGCGAGGCGTCGGACGGACGCCCGCGCTGCCTCCTCGAGCGCGAGGGCCCGCCGTCCCGCGTCTCCACCCCGGAGGCGGCGCCCGAAGGGTGAGCGCTTCGCGGCAGGCGCCGCCCGTCCGCCGGGCTGGCCCCGACGACGCCGAGGCCGTGCTCGCGATCCTCGACGAGGGCTTCGCCGCCGATCCCTTCGTGCGCTGGGTCGTCGAGCGCCCGGGTCGAAGCGCCGAGCGCACGGCCGCGGCCCGGCGCCGCTACCTGCGCCTGGTGCTCGAGCGACTCGTGCTCCCCCACGGCGAGGTCTGGATGGACGAGGGGGCGCGCGCCGCGGCCCTCTGGGTCGCTCCGGGCGGCTGGGACCTCCCCCTCGGCGAGCAGCTCCGGCTCCTGCCCACGGTGGCGCGGGTCGTCGGCTGGCGGCGCTTGCCCCGCATGGCGTACGCCTCGGCGGCCATCGAGGAAGGGCGCCCGCCCGCCTTCTGGTACCTGGCTCTCGTCGCCACCCGCGAGGCCGCGCGGGGGCAGGGGCTCGGCCGCGCGGTGCTCGCGCCGGTCCTGGAGCGCTGCGACGTCGAGGGGGAGCTCGCGCTCCTCGAGACCTCCAAGCGGAAGAACCTCGGCTGGTACCGTCGCCTCGGCTTCGAGGAGCGGCGGCACGTCGACCTGGGCGAGGGCGCGCCGCCGGTCTGGTCGCTGGTGCGGGAGCCCGCCGAGCGCTGAGGGATTCACCGATGCGCTGGCGCTCACTCGGCGGGGCGCGCTCTTCGCCTTTTCGCCTGGTGGGGCTGGCGCGGCGATGAGTGCCCCCGGTAGCGGGGCGATGGATGGCGGGCCGAGTGACTGGGTCGACTGGTTCGCCGAGTGACTGGTTCGCCGAGTGACTGGTTCGCCGAGTGACTGGTTCGCCGAGTGACTGGTTCGCCGAGTGACTGGCTCGCCGAGTGACTGAGCTCGCTCGGTGCGCCGCTCAGCAGCCCATCATGCCGCCCGAGACGGGCGTGCCCGTGCAGGTCCCGTCGCTGCACATGTCGTTCTCCGTGCACGCGTCTTCGTCGTCGCACATGTCGCCGTCCGTACCGACGGTGCACGCCTCGGGAGTGGTGACCGTCGACGAGGCGCAGGTTCCGTCCATGCACATGTAGCTCGTCGTCACGATGTCGCGCGTGCCGGCCGTGTCGCAGGGGTCCGCCATGTCGACCTTCACGCAGGGAGCGGAGTCGTCGACCATGGTTCCCTGGCACTCGAAGCCGTCCCGCTCGGCCTGGCAGAAGTCGGAGCTGTCGGTCTCCGTGACGTCCGTCGCCTCGCTGCAGCTCCCGCCGTCGCAGACCGGCGTGGTCACGACCCGCGTCCGGCTGCCCGTGCAGTCCGAGTCGCCGGTGTAGGAGCAGCTGCCCCAGTCGCCGGTCATCGCCGAGCCGCAGACGTCCCCGTCGGTCGAGGCGCGCGTGCAGCTCCGCGACTCCGTGGAGGACGCGCACATCTCGCTCGCGCAGGCGTGCACGGTCCGCTCCTGGGTGCCGCTGGTCGCGCAGACGTCGCCGCCGAAGTCGCAGGCGGACCAGTCGCTCGGAGACCGGCACTCGGCGCCGTCGTTCGACGGGTCGCGCGTGCAGTCGCGCGTCTCGGTGGTCGTGCTCCCGTCGCAGCTCCCGCTGGAGCAGGTGAAGAGGGTCACGTCCCGCGACTGGGAGCCGCTGTCGTCGCAGAATCCGTCGAAGCCCCCGCAGTCGCTCCAGCGCGTGGTCTCCTCGCCGGCTCCGCAGCTGTCGCCGTCCGTGTCGCGCGAGCAGCTCCGGCTCTCCATGCGGTCGAAGCTCCGGCAGTCGGCCTCCCGGCAGAACCACTCCGTGACCGTGCGCGACTGCGTGCCGCTCTCGCCGCACTCGCTCCCGAAGCCGCTGCAGGCGCCGTAGGCCGTCGAGGTCGTGCTGTCGCAGCGCACGGTGGTCGCGCCCGGCGGCCGGCTGCAGCCGCGCGTCTCGGTCCGCTCGGTCGTGTTGCACATGCTCGCATCGCAGGTGCTCTCGACGACCCGCCGCGACTGCTCACCGCTGCAGGTCGCCGGCGTACGCGCGGCGCCGTACTCGCAGGAGCTCCAGCGGCCGGTCTCCTGCGGGCAGTCGGCGGGCGAGTTGCAGCCGACGCAGCCGACGCCCTCGCTGCAGACCGTGGGCGGCATGCAGCCGACGCCACCGCAGACGCCGCTCGGGTCGCAGATGTCGTTCGAGGTGCAGGGGTCGCCGTCGTCGCAGAGCCGATCGGGGACGGGCGTGTTCACGCAGGTGCCGCCCTCGCAGCTGTCGTCGGTGCAGGGGTTGCCGTCGTCGCAGGCCTGGCAGGTGCCGTCGCCGCAGCAGCTCTCCCCGTCGGTGCAGGTGCTCACGGCGACGCAGGTGCCGTCCTCGCAGCTCCCGATCTCGCAGGTGAGCGGGTTGCGGAGGTTCTCGGGGCAGATCTCCGGGTTGCAGCTCAGGTACTCGCAGCCGACGCCGGGCCGGCAGACGCCGCCCGGGCCCTCGGCGCACATCTCGTCCCGCGGCAGGTTCGCGCAGACCCCGTCGCGGCACTGGTCGCTCGTGCAGGGGATGCCGTCGTCGCAGTCCGCGCCGCGGAAGCAGCCGCCCCCGGCGTCGCCGAGGCCGAGGCCGGTGCGCTCGACGCCGCACCCCAGCGCGCCGAGCGCCAGCGTGGCCACGAGCGCGGCGTGAAGGAAGTCGGCGGTGATGCGCGGAAGATGAGCTCGGTCCACTCCAGTACCCGGCCCGAGGATAGCGCATCGAGGCGCGCACCGTGAGCCGAGCTGGCGGAAAGTCGCAGGCTCAGCGGCAGAAGCGCCGGCCCGTGCGCGGGGGATCCATCCAGGCTTCGCGCCGGTCCAGGAAGGCGCGGACGCTGGGGTGCATGGCGCCGGCGGCGGCGCGGGCCTGGTCGGAGGTCGTCACGGGGGCGCGGGGCCGGTCCGGGCGCGGGCGGTGCAGGCGGGGGCGGAGGTCGTGGGCGCGCAGGGCGCGGAGGCGCCAGGGGTAGAAGGGGCGCGTGTCCTCGCAGCCGCTCGCCATGTCTTCGCGGCTGCAGAAGAAGCGGAAGTGGAAGTGGTCGTCGTGCGGGTAGGAGGGCTGGCAGGTGAGCTCCGCGAAGCGCTGGACGACCTCGTCCGGGGCGCCGGCGCGCTCGGCCTCCTCGAGGAGGAGCGTGCGGAGGTGCTCGGCGACGAAGATGCGCGCGAGGGGGGCGCCGTCGTCGGGCTCCTGCTCGATCAGCGCCTGCACGAAGCGCCAGGTGCGCGGGAGGTCGATGCGCACGGGGACGTCGTCGTCGGGGTCGGCGAGGTCGCGGTAGTCCGTGCCGCGACCGTCCGGGTCGAGGGGGGCGCCGACGGAGGGGAAGGGCGCGCCGGTCTCGTCGTGGAGCAGGTAGAAGAGGACGTCGACGTCGCGGCCGGCACGGTGCGAGCCGTGGTGCGGGATGGCGCCGCCGGCCTCGTAGGAGAGGTCGTTGATCGTGAGCTCGCCGCCGGGGAGCGCCCGGTCGACGGTGGCTGCCGCGCGGATGAGCGCCTGCAGGAGCTCGACGGTGCCGTAGCGGGCGGCCGGGTCGCGGCGCGGGTTGAAGCGGAAGCCCGGGCCGCGGAGGGGGAGGGGGACGGAGCCCTCGATGGCGCCGTCGCTGGGGCCGCGGACGGAGCGGCTGTGCGAGCCGGGGAGGGCGAGGATGGTGGCGGCGTCGGGGCCCTGCGGGTCGGGGGAGGGCTCGGCGTCGGCCGGCTCGCCCGAGGCGCTGCCCGTCGCGCCCGTTGCGTCTGCGCTGTCCGTCGTGCCCGTTGCGTCTGCGCTGCCCGTCGCGTCCGTGGTCGCGCCCGGGTCGGAGTCGGGGCTCCGCTCCTCCCCGGCCGGGTCGGCGCCCTCCCTCGCGTCGGTCGCCGGGCTCGTGTCCGAGTCACCGGCTCGCTCCTCCTCGCCGTGGGTGTCTTCTTCGGCTTCCGCCGACGCGCGCGCCTCTGCGTTCCCCGTCTCGGGGGCCGCGCCGTGCGCGTCCGTCGCTTCGTCGGCGGGCGGCTCGGAGCGCGTCGCCTCCTCCCCGCGCCCCGCCGCGCCCGGCTCGGCCCCGCCACAGGCGAGGGCGGCGGTCAGGAGGAGGGCGCCGAGAGCGCGAGGGTGACGATGGAGATGCACGCCTGCATCAGCATCTCCGCCAGCTCGCCTTTGTCCAAATCGCCGCGCTCCAGCCAGTCCAGGCTGGCGGCCTCCGCGAAGCCGAGGAAGCCGCGGAGCGCGATGCGCAGCCGGGCGTCGTCCTCGCGCCGACCGAGCCCCTCGAGCATGCGCCCGAGGATGCGGTGCCGCGTGTCCTCGACGATCTCGCGCACCTCCGGATCGCCCCCCATGCCGCCGCGCAGCAGGAAGGAGAAGGCGACGCGTCGGCGCTCGACGAAGCTCAGGTAGGCGTCGATGCCGCGCCGGAGATCCGCCTCGTCGGGCATGCCGCGGGGGGGCGCGTCGTCGGCCGGCTCCGTGTCGGCGAGGAGCTGCTCGGCGGCGTGGCGCACGGCGGCGACGTAGAAGGCGCGCTTGCCGGAGAAGTAGTGGTAGAGGAGCCCCTTCGAGACGCCCGCCGCGGCGGCGATGTCGTCGATGGAGATCTCCTCGTAGGTGCGGTCCGAGAAGAGCTGCACGGCCAGCTCGAGGAGCTGGGCGCGGCGCTCGTCGGTGCTGAGCCGGCTCCGCCGCGAGGTCTTCTCGGCCCTGGGCATCGACCCAGCCTAGCAGGTCGCGGCTTCGCCGCTGCGCGGCGTCTTCCGCTCGCTGCGCTCGCTATTCTGGGCTTACCAGCGGGCCCGTGGGGCCCTCGGCGCTCGCTGCGCTCGCGTCACACGGGTCGGTTCTTCGACGTGACGGTGACGCGGCTCCGTG
>PABA01000008.1 GCA_002699025.1 Sandaracinus sp. | reverse complement strand
GCTCGCTGGCGCTCGCTATTTTTGGCTTACCAGCGCCGCCGTGGGCGGCTCGGCGCTCGCTGCGCTCGCGTCACATGGGTCGGTTCTTCGACGGGACGGGGACGCGGCTCCGTGGGGCCGGGCTACGGGGCGGATGTGGGGGCGCTCCCCTTCGCAGCTGCCTGACTTCGCCGCTCCGCGGCCGGAGCGCTCCCCTTCGCCGCTGCCTGACTTTGCCGCTTCGCGGCCGGAGCTCTCCCCTTCGCAGCTGCGTGACTCACCGCGTTCGCGGTCGGAGCGCTCGCAGCCGCGCGACTTCGCCGCTCCGCGGGCGGCTTCCGCTCGCTTCGCCGCTCCGCGGGTGGCTTCCGCTCGCTTCTACGGGACGGGGACGCGGCTCCGTGGGGCCGGGCTACGGAGCGGATGTGGGGGCGCTCCCCTTCCTCGGGGCAGGGCGCCGCGGTCGAACGGATGTGTTGCGGTTCGGCCGCGGGGGCACCAGGCGGGCTAGGTGCCGGGGGCCCAGGGGAGGCCGGGCGGGCCTGGGATGCCCTTCTCCCTGCGGAGGTAGCCGAGGAAGGGGTTGGTCTTCAGCTCGGTCTCGAGCGTGGTCATCGGGCCGTGGCCGCTGTGGACGCGGAGGTGCCCGGGCAGCTCGAGGAGGCGGCGGAGGCTCTCCACGGCGAGCTTCGGATCGCTCATGGGGAAGTCGGTGCGGCCGATGCTGCCGGCGAAGAGCGTGTCCCCGACGACGATGTCCGCGTCGTCGAAGTAGCAGCCCTGACCCGGCGTGTGACCGGGCGTCGAGAGGAAGCGGAGCGTCGTCTCGCCGAGCTCCACCGTCTCGCCGTCCTCGATCCAGCGGTCGATGCGCCCGCAGGGGCGATCGAGGTGGGGCATGCCGAACATGGTCCCCTGCATGGGCAGGGTGCGGAAGAGCGGCTCCTCGGCCTTCGGGAGCACCGTGGGCACGTCCCAGACCTCCTGGAGGAGGGGGAGGGCGCCGGCGTGGTCGAGGTGCCCGTGAGTCAGCAGGATCATCTGGATGTCCGGCGCCGGGTCGAGCGCCTGGAGCTTCCGGACCAGCTCGTCGCTCTCGCCCGTGTCGACGATCGCCGAGGCGCCGGTGGCCTCGTCCGTCAACAGGTAGGTGTTCACCTGGAAGGCGCCGACGGTGAAGGAGCGGACCTGCATCCCTCTCGCATGGCCCCCCGTCGCCGCCCCCGCAACCCAGCGAGCGGACCCGCTACCGCGCGACCAGCTCCACCTCGAAGGCCCAGGGCCAGAGCTTGCCGGTGATCAGGAAGCGCTCCCGGTCGGGCAACCAGGCGATCCCGTTGAGCACGTCCGTGCGCCGCCGCTCGGCCCGCGTCAGCAGCCCGCTCGCGTCGATGGTCGCCGTCACCGCGCCCGTGGCCGGGTCGATGCGCACGATGTCGTCGCTCTGCCAGACGTTCGCGTACACCGCCCCGTCCACGCACTCGAGCTCGTTGAGCCGCCGGAGCGGCCGGCCGATGCGCGTGACCCGCACCTCCCGGACCACCTCGAAGCTCTCCGGGTCGCGGAAGGCGAGCCGATCCGAGCCGTCGCTCATCACCAGGTGCTCGCCGTCGAAGCAGAGCCCCCAGCCCTCGCCCTCGTAGTCGTGCTCGGCGACCTTCTCGAAGGTCTCCCGGTCGTAGACGAAGGCCTTGCCGCTCTGCCAGGTGAGCTGGAAGAGCCGGTCGCCGACGCGCGCGAGCCCCTCCGCGAAGAAGTCGCCGGGCACGTCGACGCGCTGCCGCACCTCGCCCTCCACGCTGGTGCGCCGGAGCGTCGAGCGCCCCTCGAGGCCGGTGCTCTCGTAGAGCTCGCCGTCGTGCCAGAGCAGGCCCTGGGTGAAGGCGTCGGTGTCGTGCGGGTGCCGGCGGACGACCTCCACGCGGAGCGCCTCGGGGACGGTCGTGCCCAGCTGGAGCGGCTCGGTCAGGTCCACCTCCTCGGCGATCTCCTCGGCGCCCTCGCCGCCGCCGCTCGCGCCCCCGCGCGGCTGGGCGAAGACGACCACCCCGACCACGGCGACCGCCGCCAGCCCGGCGCCGACGAGCCAGCCCTTGCCCGAGCGCGGAGCCGCCTTCTCCCCGGCGGCCTTCTTCCCGGCGGTGCTCTTCGCAGGGCCCTTCTTCGCCGCGCCCCCGCCCTTCTTGGCGGAGGCGGGCTTCTTCTTGGAGGCGCCCTTCTTCTTGCTCTTCTTGCTGGCCATGCTCGCCCCGGGGCGCCGCGCGCCGCCGCTCCGGGACGATAACTCAGCCCCGCCCCCGACGCCGCCCCACGCCCGCGCCCGGAGCCCCAGGCCGACGCGGCCTGCGAGGTGCGGACGCTACCGGTCCCTACCGTCCCGACGCCGACGCCTCCACGCTCCGAAGGCGAGGAGCGCCGCGAGCCACGCGACCCCGCTTCGGCCCCGCGCACCCGCCGCGGCGCAGCCCCCGCCACCCGAGCCGTCCCCTGGCGCCGACGCTCCGCCGCCGTCCTCCGCGCCCACGCCGGCGTCCCCGCCCGGCGCCGCGCCGCCGTCCAGCCCCGGCTCGGCCCCCGGCCCCGCGTCCTCGCCGGCCGGCGGCGCGCTCGTCAACACCAGCTCCCCGAACCAGTAGGGCGCCTTCTCGCCCCCGATCCCCGGCGTCCACTCGGCCCACCCCCGGCGCCCCTCGCCGTCGTCGTCGTTCACGAGCCACGAGAAGCCGAACGCCGCCCCCGCCGAGACCCCGCTCCCGCCGAGCACGGCGGCCGGCAGCGCCATCTCGTAGCGCGTCCGATCCCCCTCGCGCGTCGCCGCGACCGTCCACCCGTCGTCCCCGCTCCCGTGCTGCCGGAACGCCCGCGCCACCCCCTCCACGAGCGCCACGTCCAGCTCGTGGTCGTCCCCGTCGTAGCCCGCCTCCCCGAAGTCGCGCCCCGGGTCGAAGGCGAGCTGCACCGAGTCGCTCGCCCAGAGCATCGCATCCGGCTGCCCGTTCACGTGCGCGTCGTCCACCACCTCGACGGCCAGGTAGACCACCCCGCTCTCCCACGCCGCCGCGAGCCGCGCCCGGAGCTCGCCCCGGTCCCCCTCGCCGCGCCAGCCCGTCGCGTCCACCCAGACCGCCTCCGCCCACTCGTCGTGGCGCCCGTCGACCCTCACCGCTCCGGGCGAGGCCATCACGCGCCGACGCGGGCCGTCCGCCTCGTCCCCGTCCACGGCCCCCACGCAGCCGCGATCCTCGAGGTCCACGCGCCCGTCACCGTCGTCGTCCCGCCCGTTCGCGCAGGCCGCCGTCATCGGCGCCCCGCCGCCCAGCTCGGGGTGATCCGCGACGAAGCCCCGGAGCGTCTCGAAGGCGGGCTTGCGCTCGTAGTCGTCCGCCGTCCGCGGGTAGCCCCGCGTCGGCCGGGTGAGCCCGTAGCCGTCGATGCCGCACTCCGGCTGGTCCACCCCGCAGTCCGTGATCTCGTAGAAGAAGCTGTTCGTCCACCAGTCCCGCTCGAGCTGCTCCTCGAGCACCCGCCGCACGTAGGTCGCCTGCTTGGCGCGCTCGGTCTCGTGGCCGATGGTCCGCACCCGGTAACCGGTCTCGGTGATCCAGACCTCGCCGGTCCAGCCGTGCCGATCGAGGACCTCCCGGAGCGAGGCCCGCGTGAACGCGAAGCGCCGATCCTCGAGGGCGTTCAGGAAGCTGTCCCCGTCGAAGACCCGGTGGCCGTTCTCCTCCCAGCCCCCGTAGAGGTGGTGCGCGAGGATGTCGAAGGCGCTCGCGGCGCGCGCGAGGATCCGATCGAGGGCCTCGTCGACCTCGCCCACGTGCGCGAGATCCGGGCCGAGCGTGCGGCACTCGGCGCAGACCCGGCGCACGGCCGCCGCGCCCGGGAGGGCGATCTTGTCGACGTAGGCGTCGATGTCTCCGTCCCAGAAGCCGTCGAGGTTCGGCTCGTTCCAGAGGCCGAAGTGCGTGACGCCGAGCTCGCGGTAGTGGCGCACGGCGGCTTCGACGAAGGTGACCCATTCGTCCGAGCCCACGGGCTCGTCGTTGCCCGTGTAGTCGTCGTCCCGCGGTCGGGCGACCTTCGGCACCCACTCGGGCGTGTAGGCCAGGGTCACGTAGACCTCGAGGCCGGCCTCGCGGGCGGCGCGGACGCCCGGGTCGAGGACCTCCCAGCGGTAGCGGCCGCGCTCCGGCTCGAGCTGGAACCAGTTGGCGTCGACGCGGATCCAGCCCACGCCGGCCTCTTCGGCGAGGGCCACGAAGTCGGCGCCGGGCACGTGCACGTTCAGGCCCACGGCGTCTTGGGCGGCGGCAGGCCCCGCGTCCGCGAGGAGCCCGGCGATCCCCAGCGCGGCGAACGCCAGCGACAGCCGGGCGCGGAAGAAATTCCGCCCGGGCGCCCGTTCCGGGTACGTTCGACGGGGCGAAGGGCAGGCTGTCGGCTGAACGGGGTTCATCGGCGCCGCGCCTTGCATCCCCGATGCCAGTGCTTCTCTTGGGCCCGTGGGGCTCCGACCGTCCGCTCCACCGCACACTCGGAGCGCTCCCGATTCCTTCGACGCTCCCGCCCAGCCGCATCCCCGCCCAGCCGCATCCCCGCTCAGCCGCATCCGGTCTCAGCCGCATCACCGACCCACCGCCCAGCCTGCTTCCCTCGACGCCCCCGAGACCTCCTGCCAAGCTCGCCGCTGCCGTGACCGCCGCTCCCGACCAGACCCTGGTGCTCCGCCCGCGCCTCCAGCGCGCCGACGAGGCCCTGCGTCCGACCCGGGCCGAGATCGACCTCGAAGCGATCGCCCACAACTACCGCGTCGTCTCCGAGGTGGCCGGCCCCGCGAAGGTGCTCGCCGTCGTGAAGGCCGACGCCTACGGGCACGGCGTCGTGCCGGTCGCGCGCCGCCTCCAGCAGGAGGGCGCCCGCGGGCTCTGCGTGGCCCTCGCCGAGGAGGGGCTCGAGCTCCGCGAAGCCGGCATCCACACGGACATCGTGGTGCTGAACGGCGCCTACGGGCACGCCCATGGGGAGGTGCTCGCGGCGGGCCTCACGCCCGTCGTCTACGACATCGCCCAGGTCGAGGCCTTCGCCGCCGCCGCGGGCGGGCGCGCCTTCGGCGTGCACCTGAAGGTCGACACGGGCATGGCGCGGCTCGGTGTCCCCCTCGCCGAGCTCGGCCGCTTCCTCGAGCGCTTCGGGGCGATCCCCGGCGCGCGCATCGACGGGCTGATGACCCACCTCGCCTGCGCCGACTCGGACGACGGCTTCACCGCCGAGCAGCTCCAGCGCTTCACGCGCGCCCAGCACGTCGTGCGCGCCCACGGGCACCGCCCGAAGGTGCTCCACGCCGCCAACAGCGCCGCCACCTTCCGCCACCCCTCCTCCCGCTACGACCTCGTGCGCTGCGGCATCGCGCTCTTCGGCTTCCCGAACGCGCCGGGGGTCGAGGCGGCGCTCCGGCCCGCCATGCGCCTGCGCAGCGAGGTGGTCGCGCTCCGCTGGCTCGAGCCGGGGGCGCCCGTGGGCTACGACGGGACCTTCCGGGCCGCGCGGCGGACGCTCCTGGCGACGATCCCCGTCGGCTACGGCGATGGCCTGATGCGCATGGGCTCGAACCGCGGCGCCGCGCTCCTCCGCGGCCGCCGGGCGCCCATCGTCGGCAACATCTCGATGGACCTCACGACGCTCGACGTGACCGACGTGCCCGGCGTGGCCGTGGGCGACGAGGCCGTGCTCTTCGGCAGCCAGCGGGGCCCGGACGGCGAGCTGGCACGCATCGACGCGACCGAGGTCGCCGAGGCATGCGGCACGATCCCCTACGAGGTGCTCTGCGCGATCTCCCGGCGCGTGCCCCGCTTCTACGGCCCCGGCCCCGCCTCCCGCTCCTGAGGCCGAAGCTCGCTCCATGGACGGAGCCCGGGACAGCCCCGGAGCGCTCGCGCCCCTCTGGAAGGCCCGCGCTCGTGGGGGCGCCCGGCGGGCCTCCGAACGCGGGCCGAGGCGAGCCCCAGCCCGAAGAACGCGCCGCCGAGCCGGGCCGGGCGCCGCGAACGACGGGGGCGGGGCGAGCGCCGCCGGGCGTGATATAGCTTCGGGGTGGCCGGGAAGGCGACGGCGCCGACGGACGCGCAGCGGGCGACCCCCGAGGACGAGGAAGAGGGCTTCTCTCTGAAGAAGCTCGGCGAGGCGATCGCGAAGTTCGTCCTCGCTCCCATCGCCGAGCTGGGCACGCTCGCCCGCCTCCTCTCCCAGGTGCTCTTCTGGGTCGTCCGGCCTCCCTACCGCTTCCGCCTCTTCGTCGAGCAGGCCGAGTTCATCGGCGTCGGCTCGGTCTTCATCGTCGGCCTCACGGGCTTCTTCGTCGGCGCCGTCCTGGGGCTCCAGCTCGTCGACGGCTTCCGCGACTTCGGCGCCGAGAACCAGACCGGCGCCGTCGTCGGCATCGCCATGGCCCGCGAGATGGGCCCGGTCTTCACGGCCCTCATGGTCTCCTCCCGCGCGGGCAGCGCCATGACCACCGAGATCGGCTCGATGCGCGTGAGCGATCAGATCAACGCGCTCATCACCATGGCCGTGAACCCGGTGCAGTTCCTGATCGTTCCGCGCTTCGTCGCCGGCATCGTCATGGTGCCGATCCTCGACGTGCTCTTCTGCTCCATCGGGCTCTTCGGCGCCTACCTCGTCTGCACCATGCTGCTCGGCATCGACCCGGGGATCTTCCTCGGGCAGATGCGCTGGCTCGTGGACTGGCCGGACATGATGCAGGGCCTCATCAAGGCCATGGTCTTCGGCGGGACCATCTCGCTCATCGCCTGTCGTCAGGGCTTCTACGCCAGCGGCGGCGCGGCCGGCGTGGGGCGCGCGACGAACCGCTCGGTCGTGCACAACGCCATCGCGATCCTCGCGCTCGACTACCTCATCACCGCGCTCGTGCTCGGTCAGGGGATCTGAGGCCGCCGTGGGTTGGTTCAGCGCGAGCAAGCCGAGCGCCGAGGAGCAGGCGCGCATCGACGAGGCCAAGCAGGACCCCGTGCACATGTACGTGCGCAACATCCACAAGAGCTACGGGGACCACCACGTGCTGAAGGGCATCACCTTCGACGTGCTGCGGCAGAAGACCAACGTGGTCATCGGGCCCTCCGGCTCGGGCAAGTCCGTGCTCATGCGCCAGGTGATCCGTCTCGAGACGCCGGACGAGGGCGAGGTGGTCGTCAACGGCGTGAACTACGCCGCGCTGAAGGGCATGGACCTCGAGCGCGTGCGCCGGAACATGGGGATGGTCTTCCAGCAGTCGGCGCTCTTCGACTCGATGACGGTCTTCGACAACGTCGCCTTCCCGCTCCGCGAGCACACCAAGATGTCGCGCAAGGAGATCCGCGAGCGGGTGATGGACCGGCTCGAGTCGCTCGGCATCGGGCACGCCTGGAGGAAGTGGCCGGCAGAGCTCTCGGGCGGCATGCAGCGGCGGGTGGCCGTGGCGCGCGCGATGGTCCTCGAGACCGATATCCTGATCTACGACGAGCCCACGACCGGGCTCGATCCGCTGACCGTGCAGACGGTCGACGAGCTGATCGCCGAGACCGAGGAGAAGTTCGGGGTCACCTCGATCGTGATCAGCCACGACATGGCGAGCGTCTTCCGCATCGCGGACCGCATCACCTTCCTCTACTTCGGCGAGGTGGCCGCGACGGGGGCGCCGAGCGTGCTCGCGGAGCAGTCCGAGGGCCCGGTCGCCGAGTACATCGACGCCTCGGGCGTGTCCCGCGAGTTCATCGTCGCCCACTCGAAGGGCTGAGCGGCCGGCTGAACGACCAGCGCGCCGGCTCGCCCGTCGATGCCGGGGACGCGCAGGCTGTCCCTGAATCGGGCGAGCGTAGGGGTCGGCTCAGGCGGCAGGCTGAGCGGGGCTCGCCACGCTGGCGCTCCGCTCGCGCTCGACGAGCTTCGCGAGGAGCGGCTTGCATCCGCCGCAGCCGGTCCCCGCGCCGCAGCGTCGGCCGACCGCCTCGGCGTCGTCCGCGCCCTGGCGGACGCAGTCCTTGATGACCCGGCAGGGCACTCCCTTGCAGTGACACACCAGCATCGCCCGTTCCTTTCTCGAAGAGGCTCTCGCGCGATGAGAAGAGGTTTGGGCTCAGACTCCTGAAAGTCAAATTCAATTTCGATAGAGGGGATCAAGGCTGATCCCCCGCGGCTGCGGTCGAGGGAAGGGGGGTCGGGCCCGCGCGCACCTCGGTTTCGACGGGAGGGGCACGAAATCGCTGCGCTTTTCGAGCGGGCTCGCTCCCGCGACGATCACTAATTTCGCTTGTGCGTGCATGTAGGATAGCAACGCACACATGGCTACCTCTGCCGCGGTTGCTCGCCTCGCCTTGGCCCAGAAGGCCGTCCCCCGCCGCTCCCCCCGCCGAGGCGCTCGCCCGGCTCGCCGCGCCGCCCCCTTCGTGAAGTGGGCCGGCGGCAAGGGGCGCCTCCTCGCCCAGCTCGAGCCCCTCCTCCCGCCGGGGGTCGAGCGCATGCGCCACGTCGAGCCCTTCGTCGGTGGCGGCGCGCTCTTCTTCGCGCGCGGTCCGCAGCGCGCGCTCCTCGCGGACGTGAACCCCGAGCTGATCAACGCCTATCGGGCGATCCGCGACGAGCCGGGCGCCGTGATCGCCGCCCTCGAGGCGCTCGCGCCGGGCCACTGCAAGGAGCGCTACTACCAGGTCCGGGAGCGCTACAACGCGGGCGGCCAGGCGCCGCTCGAGCGGGCCGCGCTCTTCGTCTACCTGAACAAGACCTGCTTCAACGGCCTGCACCGCGTGAACCGCAAGGGCGAGTTCAACGTGCCCTTCGGTCGCTACAAGAACCCGCGCATCGTGAACGCCGAAGGCATCGCCGCGGCGAGCGAGGTGCTTCAGGGCGCGGACATCCGCTGCGACGGCTTCGAGGCGCTCGTCGAGAGCGCCAAGCCCGGCGACTTCGTGTACTTCGATCCGCCCTACGAGCCAGTCTCGCGGACCTCGAGCTTCACCAGCTACGCGCGCGGCGGGTTCAGCCAGGAGGATCAGCGGCGCCTCCGGGACGTCTACGCCGCCCTCGACAAGCGCGGCTGCAAGCTGATGCTCAGCAACAGCGACGTGCCCTTCATCCGCGAGCTCTACGCGGGCTGGAACGTCGACATCGTGCGCGCGGCCCGCGCGATCAACTCGAACCCGAACGGGCGCGGGAAGGTCGCCGAGGTCGTCGTCCGGAACTACTGACGCGCGTCTCGGCCGCTCGCCCGGAGGGGCCGGGCATGCGGTCTGGCCACGGCTGCAGTCAGTGAATTTCGAATTCGCGAAAACCCCTGCTTTGGCGGGGGTTTCGCGCTTTACGCCGATCGCCCGCGACGCTAGGGTCCGGCCACCATGAAGGGCGACGCCGACGTCATCGAGCTCCTCAACGCGGTCCTCACGAACGAGCTGACCGCCATCAACCAGTACTTCATCCATCACAAGATGCTGAAGGACTGGGGCTACCACCGGCTCAGCGCGCGGAAGCGCAAAGAGTCCATCGAGGAGATGGTGCACGCCGACAAGGTGATCGAGCGCATCCTCTTTTTGGAGGGCGTGCCCAACATGCAGCGCCTGAACCCGGTCGGCGTCGGCGAGGAGCCCATCGAGCAGCACGAGCTCGATCTGGCGCTCGAGATGGAGGCGCTCGAGGTGCTCCGGCGGGGCATCGTGCTCTGCGAGGAGAAGCGCGACTTCGGGACGCGCGAGCTCCTGGCGCACATCCTCGAAGAGGAGGAGGAGGGCGTCGACTGGCTGGAGACGCAGCTCCACCTGGTGAAGGCGATCGGGCGCGAGCACTACCTCTCGGAGCAGATGGGCTCGGAAGACGAGAGCTGAGGCAACTTCCGCTCGCTGTCTTCAGCTTGCCGGCGGCGGTCGATAACTGGCCCGGGGAGGGAGCGAGCCGGTAGCGTGGCGCGGTGGCGACGCGCATCTTCGCCTTCCGGGCGTCCTCGGGGGAGGTCTTCGAGCCGACGCCGAAGGAGCTCCCGACCTACATGGCCGACCCGGACGTGAACGTCTGGGTGAGCCTCGATCAGGCGGGGGCGGCGCAGCGGCGGCTCCTCATCGAGGTCTTCCAGCTGCACGAGCTTCTCGTGGAGGACGCCCTCAGCGTCGCGCCGACGCCGAAGGTCGAGGTGCACGACGACTACCTCTACCTGATCCTCCATGGCCTCGACGTGGAGCGCGGGACGGGGCCGCTCGGGGACGCGCCCGAGGAGGTCCAGACCGTCGACGTGGACTTCTTCATCGGGAAGAACTTCCTCGTCACGCACCACCGCGTCTCCATGCCCTCGCTCGAGCTCGTGCGCCGGGAGCTGAAGCGCGACCCGAAGCCCCTCGCCAAGGGGCCGGCCTTCCTCGCGCACCGGCTCGCCGACCTGATGATCGACGAGTTCCTCCCGCTGATGGAGCGCCTCGACAAGGAGATCGTCGCCGTCGAGGAGTCGGCCGTGAAGGACCCGGACCCGAAGCTCCTCCCGCGCATCTTCTCGCTCAAGCACACGCTCCAGCGGCTGAGGCGCGTGGGCATCCACCAGCGCGAGATCCTGCACCGGCTCTCGGAGGGCAAGCTCCCCTACGTGCCCAAGAAGGCGCGCCCCTTCTTCCGCGACGTCGAGGACCACTTCGTCCGCGTGATGGACCTGAACGAGAGCTACCGCGACCTGGTCAGCTCGTCGCTCGACGCCTACCTCTCGATGCAGTCCCATCGCCTCAACGAGGTGATGAAGATCCTCACCGTGATCTCCACGATCATGCTCCCGCTGACCTTCATCACCGGGCTCTACGGCATGAACTTCGACTTCATGCCGGGGATCCACTGGAAGTACGGCTACGAGATGGCCTGGGCGGTGATGATCGCGACCGCCGGCGGCTTCTTCTTCTTCGTGAAGCGACGCGGCTGGATCTGAACGGAGGCGACGCGGCCCGCTCGGACGCGCCGCCCCCTCGGCCCCCACCCGCGATCAGTCCGGCAGCTCGTTCAGCTGGATGGCGTAGAAGTGGCCGCCCTGGGGATCGGCGATCACGGCGAAGGTCCCGACGGGGATCGGCGTCGCCGGCACGGGCACGGTCCCGCCGAGCTCCTTGGCCTTCGCGACGGTGGCGTCGATGTCGGCGACGGCGAAGTAGACGGCCCAGCTCGGCGGCATGTCGCCCCACTCCTCGGTCATCTCGAGCATGTGGCCATTCTCGCGCTCGCCGTTGAAGATCATCTTCATCTTCGCGGGCCCGTCGGCGTACTCCGGCTCGGGATCGCGCACGTCCCAGCCGAAGAGCTTCCCGAAGAAGCTCGCCGAGCCCTCGAGGTCGCGCGTGGAGAGCTCGTTCCAGCAGAAGGCGCCGTCGGCGTTGCAGAGCTCCGCGCCGACGTGCTTGCCCGGCTGCCATACGGCGAGCGCCGCGCCCTCGGGGCTCTGGAGGATGGCCATCTTGCCGACGTCCATCACGTCCATGGCCGGCATCATGACCGAGCCGCCGAGCTCGGCGGCGCGGGTCGCGACGGCGCCGACGTCCTCCACGGAGACGTAGCTGTTCCACATGGAGGGCATGCCGGCGCCCTTCATCTCCTCGCCCATCTGGCCGAGGCCGGCAACCACCTTGCCGTCCTTGTAGAACTGTCCGTAGCGCGGCCCGCCGCCCGTGTCCTGCTCCTCGTAGGTCCAACCGAAGAGGTCCGCGTACCAGGCCTTGGCCGCGTCCATCTCCTTCGCCATCAGGTCGACCCAGCAGAACTCACCGGGCGCGTACTCCGTCTTGATCGTCATCGCGTGTGCCCTCCCTGTGCGTGGCGGGGGGACCCTATCGCAAAGCGATGACGGCCATCATCCCATTTCGTGTCCGGCAGCGCCTGGCCGGGAAGGGAGAGCCCGAGCGCGGGAGCCCGAGCCCAAGCGTAGAAGCCCGAGCGCACAGCCCGAGCGGCAGCCCAAGCGCGGGAGCCCGAGCCCGAGCCGCCCGCGCGGATAGGCGGCGGCGCCGAAGTCAGGCGGCCGCGAAGGGGAGCGCCCCAGCCGCGGAGCGGCAAAGTCAGGCGGCTGCGAAGGGGAGCGCACCCACATCTGCCCCGTAGCCCGGCCCCACGGAGCCGCGTTCGTGTACCCACGAAGAACCGAGCCATGTGACGCGAGCGCAGCGGGAGCCCGAGCCCAAGCGTAGAAGCCCGAGCGCACAGCCCGAGCCCAAGCGTAGGAGCCCGAGCCGAAGCCCGGGAGCCCGAGCCCAAGCCGCCCGCGCGGATTGGCGGCGGCGCCGAAGTCACCCCGCCGCGAAGGGGAGCGCGCCGGCCGCGGAGCGGCGAAGTCACCGCACTGTCAGGGGAGCGCGCCGGCTGCGGAGCGGCGAAGCCACCGCGCTGCGAAGGGGAGCGCTCCGACCGCGAACGCGGTGAAGTCACGCAGCTGCGAAGGGGAGCGCCCCAGCCGCGGAGCGGCGAAGCCACCTCGCTGCGAAGGGGAGCGCCCCCACATCCGCCCCGTCGCCCGGCCCCACGGAGCCGCGTCACCGTACCGTCGAAGAACCGACCCGTGTGACGCGAGCGAAGCGAGCGCCGAGCCGCCCACGGCGGCGCTGGTAAGCCAAAGATAGCGAGCGCCAGCGAGCGGAAGCCGCCCACGGCGGCGCTGGTAGGTAAGAAGACGGCGGCGGAAACCGCTCTAGTAGTGGCAGCAGCGGAAGCCGGTGTTCGGGAACGCGAAGTCCTCGTTGGCCACCGTGAAGTCGAACGTGCAGGTTCGGCCCGCCTCGATGGTCGTGTAGGCGCCGCCGCGTTGCTCGTAGACGCCCGCCGCCGCCGCGGTCGCGGTCCACTCCTTCACGTTGCCGCTCAGATCGTAGACCCGGCCCGCCGCGCCCCAGTCCGCGTAGCACATGGCGAAGCTGCCGGTCGTGGCCACGGCGTCCTGGTCGCCCGCGGCGCCCCCGTCAGCGTCGACCTCCTTGCCGTTGCAGGCGGTCGGCGCGCTCGTGTCGCAGCTCTGGTAGGCCCAGAGGCAGGTCCCGCTCGAGGCCTCGCAGGCGCGCTCCCAGTCCGGCGCCTCGCAGAGCCGCCAGCCCGTCTCACCGGCGCCCGGGCAGGCGCCGTCCTCGTTCATCGCGCAGCAAGCGTCCCGCGCCTCCGACCAGGTCACGCTGGTCCACGGCAGCACCCCGGCCCGCGAGCAAGCCAGCGTCTCGTTCGAGCCCGCGTCGCCCGCGCTCGCGTCCGGCCGGGAGGCCTCGTACTGCATCATCCGCATGGTGCCGCCGCCGGCGCGGTTCACGACCACCGTGTCGAAGGCGTCCATCGTCAGCGCGTCTCGCCAGGCCGTGCCCGGGTCGTCCACGCCGACCTCGTCGACGAGCCCGTCGCAGTCGTCGTCGGCCGCGTTGCACTCCTCGTCCGCCGGCATCGCCGCCAGCGTCGCGTCGCACTCGACACCGTCCCCGTCGGCGTTGCAGACGTAGCTGCCCACGCCCCGGCACGCGCCGGTGCCGACCGAGCAGCTCGTCCCGGCGAGCGGGTAGGTCTCGTCCGTGGCGCCGTCGCAATCGTTGTCCTCGCCATCGCAGCGCGTCTCCGAGTCCTCGAAGGTGCCCGGGTAGGCGCACTGCCAGCCCGCGGCCCCGCCGCAGCTCGCCGTGGTGCCAGCGCAGACGCCGCGGTTGAAGCAGAAGTTCGACGGCGGCACGAGCCCCTCGTCGGTCACTCCGTCGCAGTCGTCGTCCTGCCCGTTGCACACCTCGTCGCCGCGGAAGTCGCACTCGTACTCGCAGCCGGGCATGCCCGCGTCGAGGTCGAAGAACCCGGGCAGGCAGGCCGCGATGGCGCAGCTCCCCATGTCGCAGATGCCGATGGCGTTCGGCGGCGTGCACGCGACGCCGCAGCTCCCGCAGTTCGTCGGGTCGCTCGCGAAGTCGAAGGCCTCGTCCGTGCTCCCGTCGCAGTCGTCGTCGGCCATGTTGCAGAGCTCGACGCCGGGGCCCGTGCCGCCCTCGCAGCTCAGCACGCCCGAGCGGCAGGTGAGGGTGCCGGCCGTACAGGCGCCAGTGGTCTCGCCGCAGCTGGCGCCGCCGTCCGGGTTGCCCTCGTCGACGGAGCCATCGCAGTCGTCGTCGAGCCCGTTGCAGCTCTCCATCACGGCTTCGGTCGCGCCGGTGCAGACGAGCGCGCCGCCCATGCACTGCTCCACGCCGGGCCGGCACTGGCCCACGTCCGTGCCGCAGAGCGAGCCGCCGTCCGGGTTGCCCTCGTCGGTGCTCCCGTCGCAATCGTCGTCGGCACCGTTGCAGGTCTCCGCCGCCGGGACGACGCCGCCCGTGCAGACGAGGTCGCCAGCCACGCAGGTCAGCATGCCGGCCGTGCAGGCGCCGGTGGTCTCGCCGCAGCTCGCCCCGCCGTCCGGGTTGCCCTCGTCGATGCTTCCGTCGCAGTCGTCGTCGAGCCCGTTGCAGGTCTCGGCCCCGCCCGTCACCTCGCCCTCGCAGACGAGCACGCCCCCCGTGCAGACCTCGCGGCCCTGCACGCAGACGCCCGTCCGCGAGCCGCAGAGGCGGCCGCCCTCCGGGTTCGACTCGTCGGTGCTCCCGTCGCAGTCGTCGTCGACGCCGTTGCAGAGCTCGGTCGTCGGCTCGACGGCCCCCACGCACTCGACGATGCCGCCGAGGCACTGGGTCACGCCCATCATGCAGGCGCCCGTGTCGTCCCCGCAGGCCTCCCCGCCGCCGGGATCGCCCTCGTCGATCGTGCCGTCGCAGTCGTCGTCGCGGACGTTGCACGTCTCGGTCGCCGGGTCCGCCAGCGTGCAGGCGTACTCGCAGCCGTTGTCGACGCGCATGTCGATGTCGTAGAAGCCGTCCGCGCAGCTCTCGAGGCCGCACATGCTGGCCGCGCAGCTCGCCGTCGAGTTCGGGAAGCGGCAGACGCGGCCGCAGCTCCCGCAGTTGTCCACGTCGGTCTCGAGCTCGACGTCCTCGTCGACCTCCCCATCGCAGTCGTTGTCGCGGAGATCGCAGATGGCGTCCTCGTCGGAGGTCTGGAGGCAGCGGTACTCGCAGCCGTCCTCCGGGTCCTCGTTCAGGTCCAGCCAGCCCACGTCGCAGTCGGCGATGCCGCAGACGCCGGCCTCGCAGACGGGGAAGGAGTGGGGCGGCGAACAGACGCTGCCGCACTCGCCGCAGTTGGACGTGTCCGTCTCGAGGTCGATGCCCTCGTCCACGATGCCGTCGCAGTCGTCGTCCTCGTCGTTGCAGAGCTCGTTCAGGAGGCAGCCCCCGTCGCCGACCCCCACGTCCGGCCCCGTGTCGGGCGGGCCCGTGTCCGGGCCGCCGTCGCGCGCCCCCGCGTCGGGCCCGGCGTCCTCCTCGACGTCCCCGTCGACGCAGGTCAGGCAGTAGGGCTCGACGTCGCAGCCCGCGAGGGCGCCGGCCGCGAGGCCGAGGGCCGAGAGCGTGGCGAAGCGCTGGAGCAGGCGGCTCATCGCGTACCCCCGTTCCGGCGGCGCCACACGAGCACGGCGGGCACGAGGAGCGCCAACCATCCGAGCGGAGGCGGTCCGTCGTCATCGGGTCCGACGATCCGGCAGGTGCAGCCTCCGCCGCCGGCCGCGAGCACGCGGTCCTCCGGGTCCTCTTCCTCCTCGCCCGGCCCGGCGTCCGCCTCCGTGGGGCCGGCGTCCATGTCCATGGGCCCGGCGTCCGTCATCATGGGCCGCGGGACGCACTCGCCCTCGAAGCAGCGGTCGCTCTCCGGGCAGCGGAGGCGCAGGCAGGGGTCCTCCCCGCAGCCGCCCGTCTCCGGGTTGCAGACCGTCCCCTCCGGACAGGTGACCATGAAGCAGAGGTCGTCGACGCACTCGCCGCTCTCCTCGTCGCAGCGCTGATCGGACGGGCAGCCGACGCCCTCGCAGAGGTCGTCGACGCACTCGCCGCCCGTGCAGCGGTCGCCCGGATCGCAGCTCACGCTGCCGCAGCTCGTCTCGCAGACGCCGTCGCGGCAAGCCTCGTCGGCGGCGCACTCGACATCCAGGCAGGGGTCCGGGATGCAGTCGCCGGTGCGGACCTCGCAGAGCTCGCCCGCGGGGCAGCCGAGGCCCGTGCAGTCGTCGACCACGCAGCGGCCCGTGCCCGGGTTGCAGACCGTCGGCGCCTCGCAGACCACGCCATCGCACGGGAAGGTGCACTCGTTCGCGATGCACTCGCAGACGGGCACGCCCTCCTCGTCCGGCGCGCAGCGCACGACCCCGTCGCGCTCCACGGTCTCCTCGCCGCAGGTCTCCGGGTTGCAACGCGGCGCGACGCAGTAGCACTCGCCCTCGATCTCGACCTCGACCCGGCCCGTCGGGCAGGTGCCGAACTCGCTCGTCGAGCAGGGCAGGGCGCACTGGCAGTCCACGCAGGCGCTCTCGCCCGGGCAGATGGCGCCCGAGTCCGGGTCCTCGTCGATGGCTCCGTCGCAGTCGTTGTCCTCGCAGTCGCAGGTCTCCGGCGCCGCCGGCACGCCGCCGACGCAGATCTCCGCGCCGTCCACGCACTGGATCATGCCGGGCATGCAGACGCCCTCGGTGTCGCCGCAGGTCTCGCCGGCGGCCAGCTCCTCGTCGACGGCCCCGTCGCAGTCGTTGTCCAGGGCGTCGCACTCCTCGGGGATCGGCCCGAGCTCGCCCTCGCAGACGATGGCGCCGTCCACGCAGGCCCTCACGCCCGGCACGCACTCGCCCGTGTCCGAGCCGCAGGGCGCGCCCACGTCGAGGCCGTCGTCCGCCACGCCGTCGCAGTCGTCGTCGAGCCCGTTGCAGACCTCCTCGGTCGGCCCGACGGCGCCGTCGCAGATCAGCTCGCCGCCGGTGCAGAGCGTCGTCCCCGGGCTGCACTCGCCCGTGTCGTCGCCGCAGGCCATGCCGCCCTCGGGGTTGTCCTCGTCGGTGCGCCCGTCGCAGTCGTTGTCGAGGCCGTCGCAGATCTCCGCGCTCGGGCCCGTCGCGCCGACGCACTCGAGCGTGCCCATGCGGCAGACCTCGGCGCCGAAGGCGCACTCGCCCACGTCCGTGTCGCCGCAGGCCGTGCCGCCCTCCGGGTTGCTCTCGTCGATGAGGCCGTCGCAGTCGTCGTCGACCGTGTTGCAGAGCTCGGCGACCGGGCCCGTGTCGCCGTCGCAGACGATGCGGCCGCCGTCACAGAGGGTCGTGCCCGGCGAGCAGGCGCCTTCGTCCGTGCCGCAGGCGGCTCCGCCGCCCGGGTCGCCCTCGTCCGTGCTCGCGTCGCAGTCGTTGTCCACGCCGTCGCAGATCTCGGTTCGCGGCCCGACGGCGCCGACGCAGGTGAAGGAGCCGGCCACGCAGGTGCGGACGCCGGCGGCGCACTCGCCCTCCGTTTCGCCGCAGGGGCCGTCCGTCGGGACCGACTCGTCGGTCGTGCCGTCGCAGTCGTCGTCGATGGAGTTGCAGCTCTCGGCCGCCGGACCGGTGCCGCCCTCGCAGGAGAGCGTACCGCCGACGCAGCGGAGCCGGCCGGGCGAGCAGGCGCCGAGGTCCGAGCCGCAGACCGTGTCCGGGTCCGTGCCCTCGTCCGTGCGGCCGTCGCAGTCGTCGTCGAGCGTGTTGCAGAGCTCCGTGCCCGGCTCGACCGCGCCCACGCAGACCCCGTCGAAGGCGCCGTCGCGGCAGAACTCCACGCCGGCCTCGCAGATGCCCTCGGTCTCGCCGCAGGGGCGCGTGAGCCCGTCGACGACGCCGTCGCAGTCGTCGTCGATGCCGTTGCAGCTCTCCGCCGAGGGCCCGACCGCGTCGCAGCCCGCCCAGGTGCCCATGGAGCAGGTCTCCGAGCCGACGCTGCAGGCGCCGACGTCCGTGCCGCAGACGCGCGTCAGGCCCTCGTCCGTGAAGCCGTCGCAGTCGTTGTCGAAGTCGTCGCAGGTCTCGGGCTCCGGCGCCGCGCAGGGGCAGACGCCGCCCTCGTCGATGGCGCCGTCGCAGTCGTCGTCGAAGGCGTTGCAGCTCTCGGTCGGGGTCGGCCCGCACTCGCCGCAGGCGTTCAGCGTGCCCTCGTCGACGACGCCGTCGCAGTCGTCGTCGAAGTCGTCGCAGACCTCGACGGGCACGGGGCCGCAGCTCCCGCAGGCGTTCGTCACGCCCTCGTCCGTGAGCCCGTCGCAGTCGTCGTCCGCGTCGTTGCAGACCTCGACGAGCACCGTGTCGTCGATGATGTCGCTGATGCTCGTCGCGAGCTCGGTCTCGTCGCTCACGTAGATGGCCGTGGGGCGCCCACCGCCGGCGGCGGCGATGGCGTCCAGGCTGGCCCGCGCGGTCGGATCCTCGACGGCGAAGCCGACCACGTAGGTGGTGTAGCCGGCGGCGCTCAGGCTGCTCGCCGCGGAGACCGGGTCGCCGCCGCAGGTCTCGACGCCGTCCGTGATGAGGATGACGACGTAGGGCCGGCAGGCCGCGGCCGTGTCCCCGGTCTGCACGTCGTCCAGGTAGGTCTCGGCGGAGGCGAGGCTCCCGGCGAGGGGCGTCGTCCCCGTGCCGCGGATCTCGAAGTCGCAGCCGGCCGCCGGCATGCCCGTCGGGCTCTCCGAGTCGCCGTCCATCCAGGCCAGCAGGTCCGGCTGGTTCTCCTGCGAGAAGCCGACGAGGAGGTCCGCCTCGTCGAAGCCGCCGCCGCAGGGCGCGGCGCCGGCGCCCTGCCAGCCGCCGGACTGGGCCGAGGCGTTCGAGGTCGGGCAGGCGAACTCCATGGCGCGCTGGTGGAAGCGCATCAGGCCGTACTCGACCTCGCCGAAGCCGGCGACCACCTGCGAGAGGCCGCTCTTCGCCTTGGCGAGGCGGCTGTCGTTCGGCTCGCCATCGCCGCAGCCCGAGGGCGCGCAGCCACCGGCGCATGCGAGGTCGTCCCCGGGACACTCGAGGGTTCCGTCGCCGCCCGTGAAGTCGTCGGCGCAGGTGTTCCAATTCATCGAGCCCGAGCTGTCGAAGACGAAGAGCAGGCGCGCGCGCACGTCGCCCTCGGTGTCGAGCGGATCGATCTCGACGTCGTCGAGCTCCGAATGGCAGCCCGGATCGTCGGGGAAGTCGATGAAGCCGTCGCCGTCGTCGTCGAGGCCGTTCGCGCAGAGGGCGAAGCTCTTCTCCGTCCGGTCGGAGGCGTCGACGCAGTCCGGATCGGCCACGTCCGTGAGGCCGTCGCCGTCGTTGTCGATCCCGTCGGCGCAGGCCGGCGGGCCGCCCTCGCTCGTGTCGTTCGGGCTGGCGCACTCCGGGTCGTCGGGGAAGTCCACGAGGCCGTCGCCGTCGTTGTCCGCGCCGTCGGAGCAGGCCACGTCCGTCTCGTCCCCGTCGCCGGCGCTCGCGCAGCCCGGGTCCGCGGGGAAGTCGATGGCGCCGTCGCCGTCGTTGTCGAGCCCGTCCGAGCAGACGGGGACCTGCGTGACGAAGCAGGGGTCGCTGAGCTCGGACTCGAGCTCGCCGGGGGCCTGGGCCGTCGCGCGCACCTCGAGGCCGCCATAGAGGCCGCCGAAGCCGGGGAAGGGCACGTCGAAGGTGCCGCCGGCGGCCGTGTCGTCGCCGCGCTCGATGAGGTTGAAGAACACGCGGATGACCGTGCCGTCGGCCTCGGTCGTCGTGCCCGGGATGGTCGTCCAGGGCGAGAGCACGGGGCACTCGAGCTCCGGCGGCGTCGAGCGGGGCGCGCCCACGGCCTGCGTCGCGATGTTCTCGAACCAGGTCTCGTAGCGACCGCCGAAGCCGGTCTGGCTCGCCCAGACCTGGAGGTCCACGTCGTAGAGGCCGGTGGGCGTGCCGCCCGGGACGTTGGCCGTGAACTCGACGACCTGGCTGACGGGGGCGGCGAGGGCCGTCGCGTAGTTGAACTCGGGCCGGTTGGTGGCGCAGTCCGCGGAGCACTCGACGACGACGCCGCCAATGGTGATGTCCGGGTCGCCGCTGCCGTTCGAGTCGGTGATGGTCCAGCCACTCGGCAGGACCGGGACCACCTCGTCGACGGAGACCGTGCTCGTGCCGGTGATGTCGAGCGTGCCCGTGAAGTCGGCGGTGCCGCCCGGGCTCGCGCTCGGCGTGGCGGAGGCGAGGGTGGCGCCGAGCACGCCGATGGGCCGGATGAGGTTCAGCTCCTGGGTCTCGAAGCTGGTGTCCGCCGAGTTGAAGTCCGCGCGCATGCGGTGGGTGACCTGGCCGCCGCCGCCGGGGCTGAACTGGGTCTCGTAGACGGTCTCCTCGGAGGGGGCGTAGTCCCGCGCCGGCCAGACGAGGCAGTCGAGGCCGTCGCCGTCGCAATTGGTGACCAGCGTCGGCGCGGGCGTGCCGGCGACGACGCCGAGGTAGGCGATGCGGCTACCGTCGAACTTCTGCCGGACGACGGCGCCGGTCTCCGTGGCCGTCGAGAGGTTCCGCGTGCGCAGGGTGAAGGTGACCGTGTCGCCGCCGACGGCGAGGGGCCGGTCGCTCTCGAGGTCGAAGAGGAGGTTCAGGAAGACGCAGGCCGGCGAGCCCAGGTAGATGGGCCACATGTTGTCGTCGCCGCGGGTCGTCCCCGAGCGGGCGGAGGTGTCGCCGCCGATGGCCTCGGCGCAGTTCACGTTGGCCATCTGGACGTCGTCGATGGGCGTGCCGACCACGCGGAGGGCGATCTCGACGGAGACCGGCTCGCCGACGCGCGTCTCGCCGAGGGCGAAGCGGACGGCGTTCGTGCCGGCCGGGAGCGGCGACGCCGGGGTGACGTCGAAGCCCAGGGTGCTCGCGTCCACGGTGACGCGGGTGATGTCGTCGGTGGGGGCGATGCCCGTGCCCGAGCCGATGAGCGAGCCCGGGTACTGGATGCGTTGCCAGGGCCCGACGTCGTCGTCGAAGTAGAGGGTGCCGGCGCTCGGCTCGACGACCTCGAGGGAGTAGTGCGTCAGCGGGCCGGCGACCGGGGAGCCGTAGTCGAAGGGCGTGTTGCCGGTGCCGTTGTTGCCCGAGACGTTCCCGTCCGGGTTGGAGATGCCGAAGGAGCGCACCTGGATCCAGTCCCAGAGGTTGTGCGCGTAGAAGGGCGAGGCGGCGCCGATGGGGCCGTCGACGTCACCGACGCGCTGGGGCTCGACGGTCATCTCGATGCCGTCCGAGAGGAGGATGAAGCGGTCGTTCGGGACCCGCTCGGTGCGCGCGTCGGTCGAGTAGAAGATGCCCGTGTCCGCGTAGAGCTGGGCGATGGAGCCGTCGTCGAGGTTGCGGGTGCCGCCGGAGGAGGGGACCGAGTTGAAGCCGTTGCAGGTGCGGCCGCAGTCGTCGGAGGCGATGCCGGGCTGGCGGGGGAGGATGGTGTTGCCGTCCGGATCGATGAAGCGGACGCCGACGACCTCCGTGTTCGGCGGGATGTACTCCGTGAGCCAACCGTTCAGGCCGTGGATCTGGCCGTTCGGGACCGGGAAGAGGTTCATCCGGAAGAGGATGATGTCGCCGGCCGTGAGCCGGACGTCGCCGACCGCGCCGCCGCCCGTGCCGCCCGAGGTGCCGGACTCCGGGTCGATCACCGCCACCGTGGCCGGCGGCAGGGACTTCGACGTGAGCACGTTGGCCACGCCGTCGCCGCGGGCCGTGGTCGCGAGCGAGACGATCGCGAGCACGGTGATGATCGTGGACAGTCGGTGCAGCGCGCCCCGCCAGGCGCGCTTCCAGTTCGAGCGCCGCATCGGCCTCCCCCCTCTTCCAAGGGCGAATATTGCCGTGGCGTTAGAAAATTACAATAGAGAATCCGTCCAGGGTTAATTGCGCTCAGGGTGAAGCGGGGCTCCGAATCTGCGCAAGCGTCCGAAATCACGCAATGATTCGCCCTTCGTGGTGGCGGGTGGGCTTCGGGCGTGGAAAGGTCGGAAGTGGCCTCCCGACTCAGCGCGCGGAGCGGACCATCTCGGCGAGGCGGTCCGTGGCCTCGTCCAGCACCTCGATGGAGGGGCCGAAGCTGAAACGCACGTGGTGGCGGAAGCGCGAGGGGCGGCCCATGCGGCGCTTGCCCGGGTTCACGTCGAAGAAGTGCCCGGGCACGCAGATGACCTTCCGGTCCAGGGCCGCCTGGAAGAAGTCCTCGCCGTGGCGGAGCGAGGGCGGGAGGTCCTTCAGGTTGCCCCAGGCGTAGAAGGTGCCCTCGGGCTCGAGGTCGAAGCGGACGCCGATCTCGCGGAGCTTCCGTACGAGGAGGTCGCGCTTGGGCTGGAAGGCGGCGCGGATGGCGCGCGTCTCGGCCAGCGTGTGGTCCGTGTCGAGGAGCGGGATGGCGGCGCGCTGCATGGGCGCCGAGCCGCCCCCGTCGAGGAAGGAGCCGGCGCTCGCGGCGGACTCGATGACGTGCTTGGGGCCGACGATCCAGGAGACCCGGAAGCCCGGGTAGCGCCAGTTCTTCGTGAGCCCGTCGAAGACGACGACCGGGTCGCGGTTCACGTCCTCGACGTACTGGGCGGCGCTGACGATGGGCGGGTCGGCGTCCTCGTCCTCGGGGTCCTGGCTCCAGACGTAGTGCGAGTAGAACTCGTCGAGGAGCAGGGCGCAGCCGAGCCCCCGGGCGGCGCCGACGAAGGCCGCGAGCTGGTCGCCGGCGATGGCCTTGCCGGTGGGGTTGCAGGGGTTGCTCATGAGGATGGCGCCGAGCCCGCGGCCGTTGATCTCGCGGCGGAGGTCCTCGGTGCTGAAGGCGTAGCCCTTGTCCGGGTCGAGGAGGATGGGGATGGGCTGGAAGCGCCGGAAGACGTCGAGGAGCTCCTCGTAGGCCGTGTAGTCCGGGAGGAAGTGGCCGAGGTGGACGGGGGCCACGGCCGCGCAGGTGCGCATGATGGCGACGCGCCCGCCGCCGCAGATGGCGACGTTCTCGGCGCTGTACTGGCTCGGCATGCCGCGGCGGAAGAGCCGGTTGTAGAGGCCGGCGACGGCCTCGCGGAGCTCCCAGAGGCCGGGCACGGGGGCGTAGTCCAGGTCGGCCTGCTCGATGTCGATGTGGCGGACGCGCGCCGGCGCGCCGGGGAGGTCGCCCGTGTCCGGCTGCCCCTGCCCGAGGTTGCACCAGCCCTCGGCGCCGAAGCCGAAGCCGCGCTTCTGTGCCTCGACGCTGACGTAGATGACGCCCGTGCGGGGCACCTTGCGGAAGGCGGCGCCCGGATCGGGGGCGTGGGCGTCGTCTCGCGCCGCCGCCGAGCCGCGCGGAGGCTGGACGTCGGCGGAGGGATGCGAGAGGGTGTTTTCTCGGGTCATGACTCTATGATGGGTGACGAGCCCGGGCGGGGTGCCCGGGCCCTACGGAACGCGCTACGTTAGCAGCCCCCGTCGGGGGGAGCAGCCCTCGGGCGGGCGGCTTCCGCGGGACGGGGCGGCGGCGTCGGAGAGCTGGGGTGAACATGGGCAAGACGATCTCGGGGATCGTGATGAGCTGCCTCTTGCTGGGCGCCTGCGCGGCGAACGGTGGCGGCGGGAGCAGGGACGCGGGCCGGGACGCCGGGGGCGGCGAGGTCGACGCGGGCCCCATGGAGGACGGCGGGGCCTGGCGCGAGGACGCCGGCGCGCGCGACGGTGGGCTGCCGGCGATGGACGCGGGCGGCGAGGACGCGGGCGTGGACGGTGGCGGCCTGGACGCCGGTGAGCTGGACGCGGGGGCGGACGCCGGGGCGGACGACGCGGGCGCGATGGAGGACGCGGGGACGGACGCCGGCGCGATGGAGGACGCGGGCACGGACGCGGGCGGCGGCACGCCGAGCGTGACGATCGACGGGACCATCGGCGCGACGGAGTGGGCGGGCGTCCCCGTCGCGATGAACGGCGAGCCGACCGGCTGGGCGGGCAACGAGCTCCGCACGCTGCGCGCGTTCACGGACGGGACCTGGCTCTACGTGGGCATCGAGGGGATCGTCGAGGGGGAGGCGGGCGCGGAGGTGAACGGGATCGTGCTCTACGTCGACGCCGACCTCGCCGACGCGACGGTGGGCGTGGCGGACCTGACGACGCTGACGGATGGGGCCGGCGCGCTCGACGACGCGATCAGCGCCGGCTACCTGACGCCCGCGGGCTTCCTCACGGACTACGCCTGGGGCACGCGCGGCATGAGCGAGCAGGTCGACGGCTTCGACGAGCGCATCGGCTGGCGGGACGTGGCGAGCGACGTGGCGGACTTCGCGTGGATCAACGGGAGCGAGGCGCCGGCCGTCTGCGGTACGGAGGCCTGCGAGACGCGCATCCGGCTGAGCGCGCTGGGCGCCGCGAGCGGGGACACGGTGGCGATGTTCGCCCGCATCACGAACAACAACGGGACCGCCTTCGACAACGGGCAGACGCTCCCCGAGGACGAGCCGCTCATGCCCCAGAGCGTGAGCGAGCTCTACACGGTCGTGGTTCCGTAGGGCGCTCCATGAGAAGGCCGCCGGCGTCGCCCGTTCGGGCCGGCTGCGGTAGCGTTCGCGCTCCTCGCGCGTCTCCACGGAGGCACGCGCCCGCCCGAGAGCATTCATGAACCGCGACATCGTCCGCATCGAGAGCCTGCACGTCGACTGCGTGGTCGGCCTCTACCCCCACGAGCGGAACGCCTCCCAGCCGCTGAAGGTCGACCTCGAGCTCGTGCTCGACACGGAGCGCGCCGCCCGCAAGGAGAGCGTCTTCGAGACCGCCGACTACGCCGCGACGGCCTCGCAGGTGGTCTTCCTGCTTCGGAGCGGGCGCTTCCGGCTGCTCGAGACCGCCGCCCACGCCATCGCCACGCTCGTGCTCGCGCCGCCGGCGCCGGGAGAGCGCGGCGCGCAGGTGGACGAGGTGGCCGTCTCGCTGACCAAGCCGGGCGCGCTGAAGGGCTTCGCGACGCCGAGCCTGACGATCCGGCGGGCGGCGAGCTGGTGCGAGATCGGGCACGAGGACAAGCCCTGGGGCTCCGTGGACGTGCTCTACGAGACGCGGGACGCGGGGATCTACCGCCTCAACATCGCGCCGGGGGAGGGCATCCCGCTGCACGTGCACCGGCAGATGCGCGAGAGCGAGATGGTGCTCACGCGGGGGCTGCTCTGTCAGGGGTCGGAGGTGCCGCCGGGGACCGTGCATCGCTGGCCGCGGGGGGCAGCGCATCGCTACGACAACCCGAGCGAGCGCTGGCAGAGCATCCTCTGCGTCGACCTGCCGCGCTTCATCCCCGAGGACGAGATCGAGGTCGAGGGGGAGCCGGCGGACGTGGCGCCGGAGCCGCCCTGGGGGCCGATCGTGGGGGCGGGATGAGCGGCAAGCGATATCTGGTCACCGGGGCGAGCCGGGGGATCGGCGCGGCGGTGGTGGACGCGCTGGCGCGCCGGGGCGACCGGGTGATGGCCTTCGGGCGGGACGAGGCGGCGCTGCGGGCGGTGGCGCAGCCGCACCGGAAGAAGGTCTGGGTGGCCGTGGGGGACCTGCGGCACGCGCGGGCGCGGGACCGGCTCGTGGGGAAGGCCGTGGACGCGCTCGGGGGCCTGGACGGGCTCGTGCAGTGCGCGGGCGTGGTGCGCTACGAGGGGGTCGGCGGGATCGGCGAGGACGCGCTGCGGGAGCAGCTGGACGTGAACCTCGTGGGGCCGCTGATGCTCGCGCAGTCGGCGGTGGAGCCGCTCTCGGAGTCGCGGGGAGCGATCGTGAACGTGACGAGCACGCTGGCGGCGCGGCCGGCGCCGGGGACGGCGGCGTACGCGGCGACGAAGGCGGCGATGGTGGCGTGGACGAAGACCTTCGCGGCGGAGCTCGCGCCGCGGGTGCGCGTGAACGCCGTGGCGCCGGGGGTGGTGGACACGCAGATGATCCGGCAGGTGCGGCTGGCGCCGGGGGAGGCGATGCCGGAGGACCCGGTGACGCGGATCGCGGACCAGCTCGAGGCGCTCCGGGGGCTGCACCCGCTGGGGAGGCTGGGGGATCCGCGGGACGTGGCGGAGGCGGTGCTCTACCTGCTGGATGCGCAGTGGGTGACGGGGAGCGTGCTGACGGTGGACGGGGGGCTGACGGCCTGTTGAGGGAGCCGGGCGCGGGGGCGTCCGAGAGCGGCTGGAGTCCGAGCGCGAGCGGGCAGCGCGAGCGAGAAGCCCGAGCCGGAAGCCCGAGCTCGAGCGGGAAGCCCGAACCCAAGCCGGAAGCTCGAGCGGGAAGCCCTCGCCCGAAGCCCTTGCCCGAAGCCCAGACGGCAGCTCGAGCCTCGAGGCGGAAGGGAGGCACGTTTCCGGATGCGTCCACCGAACCGAACGGGCCGCTGGCGCGTACCTCTCTCGATGGCGCGCCGCTTCTCCCCGCTCGGTCTCTCGCTCCTCCTCCTCTCCTGCGCCCATGGCTCCGCGGCGGAGGCACCGGCCTCGGTCGCGGCGGCGCCGGCCGTCGACTGGCGGCCCTGGGACGCCGAGTCCTTCGCCGAGGCGCGGCGGAGCGGGAAGCACGTCCTCGTCAGCGTCCAGGCCGGCTGGTGCCACTGGTGTCACGTCATGAACGACGAGACCTTCGGCGATCCGCGCGTCCGTCGCCTCCTCGCCCGCCACTGGATCGCCGTCCGGGTCGACGCCGACGCGCGGCCGGACCTCGCCGAGCGCTTCCAGGACTACGCCTGGCCGGCGACCGTGCTCATGACGCCCGAGGCCGAGGTCGCCCTCCCGCTCCGGGGCTACCGACCGCCCGCGCGCTTCCTGCGCCTCTTGCGCGCGGTGCGCTCCGGTCGGCGGGTCGTCGACGCCGATCCGCCGACGCCCGAGCCCCTCGCCCTCGGCGCGCTCCGCGAGGCCGGCCGGGCCCAGCTCGCGCGCCTCTACGATCCCGCCGCGGGCGGCTGGGGGAGTCGGCAGAAGTACCCCTATGGGGCGCCCCTCGAGCACGCGCTCTTCGAGGCCCTCGTCCGCGACGACGCCGCCGCGGCCCGGCGCATCGCGCCGACGCTGGAGGGCCACGCCGCGCTCCTCGACCCGGTCGACGGCGGCGCCTACCAGTACTCGCTCCGCGGCGTCTGGACGCGGCCGCACTACGAGAAGATCGCGCCGGTGCAGGCGGACGTGCTCTTCGCCTTCGCGGCGGCGGCCCGGCTCCTCGAAGAGCCCCGCTGGATCGCGCCGGCGCGCGAGGTCGAGCGCTACCTCGCGGCCCAGCTCACGGCACCCGATGGGGCCTTCTGGGCGAGCCAGGACGCCGACCTCGACGCCGACACGCCCGGCGAGACCTACTACGGCTGGGGCGCCGAGCGGCGGCGCGAGGCCGGCCAGCCGCGCGTCGATCGGAGCGTTTACGCCGATCGGAACGGACGGCTCGTCGTCGCCCTCGCGGAGCTTCACGCCGCCACCGGCGACCCAGCCACGCTCGAGCGGGCCCGGCGCGCCGCCGAGGCCGTGGACGGGCGCCTCCGCCGCGGCGACGCCTACCTCCACGGGGAGGGAGGCCGGCTGCTCCACCTGGGCGACCAGGCCTGGATGCTCCGCGCCGAGCTCGCGCTCCTCGAGGCCACGGGCGAGGGCGTCTGGCGGGAGCGGGCGGCGCGCACCCTCCGCGCGCTGGACGCGCTCCGCCATCCGGACGGGGGCTGGTACGCCCACACGGAGGATCCGGAGGCGGCCGGCGCGCTGGCGGAGCGGCGGCGCCCGCTCGTGCTCCAAGGGGTGGTCGCCCGCGGCCTCCTCCGCGCCCATCGGCTGGGGCTCGGGGAGGGGCTCCGGGCCGACGCGGCGGCGGCCCTCGAGGCGGTCGCGGATCGGTCGCGGCTCCGGCGTCGCGGTCGGCGCATCGCGGAGCTCCTGCTCGCGCTCGAGGAGCTCGAGGCGCCCTGGCTCCGCGTCTCCATCGTCGGGCCCGAGGAGACGCGCACGGCCGCGCTCCATCGGGCGGCGCTCGCCTTGCCGCTGCCCACCCGCCGCGTGGAGCTCGGCCGGCCCGGCGCCAGCCGCTACCCGTACCCGGGTGAGCCGGCGGCCTACCTCTGCGACGACGAAGCCTGCTCCCTGCCGGTCCACGATCCGGCAGAGCTGGCGGGGGCCGCGGAGCGCTTCCTCGACGCTGGGCGGGTCGCGGACCCGCGCCGCTGAAGGCGACGCCCCCTCATCGGCGCGCGCACGGTCGAGCCGAACCAAGCCGGCACGGGGGTCGCCCGAGCGCCGCTCGGGAGAGGAGCGGCCCGTCTCCCCTGCGCGACGCCAGCACCCGATACCAGCACAGCGGGACGCTGACACAGCGCGACGCCGGACCTCGCCAGCCCGAGAGCCGCTCGCGCCCGGGCTTCCCAGGGCAGCGGTGGCGCCCCCCATCCCCCTCGGAGTACAACGCCAGCGATGCGCAGCGCCCTCGTCTTCGCCCTCCTCCTCGCCTGCTCCCGCGGCCCGGAGCCGGCGCCCCTCGAGTCCGAGCCGGAGACGCCCGAGGCTCCGACCGCCGAGGCGCCCGCTCCCTCCGCCATGATGCCGCCCGGCCACCCGCCCGCGGACCACCCCGCGGTGCCGACGCCGAACGAGCGCCCGCCGGCGCCCACGGTCTCGGCCGACGCGCCCGAGCTCGCCGGCGTCCGCTGGGCGGTGCGCGAGCCGCTCACCTGGCGCGAGCCCTCCCGGCCCATGCGCAACGGGGAGTACGTCGTGGAGGGGGAGGGCGGCGAGGCCGTGCTCACGGTCTTCCACTTCCCCGGTATGGGCGGCGACCTCGCGTCGAACCTCGAGCGCTGGAAGGGCCAGTTCCAGTCGTCGGAGGGCGGCGCCGTCGACGCCGAGCCCCAGACGCGCACCGTGTCCGGCCTCGAGGTGCACACGCTCGACGTGGAGGGCACCTTCGCCGCCGGCATGATGGGCCCCTCGACCCCTCAGCCCGATCACCGGCTCCTCGGCGCCATCGTGCGCGGACCGAACGGGCCCGTCTTCTTCAAGCTCGTCGGTCCGAGCGCCACCGTCGCCCAGGCCGCCGAGGCCTTCGAGGCGCTCGTCGCCTCGCTCGAGCCGACCGAGTGAGAGGGTGAAGGCGTGAGGGAGGAGCCGCGGCTGGATGCGCGCGGCGAGCCCGTCGAGCCCGAGGAGGCGAAGGCGACCGGCCCCCTCGCGCTCACGGCCCTCGTCGGCGGCGTGGTCTCGCTCTTCGGGCTCCTCGCCGTGCTCCTCGTCGGCTTCGTGAGCGTCGGCCTCCCGCTCGTGGGCCTCGGCGCCCTCGTCGGCCTGGTCGGCGGCGTCGGCTCGCTCGTCGCGGAGCGAAAGCGCGGGCGGCGAACGGTGGCGGTCGCGGTCGCGGGCCTCTTGCTCGCGTTGGTCGCCGCGGCGGCGGCCGTTGTCGTCGTCTACATCGTCTTCCTGGCCATGCTCAACATCTCTGAGGCCCTGGACTGACGATCCGCCCCGGGCCGTGACCGAGGCCCGCGGGTCGATTCGGCGGGCCGTTCCGCCGCCCGGTTCAGGCGCTCCGCCGTCCCGCTCAGCCGTCCGTCAGGCGGATGCGCTGCCCCGGCGGCTCGAGCTCGAGCGCGCTCTCCTCCGCGAGGACGCGGCGGTTGCAGTCGAGGAGCGTGATGCCCCAGACCCCCGGATCGAGCGCGAAGGAGCGCTCCTCCCCGGCGAGGACGACGTCCGTGGGCTCGAGGAGGTCGCGCGGCCGCTCGCGGGCGCCCGGCCGGCGCGCCTCGACGTAGCAGACGGTCACGGAGGCGTCGTTGGTGACCACCAGCCCGGCGCCCTCCGCGACATGGGCGACCTCCGCGTCGAGCGCGGAGACGGAGTGGGGGAGGGGCTGGGGGCAGCCCGCGAGGAGCGCGAGAGGGAGGGCGAGCTGCGCGGGCGCCGGCACCCGGGACGAGCCGGGCCTCGGCGCCGGGCGGAGCCGCTCCCTCACCCGCGCTTCTCCATCGCGTCCGTGAAGCGCTCGAAGAGGTAGCGCGAGTCGTGCGGGCCCGCGGCCGCCTCCGGGTGGTACTGCACGCTGAAAGCGTCGAGGCTCGGCGCCGCGATGCCCATGCACGTGTTGTCGTTCAGGTGCACGTGCGTCAGCTCCGCCGCGTCCGGGAGCGACTTCGGGTCGACGGCGAAGCCGTGGTTCTGCGTCGTGATCTCGATGCGCCCGGTGGCCAGGTCCTTCACCGGCTGGTTCAGGCCCCGGTGGCCGAACTTCAGCTTGTAGGTGCTGGCGCCGAGCGCGAGCGAGAGCAGCTGATGGCCGAGGCAGATGCCGAAGAGCGGCTTCTTCCCGACGAGCCCCTTCACCGTCTCGATGGCGTGGCCGACCGCCGCCGGGTCGCCGGGGCCGTTCGAGAGGAAGACGCCGTCCGGCTCCCGCGCGAGGATGTCCTCCGCCGAGGTCGACGAGGGCACGACCGTCACCTCGCAGCCCGCGTCCACCAGGCAGCGCAGGATGTTCCGCTTGATGCCGAGGTCGTAGGCCACGACCCGGAAGCGCTTCTCCTTCGCGGGCTCCTCGCCCCAGCGCCCCGTCCCCTCGGTCCACTCGTAGGGCGCCTTCGCCGTGACCTCGCCCGTGAGATCCCGCCCCGTCATCGGCGGCGCCGTCCGCGCCTTCTCCTTCAGCGCCTCGAGCTCGCCGGTGCCGATGGCCGCCATCTGCGCGCCGTGGTCGCGGATGTGCCGCGTGAGCGCCCGGGTGTCGATGCCGGCGATGGCCACGATGCCGTGCCGCGCGAGGTAGGCCTCGAGCGTCTCGGTCATCCGCCAGTTGCTCGCCCGCCGCGCCAGCTCGTGGACGACGAAGCCCGCCACGGCCGGCGCCTCGGCCTCCGGATCCTCGTCATTGACCCCCGTGTTGCCCATCTGCGGCGCCGTCATGGTGACGATCTGCCCGCAGTAGGAGGGATCGGTGAGCACCTCCTGGTAGCCCGTCATGCCGGTCGTGAAGACGACCTCGCCGACGGTCTCGCCTTCGGCGCCGATGGCGATGCCCTCGAAGTGGGTGCCGTCCGCCAGGACCAGGTGTGCTCGCGTCATGCTCGTGCCTCGGGGGGAGAGTGGGGGTCGGGCGCCGCCTCGGCTTCGCGGTCGAAGACGAGGCGACCCTCGACGAAGGTCATGCGGGCCGCGCCGCGCACCTCGCGCCCGAGGAGCGGCGTGTTGTGCGACTTGGAGCGCAGGGCCTCGGGGCGGACCGTCCAGCCGTGGGCCGGGTCGACCACCGTGAGGGCGTCGCCTCCGCGGACGCTCGACGTCTTGCCGAGCACGCCCGCGGGGCCGGTCGTCAGGGCCGCGATGGCGCGCCGGCGCGAGAGCACGCCGGCCTCGACCAGCGCGCAGACCATGGGCAGGGCCAGCTCGAGGCCGGTCATGCCGACGGCCGCCGCGTCGAACTCGCAGTCCTTCTCCAGCGCCGTGTGCGGGGCGTGGTCCGTGGCGATGCAGTCGAGCGTGCCGTCCTCGAGGCCCTCGCGGAGCGCGTCGCGGTCGCTCGCCTCGCGGAGCGGCGGCAGGACCTTGGCCATCGTGTCGTAGCCGAGGACCGCCTCGTCCGTGAAGGTCAGGTGGTGCGGCGTGACGTCGGCCGTGACCCGCACCCCGCGCGCCTTGGCGTCCCGGATGAGCGCGACCGCGCCTCGGCTCGAGACGTGCGCCACGTGCAGGTGCGCGCCCGTCAGCTCGGCCACCCGCACGTCGCGCGCCACGGCCGCCTCCTCTGCCTCCCGGGGCCAGCCGCTG
Source organism: Sandaracinus sp. (assembly GCA_002699025.1). GTDB lineage: Bacteria > Myxococcota_A > Polyangia > Polyangiales > Houyiibacteriaceae > Houyiibacterium > Houyiibacterium oceanicum. Next base: position 170,861 of record PABA01000008.1, on the reverse strand, counting down.
AGGCCGAGGCGGGTCGAGTGGACGCCCTCGTGCATCTGCGCGCCGCGGGCGAGGTTCGGCTCCTCGCAGTGCTGCATGACGACGAGGTCGAAGGTGCGGGCGTACTCGAGGGCCCGGCGGAGCAGCCCGGCGTCCGTGACCGGGTGGAGGTCGTCGGTGACGCCGACCGCCCCGGCCTCGCGGAGCTCGTGCATCTCCGTGAGCTCGCGCCCGGCCAGACCCTTGGTGATGGCCGCGAAGGGCCACACGCGGACGCCGCCGAGGGCGCGGGCGCGGGAGACGATGAGGTCGGTGACCGCCCGTGTGTCGTTCACCGGCGAGGTGCCGGGCATCGCGCAGACCGCGCCGAACCCGCCTGCCGCCGCGGCCGCCAGGCCCGAGGCGAGGTCCTCCTTGTACTCCTGACCCGGCTCGCGCAGGTGCGTGCGGAGATCGATGAGCCCGGGGACCAGCCAGCACCCGGAGACGTCCCGGACCGTGGCGTCGGCGGGCGCATCGAAGGAGGGCTCGACGGCGACGACGCGGCCTTCTTCCAGCACGACGTCGGCCTGGGTCTCGAGCTCGTGGGCTGGGTCGATGACCAGGCCGCCGCGGAGCACCAGCATCCCGCGCGGGTTACGTGACGGCGGGGGGAGAGTCAATGGCTCTCGCCCGCTCCATCTGTCGAAGCCCGCCCGCGGGGTCGCCGTGCCGTTCGCGGCGCGATGGACGATGTCAGCGACGCGCCGCCGAGAGGGGCCGCGCAACGAGCGCGCCCCGCTCCCTGGGGTGGGGGCGGGGCGCGAAGGTGCGCATGGCGCGGGACCGCGCCGTCCGGGACGGATGGACGGACGCCGCGCAGGGCGAGCGAAGATGGGCTGGGACGCGGGAGCCGCGCGAAGGCGATCGCGCGCTGGTCGGCCCGATCGGGGGAGGGAAGGGCCTCGGCTCAGCCGACGGCCTTGACGTCGTCCTCGTCGGCGGGCGTCGCCGCCTCGACCGTCCCGACGGAGGACTGCAGGATCTCCTTCTTCTTCTTCTCCTGCACGCGCTTCTTCATGGTCACCACCTTCCGGTAGAGGGAGGCGAAGTCCTTGTTGCGCGTGGCCATGGCCGGCGTGCCGCCGCGAAGCAGGGTCTGGAGGATGAACTCGAGGACCTGGATCTCGCCCTCGCTGAACGAGTTGCTGATGCGCATGAGAGGAGATCTACCAGCCAGCACCCCTCATGACAATCAATGACGTGCCATGTAGGGTCACAGAACGTCACTTCATGGATGGTCTCGACGTCGATCCCCGCGAGATCACACGGAGATCGCGCGTACGAAAATTCGGAGCGCGAAATCGTCTCGTGTCTCGCGATCGCTACGTCTCGAACGCGATCGCTTGACACCCTCCCGCAACCTCGCGGATCGACGGGCCTTTTTCGCCTCGGCTCGCTCGCGGCGCTCTGCGGTTCGCTCAACCCGTCGGGATCACGCGAGAATCCTCGGATCGCAGGCGAGCCCTCACGCGGATCACCCACGAGCTCGCCCGGTTCGTGGTGTCGTGCGTGGCGCCTGAGGGGCAGCCTTCGTGCACGTCCGGTGTGGGCCATCGGTGATCCCGATGCGCGGCGCGTGATCCCCGGAGGCGCTGGCGATGCGGGAGCCCGTGCGCCGCGCGCCCTCCGCCCTCCGCCCGAGAGGAGCGCGGGACTCGCAGCCGAGCGAGAACGGGAGCGCGAGCACAGGAGCGCGCGACCCCCCGCGTCGCGTCCGTCACGCAGCCGCTCGTTCGCTGCCGCGTACGCGATGCGTGAAGGTCCGCCGAGAGGAGGGCGGGGGAGGTGCGACGGCGCGGACGCGGCCGCCGCTCGAAGCGAGCTCAGTCCGCCACGTACTTCTCGAGCTCGACGGCCCAGCGCACCTCGTCGACGAGCGCGCCCACGTCCTCGGCGGCCTTCTCGTAGACGACCTCGTGCCACACATCGAGCGTCTTCGCCTCGTCCACCGGGTCCTTCACCTCGTGGACCTGCGCGCCGTGCTCCGTGTAGCCGCGCTCCTGGGCCGGCGCCCCGACCCGCTCGCGAACGCGCGCGAAGAGCGCGTCGCCATCCGCGTTCGGAAAGTCGGACCGCTGAGAGCGCGCTGTGAAGCGCACGCGCGGGCTGCCCTCCGCGAGCACCACGCGCACACCCGAGTCCATGATGTGGAGCCGGATGCGCTCCGCGATCTGCACCTCGTCGGGACGCGAGCGATAGATCTCCACGCCGGCGTCCTTGAGGGCCTGCTTGATCGTCTTGACGTCAAGCGTGCTCACGTCGTCCCGAGTCCTTCTTCTCCCCCGAAACCACGGCCCACCCTACCACTTTCGGGGAAGCGCGGACAAATCGTGGACACTCCAGCCCCCGAGCCTCCGCCGTGGCGATTCCGTCTTGCGGCGCGAAGGCCAGCGTGTAGCTTCCCGCACGGTGCAAGCGCGCCCTCAACGCATCGTCTACGTCGGCCCCACGGGCGGCGCCGATCCGCTCGGCATCGACCGCGTCGCCGCCGCCCGCCGTACCCCGGAGGGGGCGCTCCATTACACGGTGGGTGGCCGCGAGCGCGAGGTCTGGGCCACCTCCGACGCCGAACGCGCCTTCGCCTACCTCGGCCGCCACGCGGTCGACCTCCTAGTCCTCGAGCTGCGCGACCGCGCCCCGCGCCACGGCCAAGCCGCCTCCACCGAGGACGTCCCCTTCGACGCCAGCCGGGCCGGCCGCCTCCTCGCGCGCCTCTTCCCCGAGGACGAGGTGGTCGCGGGCCTACAGCGTCATCGGGTGCTCGCCCTGGTCGGGCCCGACGTCCGCGGCACGGAGGCCGCCCATCGGCTCGGTCAGCTCGGCGTGGGCGGGGTGCTCTCGGCGCCGAGCTGGGAGCGACTCCACGGCCGCATCGACGCGCTCCTCGAAGAGGGCGCTCCCGGCAAGGTGGCCATCTGCCTCGCCGGCGGCGGCATCGAGGGGCTCCTCTACGAGCTCGGCGTGCTCCGCGCGCTCGACACCTTCCTGGTCAACCGGCGCGTACAGGAGCTCGATCTCTTCTGCGGCATCAGCGCCGGCGCCGTGCTCGGCGCCTTCCTCGCCAACGGCATCGGGCCCGACGAGATCGCGCGGGCCTTCGCCGGCGGCACGGCGCGCGTGGACGCGATCCGCAAGGACGAGCTCTTCATGCCGAACCTGCCGGAGCTCGGCCGCCGCCTGCCGGCGCTCGCCCGCGAGCTCGCCCGCGGCGGCGTCGGCCCGCGCGGCGCGCTCTCCTCGGTGGCGCGCTCGCTGCCGACCGGCGTCTTCACGGGCGCCCGGCTGCGCGGCTACCTGAAGCGCCACCTCCACCGGCCGGGCCTCAGCGACGACTTCCGCGAGCTCCGCCGCCCGCTCTTCGTCGGCGCCACCGACCAGGACACCTCGAGCGCGGTCGTCTTCGGCGAGCCGCCCTTCGATCACGTCCCCATCCACCAGGCCGTGCGCGCCTCTTCGGCCCTCGTCCCCTTCTACCCGCCCGAGAAGATCGACGGCCGCTACTACATCGACGGCGCCTTCACGCGCACCACCAACATGCGCGTCGCCGTCCGCCAGGGCGCGACCATGGTGATCCTCGTCGACCCGCTCGTGCCCGTGCACAGCGACGAGCCCGGCTACGTCTGGAAGCGCGGCGGCATCTTCAGCAGCATGCAGGCGCTGAAGGCGCTCGTGAACGGTCGCTTCGACAAGGCCGTGCGGGCCATCCGGGAGCTCTACCCGCAGGTCAGCTTCTACCTCTTCCGGCCGCACGGGGACGAGATGCGCATCCTCAGCGGCTCGCCGATGAAGTACTTCTACCGGCGCGAGATCGAGGAGCTCGCGTACCGCAGCACGCTGGCGAAGGTGCGCGCCTCCTTCACCGATCTGCGGCGCGATTTCGAGCGGCACGGGGTGGTCTTCCGCGACCCGGAGGGCGAGCCGGCGCCGAGCCCGGCGCGCTTCCGCCGCGAGCTGGGGATCGGCCTTTGAGCCTCGTCGCCGTCGACGCCCTCGGTCGACGGGTGGAGCTCCCGGGGCCGGCGCGGCGCGTCGTCTCCCTGGTGCCGAGCGAGACCCACTCGGTCGCGCGGCTCGCGGGCCTCGACCGCCTGGTGGGCCGCACCCGCTACTGCGTCGAGCCCGAGGGCATCGAGGCCGTCCCCGTCATCGGCGGCACCAAGGACGTCGACATCGAGGCCGTGCGTGCCCTCGAGCCGGACCTGATCCTCGCGAACCAAGAGGAGAACGCGCGCAAGGGCGTCCAGGCGCTGATCGACGCGGGCCTGCCCGTGCACGTGAGCTTCCCGAAGACGGTGGGCGACGCCGTGAGCTACCTGGTCACGCTCGCCGCGCTCCTCGGCGGCGGCGTCCACGTCGTCGAGCGGGTGCGCGCCGCGTACGAGCGCTTCGCGCGCCGGGAGGTCGAGGCGCGCGCGCGCGTCTTCGTGCCCATCTGGAACGACCCCTGGATGACCTTCGACGGGAACGCCTTCGCCAGCGACGTGCTCGAGCTCGCCGGGGGCGAGAACGTCTTCGCCGATCGCCCGCGTCGCTACCCGCTCGCCGCCGACCTCGGCCTCCGCGCCCCCCTCGACCCGGCGCGCACCCAGGGCCGCGACACCCGCTACCCGCGCATCCGCCTCGAGGAGGTCCTTGCGCGCCGCCCCGACCTCGTCCTCCTCCCCGACGAGCCCCACGCCTTCGACGCCACCGACGCCCAGACCCTCGTCCGCGCCGGCCTCCCCGAGGGCCGCATCCGCTTCATCAGCGGCAAGCACCTCTTCTGGTACGGCGCCTGGCTCGAAGAAGGCCTCCCCGCCCTCGCCGAGCTGCTGAAGGCGTAGGCCTCAGTAGGCCTCAGTAGACCCGCAGCGCCGCGACGAAGAGCGCCTGTGGAAGGGAGCCGTCTCCCGTGTCGACGGTCGTGCCCAGGAGGTCGAACGGAGCGATGACCTGCCCCAGCAGCAGCAAGCGACCCTCCGCGTCGAAGGTGAGGTCGACTCCGTACAGGTCCCCGAACTCTTCCGACCAGGCGAGCGTCAGGTCGGGGAGGTCATAGGCGCGCAAGAAGATGCGTGCGTCCGAGCCGGAGCCCACCCGTCCGGTCACGTAGACGCGCTCCCATTCGTCGTCGACGGCGAGCGCCGTGGCCTCGACCCGCCTCGAACCAAAGGAGATCTGCGTCGACTCCTCCAGGAGGCCACCCGCCTGTTCGCGGAGCTCGACGAAGGCGTTCGAGCCCGAGTTGCGGACATAGCCGACGTAGAAGTTCTCGTAGGACACGAGGTCGGCCACGCCAGCCACCGTACGCCGCCAGCCGATGCCGGTCCGAGCGGGGCTCGTGCTGTACAGGTTGCCGTCGCGGTCGGCTGCGAAGACGACGTCACCATCGACGGCCATGCTCGTGATCATTTCGCCCGAGCGGGAGATCAGGTGGTCGTGGAACAGCGGAGAGTCCGCGACGATCGTTCCCGTCGCCCGCCGTCCGGCAAGCAGTGCGACGTCGCCGTACATCGGCATGTCGAGCACCCGGGTGCCGCTCCGGTGCGTCGTGGTGATGGGCGTCGAAAGGACGGCCCCGGCTGCATCGAAGCGCTCGTAGAACAGCGCGTCGTCGCTCTCCCGCTTGCGGACCGTCGCGAGTCGCGGACCCACCGATCCGGCGGCGGCGTCCGCCCAATACTCGTCGATGCTCCACGCGATGGCGCCCGATGCGGAGATCGAGGTGAGGGTGCCGATTACCTCGCCGATGTCCGCGGTCCAAGGGTCCGCCACGAGGGTCTGGCCCGTGGTCCGGTTGGCAGCGAGTCGGGCTTGCTCGAACTGGGTCTCGATCCAGTAGGCGGGCGCCACGGCGACCCAGTCCAGCACCGGCGCGTCGACGCAGCTGCGCTCGTCGCAGACCTCGAGCGGGCCACACTCGTTGTCGCAGCTCCCGCAGTTGCGGCGATCGCTGCGAGTATCGGTCTCGCACCCGTTGTCCAGGCTCGTATCGCAGTGCCGGAAGGTGCCGACGCAAGACGCGATGAGGCAGCTGCCCGCGGAGCAGAGCACCGAGTCGACGTTCGCGCCGCTGGGGCAGGTCAGCGAGGCCGCGGGCCCGTCCGGCGTGCCATCGCAGTCGTTGTCCAGCGTGTCGCACTCCTCGGTCGCCGGCCCCACCGCGCCCTCACAGGCGCTCCAGGTGCCCCCCTCACACCGCTGCGTGCCCGCCGAGCACTCGCCGGTGTCCGTTCCGCCGGGACAGGGACGCTCCGTGCCGCTGGTGCAGTCACATCCGTCGTCCACGCCGCCGGCGCAATCCTCGTCGAGGGAACCCTCGCAGACCTCGGTGCCGCCGGGGAAGCAGTCCCTGCAATCGTCGTTGCAATCCCCGTCGTTCTCGACGAAGCCCTCCGGCATCTCGCAGCCCATCATGGGGACCGTCGGGTCGCCGAACCCGTCGCCGTCCGCGTCCGCGTAGAAGGTTCGGGACACGCAGCTGTCCCCGGGCCCGGCGTCCGACGGGCCGGCGTCCATGGGGCCGGCGTCCGGCGGGCCCGCGTCCGTGCCGCCGTCGGGCGGGCCGGAGTCCATCCCCCCATCCTGGTCTCCGGCGTCGACCCCTGCTTCGCCAGCTCCCGGGCCGCGAATCAGGCCGCCGTCGGGCAGCCCGCAGACGAACGGGTCCGCTGTCGGCATGGTGCCCTCTGGACAGGTGCAGACTCCCTCGCGCTCGACGAGGGGCTCACAGAAGTCCTCCTCGGGGCAGGAGGAGCAGGGCGGCGGCGGCGAGGAGGAGGCGCTTCATGGTCGGGCTCCTCGGCGAAGTAGCACGCCGGTTGCTCGGCGGCGATACCCGAAACGAAGCACGCCCCGGCGGGAGTCGCCGGGGCGTGCTCATCGATCGGTTCTTCACTTGCTCTCAGGGGCAGTCGTAGCTGCCGAGACCGTCGAGACTGGTCGCAGCACTGACCCAGGCCTCGCCCTCCCAGTCGACCGAGGGGTCGAAAGCGTCGCTGATGTCGGGGTCACCCATGGTCACCGTGCAAAGGCGAGTGAGCACGAAGTCCGCGGTCGAGAGTCCGCCGCCCGTCCAACCGACGCCCGGATCGTCTCCGACGGCCTGACCGAACGTGTCGACGACCATCCCGTCGCAGATGAGGTCGTAGCCATCGTTTCCGTTGTGGTTGAGGCTGCCCGTCGTGATGTCACAGCTCGAGTCATCGTCGATGCTGCTGTTACAGAGCACCAGAGTCTCGCCCCCGGCCAGCATGCCGCTGAGGTCGGCGACCGTGCTCGGGGACGAGCCGGCGTTGCGGTACAGCCGCACCTGGCATCCGTCGAGTACCGCCACGGACGCGCTGGGGTTCGCGATCTCGAGTGCCTTGTTGTTGCTGTTCCCCTCCACGTACTCGGAGAAGATGATCTGCGCCGGCTCCGCGATGACGACTGGGACCTCGACGGTGTCGCCCATGTAGCTCGCGGTGAGCGTGCCGCCGTCCTCACCCGCCGCGGCCGTGTAGGTCTCGGTCGCGGAGAACATCCCCTCGGAGACCGTGATGGTCGTCGGTCCGGTCAGGGCCGTTCCGGGGAGGGTGATGGCCACGTCGGCGCCGCCGCTCGGGGCCGCTCCCGGCAGGATGACGGTGATGTCGACGGTCTCGCTGGGCGCGATGGTGATCGAGCCAGGCGAGACGCGCAGGCTGCTGGCGATGATGTCCGCCGCATCCCGTGGCCGGAGCTGCGGGGCGTCCATGAAGCGAGCGAGCACGCCGGTGATGGCGGTGAAGGTCTCGCCCATGGTGGGGAAGGGATCGAGCGTGAACATCTGGTCGTTCACCTCGACGCCGTCCTCGATGGTGAAGTTGGCGAAGCTGCCACCGATCTCTGTGGAGGCCACGGTGACGTCGCTGACGCTGACCAGCACCCCCTGGAGCTCGTCGAAGCGGTCGCCTCCGAAGGCAATCTCGGCGGTGGTGACGGCCTCGGGCGTCGGTAGGGTGCCTGCGCCGGCGTTCACGGTGTAGGTGGCGTCCTGGAGCTGAAGCTGGGAGTTGAACTCCCCGATGGTCGCCGCGCTGATGGTGACCACGTCACCACGCGCCACGGCCGGCGCGGGGGCGCTGTCCGTGTAGACGAAGATCCCGGAGAAATCGACGCCGGCGTAGTCGGCCGAGTCCACGTCTTGCTGAGCGTAGAAGCCGCGCGGGGCCACGGCGGTCACGACCAGCCCCTCGAGGGAGACCGCCGTGCCGGCGGGCAGGGTGCCGTCGCTCACGTCGTACACGGTCGCGGGACAGGCGAGGCCGCCGGGGTTGGCGTCCATCGGGCAGGCGTCGCAGGCGTCGCCCTTGCCGTCGTCGTCCATGTCCTCCTGCTCCGGGTTCGGCACGGACGGGCAGTTGTCCATGTCGTTCGGGACGTCGTCGCCGTCGCTGTCGTTCGGATCGACCTCGACGCAGGTGGAGGGGTCGTCGTCGCCACCGAGCGGGCAGACGTCGCAGGCGTCGCCGATGCCGTCCATGTCGAAGTCGGCCTGCATGCCCTCGTCGAGCGGGCGGATCGGATTGAAGATGGACGGACAGTTGTCGTCGCCGTTGGCGATGCCGTCGCCGTCCATGTCGTCCGGCGTGCTCATGCCCGTGTAGTAGTTCGAGCCGTTCTCGCTGGCGTCGGGGAACATCGAGCCCATGTGGTTCCGCTCGGGCACGCAGGGCGGTTCGCCCATGGGCTCGCCGCAGAAGAACAAGGGGTAGAAGGCCGTGGTATCGGCCATCAGCTCAGAGAAGCTCATGCCGAGTTCCTGTAGGCAGGCCCTCTTGGTGACGCCGCAGACGTCGCCGACCGGGTCGCAGCCGAGGCGCAGCGCCTCGACCAGGTCTGCGTCACCGAAGAAGACCTCACCACCGCGGAGGACCAGCACGACGTCGTCGGGCTCGGCGCCGATGACCGCGCGGTGGTCGGTCCGCTCGCTGGCGTCGAAGATGGCGATGTCCGCTACCTTGCCGGTCGCGAGCGTGCCGATGGCCGAGTCCACGCCGAGGGCGATGGCCGTGTTGCGCGTCGCCATCAGCCAGAGCTGCTCGTCCGGGAAGAAGCCGCCCATGTGGTTGGCGTTCAGGTAATCGGCGCACGTCAGCTCGCGGAGCATGTTCATCGAGCCGCTTCGGATCCAGTCCGTGCCGAGGCCGATGGTGACGCCGAGGCGCGCGTACTCGGTGACGCGCGCCGTGTCGCCGTAGAGAGCGATGTTGGTGCGGGGAGACCAGATCAGCTCGACCTGCTCGAGCGCCATCTCGCCGATGTCGGGAGGCAACAGGCCGATCCCGTGGATGAACGCCGACTTCGGCTGAATCAGGTCCTCCATGCCCTCTCTCATGCAGAGGAACTCGTTCCGCGCTGCGGCATCGATACCCTCGGCAACATGAGGACCGTAGGCGCCGTCCAGAGCCGTCACGAGGCTCGCTGTGTCTCGGCCATCGCCGTAGTCGCAACCTTCGCTGAGCTTGGTGCCGTCCACGTCATCGAGCGGAAAGGTCGAGTACTCGGCCTCGGAAGCTGGAAGCTGCTCCCGTAGGTTCTCCGAACCGTCGAGGTTTCGGAGCAAACCGTCGCGTCCGCTACTTCCGAAGATGCTGGTCGTTCCCGACATCATCTGACGCAACTCCAGCCACAACGCCGCGTCCCCGAGGCTGGATGAGGTACCGTTCGGTACCTCGGTGTGGTCGTCTCGTCCGCGCCGCCAGTCGTGCCGGTGCTCGTAGCGTTCCTCGGTCAGAAATCCGTCTGCCGGGAAGGGCTGCGCGCCGGCGAAGCGGATGTGGTCGTGACCGTTGATCAGGCCCGGGGAGACGACCGCGTCGGGGCAGACGACCTCCGTCGGGTCCGTGGCCATGCCGCTGCAGTCGCAGCCCACGCAGGCGATCATGCCGTCGCCGTCGACGAGCACCTGGCCGCCGCGGAGCACCTCGCCGGGCGTGAGGATGTCGCCGGTGATGAGGGTCGCCTCGCCGCTGCCGCTCGTCGTGCAGGTGCCCTCGGCGGGGGGCTCGAGCGCGTCACCGGGGCAGGTGGTGATGGTCGGGGGCGGGAAGAGATCCGTCTCGGTCATGCCGCCGTCGGGCATGGAGCCGTCCCCGGGGACGAAGCCGTCGGGCATCGCGCCGTCCGGGAGCGGGCCGGCGTCGATGCCGCCGTCCGGGTCGCGGCCGTCGTCGTCGCCGCAGCCGACGGCGAGGCCGGCGACGAGCAGGGTGAGAAGGAGGGTCGGAAGAGAACGAATCGAAGCAGCGCGCATGAAACCTCTATCGGGCTTCGTGCGCACACTCCGCGCGGAAGCCCGCCGGCAACAAAGCGGACCGCCGGGGCACGGTCAAGCGCCAGCTTTCCAGTTTCGCCAAACCCTCACGTACTGACGCGCTGCGTCATCCGGAGCCCCAGAGGCGTCGGCGGGTCCACACCCGATTTCCGAGGCCCGCGCCCTCGGCCCGCAGACGAGAGAGCCCGGCCGCCTCGTCGCGCGGCGTCGTGTCCGGCCCCATCGCAGCGGGGACCCGTGGCGTCGGCCCCGGCGCGGGGGCGCTGGCCGAGCCGAACACCCGGCCTCACGCCCACGCTCCAGCTCCGAGGTCCTCGACGGTTCGTCAGCGAGGGCGCTGGCCGAGCCGAACGCCCGCCCGCGCGCCCGAGCCTCCGACTCAGAGGTTCTCGACCGACTTCGTGAGCTCGGGCACGAAGGTGCTCCGCGGCCGAATCAAGCTGCGGAACGTTCGCCCCTGCCGCACGAAGAGCGTCTCGCCCTCCGGCCGCACCAGATCGCCACGGACCAGGTCGGCGTCCGCGAAGTCGTGCTCCACGACCTCGTCGCCCCCTCGCGTCGGCGCCGCCGCGGCGGGCTCCTGCGCCCCCGCGACCGGCGAGCCCACCAGCGTCAGGGCGGCCGCCAGGCCGAACGTGCCAAGGAGCTTCCTCGTCATCTCTCGCTTCGTCATCTCTCGCTTCGTCATCTGATCACCTCGTCCCCTCTTCGACGGGTGAGCGAGCCAAACGATCTCTCCGCCTCGGAAGAGCGCATCGCGTCACGCGACGCCGTCCGCGCCCCGTCGCCTTCGAGACGGCTCCGGCGAAATCGCTCCGCGCGGCCCCTCGCCCCCGACAAACGTGATATCCCGGGGCTGGCCGATGCGCGTCTGTCCCCAATGCGGCCGCAAGTGGGTCGAGGGCGAGGCCTTCTGCCCCTTCGACGGTGCCCGCCTGCGCGACGTGGCCGCCGCCCCGACCCTGCCCGACGACCCGCTCGTCAACCGCACGATCGACGGCCGCTACCTCCTCGAGCGCGTGCTCGGCAAGGGCGGCATGGGCACGGTCTACGCGGCGCTGCAGACGGCCCTCGACAAGCGCGTCGCGGTGAAGGTCCTGCGCCCGGTCCAGGACGACGACGGGCAGGCCATGGGTCGCTTCGAGCGCGAGGCCCGGAGCGCCTCCCGGCTCGGCAACGACCACATCATCGACGTCTTCGACTTCGGCAAGACGACCGACGGCATGGCCTTCTTGGTCATGGAGATGCTCGTCGGCGAGGACCTCGGCGATCTCCTCGAGCGCCACGGCTCGCTGCCGGTCGAGCGCGCCATGCCCATCGTGCTCCAGTGCTGCGAGGCGCTCGGTACGGCGCACGCGGCCGGCATCGTGCACCGCGACCTCAAGCCCGAGAACGTCTACCTGGTCGAGCGGGACGGCCGCCGCGACTTCGTGAAGGGCGTCGACTTCGGCCTGGCGAAGATCCACGACGTGGAGCAGACGGGGGAGGGCGAGCGGAAGCTGACGAAGACGGGGATGATCTTCGGCACGCCGCACTACATGTCGCCCGAGCAGTGCATGGGGAAACCCACGGACCACCGCTCGGACATCTACTCGCTCGGCGTGATCCTCTACGAGCTGCTCGGTGGGGAGGTCCCCTTCGACGGCGAGACCTTCATGGGCGTGCTCAACCAGCACATGGTCGACCCGCCGCCGCCGATCCGGGAGCTGAACCCGCACGCTCAGGTGCCGCTGGCCGTCGAGGCGGTGGTCTATCGGTGCCTCGACAAGCGCGCCGGGAACCGGCCCCAGTCGATGGGTGAGCTGGCCGACGAGCTCCTCGCCGCGCTCCGCGAGAGCGGTTACGGCCAGCTGGCTCGGGTCCTTCAGGCCAGCCTGGGGCCCATCCCGCCGCCTTCGGCGGCGATGGCGCTGACCAAGCGGAAGCCCTCCGTGCGGCCGCCGCCGAAGGCCGACGCCTTCGCGGCCACGGAGCCGGTGAGGGAGGCCATCGATCCGGCCCAGGTGGCGGCCGCCCAGGCGGCGCAGGCCCAGCGCACGCCGACGCCCCAGCCGCGCACGCCGACGCCGCAGCCGCGCACGCCGACGCCCCAGCCACGCACGCCGACGCCGCAGCCGCGCACGCCGACGCCGCAGCCGCGCGCTCCCCGCGTCGACGAGACCGAGCGCGTCCCCCACGCCCGGCGTCGGACCCGCTCGGGGGCCAGCTCGGCTCCGCGCTCGCCGGCCGCCTGGTTCCTCTACGGCCTGCTGCTGCTCCTCCTCGGCGGGGCCATCGGCTACGGAGCACTCGTCTTTCTCGGCTGATCGCACGGCCGATCGCACGGCCGATCGCACGGCCGCGCCCAGGTCGAGCACGCGGTGCGCGCGTTGCGTCGCTCGGGGGTCGTGTGTAACCTGCACGTGTCGGGCGTACCTCCAGACGGACGCCACGCGATTTCGAGACTCCCCCTGAACCCCACGCTCTGCGCGGACCGGACGCGAGCCGGCCGCCACGGAGGCTGCCATGCGCCGTCGCATGTTCCTCGGCAAGATTCACCGTTGCCGGATCACCCACGCCGACCTCGACTACGAGGGGAGCGTCACCATCGACGCGGACCTCATGGACGCGGCGGGCATCCTCGAGCACGAGGAGGTCCAGATCTGGAACGTGACCCGCGGCACGCGCCTGATGACCTACGCGCTGCGCGGCCCGCGCGGGTCGAAGGTGATCTGCGTGAACGGCGCCGCCGCCCACCTCATGAAGGTCGACGACATCGCCATCATCGCGACCTTCGGTGAGATGGAGGACGCCGAGGCGCGGAGGCACGTGCCGAACGTCGTCCTCTGCAACGACGACAACGACATCGTCGAGGTGGGCCCCGAGCGCGCCGGCCCGCAGATGCCGCGGCACCTGCCGCTCCCCGAGGGCATCGAGGTCAGCCCGCCGACCCCGTCCAGCTGACGGGAGGTCGAGCCACTTCGAGGGCGAAGGGACCTCGAGGGGGAGCGCGCCTCGGCGCGTCGGTTCGTGATGCCCGGCCCGGGACGCCCGCTCCGCGCATGTCCCGAGTCGAGGTGCGTCAGGGGGCGAGGTCGATGACGACCTTGCCCCGGGCGCGCTTCGTCTCGAGGAAGGCCTGCGCCTCGGCGATCTCTTCGAGGCCGAAGCGCCGGTCCAGGACCGGCTTCAAGCGGCCGTCTGCGACCAGCCGCGCGAGGGCGTTCAAGTCGCGGCGGCTGTCGCGCACCAGGACGACGGCCGTGCGCGGGCCGCGCAGGCCGGGGGTGCGGGCGCGGAGCCCGGTGCCCGCCTGCCAGGCGAAGTTCGCCGGATCGGGGATGGTGCTGACGTGCCGCCCCTCGGGCGTCAGGACGCGGCGCGCGACGGAGAAGGGCTGGTTGCCGTAGACGTCGAAGAAGACGTCGAAGCGCGCGTGGAGCTCGCTCGGCGCCTGGGCCCGGTAGTCGACGCAGGCGTCGGCCCCCAGCTCCCGCACGAGGGCGTGGTTGCGCTCGCTGCAGCTCGCCGTGACGTGGGCGCCGAAGGCCTTGGCGATCTGGACCGCGACCGTGCCCACGCCGCCGGATGCCCCGTGGACGAGGACCCGGTCGCCGGGCGTCAGCCGGGCGTCGTCGCGGAGCGCCTGCAGCGCCGTCAGCGCCACCAGCGGGAGGGCGGCGGCCTCCGCGGCGTCGAGGCCCACCGGGCGGCGGGCGACCTCGTCGCGCCGGACCGTGACGAGCTCGGCGCAGGCGCCCAGGTGGAAGGCCGAGAGCATGCCGTAGACGGGCTCGCCGACCTCGATGCCGAACTCCTCCGTGCCGGGGCCGAGCTTCGCGAGGGTACCGGCGAAGTCCTGGGCCACGGGGAGCGGGAGCCCGAAGCGCGAGAGCGCCGCGCCCTTGCCCTGCCGGATGAGGAGGTCCTTCGGGTTGAGCGCGGCGGCCTCGACGCGGATCAGCGCCTCGCCGCGGCCGGGGGAGGGCGGCGGCACCTCGTCGACCTGGAGGACCTCGGGGGAGCCGTAGCGGTGGTGGCGGGCGGCGCGCATGGCCGGAGCCTACGCGTCCCCCGCGCTCCCGTCAGGCCTCGGGTACGGAGGGGCCCGTCGCCGGATTCAGCTCTTGGCGGCCGTGCCGAGCTTGGCGCGCCGCGAGAGGACCTCGATGAAGTCGAGCTTCGTGAGCACGGCGACGACCTTGCGCTCGTCGTCGACCACGATGGCCACCTCGCCGCGCTCGAAGAGCGCCGGGAGCTTCGTCGCGTCGTCGTGGAGGCCGAGCGTCGTCACCCGCCGCACCATCACCTCGGCGAGCGGCGTCGAAGGCTTGCGCCCCTCCACGAGGAAGTGGAGCAGGTCGCTCTCGGTCACGATGCCGCTCAGGCGTCCGCCCGCCGTGCAGGGCATCTGCGAGATGCCGTGCGCCTTGAAGAGCTTCACGGCGTGCTCGAGGCTCTTGTCGTCCTCGACCGTGATCGGGCTCTTCGGCGGGAGCGCGCGGATCATGTCGCCCACGGTGCCGATCTCGTCCTGCACGTCGTCGAAGCCGTGCTGGCGCATCCAGGCGTCGTCCACGAACTTCGTCATGTAGTTGCGGACCGAGTCGGGGAGGATGACGACGACGCGGGCGCCCTCGGGAAGCTCCTTGCCGATGGCGAAGGCCGCGCAGAGCGCCGAGCCGCTCGAGCCGCCGACCAGCAGGCCCTCCTGGCGGATGAGCTGGCGGGCGAGCCGGAAGGAGTCGCGATCGTTCGTCTTCACCCAGCGGTCGACGAGCTCCCGGTCGAGCACCTCGGGGATGAAGTCGTAGCCGATGCCCTCGACCTTGTAGCTCTTCACGTCGCCGGGGCCCGCGAGGATCGAGCCCTCGGGGTCGGCGCCGACGATGAGGCAGCTCGGCACCTCCTTCTTGATGCGCCGGGCGATGCCCGTGATCGTCCCGCCCGTGCCGGCGCCGGCGACCAGCGCGTCGATGCGCCCCTCGGTCTGCTCGAGGATCTCGAGCGCCGTGCCCTCCTCGTGGGCCTTCGGGTTGTCCGGGTTGCCGTACTGGTCGAGGATGTGCGCGTTCGGGATGACCTCCTGGAGGCGCTTGGAGACGCTGATGTGGCTCTCCGGCGAATCGAAGGCGGCCTCGGTCGGCGTGCGGATGATCTCCGCGCCGAGGGCCTCGAGGACGACCTGCTTCTCGCGGCTCATCTTCTCCGGCATCGTGATGATCATCCGGTAGCCGCGGACCGCCGCCGCCATGGCCAGGCCGATGCCCGTGTTGCCGCTCGTCGGCTCGATGAGCGTGTCGCCGGGCTCGATGTCGCCGCGCTTCTCCGCCTCGAGGAGCATGCGCACGCCGATGCGGTCCTTCACCGACCCACCCGGGTTCAGGTACTCGAGCTTGCCGAGCAGCTCGCAGGGCAGGTCGCGCCCGATGCGCGAGAGCCGGACCATGGGCGTGTGGCCCACCACGTCGAGCACCGAGTCGTGGATCATGGCGTGCGTTCTCCTCTTCCTTCGTCCTTCGGCGGGCGCGCGTGCCCGGCCAGCGCGCCACGTGTAGCGGACGGCGCCCCGGGCGCCAACGGCGTCCGCCGCCGCGGGTGAGCCAGATCACGCCGCCGGCACCCGATGCCCGCGCTCGCAGCGGACGCTCGCGCCTGGGGCCGCCGATCGCTCACGACGCGTCGGCGCCCGCGCCGGCCTCCCCTTGCGAGGGGCCGTTCGCGGGCGCGTCGGCGTCGGCTCGAGGGGACGGCTACTTGGCGCGCTGGCCCTGGCCGAGCGAGTAGCCGCGCTTGCCGTCGAACTCGTAGAGGTGCTCCGTCTTGATGAAGTCGAGCCCCCCGTCCTCGATGCGCTGGAGGAGCGCGATGATCTCGCCGTTCCGCGTGGGCTTCCCGTCCGGCGTCTGGAAGCGGCAGCGCCAGTGATCCGTGCAGAAGGTCTCGGGCAGCCCGTCGGGCCAGACCTTCACGCCGCGGTTGGTGATCATGACGAGCTCGAGCGCTTCGCCCTGGAGCTTCTGGAGCTGACCGCCGAGGTCGTCCGGCGCGCCGGGCTTCCAGTCGATGAAGACGTCGACCCCGACGAGGTCCTTCTTCACCTCGGGCGTGGGCTTGGGCTGCGGCACGGGGAAGCTCTTGCCGTAGGCCGGCACGCGGAGCGTGGAGGGCTCCTGGCCGAGGCGGGCGACGACCGCTTCAGCGAAGCCGCGCGTGCCGACCTTCTCCTTGGTGTGCCCCTCGCTCGCGATGTCCCCCGTGTGGATGCCGTCCTCGAGGGTCTTGAGCCAGGCCCCGTGGAGCGTCTTGGCGACGTCCCCCTGGCCGATGTGCTGGAGCATCATCAGGGCGCCGTAGAGGAGCCCCGAGGGGTTGGCGATGCCCTGACCGGCGATGTCCGGCGCGGAGCCGTGGATGGCCTCGAACATGGCGCAGGCCTCGCCGATGTTGGACGAGCCGTTCATGCCGACGGAGCCGGCGATCTGAGCGGCCACGTCGGAGAGGATGTCGCCGTAGAGGTTCGTCGTGACGATGACGTCGAAGCGCTCGGGCTGGTCGGCGAGGAGCGCCGTGCCGATGTCGATGATCTTGTGGTCGGCCTCGATGTCCGGGTAGTCGGCGGCGATCTCGTCGAAGACGCCGTGGAAGAGGCCGTCCGTGTACTTCATGATGTTGTCCTTCGACATGCACGTGACGCGCTTGCGGCCGTTGGCGCGGGCGTACTCGAAGGCGTAGCGGCAGATGCGCTCGGTCCCCGGGCGGGTGATGAGCTTGAGGCACTGCACGACCTGGGGCGTCTGCTGGTGCTCGATGCCCGCGTAGAGGTCCTCCTCGTTCTCGCGGACGATCGTGACGTCCATGTCGGGGTGCTTGGTCTCGACGAAGGGCGCGTAGGCCACGTTCGGCCGGACGTTCGCGAAGAGCGCGAGGGTCTTCCGGATGGTGACGTTCAGGCTCTTGAAGCCGCCGCCCTGGGGGGTCGTGATCGGCGACTTCAGGAAGACGCGCGTGCGCCGGAGCGACTCCCAGGACTCCGGGGCGATGCCCGCGGGGTGGCCGGCCTCGTAGCAGGCCTGCCCGATCTGGATGGTCTCGGGGGCGAGACGGGCACCCCCTTCGCGGAGCATGAACAGCACGGCGTCCATGATCTCGGGGCCGATTCCGTCGCCGTGGGCGACCGTGATGGGAACGTCACTCATGGGCTCACCTCTATAGGCGGAAGGGTCGGGACGTCCATTTGGTCCAATCGAATCTCTGCAGCAAGGGGACGTTTCGTCCACATGTGCTCGCAGCGCCTCCGGAAGGCGGTGCCGGGCCGAGGTGCGCGCAGAAAAAGGAGAGCCGCCGGCGCGCGAGGGGGGCCGACGGCTCGGAGAAGAGAGGGCTCCTGGCGGCAGGGGGAGTGGGCCAGCCAGGAGCCCGGGAAAGGGAGCCGCCGGCGGGCGAGGCGGGGGGGAAAGACCTCGCGCTCGCCGACGGCTCGGGATCGTTCAGCGCTGGTGCTCCGCTCGGTTCACGCGGCAGCGCTCGCCGGCGCTGCACGCCTCGTAGATGACCTCGCCGGGTCGCGCGGCGTTGCACGCGCGGGCGTCGGAGACGGCGCCGGGGCGCAGCGAGGGCTGGACGCCGCAGTGCAGGTCACCGTCGTTCTGGCGAACACACCAGTGCACGCGGATGGTCTCGTCGCACACGTTCTTGAGCTGCACGTGGTAGCCGTCCTCGCAGGTGTCGTTCCAGCTGGGGCGCTGCTGGCGCACGCAGTAGTCCATGTGGCGACGCTGGGCCTTCGCGACGCTCGAGACGCGCAGCTCGTCGCCGTCGCTCGAGAGGGCGAGCACGGAGGTGGCGAAGAGGAAGGTGGCGGTGCCGAGGAGGAGGGT
The DNA here is from genome assembly GCA_002699025.1 of Sandaracinus sp. Taxonomy (GTDB): domain Bacteria; phylum Myxococcota_A; class Polyangia; order Polyangiales; family Houyiibacteriaceae; genus Houyiibacterium; species Houyiibacterium oceanicum. The sequence goes on along the minus strand of PABA01000008.1, from coordinate 152,702 downwards.
GCGCATCGACTTCATGGGGGGGCTCCTTGAGGTGTCGTCGGATCGGGGCGGGCTCGGGGGAAGGTCGCGGTCCGTTTCGCGCCTCGGACCGAGGCCCGCATGAGCTTGGCTCGCGGTGCCCGAGGACCAAGCAACCCATGTGCCACCCCTCATGGGGGTTGAATTCCCCGGAATTTGCGCAACCCACGTACAGCAAAGCCCCCAGCTCGCACGGATCTGCAAGAGGGGGCTTTCAGGCTTGAAAGGTGCCGGGTGAACCGTGACGGGGTGGTCACGCGATGGCGGCCCGGGGGCGTCGCCCGCGTCCCGACGCGAGCCTCAGGCGCGGGCGGCGATGGCGTCGGCGAGCGCGACGAGGCGCTGGGCGTTCTCGACGTGGAGGTTCTCGATGAGCTTGCCGTCGACGACCACCACGCCCTTGCCCTCCTTCTGGGCCTCGGCATGCGCGGCGATGATCCGGCGGCTGAACTCCACGGCCTCGGCGCTGGGCGCGAAGACCTCGTTGGCGGCCTCGAGCTGCTTCGGGTGGATGAGCGTCTTGCCGTCGAAGCCGAGCTCCGCGCCCTGCTTGCAGCTCGCGGCGAAGCCCTCGGCGTCGCCCAGGTCGAGGTACACGCCGTCGAGGATGGCGAGGCCGGCGGCGCGGGCGGCGAGCAGGCAGGTGCCGAGGCCCACGAGGAGCGGCAGGCGCATCGGCGTGTGCGCGGCGTGGAGATCCTTGGCGAGGTCGCTCGTGCCCATGACGAAGCCGGCGAGGCGCGGGTGGGCGTCGGCGATCTCCTCGGCGCGGAGGATGCCCCGGGGCGTCTCCATCATGCACCAGAGGGCGAGCTCGTCCGGCGCGCCGTGGGCCTCGAGGATGCGCGCGGCCTTTCGCACGTCGTCGGCGCTCTCGACCTTCGGCAGGAGGGCGGCGTGGGCCCCGCTCGTCGCGGCGGCGGCCAGGTCGGCGTAGCCCCAAGGCGTGTCGAGGCCGTTGACGCGGAGGAGGAGCTCGCGCGGGCCGTAGTCGTTGGTCTTCAGCGCCTCGACGACGTGGCCGCGGGCGGCGTCCTTCGCGTCCGGGGTCACGGCGTCCTCGAGGTCGAGGATGATGCCGTCGCAGGGCAGGGTCTGCCCCTTCTCGAGGGCGCGGGTGTTGGAGCCCGGCATGTAGAGGACCGAGCGGCGGGGGCGGGAGGTCGTCTTCATCGCGCGGGAGGATGCGCCGAAGGGGGCGCGGCGTCGAGAGCCGGCGGCGGGGGAGTGCCTCAGGGCTCGCAGAAGGTGGGCTCGCCGCAGGTGGCCGGCTCGCCCTCGCAGACGCCGCTCGCGCACTCGGCGGAGCCGCCGCAGGCCTCACCGTTCTCCTTCACCGGCTCGCAGACCCGCGAGCCGAGGATGTCGCACCAGCCGCCCTCGCACTCTCCGAGGAGCGAGAAGCTCTCGCTCACGCAGGCCTCGCCGAGCTCGAGCGGGCCGTCGGCGGGGGCGACGCAGGTGCCGGTCTCGGAGTCGCAGTCGAGCCCCGTCGCGCAGACCCGGAAGCCGGTCTCGCAGGCGTCGCCGACCTGTCCGGCGGCGATGCAGCGCCCCTCGCGGCCGGCGCCCGGGAAGGGCTGGCAGTCGAAGGTCTCGCCCTCCGTCGGCGCGCAGCAGAAGAAGCGCGCCGGGTCGCAGGTGCCGAAGAAGAGCCCGCCGAAGCCGTCCGCGACCGTCCGGCAGTCGTCCCCGAGGCCGCCCTCCCGCTCGACCCAGCGGCGCCGCTCCTCGCCGCCGGCGGGCGGCTGGGTGGCGAAGCAGGTCGGATCGAAGAGGGCCGCGCGGAAGGGCTCGCCGCATTCGGCTTCGCTCAGCGTCTCGAGGCAGGCGCCCGCGGCGTCGGCGTCGTAGCCGGCGTGGCCGCCCTCGAGCTCCTCCCGCCAGCGGCCGATGGGCATCGCGGCGAAGATCTCCTCGAGAAGCGCCGGGCAAGCCTCCGCCTCGAGCGCGCCGGCCGCCGGGATGCGCGCGCGCAGCTCGTCGTCCAGGCGGGTGTCCTCGCGGAAGGGGGCGAGGTAGCGGGCGAGGCTCGACGGGTCACAGCAGCGGAAGAGGCCCGCGCAGGTCGCGTCCGCGACGCTCGGCACCAGCGCGTCGAGGGCGAGCCCCTCCGCGCCGGCGTCGGTCGTGGTCTCCCCCGCGTCCGCAGGGGACGCGTCCGTGTCGACGCCCGCATCGACGGCGGCGCTCGCATCGGGGACGCCGGCGTCGAGGCGCGCGCCGGCGTCGGTCGCCTCTTCGCTCCCCGCGTCTCCCCCGCCGCCGTCATCGTCGCCGCAGGCGATAATGAAGAGGTGCGAGAGGAGCGACAGGGCGAGGAGCGCGCGGGCCGAGGTCATCGCCTCCACGCTGACTCGTCAGAACGCCGCCGATTCGACACACTGCGTTTCCGATGGTGGACACGACCCCCGGCGCGCTCGACGAGCTCACGGCCTTCCTCGCGGTGGTCGAGGCCGGCGGCTATCGGCGCGCGGCGGCCCGGGCGGGCGTGGGCGCCTCGACCTTGAGCAAGCGGGTGAAGGCGCTCGAGCAGCGCCTCGGCGTCCAGCTCCTCCGCCGGGACAGCCGCAAGGTCGAGCTCACCCAGGCCGGCCAGCTCCTCGTGGCGGACGCCGGCGACCTCCCGCGCCGGGCCCACGAGGCCTTCGACCGGGTCCGGAGCTTCGCGCGCCGGCCCCGCGGGCGCCTCGACGTGGTGATGCCCACCTACTTCGCGAGCTCGGGCTTCCACCGGCGGGTCGTCCCGCGCTTTCTGCGGCGCCACCCGGAGGTCGAGCTCCGGCTCCGCATCGTCACCGATCCGCTCGACGAGCTCGGCGAGCGGCCCGACGTCCTCGTCGCGGCGCGCCCCCCGCACCGCCGCTTCCCCGACACCTCGCTCGTCGGGCGGCGCATCCTCCACTACGGCGCGGCCCTCTACGCCTCGCCCTCCTACCTCGACGCCCACGGCCGACCGAGCCACCCCGGCGAGCTCGTCGCCCACAACTGCCTGAGCTACCCGGATCGCGAGTGGGTCTTCCGCACGGCCGAGGGCGAGCCGGTCGTGGTGTCGACCGAAGGCACGCTGACGACCAACAGCAACGCCGTGCTCTGGGCGGCGACGCTCGAGGGGCTCGGCGTCGCGCGCTCGTTCCCGACCTTCTTCGAGGAGGCGCTGGCGGAGGGCGAGGTGGAGGAGGTGCTGCCCGGCTGGAGCGCGGCGCTCGCCGTCTACGTCTTCCACCCGAGCGAGCGCTTCGTGCCCGAGCGGACCCGCGCCTTCGTCGACGCCCTCCGCGCGCACTTCGAGACGCACCCGACGCCGAGCCGCGTCCGCGAATCGCGCTGAGCGCGTCGTCGGCCCCGTCGCGGCACCGCGCTTGACGGCGCCGAAGTCGTGCGCACCGTACCGGCCGTGCCGACCCGCCGCGACCTACCCGAGCACCCCCAGCCGCCTCTCGGCGTGCAGCTGGATCTCGTTCGGGCCGGGGGGCTCGCGTAGCGCGTCGCAACGGGACGCCGCGAGACGCGAAGAGGCCGCCCGGACGCCCCCGGGCGGCCTCTTCGCGTTTCGCGTTCTCCCTTTCTCAGGACGAAAGGAACGGCGTGCTCCTCACGCTCCGCACCACCCACCGACCGGCCACGGATCTCGGCTACCTGCTCGGCAAGCACCCCCAGCGCGTGCAGCGCTTCGCGCTCTCCTTCGGCGAAGCGCACGTCTTCTTCCCCGAGGCGGACGAGGGCGCCTGCACGGCGGCGCTCCTGCTCGACCTCGACCCGCTGGCCCTCGTGGCCAGCGCCCGGCGGCGGGGCGGCGGCCCGCTCACCCAGTACGTCAACGACCGGCCCTACGTCGCCTCGTCGCTCCTGAGCGTGGCGATCAGCCGCGTGCTCGGCAGCGCCCTCGGCGGCCGTTGCCGCGAGCGTCCCGAGCTCGCTACGACGCCGCTGCCCCTCGAGGCGTCCCTCGCGGCGCTCCCCCTGCGCGACGGGGGCGAGGCGCTCCTCCGCGGGCTCTTCGAGCCGCTCGGCTACGCCGTGGAGGCCACGCCCACGCTCCTCGATCCGGCCTTCCCCGGCTGGGGTACGAGCGCCCACCATCGCGTGACCCTGCGCTCGCGGACGACGCTGTCGGAGCTGCTGGGCCATCTCTACGTCCTGGTGCCCGTCCTCGACGACGAGAAGCACTACTGGGTCGGCGACGACGAGGTGGACAAGCTGCTGGCCAAAGGGGCCGGCTGGCTCGAGCGCCACCCGCTGCGGGCGACCATCGCGGCGCGGTACCTGAAGCGGCAACGCGGCCTCGCCCGGGACGCGCTGGCGCGCCTCGCGCCCGAGGACGGCGCGCGCGACGAGAACGAGCCCGAGGAGGCGCTGGAGGCGCCGCTCAGTCTGAACGCGCGGCGGGTCGACGCCGTGATCGAGGTGCTTCGGGAGGCGGGCGCGGAGCGGGTGATCGATCTGGGCTGTGGCGAAGGGACGCTCCTCCGGGCGCTGCTCGCCGACCGGCGCTTCACGCACATCGCCGGGATGGACGTCTCCCCCCGGGCGCTGGAGCGGGCGGCCAAGCGGCTCCGACTGGACGGGCTCGCGCCGCGGCAGCGCGCCCGCCTCGAGCTCTTCCAGGGCTCGCTGACGTACCGCGACGCGCGGCTGGCGGGTCATGACGCGGCGTGCCTCATCGAGGTCCTCGAGCACGTCGACGAGGCGCGGCTGCCGGCGGTCGAGGAGGTCGTCTTCGGCGGAGCGCGGCCCGGCCTGGTGGTGCTGACCACGCCCAACCGGGAGTACAACGTGCGCTTCGAGGGGCTGGGGGCAGGGGAGCGGCGCCACCCGGATCATCGCTTCGAGTGGTCGCGGGCGGAGCTCGCCACGTGGGCCGAGGGGGTGGCCGGGCGCCGCGGCTACGGCGTGCGCTTCGCGGGCATCGGCGACGCCGATCCGGAGGTGGGCCCGCCGACCCAGATGGCCATCTTCGAGCGGGAGGCGGCGTCGTGACGACCTTGCCCATCCCCGAGCTCTCGCTCGTGCTCCTGGTCGGGCCGTCCGGCAGCGGCAAGAGCACCTTCGCGCGCACGCACTTCGCTCCGACGGAGGTGCTCTCGTCGGACGTCTGCCGTGGCCTGGTGGGTGACGATCCGAACGACCAGAGCGCGACCCGGGACGCCTTCGAGCTGCTCCACTTCCTCGCGCGCAAGCGCCTGCGGCGCCGCCGGCTCACGGTGGTGGACGCGACGAACGTCCAGCGAGCCGCCCGCGCCTCGCTCGTCGCGCTCGCTCGGGAGGAGCACGCCCTCCCGGTCGCCATCGTGCTGAACGTCCCCGCGAAGCTCTGCGCGGCCCGGAACCGCGAGCGGAGCGATCGGAGCTTCGGCCCGCACGTCGTCCGGCAGCAGCACGCGCAGCTCCGCAAGGCGCTGCGCAGCCTGAAGCGCGAGGGCTTCGCGCGGGTGCACGTGCTCGGCTCGCCGGAGGCGATCGAGGGCGCCCGGATCGAGCGGCAGCGGCTCTGGAGCGACCGGCGGGACGAGCGGGGCCCCTTCGACGTGATCGGCGACGTGCACGGCTGCCGGAGCGAGCTCGAGCGGCTCCTCGCCGAGCTCGGCTACGCGAGGGGAGAGGACGGCATCTTCGCGCATCCGGCCGGGCGCCGGGCCGTGTTCGTCGGCGACCTCGTCGACCGCGGCCCGGACTCACCCGGCGTCCTCGAGATCGTGATGGGGATGGTCGAGAGGGGGAGCGCCTTCTGCGTTCCGGGCAACCACGACGTGAAGCTGGCGCGGAAGCTCCGCGGGAAGGAGGTGCGCGTCGCCCACGGGCTGGCAGAGACGCTCGCGCAGCTCGAGGGGCGGCCGGCGGCCTTCGCCGAGCGGGCGCGGCGCTTCGTCGAGGGGCTCGTGAGTCACCTCGTGCTCGACGGGGGTGAGCTGGTCGTCGCGCATGCGGGGCTCCCGGAGGCGCTCCAGGGCCGCGCCTCCCGCGCCGTCCGGGACTTCGCGCTCTACGGCGAGACGACGGGCGAGACCGACGCCTTCGGGCTGCCGGTGCGCGTCGACTGGGCCCGCGCGTACCGGGGGCGAGCGACCGTGGTCCACGGCCACACGCCCGTACGGCGGGCCGAGTGGGTGAACCGGACGCTCTGCGTGGACACGGGCTGCGTCTTCGGGGGCGCGCTCACGGCCCTCCGCTGGCCCGAGAAGGAGTGCGTCTCCGTGCCCGCCGAGCGGGTCTGGTGCGCGCCCGCGAAGCCGCTCCACGCCGGGCAAGCGGAGCGGTCCGGGGCGGGGCTCCAGGTCGAGGACGTGCTCGGCAAGCGCATCGTGGAGACGCGCCTCGATCGGACCGTGACCGTGCGTGAGGAGAACGCAGCGGCCGCGCTCGAGGTCATGAGCCGCTACGGCGTGGATCCGCGTTGGTTGATCTACCTGCCGGCGACCATGTCCCCGGCCGAGACGAGCGCCGAGCCGGGGATGCTCGAGCACCCGCGGGAGGCCTTCGCCTACTTCCGCTCGCGCGGCGTGCGCGAGGTGATCTGCGAGGAGAAGCACATGGGCTCGCGAGCGGTGCTGGTCGTCTGCCGCGACGAGCGGGCCGCCGCCGAGCGCTTCGGCGTGCGCGACGGGCGCCGCGGGGTGGTCTACACGCGGACCGGGCGCCCCTTCTTCGACGCGCCGGAGCCCGAGGCTGCGCTCCTCGCGCGGGTCGCCGAGGCGGCTTCGGAGGCGGGGCTCTGGGAGGAGCTCGGCTCGAGCTGGCTCTGCCTGGACGCGGAGCTCATGCCCTGGTCCGCGAAGGCCCGCGGGCTCCTCCAGAGCCAGTACGCGCCGGTGGGAGCGGCGGCGACGCTGGGGCTCCGCGCCGCGATCGAGGCGCTCGACGCCTGCGTGGAGCGTGGAGGCGAGGCAGGGGCTCTGAGAGCGCGCTTCGCCGCGCGGCTGACGCGGGTGCGCGAGTACCGGGAGGCCTACCGGCCGTATTGCTGGCCCGTCGAGCGGCTCGAGGACTGGGCGCTCGCTCCCTTCCACCTGCTCGCGAGCGAGGGGGGCGTGCACACCGACCGGGATCACCGCTGGCACATGGAGACGCTGGCCCGGCTCGCGGCGGCGGGGTCGTCGGTGCTGCGCGCGACCCGCCACCGGAGCGTGGACCTGGACGACGCGGCGAGCGTGGAGGCCGCCTGCACCTGGTGGCGCGCGCTCACCGAGGCGGGCGGCGAGGGCATGGTCGTCAAGCCGCTGAACTGGAACGCGCGGGGGCGCCGCGGGCTGCTCCAGCCGGCGCTGAAGTGTCGCGGGCCCGCGTACCTCCGCCTGATCTACGGGCCCGAGTACGACGCGCCCGAGCAGCTCGAGGCGCTCCGGCGCCGGAAGCTGAAGACGAAGCGGCGCCTCGCCCGGAAGGAGCACGCGCTCGGCCTCGAGGCGCTTCACCGCTTCGTGGAGGGCGAGCCCCTCCACCGGGTTCACGAGTGCGTCTTCGGCGTGCTCGCGCTCGAGAGCGAGCCGGTCGACCCGCGGCTCTGAGGCGACCCCGGTCGAGCGCTTCTTCGCGGGAGCGCGCGACCGGGGCGACCGGTGGCAGAGGTGGCCGGGGAGGGCAGGCCCGGCTCAAAGCCCGTAGGCTTCCTTCAGGTCGGCGTCCTTCTCCGCCAGCATCTGCGCGAGCTCGACCACGACGCGGCACTGCTTCACGGTCGCGTCGTCCTGCATCTTGCCGTCGAGCATCACCGCGCCGGTGCCGTCGCCCATGGCCTCGATGACGCGCATGGCCCACTTCACCTCGTCGACGGGCGGGCTGAAGACCTTCTTCGCGATGCCGATCTGCACCGGGTGCAGCGACCAGGCGCCGACGCAGCCGAGCAGGAAGGCGTTCCGGAACTGGTCCTCGCAGGCCACCGTGTCGCGGATGTCGCCGAAGGGGCCGTAGTAAGGGAGGATGCCGTTCGCGACGCAGGCGTCGACCATCCGCGCGAGCGTGTAGTGCCAGAGATCCTGCTGGGCGGTGGCGCGCGGGGCCTCGGGATCGTCCGGGTTCGGGTCCTGGCGCACCAGGTAGCCCGGGTGGCCGCCGCCGACGCGGGTGGTCTTCATGCGCCGCGAGGCCGCGAGGTCGGCCGGGCCGAGGCTGAGCCCCTGCATGCGCGGGCTGGCGCCGGCGATCTCCTCGACGTTCGCCACGCCGAGCGCGGTCTCGAGGATGGCGTGGACGAGGATGGGCTTCTTCAGCCCGTGGCGCGCCTCGAGCTGGGCGAGGAGCCGGTCCACGTAGTGGATGTCCCAGGCGCCCTCGACCTTCGGCACCATGATCACGTCGAGCTTCTCGCCGACCTTCTCGACGATCTGCATGACGTCGTCGAGGAACCAGGGGCTGTCGAGGCTGTTGACGCGGGTCCAGAGCTGCGTGTCCCCGAAGTCGGTGCTCGCGGCGACCTCGATGAAGCCGGCGCGCGCGGCCTCCTTCTGGTCGGCGGCCACGGCGTCCTCGAGGTTGCCGAGGAGCACGTCCACCTTGGGCACGATGGACGGCACCTTGGAGCGCATCTTCTCGCTGTTGGGCGCGAAGAAGTGGATCATCCGCGAGGGCTTGAAGGGGATCTCGCGGGCGGGCTCCGGGGCGCCGAGCGCGAGCGGCTGGAAGAAGTGCTTGGGGCTACGCATCGCCGGGCTCATAGCAGAGGCGGCGTGAGGCGGACAGCCCGCGGGGCGTGACGCGGGGGCGAGTCGCGGACGGTTTCGGGCGGTTTCGGGCGGCGGGGCGTGGGGGCTACCCTGCGGGGGATGGCGCGGCGCAGGCGGTCGGTGACATGAGCGAGCCCGAGCGCGGAGGGGAGGGCGAGGCCCCGCTGGCGCACGCCGCCACGCTGCCGGATTCGGGTGAGCGAGCGGCGCGCGAGGAGGTCGCCTTCGCCGAGACGATGCAGAGCGACGCGGGCCGGGTCGCCTACGCGGAGACGGTGCAGAGCGACGCCGGACAGGTGGCGGTCGGGTCCATCGACGACGCCAGCGTCACGGACGAGCATCGGGGGCGCTACGCGCCGGGGCGGGAGCTCGGCCGGGTCGGCATCGGCCGGGTCTTCGTCGCCATGGACAAACACCTCGGGCGCGAGGTGGCGGTCAAGCAGCTCCTCCTCGAGCCCGCCGAGGGATCCGGTCCGTCGCGGCAGGCCCTGGCGCGCTTCCTCCGGGAGGCGCGGGTCACCGGGCAGCTCGAGCACCCGGGGATCGTGCCGGTGCACGAGCTCGGCCGGCGTCCGGACGGCTCGCTCTACTACACGATGAAGCTCGTGCGGGGGCGTTCCTTGGGGCGGGCGCTCGGCGAGGCGGAGGACCTCGACGCGCGGCTCCGGCTGCTGGGCCACTTCCGCGATCTCTGCGAGGCGCTCGCCTACGCGCACTCACGGGGCGTGGTGCACCGGGACCTGAAGCCCGACAACGTGATGGTCGGCGCCTTCGGCGAGACGGTCCTGGTGGACTGGGGGCTCGCGAAGGTGCGGGGGGCGCGGGATCTGCGGGGGGAGGAGCTCGGGCCGCGGGCGGAGGGGGAGAGCGGCGAGCGGCTGCGCATGGCCGGGGAGGGAGAGACCCTCGAGGGCGCGGCGCTCGGGACGCCGAGCTACATGAGCCCGGAGCAGGCGCGTGGCGAGGTCGACGCCATGGACGAGCGCACGGACGTGTGGGGGCTCGGGGCGATCCTCTTCGAGATCCTGACGGGGCGGCCGCCCTACCGGGGGAAGAACGCCTGGGACGTGCTCACCCAGGTGGTCGCGAACGCGCCGCCGAAGGTGCGCGAGCTGGCGCCGGACGCGCCGCCGGAGCTCGCGGCGGTGGCCGACCGGGCGCTGCGGCGAGACCCGAGCGAGCGCTACGGGAGCGCCGCCGAGCTGGCCGAGGAGATCGCCGCCTGGCAGGACGGCCGCCGGGTCGGCGCCTACGCCTACAGCTCCGCGGAGCTGCTCCGGCGCTTCGTGGCGCGGAACAAGGCGGCCTCCTTCGCGGCGCTGGCGATCCTGGTCGGCGCGCTGGTGTCGAGCGGCGTGGTCTGGCGGAGCTACCGGGACGAGCTGGCGGCGCGGGAGCAGGCCGAGGCGCGGCGCACGCAGGCGGAGGCGGCGGAGGAGCGAGCGCGGGAGAGCGCGCGGCGGGCGCAGGCGGCGCTGGCGGAGGCGTACCTCGAGAAGGCCGACCGGGCGATGGGGGAGGGGGACGCGGCCGCGGCGGCCATCTACGCGGCGGCGGCGCTCGTGGAGGATCCGGCGAACCCGGCCTCGTCGCATCACGACGCGGGCTTCGCGGCCGGGCGCGAGGCGCGGGAGCGGGTGGTGCGAGCCCGCTCGCGGCTGTTGGCGGCCGAGCGCCGGCGGCGCCATCGCTTCGCCGGGCGGCTCGGGGACGCGGCGCGCCCGCTCGCGTCCCGCGGGGCGTTCTCGCCGGACGGGGCGCGTTTCGCCGTGGCGGCCTTCGGCGAGGGCTGGGTCGTGGCGGAGCTCGAGGGAGGGGCCGAGCCGGTCTTTCGCCCCCTGCCGGGGACCCGGGCCGTCTGGGCGTGGACCGGGGACGGGGGCGTGGCCATCGTCGCGGGCGAGCGCTCCGGCGTCTACGACGCGGCGACCGGCGCCCGCCGCTTCGCCCTGCCGGCCACGACCCGCACGGTGGTGCGCGCGGACGAGGGGCTGCTGCTCGGCACGGCCGACGGCGACCTCGTGCTCGTGGAGGAGGAAGACGGCGCGGAGCGGGCGAGCCTCGTGACCGGGTTGCCCTCGGCGGAGCGCGTGGCGGCGGGGCCGCGGGGTCTCGCGGCGGCGGCGGCGCGGGGGCTCGCCCGGGTCGAGGTCTGGAACCTGCGCAGCGGGGAGCGCGTGCTCGAGGCGAGCGCTCCCGGCGCCGTGCAGACGCTGGCCTTCTCGCCCGAGGGCCGGACGCTCGCCGTCGGCGGGCAGCACCCGCGCGTGGAGCTCCACCCGCTGGACGGCGGCCCGGCGCGCAGCCTCGAGACGCTCGGCTGGGTCGGCGGGCTGAGCTGGCGCGCCGGCCGGCTCCTCGCGAGCGAGGGGAGCGCGCGCATCGTCGCCCGAGATCCCGTGGGCGGGCAGGTGCTCGAGTCGCTCCACGTGCCGCCGGGGAACGGCTTCCGGCTCGCCGTCGGGCCCGCCGCGGAGGCCGGCGCCTGGCTCGCGGCGGTGCCGGCGCGGGGGCCGCGCGCGCCGGATGGGGTCACGCTCTTCGCGCCGGTCCCGGGCGCCGCCGAGCCGCTGGACGTGGGCGCAGCCGTGCGTTCCTTCGCCGTGGGCGGCGGCGAGGCGGAGCGCCTGGCCATCGTCGCGGCGGATGGCGTGCGCGTGGTGGACGGGGGCGTGGTGGCGCGCTGGCCGCTGCCGGAGGGCGCGCGCCAACCGGTGGCGGTGGACGTGGCGCCGACGGGCGCGGTGGCGGTCGCCACGAGCGACGGGGCGATCCTCGTCGCGGAGGACGGCGCGTTCCGGGTCCTCGCCGAGCCCTGGGCCGAGCGCGCCCAGCCGCTCCTCGGCCTGCGCTTCGGGCCGCGGGGCGAGCGCCTCTACGCGAGCGCCGGACCGGGCGACGTCGCCATCTACGAGCTGCGGGAGGGTGGGCAGGTCCTCCGCTTCGCCGACCACGAGGGCGCCGTCCTCGGCCTGGCCGTCGCGCCCGACGGGCGGCGCTTCGCCTCGGCGGCGCGCGACGGGGTCGTCTGCCTACGCAGCGAGGACGCGGTGGAGCACGCGCTCGAGGGTCACGGTGGCCTGGCCTCGGACGCGGCCTTCTCTCCGGACGGGGCGCGGCTGGCGACCGTGGACGGCGTGGGCACGCTCCGCCTCTGGGACGCGACGACCGGTGAGCGGCTCCGGGAGATCGACGCGCACCGGCAGTGGATCAACCGCGTGGTCTGGGACGGCGCGGGGCGGCGGCTCGCGACCGCCTCGGACGACGGGACCGTGCGCGTCTGGGACGCCGAGGAGGGCGCGCTCCTCCGCATCTTCCCGACGGGCACGCTCGCCATCGGCGTGGCCTTCCGCGGCGGCGCGCTCCTCTACCACGACCGGGGCCGCATCCACCGGGTGCCGCTCGAGGACGCGCGGGAGGCGCAGGCCCCGGAGGAGCGGCTGCGCGCCGCGGAGGAGGCCGCCGGGCTCCGGCTCGACGGCATGCGCCTGGTGCCGATGCCCGACGGAGGCGCGGGCCTCAGCCGGCCGGACCGGTGAACGGGGCGGAGGCGCGGGCCTCGTCCGAGAGCGTGAGCTCCGCGAGGGCCTCCCTCAGGTGGGATCGGCAGCGCGAGAGCGGGTGGTCCGGGAACTTCGCGTCCCACTCGGGCGCGTCCGACGCGTTGCGGAGGACCGGCGCCTCGAAGTCCGGGGCGAGGGCCGCAACGCCCGAAGGCCGGCTCGGGCGTCGGGCGCGGGTTCGGGAAGGACGGCGCCTGCGCGGCGCGTTGGCTCGGCATGGACGTCGACCGGGCGCGCGGGGCGCTCCTCGGGACGCTCGTCGGCGACGGGCTCGGGAGGCCCTTCGAAGGGGCCTCCTCCGGGGAGCGGCTCGACGGGGCGGTCGCGGCGCGCCTCCTCCGCCCCCGGGCCTGGAGCCACAGCGACGATGGCGAGATGATGCTCGGCGTGATGCGCGCCCTCGAAGAAGGGGGCCGCATCGAGGAGGCGCGCCTCCTCGAGGTGCTCGCTCGGGGGCACGAGCCGGCGCGGGGCTACGGGAAGGGCACGCGGGCGGCGTTCCGCGCCTGGACGGCGGGGGCGAGCTGGCAGGAAGCCGGGCAGGCCGCCTGGCCGGAGGGGTCCCGGGGAAACGGGGGCGCGGTGCGGGGGGCGCCGGTCGTCGTCTGGCCCCTCCGTGGGCCGGAGGAGCGCGCGGTGGAGGCGGCGCGCGCGGCATGCCGAGCGACGCACGCGCATGCAGAGGCCCTCGACGGCGCGGTCGCCGTGGCGCTGGCGACGCGAAGGGAGCTCTCGGGGCGGCCGTGGAGCCTCGAAGAGCTCGCGGAGAGGGCGCCGGCGCTGGCGGGCCCGCTTCGAGAGGCGGAGGCCTGCCAGAGCCCCGCCGAGCTCCTGCGCCGCGTGGGGGCGGGCGTGCTGGCTGCGGAGTCCGTGCCGGCTGCGCTCTGGCTCGCGCGTCGGGCGGACAGCTTCGAGGCGGCGGCGCGGGAGGCCATCCGGCTCGGAGGAGACACGGATTCGATCGGTGCGATGGTGGGCGGCGTGGTCGGCGCACGAGTCGGGGCGGCGGCGATCCCGGCGCCGTGGCGCGCCGCGCTCGAGCCCGGGGCCGAGCGGCGCGTGGAAGCCTTCCTGGCGCGAGCGATCGCACGCACGGGCTGAGCCCGGGCGATCGCGCCTCGCCCTTCGGCCGCCGCGCCACGAACGGCGCGATGCGGGCACGGCGGGCGCGGTTCCGGTGGCTCAGCGCAGCAGGTCGAGGGCGTGGGCGGCGCGGAGGGCGACGAGGCGGAGGTGCCCGTCGCGGAGGTCGGAGGCGCGGGCGGCGAGCTCGGCGAGCGGGACCCAGGCGAGGCGGTCGTCCTCGGGCGCCGCGAGGACCTCGAAGGCGAGCGGGTGCACGACCTCGGGGGTGAGGCCGGGCGTCGGGTGATAGCGGCCGCCGAGCTCCCAGGCCTGGCCGAGGCGGAGGCCATGCTCCTCCTCGAGACGCGCGCGTACCCAGGCCCGCGCGGGCGTGGGCGAGGGGAGGTCGTGGGGCAGGCGCCAGGCCGGCGCCACGAGGAGCTGGCTGTTGCCGTCGAAGCACTGGCTCGCGGGGCGGTCGTCGTCGTCGACGGCCATCCGCACCTCTACGCCGACCTGGCGCAGAAGCGCGCAGGCGAGGGTGCGCAGCGAGAGCGGCCCCGGCGTCACGTACTCGAGGTCCTGCGTCGCGAGCCGGCGCCCTTTCGCGTCGAGCTCCTCGAAGGTCTCGGCGTGCACCTCCAGAAAGCCGGCGCGCGCCTCCGTCCGCGCGAAGCGGCGCCGAGGCGGTCGCGCGAGCAGCTCCGCGAGTGGCGTCGGCGGCGGGCCGGGATCGTCGGCGCCCTCGAGCGCGATGACCTCGCCGATCCACGGACCGGGCGAGACGCCGAGCGTCGCGAAGAGCTGGTACGCGTGGAGCTCGAGCCGCGCGTCCGGCAAGGCGCCGACCTGCGCCGCCCGGAGGAGCTGCCGCGCGTCGAGCGCTCGGATGCGCCCCGGCGTCGCGAAGCCCGAGCTCCCGGCGGGCGCGTCCCGGAGCAGCGGCGCGTCCCCACGCAGCTCCACCAGCACCGAGCGCACCTCCTCGAGCACCCCGCCGGGCGAGGGATAGGTCACGGTCCCGGCGTGGAAGGCCCGGAGCGACTCTGGCGGGATGTGCGCGAGCCGCGCGAGCCCGTCCTCCACCGCCGTCCCGAGCGGCCCGGCGCCCTCGCGCAGCACGATCGGCTCGGCCACGTACGCGGGCGGCAGGCTTCCGTCGAGCGCCGGCCCCCCGGCGAGGAGCACGGGCCGCGGGTAGCTCGTCCGCGCGAGCACGAGCGGATCCCCGTCCTCATCCAGGAAGAAGGGCAGCACGTCGAGGGTCCGCTCCGGGCGGCGCACGAGATCGAGCACCTGGCCCGTCTCCCCGTCCCGCCAGCCCTCGAGCTCGAGGTAGCCGACCGGTCCACAGGGCCGCCGTCGGAAGCGCACGCCGGCCCCCGCGGCGACCTTCTCGCCGGCGACGATCACGTGGGTCGCCGGCGGCTCGAGGAAGGCGCCGCCCGCGCCCTCCCAACGGAAGCGCCCCTCGAAGCGGTTCCGCACGATCCACGGGTTGCGGATCGGCGTGCACGCGAGGAGCCGCAGCCCGAGCTCTTCGAAGACCTCGGCGAAGCCCCGCGCCGTGAAGTACGTGTACTCCTCGCGCGCCTCCTTCACCCAGTCCGTGCGGTAGTCCTTGCGCAGCAGGAACTCCGCCGCGTGTCGCTCGCTCAGCCGGTAGCGCCGCCAGCCGTCCGGCGCGTCCTCGAGGCGCTCCGTGGGGAAGCCCGGCGCGTTGTGGAGCGAGCGGAACTCGCCCGCGAAACGCTCGAAGAGCCGCGCCGTCGAGCAGCGCGCCGGGTCGTCCGAGTCGTCCCCATCGTCCGCGGGCAGCGCGAGGATCACCGCTCGCTCGCCCTCCTCGGGCGCCACGAAGTCGCGGATCACGAGCGTGCCGCCCGCCCGGAGCTGCGCGGCCTGGGCGGCGCAGGCGCGCCGCGCGGCGTCGTGGTCGTAGCCCCCGAAGGAGGTGACGTGGTGGATCACGGAGCTGTCGAAGACGCCGTCGAGGCTCTCGGCGTCGAAGACTGGCTCGGCGATGTCCCCCATCACGAAGCGGAGGTTCGGGCGGTCGAAGCGCTGCCGGGCCCGCTCGACCATCTCCGGGTCGAGGTCCACGCCGACGACCTCGAGGCGCGGGTAGAGCGCGGCGAGGGCGTCGCTGCCCGTCCCCGATCCCATGCCCATGTCCGCCACCGTGCCGGCCGCCGGCAGGTGCGCCGCCGTCACCGCGATCTTCACGCGCATGGCGGCGTCCATGGCCGCCAGGTAGCGGTCGTAGGCCCGCGCGTCGCCGCGGTCGCTCCCGTCGCGCGCCTCCACGTCCTCAGACCCCGAGCCAGTCGTCCACGTCCTCGAAGGGCACGTGGTCGCTGATGGTCTTGCCGTAGAAGCAGCGCGTGAGGATGCCTTCCTCGTCGATGAAGAAGTCGGCGGGCACGCGGGTCTTGGTGCCCTCCATGCGCCCCGGGAGGAAGCCGGCGCCGGCGGCCTTCGCGAGCATGGCGGCGTTGGTCGGGGCGACGTAGGCGCGGAGCGAGGCGTCGCAGCCGTAGAGGCCGTAGTAGACCTCGTCCGGGTCACCGAGGAGCGGGAAGGGCGGCCTCTGCTCGCCGACGTATTCGGCGATGGAGCTCGGCGGCGACTGGAAGACGGCGAGGAGCTGGAAGTCGCTCTCCGCCCAGACGTCCCAGCGCTGGATCATGCGGTGGACGCGCAGGTTGCAGAGCGGGCAGGAGGCGTAGCGGAAGAAGGCGAGCCAGACGCGGCGGCCGCGGTAGCAGGCGAGGGTGTGGCGCTCCCCCTTCCAGTCCTCGAGCTCGAGGGCGGGCGCGGGGATGCCGGGCTGCAGGTGCATGGCCCGGAGCATACCCGAGGCCGGGGAGCCTCCCGGCACGCGAACGAGGGCGGGGTTCGTCTATGATCGGGGCCGTGGAGACGCGCTGTCCGAGCTGCGGCGAGACCCTCTCGCGGGAGGACCTCGCGGGGGGCGACCTGGTCTGCGGAGGCTGTGGCGCGCGCACGCCCGCCGCGGAGCTGCTCTTCCCGGAGCCCGAGTCCCCGCCGGCGCCGGAGGAGGCGCCGCGCGGCGTGGAGGTCCTCCACTCGGTGCTGCCGAGCCGGCGGAGCGAGAGCTACCGCGACGCCTTCCGCCAGGAGGGGGAGCTCGAGATGCGCTGGCGTTGGTTCGGCTTCCAGTACGTCTTCCTGCTCTTCTTCTGCCTCTTCTGGGATGGCTTCCTGGTCGTCTGGTACGCGAACGCGGCCTCGGCGCCGGGCGCCTTCGCCATCGTCGCCATGTGCTTCCCGCTGCTCCACGTCGCGGTCGGGGTCGGGCTGACGTACTTCACGCTGGCGGGGCTGCTGAACCGCACGACCGTGGAGCTCGCCGAGGGGGAGCTGAGCGTCCGGCACGGGCCGCTGCCCTGGCGCGGCGGTGGCTCCCACCCGGCCC
Source organism: Sandaracinus sp. (assembly GCA_002699025.1). Classification (GTDB taxonomy): domain Bacteria; phylum Myxococcota_A; class Polyangia; order Polyangiales; family Houyiibacteriaceae; genus Houyiibacterium; species Houyiibacterium oceanicum. The sequence continues at coordinate 135,957 of PABA01000008.1, read as the reverse complement.
GGGACATCCGCTCGGTCCACGTGCGCACGCGCCGCGGGCGGAAGGGCCGGCCGCGGATCGAGGTGCACGGCGAGGTGGCCGGCGCGGACGTCTTGCTCGTGAACGAGCTCGGCTCCCGCGAGAGGGCCGACTACGTGGCGCGGACGCTCCGGGCCCACCTCGGCCTCGACCGATGACGCGGGGCGGGCTGGACCGAACGCGGGGAGGCGTCGACGGCTCGGTCGGGCGCGCCGCCCGGGACAACACCCCCCAGGCGCTCTCGCAGACGTAGTCTTCTCGGTTACGCGGAGCGACGTCGTCGAGCCCTCGCGCGCCGGGAGAGCGGGGAGGTGCGGCTCCGGAGCGCGCTGGACCGTCGCTTGCAACCTCCGAGGCCGTGCCCCGGCTACTCCCACTCCTCCTCGCGCTGGCCTTCGCTTGTACCGGGCGGATCGGCGACGCGGGCAGCGAGCCGAGCGGCGAGCCGGGGCGTGACGACCCGGCCGACCCGTCCTCCCCGCCGGCCGACGAGCCGCTCCCGCCCACGCTCCCGCCCGCCGACGCTTGCGCCGACGTCGACCCCGACCCGGGCCCGGGCGTGCTCCGCAGGCTGACGCACGAGGAGTACGCGGCGACCCTCCAGGCGGAGCTCGGCGTCGACGTCACGGAGCTCCTCGTCGACCTCCCGCCGGATCCGCGCGCCTACGGCTTCACCAACAACGCCAAGACGCTCATCGTCGGCGTCGAGCTCGCGGAGGCCTACCTGGAGATCGCCGAGGCCGCCGTCGCTCGCGCGGACGTCGGCGCCGTGGTCGCCCGCCACGCCTCCTGCGCGGACCTCTCGGCCGACTGCGCCGAGCAGATCGCGCGGGCCCTCGGCGCGCGCCTCTTCCGCGGCCCCGTCGACGACGCACAGGTCGCGCGCTTCGCGGCGCTCTTCGAGGTGGTCCGCGACGAGGGCGACGACTTCGAGACCGCCGCGGGGCTCGTGCTCTCCGCCATGCTCACCTCGCCGGCCTTCCTCTACCGGCTCGAGGAGACGCCCGCCGAGACCGTGCGCCCCGTCTCCTCCCACGCCCTCGCCACGCGCCTCGCCTACTTCCTCTGGGGCGCCCCGCCCGACGACGCGCTCCTCGACGCCGCCGCTCGCGGCCTCCTCGACGAGCCCGACGCCCTCGAGGCCGAGGCGCGGCGGCTCCTCGACGACCCGCGGGCGCGGGCCCGCTCGGAGCGCTTCTTCGAGGACTGGTTCTCCCTCGCCAAGGTGCCCGGCCTGACGCTCCCGGAGGCGCGCTACCCGGCCTTCGACGACGCCCTCGCCGCGGCCATGCGCGAGGAGTCCATGCGCTTCCTCCAGGACCTCGCCTGGGAGAGCCGCGCGCCCATGGAGGCGCTCTACACGGCCGAGCACACCTTCCTGAACCCGCGCCTCGCCGAGCACTACGGGCTCGAGCCGGAGGGGGAGGGCTGGCGGCGCTATTCGCTGGAGGCGCTTCCGGAGCGGCGCGGCCTGCTCACCCAGCCCGGCGTGCTCGCCGTCCACGCGCACGGGGCCGAGCCCTCCATCGTCCACCGCGGGCTCTTCGTCCTCACGGACGTGCTCTGCGACGCCGTCCCCCCGCCCCCGCCGAGCGTCGACGCCACGCCCCCGGAGCTCGCCCCCGGCACGGCCCAGCGGCACGCCTCCGAGGAGCGCGTGGCCTCGGGCACCTGCGGCGGCTGCCACAGCCGCTTCGATCCGATCGCCTACGCCTTCGACCGCTTCGACGCGGCCGGCGCCTTCCGGGCCGAGGACGCGCACGGCAACGCGCTCTTCAGCGACGGAGCGCTCCACGCGCCGGACGGCACCGTCACGTCCTTCGCGGATGCCGGCGAGCTCGCCGAGGTGCTCGCCGCCAGCCCCCGGGCCCGCTCCTGCGTCGTGCGGAAGGCCACCCAGTTCGCCCTCGGTCGCCCCCTCGTCGCGGCCGACGCCTGCACCGTCGCCGAGGTGCTCGACGACTACGAGGCGCGCGGCGGCCGCTACGAGGACTTGATGCTCGCCATCGTCACGCACCCCTCCTTCCGCCTCATCGCGCCCTCCGACGACACGGAGGTGGCGCCGTGAGCCGCTCCCGACCGGACCGCCCCCGCCACGCCCGCGCCCAGCGCCTCTCGCGGCGCACCATGCTCCGCGGCACCGGCGTGGCCATCGCGCTCCCCTTCCTCGGCGAGATGGTGCGCCGGAGCGCCTTCGCCGCGCTGCCCGAGCCGCCCGTGCGCGTCGTCACCGGCTTCTTCGGCAACGGCGTGCTCCCCGAGATCTTCGACCACGACGACCCGCTCCGCGCCGACGGGCCGCTCAGCCCGCTCCGGCCCCACCTCTCGAAGATCGCCGTGCTCCGCGGCATCGACATGCACACGGGCGGCGGCCACCCGCGCGGCGGCGGCGCCACCTTCACCGGCTTCGAGGGGCGCGAGGACACGCAGCGCGGGCCCTCCATCGACGTGGTCGCCATGCGCGACCTGCATCGCGAGGGCCCGCCGACGCCGCTCTCGACCCTCCTCGTGACCAGCGGCTTCCGGCGCGACCACCAGTACCGGCGCGTGCACAGCTGGAACGAGGACGGCTCCCCCATGGGCAACCCCATCGAGCGGCCCTCGGATCTCTTCGAGCGCCTCTTCGGTGGCGGCGTGCCCGACCCCGTCGAGGATCCCGCCGAGGCGCGTCGTCGCCGATACCGGCGGAGCGTGCTCGACACGGTGCTCGACGACTACCGGCACTTCGCGAGCGAGCGGAGCGGGCTCTCCGCCGACAGCCGGCGCCGCATCGCCGACCACCTCGAGCGCATCCGCGAGCTCGAGCGGCGCATCTTCCCGCCGGAGGGCGAGGAGCCGCCGATGGAGACCTGCGCGCCCGGGGACGCCCCCGGCGACCCCTCGCTCCCCTATGGACGCGAGGCGACCGAGATCTCCGAGCAGCTCGACGCGGGCACGTGGATCCGCACACAGGCGCTGCTCGCGGACCTCTACGCGATGGCGCTCCGCTGCGACCTCGTGCGCTTCGGGAACATCACCTTCCAGGCGAGCGGCGACCGGGTCCGGCTGCGCGGCGACTACGACTACAACGGGCGGACGATCACCTTCGACGACCGGGACCACCACCACGAGTACTGGCACCGGCGCCGCTTCCCGGAGGTCGAGCACCACACGCACTACATCATGCGGCAGTTCGGCTATCTGCTCGGGGCGCTCGACGACCCGGCGTCCCCGGACGCGAACGGGCAGACGCTGCTCGAGAACATGCTCTTCATGATCGGCGCGGAGCTCGGGGACGGGAGCGCGCACCACACGCGCAACACCTTCCACGTGATCAGCGGGGCGAACGAGCGGCTGCGGACGGGTGGGCTGATCGACGTCGATTCGAGCTCGGTCAACGTCTACAACACCTGCCTCCAGGCGCTCGGCGTGGGGCGGGTGATGGGCGACGAGCGCCACTACGCGCCGGGCGCGCTCGACTCGGTGCTGCGGCGATAGCTCGGCGAGCCCGCCCCCCGTCCGGAAGCCACGTCCCTCGGCGGAGTGCGAGTGGTGGCGACGGATGGAGACGAGGGGTCGGCCTGCCCGCTACGCCGGAGCGGAGTAGGCTGGGGAGCATGCTTCGCGTCGCCCCGGTCCTCTCGAGCTTGCTCCTCCTGATCGCCGCTTGCGGTTCGTCGACCGAGCCCCCCGCGGAGGACGCCGGGAGCGAGGTGGACGCCGGCGCGGTGGACGCCAGCGCGGAGATGGACGCCGGGGAGCCGACGGACGCGGGGAGGGACGCCGGCGCGGCCGACGCCGGGGAGCCGACGGACGCGGGCGCCGAGCCCGACGCCGGCGAGCTCGACGCGGGCGGCTCGCCCGACGCGGGCAGCCTCGACCCGTTCCGCTTCGCCGTGGTCACGCAGACCTGCGGCCCGGCGGATGGCTTCGCCTGGCGCGGCGTGGTCTCCCGGACGGCGCTGAGCTGCGACGACGTGCTCGGCGTCGAGGGCGAGGCCATCACGCTCTACCTCTTCGGCGGCGGCCCGAGCACGCTCTACACCTGGGACGGCGAGGGCTTCGACCCGACCGTCGCCCACTGCCCGGGCGGCGGGGCGCCCTGCGTGGAGAGCACCGAGGGCGAGGCGCAGGTGCAGCGCCCGCGCGAGGCGCCGCCGATGCTCCGCCTCCGCGCGGTCTTCCCCTCCTTCACCATCGACGACACGCTGCCGCTGATGATCTGCGAGAACCCGGACCCGGTGATCTGCGGCTGAGGCCGCTCGGCTCCCACCGCTCGATCCGCCGGCCCCGCTGCTCGGCTCCCGCGAGTCGGCCGATCGATCGCGCCACCACGGGGCGTCGTCTCGCGGCTCGGCGGTCCGCGGCGGCCGGCTCGATGCGTCGCGACCCCACGTGGCGCGTCGCCGCCGCGACGACGCTCAGAGGGCGTCCCAGCGCGCGTCGTCCACGTTGGCGCCCGTGAGGATCACGACCACCGGCGCCGTGCCCGGGATCTCGCCGAGGTTCGCCCGCACCCAGGCGAGCCCCACGGCGGCGCTCCCCTCGACCCGCTCCCCGAGCGTGTGCTTCGCGAAGCGCATGGCCTCGGCGATGGCGTCCTCGCCGACCGTGTGCATCTCCACGCCGGCGGCCATGGCGTTCGTGTAGGTCGAGGGCGAGACGCCGCCCTCGAGCCCCTCCGCGAGCGTCTCCGCGTGCGGCAACTCCGTGATCGTGCGCCCCTCCGCGAAGGAGCGCGCCATCCCCGGCGAGGCCTCGCAATTGATCCCGACGAGCTTCGCGCCGGAGCCCACGTGATCCCGCGCGGCCGCCAGCCCGCAGACGAGCCCCCCGCCGCCCACCGGGACGACCAGGGCGCCGACCTCGCCCATGCCGAGCGTGCTGCCGAGCCCCTCCGCGCCGGCCGGCAGCCCGAAGAGCTCCTGGCCGACCGTGCCGCCGTTCCCGGCCGCGACCGTGGAGTCGTCGTAGGGCGAGACGAAGACGCCCCCCTCGCGCTCGACCTCCTCGCGGGCGAGGGCCTCGGTCGCGTCGTAGCCGGCCTCCTCCGTGACCACGACCTCGGCGCCGCGCGAGCGCATGCCCTCGAGCTTCACCCGCGGCGTGTTCTTCGGCACGAAGACCTTCACCTCCATGCCGAGCTTCCCCGCGGCGAAGGCCACCCCGTGCCCGTGGTTGCCGGCCGAGGCGGTGACGATGGGACCGCTCCGCTCGGCCCGCGCCAGGGAGGCCAGCTTGGCGAGCGCGCCGCGGACCTTGAAGGAGCCGGTGTGTTGGCGCGTCTCGAGCTTCAGCCAGACGCGCGGGTCGATGGAGGGCGCGGGCACGAGCGGGGTGCGGAGGGCGTGGGCGTCGACGACGCGGCGCGCCTCGAGGAGCTCGCCCTCGGTGATGCGCCAGATGTTCTCGCTCGGCCCGGCGGCCTCCCGGTAGACCATGGGGCGAGGGTAGCAGCAGCCCGGGCGCGTTCGACGGCCGGCGCGCTTCGCGCGATGATGGGGTCCGTGAACGAGCCGGCCCCGCACGTGACCCCCGCCGAGTACCTCCGCCTGGACGCGGAGGCGGAGGGGAAGCTCGAGCTCCTGAACGGGACCGTGGTCGCGATGGCGGGCGCGTCGCCGCGGCACAACCTGATCGTGGCGAACCTCGCGGGAGAGCTGCGGGAGAAGCTGCGGCGCGGCCCGTGCCTGGTGATGACCCAGGACCAGCGCGTTCACGTCGCCGCCACGGAGAGCTTCGTCTACCCGGATGTGGTCGTCGTCTGCGACCGGCCCGAGCTCGACGAGGCGCACCGCCCCGCCTCCCTCCGGAACCCGAGCGCGGTGGTCGAGGTGCTCTCCCCCTCCACGCTCGACCACGACATGGGCGCGAAGCTCGGGCACTACCGCCGCATCCCCTCGGTGCGCGAGGTCCTCTTCGTGCGCGCGGACGAGCGCGCCCTCACCCGCGTCGCGCGCCAGGGCGACGGCAGCTGGCGCCTCGACGACCTCGGCCCGGAGGGCGAGGTCGAGCTCGCGGGCGTCACGCTCTCGCTCGACGCCATCTACGAGAAGGTCGACGCGCTCCCGGCCTGAGCGCGCTCCGCCTGCCCTCCGGGCCGAGAGCCCACTCCACCGCGCGGACCCTGGGCGAGGCCGCGACCCCCGGCCGCCCCCGACCCGCGGCCCGACCGAGGCCCTCGGCGAGGCGCTGGAAGGTGCGCCCGCGAACATACACGAGTTATTCGATGCGAGAATGTGGCGGTCGCGCGTAAAGGCACGGGACTGCTTGACGTATCGCCGATCCATTCCCTATGAGAGACGGAGCGCCCGGCGCTCTCCCTCCCTCCATCGCTCCCCCGCCGGTCCGCGAGGTACCCATGGCCAAGACCTACTCCGACCTCCTCCAGGAGGTGAAGGCCGCCGTCACCCAGGTCTCCCTGGACGACCTCCACCGCCGCATCGAGGCCGGCGAGGCGCTCACCCTCGTCGACGTCCGCGAGAAGGACGAGTGGCGCCAGGGCCACATCCCGGGCGCCGTCCACGTCCCGCGCGGCTTCCTCGAGATGCAGGCCGCCAGCCGCCTCCCGGACAAGGGCGCGAAGATCGTCACCTACTGCGCCGGCGGGATCCGCTCCGCCTTCGCCGCGAAGGTCCTCCAGGACCTCGGCTACGCGGACGTCGAGACGGCCAACCCCGGCTTCAACGACTGGAAGGACAAGGGCTTCCCCACCGAGCAGCCCTTCGCCTTCACCGACGCGCAGCTCAACCGCTACTCGCGCCACCTCCTCCTCCCGGAGGTCGGCGAGAAGGGGCAGGCCGCGCTCCTCCAGGGCAAGGTCCTCCTCCTCGGCGCCGGCGGCCTCGGCTCCCCCGCCGCCCTCTACCTCGCGGCGGCCGGCGTGGGCACGCTCGGCATCGTGGACGGCGACGTCGTCGACGAGTCGAACCTCCAGCGCCAGGTGCTCCACGGTCGCGGCCGCGTCGGCGATCCGAAGGTCGAGAGCGGCGCCGCCCGCATCGCCGACCTGAACCCGGACGTCACGGTGATCCCCTACCAGGAGCGCCTCGACAGCTCGAACGTCGACCGCATCTTCGACGGGCCGGACGGGAAGGGCTGGGACGTCATCGTCGACGGCCTGGACAACTTTCCGACCCGCTATCTCGTCAACGACGCCAGCGTCTGGAAGGACACGCCCGTCGTCCACGGCTCCATCTTCCGCTTCGACGGCCAGGTCACGACCTTCTGGCCCGGCAAGGGCCCCTGCTACCGCTGCCTCTACCCGGAGCCCCCGCCGCCCCACCTGGCGCCGTCCTGCGCCGAGGCCGGCGTGCTCGGCGTCCTCCCCGGCGTCGTCGGCACCATCCAGGCGACCGAGGCCATCAAGATCCTCCTCGGCCAGGGCGAGCCGCTCATCGGTCGGCTCATGCAGTACGACTCGCTCACGATGAACGTGCGGACCTTCAAGCTCCCGAAGGATCCCGAGTGCGTCGTCTGCGGGGAGAACCCGACCATCACCGAGTACGTCGACTACGAAGGCTTCTGCGCCGGCGGCTGAGCGCGCGTCCCCGGAGACGCGGTCGGTCGCCCCACGCTGAAAAGCGCGGGAACGCGCTGGCCTCGCGGGGCGTTGGTTGCTAACGAGTCCCCCCGTGAACGACGCCCCCGAGAAGGCCTCGAAGGCCGACGCGCCCGACGCGCTGGATCCGCCGGCGCCGACCCCGCGCAGCCACGTGGCCCTGGCGATCTGCCTCGCGGCCACCGCGGCGCTACTCGCCCTCGACCTCGGGACCAAGGCCTGGGCGCTCGACACGCTCTCGACCGAGCGCCTCGGCGAGACCCCGCCCGTCTGCGAGCCGGACGACCGGGGCTACATGGCCATGCAGCGCGGCCGCGACGAGCCCATCGTCCTCGTCGAGAACTGGCTCGAGCTCCGCTACGCCGAGAACTGCGGCGCGGCGTTCGGCTTGCTCCGGGGCGCGAGCCAGGGCGTCCGCCACACGGTCTTCGGCACGGCGGCCATCCTGGCGAGCCTGGCGCTGCTCTTCATGTTCTGGCGCGGGCGCGGGAAGAAGTGGTTCGCCTGGGCCGTCCCCTTCATCGTCTCCGGCGCGATCGGCAACCTCGTGGACCGGCTCCGGCTCGGCTACGTGGTGGACTTCATCCGCTTCCACTGGCGGCGCGAGGTCCCCTTCCTCGGGAGCGAGTGGCCGACCTTCAACATCGCCGACGTGACCATCACGCTCGGCGTGATCCTCCTGCTCATCGACGGCTGGATCGAGGGGCGCGAGGAGAAGGCCCGCGAGCGGGCGGCCAAGGCGCGCGCCGAGGAGGCGGGCGAGGCCGCCGAAGCGTGAGCGGTGCGGGTCCGAGCGGCGGTGACTCGAGCAGCGTTGGCCCGAGCGGCGGTGACTCGAGCAGCGTTGGCCCGAGCGGCGGTGACCCGAGCAGCGTTGGCCCGAGCGGCGGTGACCCGAGCAGCGTTGGCCCGAGCGGCGCTAGCCAAAGCAGCCCCGGCCCGAGCGGCGGTGACTCGAGCAGCGTTGGCCCGAGCAGCGTTGGCCCGAGCGGCCCTGGACCGAGCAGCCGAGGCGTGACCGCCGCGCCGCCGGTCCGTATGGTGCGCCCGACGGCCCCCTGGCCGCCCCCGCCATGAAGCCCACGCTCTTCGAGCTCTTCGGGCAGTCCATGCCCGCCTATTTCGCCATGGTGATGGTGGGCTTCGGCCTGGCCATCTGGCTGGCGGCGCGCGCGGCCAAGCGCATGGACCTCGATCACGACACGATGATCGACCTCGGCCTCTTCGCGCTGATCTGGGGCGTCATCGGCGCCCGGGTCCTGCACGTCATCGCGGACGGCTACTTCTGGGACTACGTGCACCTCTGCACGGACCCCTCCCAGGTCGCCTGGGAGATCACCGAGGCCCGCTGCGCGCAGGTCGAGGGCGTCTGGGACACGGCCGCCGGCGTCTGCCGCCCGGCCGAGCGCGACTGCTTCGCCTGGGCCGCCTTCTGGCGCGGGGGCCTCGCCTACTACGGCGGCCTCATCGCCGCGAGCGCCTACGGCCTCCACTTCCTCCGCAAGGAGGGCTTCCCCCTCGGCAAGGGCGTCGACCTGGTGGGCATGGTCATGCCCCTCGGCCTCTTCTTCGGGCGCATGGGCTGCTTCCTCGGCGGCTGCTGCTTCGGCGCCCAGGTGCCGGACGATCACTGGGCCGCCGTGCGCTTCCCCGCCTGGAGCCCGGCGAGCGAGTCCCAGTGGAAGCGCGGCCTGCTCGAGCACCCCCACCTTCCGTCGCTCCCGGTGCACCCGACCCAGCTCTACGAGGCCATCGGCTGCCTCGCCATCGCGGCCTTCCTCATGCTCGGCCTCCGCCCGCGGAAGCGCTTCGACGGCCAGCTCATGCTCGCCTTCCTCGGCCTCTACGCCGTGCTCCGCTTCGGCCTCGAGGCCATCCGCGCCGACGACCGCGGCGGCCTGCTCGGCCTCTCCACCTCCCAGCTCATCGGCGTGCTCATCCTCGGCCTGGTCGGCTGGCTCTGGGTGAAGCTCGGGCGGCGCGACGCCTCCCCGCCCGCCGCGGCATAGGGCTCCGCTCCGGCCCGGCGCCGGCCTGGCACCGAGGCGGCATGCCTCGGAGGCGCCGCCGAAGAGCCGCTCGGCGACGAGGTCGCTCGACGACGAACGCACGAGCACCGACCCTGTGCCCATGCGACGCCTCGCGCTGATCGCCCTCGCGCTCCTCCCCGTCGGCGCCCACCCCGCGCCGGCCCAGCAGGCGACCGAGCTCCGCATCGCCACCGTGGCGCCCGAGGGCTCGCCCTGGATGCGCGTCTTCCGCGCCTGGGATCGGGAGCTCCGCCAGCGCACCGAGGGCCGGCTCGGGCTTCGCCTCTACCCGGGAGGCTCGCAGGGGCAGGAGCCCGACTACATCGACAAGATGCACGCGGGCCAGCTCGACGGCGCCGCGCTCACCTCCACCGGCCTCTCGGAGATCGTCCGCCCCGTGCTCGTCCTCGGGCTCCCCGGCGTGGTCGACGACTACGCCACCCTCGACCGGGTCCGCCGCCGCATGGGGCGCCGCTTCGAGGCCGAGTTCGACCGGCGCGGCTACGCGCTCCTCGGCTGGGGCGACGTCGGCCGCGGGCGCCTCTTCTCGCGGCGGCGCATCGCCCGACCGGCGGACCTCCGCCGCGCGCGCCCTTGGGCCCCGCGCTCGGACGTGGTGTTCAGCAGCTTCCTCGAAGTCGTCGGCGCGCGTCCGCGGCGCCTCGGCATCCCCGAGGTCTACCCGGCGCTCCAGACCGGCATGGTCGACACGGTCCCCGGCTCGGCCCTCGGCGTCATCGCGCTCCAGTGGCACACGCGGCTCCGCTACTACGCGGCGGAGGGCGCCGGCATCCTCATCGGCGCGACCATCCTGCGGAAGGAGAAGCTCGACGCGCTGCCCGAGGCGGACCGCCGCGTGCTGCTCGAGACCTCACGCCGCGGCCACCGGCTGGTCGCCCGCGCCGTTCGCCGCGAGGACGACCGGGCCTTCGAAGTGATCCAGCAGCGCATGACCGCCGTCGACACGCGCGCCCACGAGGAGGAGTGGGTCGAGGCCGCCCTCGAGACGAAGGACCGGCTGATGGGCCGCGTCTTCCCGCGCCCGCTCTTCGACGCCGTCGTTCGCGCCGCCGCCGAGTGAGGGCTCGGCGCATCTCGGCGATGGGCGGCGTCTTCCCGCGCCCGCTGCTCGACGCCGTCGTCCGCGCCGCCGCCGGTAGGCTCGGCGCACGCCGGAAGGCTCAGCGCATCTCGGCGATGGGCCCCGTGCAGACCTCCGGGTTCCCGAAGCTCTCGAGGTCGACGCCCATGGCCTGGGCCACGCTCACGAAGAGGTCGTTGTGGGGGCGGCCGTCCGTGCGCCAGCTCCGCTCCGGATCCTCGGCGCGCGCGAAGCGGAGGTAGCGCCCGGTGCGGAAGAAGCCCTGGCAGTGGCCGACGGTGAACCACGGGAGCCGCTCGGTGCTGTGGCTTCCGTCGGCGATCTGGCTGACGTAGACGACGAGCGTGTTGTCGAGGAGCGTGGACCCGTCCGGCTCGATGCGCTCCGAGAGCAGCTCGAGCAGGAGGCGCATCTTCTCCATGGTCGCCAGGTGCTGCCGGCGGATGGCGGCGCGCGCGTCCGGGTCCGCGCTCTGCCAGGTGTCGCGCCCGTTCACCTTGTGCGTGAGGTCGTGCGGGTTGTCCGACTCGAAGTCCCCGTCCGCGTAGCCGAAGGTGTAGGCGGGCGCGTCGTGGATGGCGACGGTCGCCACGCGCGTGACGTCGGCGTGGAGCGCGGCGACGGCGAGGCGGATGTTCAGCTCGCTCGTCGCCTGCCAGATGGCGTCCTTGCCGCTCGGCGGCACGTTGTAGCCGAAGTCCACGTCGTCCCAGGCGGCGATCACGTCGCGCCCGGGCCAGAGGTCCTCGCGGCCGCTGCCGAGGCCGAGCCGCGCCTCGAGGTCCGAGCGCGTCGCCAGGTGCTGCTCGACCTTCAGCCGGTCGGCGCTCGGGAGGCGGCGGAGGAGCTCCTGGTGCTCGCTGCGCACGAAGCCGAAGACCAGATCCCGGCGGGCGCGCCGGAGCGCGGCGCCCTCGTCGGCGAGCTCCCCCGGGAAGACGCGGTCGTAGATCTCCGGCGGCTCGTAGAGGAAGGGCACCTGCTCCCCGGGCCCGCTGTAGAGCACGGAGCTCTCGGCGCCGTTCCGCCAGGAGGAGCCGACGACCTCGAGCGAGGGCAGGCGCGTGAGGGGCGCCGGGTCGTTCAGGCGCCGGGCGATGAGCTGGTCGATGCTCACGTCGCCGGCCCGGTCACCGGTCAGCCGGTTCGCCGCCGTCATGCAGTGGGTGGCGCCGTTGTGGTGCGCGTTCGCGGCCCCGGTCGGGTCCCGGCGCGTGGAGACCATGTCGAGGTTCTCGAAGAGCAGCAGCTGGTCCCGCCAGGGCGCGAGCGGCTGCATCAGCTCGTTCAGCTCGAACTCGGTCTCGGTGGCCTCGGCGGCGCCCCCGGCGGGGAGCGGCTCCCAGCTCCCGGGGAGCGAGCCCGAGCCGCCATAGAAGAAGATCACGCGCTTGGGCACGTCGTCCGCGCCCTTCGCGCGACGGGCGCCCAGGGCCGGGAGGGAGAGGGCCGCGGCGCCGAGGCCGAGGCTGCGGAAGAGGGAGCGGCGCTTCAGGGCCATCAGGGAGTCTCCGGGCGGAAGCGGAAGGCGGGGCTGGTGACGAGGCGGACGAGCATCTCTTCGGGGTCGTCGGTCTCCTCGAGCGTGTCGGCGAGGTCCTGCAGCGTGCAGGCGTCGGCCCGCGCCTCGCTGCGGCCGAGCGCGTAGCGGAACCACTGGGTCGCCACGCAGCGCTGCACCTGCGCGTCGTCCGCGAGGGCTTCGGCGAGCTCGACGGCGTCGGCGACCTCGCGCTCGCGGAGGCGGCCCGTCGGGTCGACCTCCACGCCGTTCTCGGTGGTGCGGAAGCGGCCGAGGGCGTCGTAGCGCTCGAAGCTGAAGCCCATGCCGTCGATGGCGTCGTGGCAGACGGCGCACTCGCTCGTGCCATGGGTGAGCTCGATCTTCTCGCGGGTCGTCACCGCTTCGCCGCCCGGCTCCTCCTCGGCGACGCCGATGTCGACCTCGGCGGGCGGGGGAGGGGGCGGCGCGCAGAGCACGGCGTCGAGCACGAGCACGCCGCGGAGGATCGGCGAGTGGCTCAGGCCGTGGCTGGTCGAGGCGAGCACGCCCGGCTGCGTGAGCAGGCCCGCCCGCTCCTCGGTCGGGAGCGTCACCGGCACGAGCTCGTCCGTGCCCGGCGGCGCGACGCCGAAGAGGGGCGCGAGCCGGTCGTTCACGAAGCCCGTCCGGCCGGTGAAGAGCTCCCTGAAGGAGCCCTCGCGGAAGGCGTGCTCGAGGTAGGCCTCGGCCGAGGCCTCGAGGTCCCGGCGGAGCGCGCCGTCGAGCTCCGGGAAGCGCTCGGCGCTCAGATCGATCTCGGCGATGCGGTCGAGGCGCATCCACTGGGCGTGGAAGCGGCGCACGGCCTCTGCGGCGCGCGGGTCGGCGAGCATGCGCCGGGCCTCGGCCTCGATGCCCTCGGGGGTGGCGAGGTCCCCGGCCGCGGCGGCCTCGCGGAGCGCGTCGTCCGGAGGCGCCTGCCAGAGCAGGTAGCTCAGGCGCGTCGCCACCTCGGGCCCGGCGAGGGCGACGAGGCCGTCCGGCGCGGGTAGGGAGCCGTCGCCGAGCTCGGGCCGGTAGAGGAAGTCCGGGCTCTGCACCAGGCCCTCGATGAAGGCGCCGAGCCCCTCGTCGAAGGAGCCGAGCTCGGCCTCCGCCGCGTCGAAGAAGGCCACGAGCCGCGCGCGCTCCTCCTCGCTCAGCGGGCGTCGATAGGCGCGCTCCCCGAGCGAGCTCGCCACGGTCGCCCCGCAGCCGGCCTCGACCGGGTCGCAGGGGAGCCAGCTCGGGTCGGCGACGGCGGCGTCGGCCACGGCCCGCGCCCCCTCCGCGAGCCGCTCGACGAAGAGCGGCGTCACGGCCTGGCCGAGCGCGTTGTTGTCGAAGCCGTCGACCTCGCCATCCGAGGGGAGCGCGAGCGGCGGGAGCGCGACGCCCGGGAAGAGGGCGGCGAGGCTCCGCTCGAGCTCGTGTGGGGTCAGGCGCCGCAGGGGCGCCTCGGTCGGGTGGAAGTCCCCCTCGGCGCAGCGGAGGGGCTCGGCGCTGCCGGGGACGTAGGGGTCGTCCGGGGTGGGGCCGCCTCCGCCGCCCGCGGGGGCGCCAGCCGGGTCGGCGATGACGCCCTGGCAGGCGCCGAGGAGGAGGAGCGCACCGACCAGAGCGGGGAGGGTAGGGCTGCGCGGCATCGGAGTGTACGTGCCTTGCGCACGCGAAAGCGGCTCAGATCCGTCGAAGCCCGCGCTCCCACCGGGCGGCCATCGCCGCGGCGGATTCGCGCGTACCGGAGCCGGCGAGCGCGTGGCTCGCGCCCGGGTTCGCGCGCGGCGGACGCGGCTCAGCGCGGGTCGGGGAAGGCGACCTCGGTCCAGTCGCGCCGCCGCTCCGTATCGCCGGTCCCGAGGCGCCCCTCGCTGTTCTCCCCGGTGCAGAAGAAGCGTCCATCGGTGCTGCGCGCGCAGGTGTGGAAGCGACCCGTCGCGACCTCGCTCCACGCGACGGACGCGCCGACCTCCGTTGGAGCCCGGAGGTCCATCAGGTCGCCGGTCCCGAGCTGCCCCTCGACGTTGCGCCCCCAGCACCGCATCGCCTCGTCGGGCGTCACCGCGCAGCCGTGGAACGTGTCCGTGTCGAGCTGGACCACGGGGCCCTCGAAGGTCCGCGTCGGCACGTCCCGCGGCTCCCGGTCGCCCGTGCCGAGCTGGAAGGAGCCGTTCGAGCCCCAGCAGTGGAGCGCTCCGGCCGCGTCGATGCCGCAGCTGTGGCTCTGGCCCGGCGAGGCCGCCAGCCAGCGCGCGTCGGGCACCGGCGTGGGGAAGCGACGCTGGATGGGGCCGCTGGGGCCGAGCCCGAGCTGACTCTCGGTGTTCCGCCCCCAGCAGTGGAGCGTGCCCTGCATTCGCACCCCGCAGCTGTGCCCCTGGTGCCCGTCCACCTGCTCCCAATCACTCTCCGTCCCCACCCGCGTGGGCTCCGGCACGTCCCCGGCGCCGAAGAGGTCGTCCAGCCCGAGCTGCCCCTCGTAGTTGTGCCCCCAGCAGTGGAGCTGGCCGTTCGTGAGGATCGCGCAGGCGTGGTTCTCCCCGACACCGAGCTGGGCCACGGGGGCCGGGAGCGCGACCTCGACCGGGCCGGAGCGCGGCTCGAAGTCGCCCTGGCCGAGCTGCCCGAGGTCGTTGCGCCCCCAGCACCACACCGCGCCAGCGGCGTCGCGGGCGCAGGTGTGCGCCGCGCCGGCGAGGACGCTCCGCCAGGCGCGCGGGGGCAGCTCGACCCGCTCGGGCCGGGTCCGATCGCCGGAGGGGGACAGGCCGAGCTGGCCCGCGCCGTCGCCGCCCCAGCACCAGATGCCGTCGTCCCGGAGCGCGCAGCTGTGTGCCCGGCCTGCCGCCACCCGACGACCGAAGCCCTCGTCGGGCATCGCCGCGTCCACCGCCCCCGCGTCCCGCCCGGCGTCACGCGCCCCCGCGTCGATGGCGGGACCGCCGTCGGCGGACGGACCATCCAGGATCGCGAGCTCCTGGACGCCGCAGCCGAGGCCGGCGAGCGCGAGGAGGGAGAGCAGGCGCACGCTCGCGGCGCTCACAGCCGCAGCTCTCGCAGCCGCAGCTCTCGCAGCCACGCTCACAGCCGCACCCCCAGCGAGAGCGAGCCGTGCACCTCGAGCTCCGAGACGGCCGTGACCGCCTCCCCGTCTTCGAGCGCCGCCACTCCCGCGATGGGGGCGCCGAGCCCGGCCTCGAGCCCGAGCCGAAGCGGCCCGAAGGCCCAGCGGAGCCCGGCCCCGCCGCGCACGAAGGCCGCGACCCCCGCGTCGGTCCGCGCGCTCACGCCCTCGTCCCCCACGCCGCGGAAGCGCACCCAGCGCACGGCGAGCCCGGCCAGCACGACCGCCTGCGGCCCGTCGCTCGGGTCCCCCCAGAGCGTCCCGAGGAGCGTCAGGTCGCCGGCCAGGACGCGGCTCTCGATCGCGCCCCGCTGTCCGTCGGTCGTGAGCCCCCCGCGCGCGCCGAGGGCCAGCCGCAGCCCGACGCGCGGGTGCACCCAGCGCTCGAGCCGCAGCGAGCCTCCGAGGTGCCGCTCGCCGCCTCCGTAGCGCTCCACGGCGAAGGCGAGCGAGAGCCACCAGGGGCGCGCGGCCGTCTCCCGCTCGACGACCTGCTCCGCCGCCCGCTCGACCACGGCGCGCACCTCCGGGGGCGGCTCCTCGGCGGGGGGCGGTGCGTCCGCGAGCAGCAGCTCCGCCCAGCTCGCCCGGAGGAGCTCGTCCGCCGCGATGGCGACGGCGAGCGGGCGGCTGTCCGGGGGCATCTCGGCGAGGGGAAGCTCTCGCCAGACGTGCTTGTCCGTGACCACGTCGCGGACGACGATGCGCACCACGCCCGCGCGCCGGACCTCGAGGGCGAGCTGCGCCACGGGCTCCCGATCCTCGGGCCAGCGGCCGTCGGCGAGGCAGAGATCGAAGCCCTGCACCCGGAGCGCGGCGCGGAGCTCCGCCACCACGGCGCCGCGCTGCCCCGGCACCCACGCGCCGGGCAGGCGAACGGAGAGGAACGCGCGCCGCGGCCGGCAGAGCGGGGCCGACTCCGCGCTCGCATCGACGGTGCCCTCTTCCGGGGTCTGCGCTGCGGCGAAGGACGCGGCGGAGAGCGAGAGGGCGATCACGCCGCCCAGCAGGACGACCGGGCGCGAGGTCCAGCCCGCTCGCGCCGGACCTCGACGCGGGCGCGCGGCACCGAGGCCCGCGTGGGCGAAGCCGCTGCCCGAGCTCAGCACGGGGCCGCCCCCGAGAGAACGGCCCGCCGCTGGGCCCGCGGGTCGCGCGCGGCTCGGCGCCCCGGGTCGGGGGCGCGGGTCGCAGGAGGGGGGCCGGAGCTGGGGGGCGGCGAGGCGGGCACGCGTTCAGAGTCTGGCGAGGATCGGCCTGCCCGTCGACTCGCCCCGCCGCGCGGCTCGTGCGACCGAGGCGAGCTTCGCCGCGGCCCGGCGGGCGCCGGGGAGGAGCTCGCTCATCGGGCGCTCACCGGCACGTGAGATCGTCGGCGTGCCGGCCCTCCGGGTAGCGCGCCAGGTAGGCGTCGAGCGCTCGCTGGCAGGCCGCCCGTTGCCCCGCGCGATCCCGGGCCCGCACGAGCCGCGCCATCGCGTCCTCGCGGAAGCTCCCGGGGCCCACCCGGAGCGCGCGCTCGAAGGCCTCCGCCGCGCCCGCGGGATCGCCGAGCGAGTCCATGCGCAGGCGCCCCAGCTCGAGGGCCGCGAGCCCCGCGCGCGGGTTCCGCCCGTGCGCGCGGAGGAAGCGCTCGTAGGCCTGCTCGGCCGCTCGCGCGTCGCCCTCCCGACGGGCGCTCCGGGCGGCCTCGAAGAGCTCCTCCGCCGAAGGCCGGGCCCCGCGACGCCGCCGCCGCGGCGGACGCTCGCTCGCCTCCTCCGCCTCCGGCCACTGCACGGGCTCGGCGGCCGGGGCCGGCGCGGCGGCCTCGCTCGGGCCGCTCCAGCGCTGCCCGGGGCGGAGGCGACGCACCTCTTCGCCGAGGCGCACGTCCACCGCGCCCCGCTCGACCTCGACGGCCACGGCGCCCGGCTGGCGCCGCACGACGAAGCGCGTCCCGACGACCCGCACCTCGACGTCCTCCACCTCGACGATGAAGGTCCGCGAGGGATCGCGCGCCACCTCGAAGGTCGCGCTCCCGCGCCGCAGCGCCAGCCGGAGCTCGTCCTCCGCGCCGGGGCGCCGCTCGAGCTCCGCGCCGGGTGCGGCGACGACCTCCGAGCCGTCCTCGAGGCGCGCTCGGGCGCTCTCCGCGCCGGCCGTGAGCGTGGTCCCGGCCCAGCTCGGCACCTCCGCCGGGCGGAGGAGCAGGCCGAGGACGGCGGCGGCCGCCGCGGCGATGACGACGGTGGGCGCGACCCAGCGGCGGGCGGGCTTCGGGGCGGCGTCGAGGCGCGCGGCGATGGCTTCCCAGTTGGCGTCGCGGCGCTCGGCAGTGTCGACGGGCTGCGTGTGCTCGCGCCGGTCGAGCTCGGGTGTGCGGGTGAGCGGAGCGGTCATGAGGTTCCCCCCCGGGAGCTGTTGGGAAGCGGGCGCTCGAGGCGCGCCGAGAGCAGGACCTCCCCGTCCTGCAAGCGGCGCTTGACGGTCGCGGGTGAGCGCTCCATCCGGTCGGCGATCTCGGGAATGGTGAGGCCCTCGACGCGGCGGAGCACGAGGGCGATGCGCACATCCGCCGGGAGCTCGTCGAGCAGGGCGTGGATGGCGCGGAGCTCGGCGCCCACGTCCGGGGGCGCGCTCGCCGAGACGTAGCGGTCGGCCTCGAGGGGCTCGCTCCGCTCGAGGAAGAAGCGTCGGCGCAGCTTGCGGCGCCGGATGCGCTTGCGCGCCTGGCGCACGACGATGCTCCCCACCCACTTGGCGAAGGCCTGCGGGTCGCGGAGCGAGTCGAGCTTCGAGAAGGCGGCCACGAAGGCGTCCTGGACGAGGTCGTCCACGTCTTGGCCACCGAGGAGCCGGTGCGCGAGGCCCGTCACCATTCCGACGTGGCGCCGGTAGAGGGCCTCTTGCGCCGCACGGGAGCCCTCGAGGGCCTGGTCCACCAGGTCCGCGTCCGTGAGCTCGGGCGCCGGGCGGCGCAGCGGGACGACGACTCCCATGCGACGGAGTATGTGCCGCGACCGGCTCGGATCGGCTCAGTCCGCGTGCAGAAAGTGAAAAAGTGCAGTGATGACGACGGCCTGGCCTGCCCGCTCGGACGACCCGATCCGTCGGTCTCGGTCTGGGTCGCCGCCTCGGCGCAGGCGGCGCCTTCCGGCTCGGCTCAGCCCCCGTCGGCCGGGACGACCTCGCAGTGCCCGTCGGCGCCGCAGGCCGCGCGCACCGTGTCCGGGTAGGCGGGCTCGCACTCGGGGCAAGCGAGGTCGTCGCACACGAGCCCCGCGTAGTCGCCCTCGGCGTCCGTCCGGATCGCGATCAGCGCGAAGGGGTCGGTGTCCCCGCCGCACTCGCAGCATTGGGTCACGCGGAGCCGGCAGTCGGCGTCCACCTCGCAGGCGCTCAGCTCCATCGCGCCCACGTCGAAGCCGGCGCAGCGGCTCGCGTCGTCGCAGGTCGCGCCGAGCTCCGGGTTGGGCATCACGGCACAGGCGGGGCAGACGGTGCCGCCCGGATCCGGGCAGACCGCGTCGCGGTGGGCGTCCGCGCGGCTCGTGAGGATGGCGTCGTAGGCGTCGAGGGTCGGCGAGCCACAGGGCCCGCAGCAGTCGGTGATGGCGAGCGCGCACTCGTCGTGGCGCTCACAGGGGCCGGCGAAGTCGCCGCATCCGGGCCCGGGCTCGCAGATCGGCTCCTCGACGTAGCCCTCGGGGCAGACGAAGCGGCAGCCGGGGACGGCCTCGGCGGGCGCCTCGGTGACGCAGCAGGCCTCGTCCACGCACGTGGGCGGCGCGATGGGCGGGCAGATCTCGGCGTCCGGACCCGCGTCGCCGCGCCCGGCGTCTTCGTCGCCCTCGTGCGACTCCCCGCAGGCACCCAGCGCCACCATCAGCCCAGCCAGCACAGCCCACGTCGCGCGGCTCCGCCCGCTCCCGGTCGTCGCGTCGTCCATCCTCACCTCGCCTCCCACGCCCCCATGGTGCGCTCAGTCCTCCGCCGGGACCAGCTCGCGGGCGCCCGTGCCCGCCTCGGCGCGTGGAAGCCGCGCGCGGCTCGTGGCTCGGTGTCACCCAGCTTCGCTCGTCGACCTGCGGCGCGGCCGGAGGGCTCAGGGGCAATCGGCCGCCGGATCGGGCGTGCAGCTCCGGGAGTAGCCCTCCGGGCACGGGGCCGGGCAGCCGGTCCCGACCGGCTCCGCGACGTCCTCGCAGCAGGCGCCCCGCGCGCACTCCGCCGGCGGGCCGGCGTCGACGCAGGTGGGAGGCTCCTCGCCCCCGTCCGGACAACCGACGAGGGCGAGGAGGAGCAGCATCAGGAAGGGGAGGGTGTGCCAGGCTCTGCCAGGGTGCATGGTCGATATCGACTTGCATCCGCCGTGCCGGCCCGGCCGGCCCGTCGTGGCGTCGCGCCGAGTCTCCGCGCCGCGGCCGCTCGGCGCTCCGAGCTCAGACCACGGCGAGCGAGAAGCGGAGCGCCGCTCCCTCGACCTCGGTCTCCTCCACCTCGCCCTCGGGCTCGCCCGCCTCGAAGCGCGTGGCCAAGGTCTCCTCCGCGATCTTCCCGCCGTGCTCCTCGAGCGCCGCCTTCAGCTCGCCCTCCGCGCTCCACACGACGGCGATGCGCGCGTCGAAGGCCAGGTCCCGGTCCTTGCGCACGCGCTGGATGCGGTTGATCGCCTCCCGCGCCATGCCCGCCCGCTCGAGCTCGGGCGTGATGTGCGTGTCCAGCACCACCACGTGCCCGCCCTCGTCGGCCGCCGCGAAGCCCTCCTTCGCCGTCAGCCGGATCTGGATCTCCTCCGGCCCGAGCTCCACCGGCCCCTCGGGCAGCTCCACGGTGATCGCGCCCTTCTCCGCGAGCTCGGCCTGGAGCTTCGCCCCGTCGGCCTCCGCCAGCGCCTTCTTGCATGCCGGCACCTGCTTACCGAGCTTGGGCCCGAGCACGCGGAAGTTCGGCAGGAGCTGGAACTCCACGTACTTCGCCGGTTCCTCCGTGAAGCCCAGGGCCTCCACGTTCAGCTCCTCGCGGATCGCGTCCGCGAAGCGCTCGATCGCCTCTCGCTCCTCGGCGCCGGCGACCACCACGATCGCCTCGCCGAGCGGCTGGCGCACCTTCAGCTTGTTCTCGTTCCGCACCCGGCTGCCGGCCGTGACGACCTGCCGCACGACCGCCATCGCCTCCCGGAGCGCGTCGTCCACCCGCGCCTCGTCCGGCGCCGGGAAGCCCGCCAGGTGCACCGACTCCGGCGCGCCCTCCTCGTGCTTCACGACGAGGTTCTGGAAGAGCGACTCGGCCAGGAAGGGGATGAAGGGCGCGACGCACTTCGTGAGGTCGACGAGCACCTCGTAGAGCGTCGCGAAGGCCGCCGCCTTGTCGGCCGAGTCGCCCTTCGCCCAGAAGCGCGCGCGGCTCCGGCGCACGTACCAGTTCGAGAGGCTGTCGACGAAGCTCTTGAGCTCGCGCACGGCGACGTGGCTCTTGAAGGCGTCGAGCTCCCCGCGGAGCGCGCGCACCGTGTGGTCGAGCTCGGCGAGGATCCAGCGGTCCATGTCGCTCCGCTCGGCGGGCGCCGGTCGCGCCGCCTTCGGATCCCATTCGTCGATGTTCGCGTAGGTGACGAAGAAGGAGTGGACGTTCCAGATCTTGAGCAGGAACTCGCGCGCCGCGTCGCGCACGGCCTTCTCGAAGAAGCGCGTGTTCTGACCCGGGACCGTGTTCGAGTAGAGCGCCCAACGCACCGCGTCCCCGCCGGTCTGCTCCATGAGCACGAGCGGGTCCGTGTAGTTCTTGAGGCTCTTCGAGTACTTCAGCCCCTTCTCATCCGTCAGCAGCCCCATGACGAAGCAGTTCTGGAAGGGGTGCGGGTAGGGCTGCTCCTCGTGGAGGAGCGTGCTGATCGTCATCAGCGAGTAGAACCAGCCGCGGGTCTGATCGACGGCCTCCGTGATGAAGTCCGCCGGGAAGCACTGCTCGAAGGCCTCCTGGTTCTGGTGCGGGTAGCCCCACTGC
Source organism: Sandaracinus sp. (assembly GCA_002699025.1). Classification (GTDB taxonomy): domain Bacteria; phylum Myxococcota_A; class Polyangia; order Polyangiales; family Houyiibacteriaceae; genus Houyiibacterium; species Houyiibacterium oceanicum. Next base: position 114,633 of record PABA01000008.1, on the reverse strand, counting down.
GCGAAGGGCATGCAGCCCGAGTCGAACCAGCAGTCGATGACCTCCGGGACGCGCCGGTAGACGCCGGGCTCGCCCTCCTTCGTCCAGGTGACCTGGTCGATCCACGGCTTGTGGACCATCAGGTCGTCCTGGAGCGAGGGGTCCGCCTCCTTCGCCGCCTCGAAGTGGGCGAAGGCCTCCGGGTTCTTCTCGAGGATCTCCGCGACGGATCCGACGGCCTCCATGGAGCCGGTCTCGTCGTTGATCCAGATGGGCAGGGGCGTGCCCCAGAAGCGCTCGCGGCTCAGCGCCCAGTCGACGTTGTTCGCGAGGAACTGGCCGAAGCGCCCGTCCTTGATGTGCTCCGGCTCCCAGTTCACGTGCTGGTTGTTCTCCTGCACGCGGTGGATCTCGCGGGTGGTGCGGATGAACCAGCTCGTGCGCGCGTACTGGATGAGCGGGTCGCTCATCTTCCGCCAGGAGAAGGGGTACTGGTGCCGGTAGACCTCTTCCTTGAAGAGGATGCCGCGCTGGCGGAGGTTCCGGATGATGTCGCGGTCCGCCTCCTTGCAGAAGCGGCCGGCGAAGTCGGTGACCTCGGGCGGGAAGGTGCCGTCCGGCTGGACGAGCTGGAGAAAGCCCAGGCCGGCGGCCTTGCAGACGCGGAAGTCGTCCTCACCGAAGGCCGGCGCGAGGTGCACGAGGCCCGAGCCGGTGCCGAGCTCGACGAAGTCGGCGGCGATGACCCGATGCGCCGGGCCGCCTTCGGGCTCGGCGTAGCGGAAGGGGGGCTCGTACTCGGTGCCCACCCAGGCCGAGCCGGGCTTCGTCTCGACGACCTCGTGCTCCGCGTCCCCGATCACCGCGCCGAGGAGCGCCTCGGCCACCACGACCTTCGAGCCGTCCTCGAGCTTCACGGTGGCGTAGGTCGCGTCCTCCTTCACGGCGAGCGCGATGTTCGAGGGGAGCGTCCAGGGGGTCGTGGTCCAGGCGAGGAAGCTCGTCCCCTCGGCGCCCTTCACGGGGAAGCGCACCATGACCGAGGGGTCGTCGACGTCCTTGTAGCCCTGGCCGACCTCGCCCATGGAGAGGGCCGTGCCGCCCTGGGCCCACCACCAGACGACCTTGTAGTCCTGGTAGAGGAGCCCCTTCTCGAAGAGCTGCTTCAGCGCCCACCAGACGCTCTCGACGTAGCTCTTGTGGAAGGTGACGTAGGCGTCGTCGAGGTCGACCCAGAAGCCGATGCGGCGGGTCATCTTCCGCCACTCGCCGATGTAGCGGAAGACGCTGTCGATGCACTGGCGGCTGAAGGCCTCGACGCCGTACTCCTCGATGGCCTGGCGCCCGCTGATGCCGAGGGACTTCTCGACCTCCACCTCGACCGGGAGCCCGTGCGTGTCCCAGCCGGCGCGGCGCGGGACGTAGTGGCCGCACATGGAGCGGTAGCGGAGGAAGACGTCCTTCATCACGCGCGTGAGCACGTGGCCGGCGTGGGGCATGCCGTTCGCCGTGGGCGGGCCCTCGTAGAAGATGAAGGGCTCGCCGCCCTTTCGGCTCTCGACCGTCTTCTCGAAGATCTGCCGCTCGTCCCAGAGGCGCTGGACCTCCTCGTCGAGGGCGGGGAACGAGACCTGCGGAGTCACCGGGTCGAACATGCGCCGGGTGTACCACGCACGCGCAACCAGGCCACGCGGGAGCTGGCGGCGCGCCCGCCCACGACCGACTCTCCGCCGCGCGGCGTGTTCGCGGAGTCACACGGCGACGACGCGCCGTCCCCACCGCGCCCTGCGTGGGCCGGGGCGAAGGACGCCAGCCGGAGCGAAACGGTCGAGAGAGGCGGTCGAGCCAGGGGGCGCCGCGAGCCGACTCACCGCTCTCCGCGAACGCGGCCGCCGCCGCGGCAGCTCGCCGCCCGGACGGATGGCGGAAAGCGGATGGCGGAAAGCGGACGGCGGAAAGCGGACGGCGGAGAGCCGCGAGCGAAGCGAGCGCTACAGCAGGAAGTCGGCGCCCCGGAGGCCGTCCGGGATGGCGTCCTCGGGGATGCTCAGCTTGATGTGCCGGTAGGCGTCGGCGTGGCGCGCCAGCTCGAGCCCGCACTCGTCCGGCACGTCGCCCGCCAGCGTCAGGCTCTTCAGGCGTCGGAGCACCGGCGAGTGCGCGAGCCGCGCGAAGAGATCCTCGTCCAGGCGCACGCCGCGGAGCTCGAGGTGCTCGAGCGAGATCAGGTCGTCCCGCTGGAAGAAGGGCAGCACCTGGTCGTGCTCGATGAAGTCCCCGTGCCAGCCCGCGTCGAGGAAGAGGCGCTTCAGCTTCGGCGCCCGCACCTTCAGCGCCTGGTCGAGGCGCAGCTCGTCCGCCGCCGACCAGATCTTCATCTCTTCGAGCGAGGGGGCCTCGACGCCGCCGAGATCCGCGTCCTTCGGCGTGCCCATGAGCGTGAGCTTCCGCAGGAGCGGGTGCCGGAGCGCGCTCGCCAGCCGCCCGGCCCGGGCCTCGCGCGCCTGCTTCGGATCCCCGGCGTCGAAGTCCAGCCACTCGAGCGCCGGCAGCACCCGCGTCTCCATCGCCTGGAACCAACCCCGGTAGTCCGAGCGCTCGTAGCTCTTCACGAGCCAGATCCGCACGTGCAGCTCGCGCATGTGGTCGCAGCGCGGATCCGCGAGCAGGTTCGCGGGGGAGGGCGCCTCGTTCGCCACGTCCGAGTGGCCGACGTCGACCACCTCGAAGCCCTGCGCGAGCTTCAGCCCCACGTAGTGCCAGTCCCGCTCGCGCTGCTCCTGGTCGAGGTCGACGACGGCCTCGGCGCGCTCCTTCCACGCCTCCACGTCCTCCGGCGTCGAGAGCGCGTAGCCCTCGTTGAGCGCGCTGTTCAGCAGCGACTCCATCGCCTGCTTCGCCGCGAGGGGCGAGACATAGGGCTTGGTCAGCTCCTGCCCGTCCTGCGTCTCGCCGCGGACGATCTTCCCGTCGATCTTCAGGTGCTTCCAGCCCTTGTCGGGGTGGAGCAACCAAGCCTCCTTCGGTGTCGGCACGGCGCCGACCCTAGTACATCGGCGGGCGGGGCGAACAGAGCTTCCGGCGCGCGCCCGGCTCGGCCCGACCCGGCGCGCCGGGATCTCTCCCGGCTGGGGCGCTCCCCGGCCTTCCATCGGCGGCGTCGCTCTGCTAGGCACGCGGCCATGGCAGGGCAGCTCCTCGATGGGAAGGCGATCGCCAAGAAGGTGCGCGCCGAGGTGAAACAACGGGCCGAGGCGTTCTTCGAGGCGCACGGACGCAAGCCCGGGCTGCACGTGGTGCTCGTGGGCGAGGACCCGGCGAGCCAGGTCTACGTGCGCAACAAGGAGCGCGCCGCGGGCAAGGCGGGGCTCGACGGGCACGTGCACCGGCTCCCGGCGGACACGACGCAGGCCGACCTCGAGGCGCTGGTCGCGAAGCTGAACGCGGACCCGGCGATCGACGGCATCCTGGTCCAGCTCCCGCTCCCCGAGCAGCTCGAGGCCCAGCCGGTGCTCGACCTCATCGACCCCTCCAAGGACGTCGACGGGCTGACGCCCATGAGCGCCGGCCTGCTCATGGACGGGCGACCGGGGCTGAGGCCCTGCACGCCGAGCGGGTGCATGCGCATGCTCGAGGAGACGGGCGTCGAGCTCGAGGGCAAGCGCGCGCTCGTGGTCGGGCGGAGCCTGCTCGTCGGCAAGCCGGTGGCGCTGATGCTCCTCGCGAAGAACGCGACCGTGACCATGGCGCACTCGCGCACGAAGGAGCTCGCGGCGCGCGTGGCCGAGGCCGACGTGGTGGTCGCGGCCGTCGGGCGCGCCGAGCTCGTGAAGGGCGAGTGGGTGAAGGAGGGCGCAGTGGTCCTCGACGTCGGCATCAACCGGAACGAGGAGGGCAAGCTCATCGGCGACGTGGAATTCGCCGCGGCGAAGGAGCGCGCGAGCTGGATCACGCCCGTGCCTGGTGGCGTCGGCCCCATGACCATCGCCATGCTCCTCGCGAACACCGTGACCGCGGCCGAGCGCCGCGAAGCCGGAAAGGACTGAGCCCATGCCCATCGAAGTCGGCAAGCGCGCCCCGATGTTCACGCTCCCCGCGGACAGCGGCGAGAAGGTCGCCCTGAAGGATCTGAAGGGGAAGTACGTGGTCGTGTACTTCTATCCGAAGGACAACACGCCCGGTTGCACGACGGAGGCGCAGGGCTTCCGGGACGCGGCGAAGGAGCTGAAGAAGCTCGACGCCGTGGTGCTGGGGATCAGCAAGGACTCCATCGAGTCGCACTGCAAGTTCCGCGACAAGCACGACCTGAACTTCCCGCTCCTCTCGGACCCCGAGGGCAAGGTGCTCGAGAAGTACGGCGCCTGGGGCGAGAAGAAGATGTACGGGAAGACCTTCATGGGGATCATCCGCTCGACGGCGGTGATCGGGCCGAACGGGAAGGTCGTCGCGCACTTCCCGAAGGTGCGCGTGAAGGGCCACGTCGAGAAGGTGCTCGAGGCCATCCGCGAGCACCGCGAGGGCTGAGCCCCGCGCCTCCACTCTCGGCGCGCCGTGTTCCGTCCGGGTGCGCGTCGTCCGCGCGTGCGTGTCGCCCGCGCGTCCATCTCCGCGCCCGCATGCGGGGCGTCCGGGCCGGTCCCTCCCGAGCCGGGGAGGGGTCGTGCGTCGTGGCGGAGGCTGCGCTCGGGGTGTCGAAACCGAGCACGGATCACGGGCGCGAACGCTTACGATTCTTGCGTGACTCAACGCACGCGCCCGGAATCGTTGAGCTATCCGGGCTGTGACGACATTGACACCGCTCGACGCGGACCGCTAGGTTGTGGGCCAAATTCCGTACGACCTCTGCGCAGTGCTCCGTCGCTGCGACCCGTTCGACGCTCGGTGGGTGGGCGCGAGGTGGGTGGTGTGGGGCTCGGACGGTTCGCTCGGAGGTTCCGTTTCATGACTTTCTTTCGCCCTCGGCTCCTGATGTTCGCGCTGACGGCGCTCCTCGCCGCGGCCTGCGGTGACGACGACCGCCCCGGCACCGGTGTCGACTCCGGCGTGGGGGGCTCCTGCACCCCCGCCTGCACGACCGGCCAGTCCTGCTGCGGGAGTCGCTGCGTCAACACGCTCACCGATCCCGGCAACTGCGGCGGCTGCGGCATGGCCTGCGGCGCCGGCCAGAGCTGCACCAACGGATCCTGCACCGGCACCATCGTCGACTCGGGTCCCGCCACCGACAGCGGCCCGATCACGAGCATGTGCACGCCGAGCTGCTCGAGCTCGCAGCGCTGCTGCGGCACCGAGTGCGTGAACCGGAGCGCCCCCGCGGGCGTCCTCGATGCGCGCACCGACAGCAGCTTCCTCAACTGCAACGGCTGCGGCCTCGCCTGCGACGCCGACCGTGCGAGTCGTTGCGGCCAGCAGCCCGGCAGCAGCGGCCCGCCCCAGTGCCTCTGCGGCAACAACCTCCAGTGCCCGGCCGGCCAGGCCTGTGTCATGGGCGACGGCGGCACCTTCCTCTGCGCCGACCTGAACTTCGACCCGAACAACTGCGGCGAGATCGGCAACCGCTGCAACGAGGGCGAGAGCTGCAACAGCGGCGTCTGCGGCTGCGGCACGGGCGCGGCCTGCACCGACGGCCAGGCCTGCTGCGCGGGCACCTGCACCGACGTGACCGGCGACTCCGCCAACTGCGGCGGGTGCGGGATGCTCTGCGGCGACAACGCACCGAGCTGCATCGACGGACGCTGCTCCTGCGGAAGCGCGGGAGTCGTCTGCGAGGCTGTCGGAGGCGGCATGAGCCCGAGCCCGATTCCGCTTCCTGGTGCGGGCGGCTCACTCGGCGAGACCTGCTGCGACGGCACCTGCGTGGCGAATAGCGATACCAGCTGCACGTGTGGCGAAGCTTGCACCGGGGAGGACACCTGCCAGATCGGAGGCGGTGGCCTTTTCCCCGGGACCATGATGGAAGCAGCCACCGTATGCTGCGGTGGCCCCGAGGTGGTTTTCTTCGGCTGCGGCGGCGGTGGCCTTCCGTTCTAGTTGAAACCCGCGTGAAGCGCCAAGAAGGCCACCCGAGATCGGGTGGCCTTCTTGCTTGCGAGGGTGACTCAGAGAAGTCGCCTGACGAGGAGCAACTCCGAGCCCGCCGAGCTGATCGATTGACGGCCCAGCTGAGCCGTGCCGAAGTTCGCGACGAGATGATACTGACTTCCATCAGCATCGACCGTGATGCGCGATCTGGTGACCGCCGCATCTCCACCCCAGACGACCACGGACGCGAGTTCGCCACGCTCGAAGTCGACTAGGAGCGTTCGAAGGCCATCCACGGCGAGAGAACCGCCTCCTATGTCGAAGGAGCCTGTGCCGAAGATGGCGATACTGGTTCGATCCGCCGTGGTGCCGATGGTGGCCGCTTGGATGCTACCCGCGAACGGAATCGCGAAACCCCACGAGGGCTCGAGGATACCCTGCCGCCATACGACGAGGCCGTCGTCACGTCCGGCGAAGTCGTAATCACCGTCTTCCCACGAGATTCGCAGGTCGCTCGCCAGGATGGATGCCGGCGTTCCGGGGCCTCCCGAGTGCAGCACATTGGAGCGTCCGGGGGAGGTCGCCGTGAGGAGCGACCGGAGGCCGCTCGCGTCGTAGGTCGCCTCGAAAGCCGTTCCAGATTCAGCGTCGACCGGTCCGTCGCCGAAGTCGACGCTGCCGCGGAACGCACCGGAGACCGTGCAAAGCGCGGTGCCCACGTTTCGGCCGATGACGGACGTGACCGCCAGGTCCGACCCCAGGGAACGCACCCAACGCCGTTCGCCGTCGTCCGTCGAGAACCCGCCCACGAACACACCTCCCTCCCGCCGTCCCACCACGCAGAGCGTGTCTCCCGCGATCGCGACGTGCTCCGCCCGAAAGTAGTTCGAGTTGTACCGACGACTCCAAACGTGTGCCCCAGTCTCCGCGTCGTACGCGGCGAGGACCATGTCCTCTCCACCGGTCCTGTTGGAGACGAGCTCGGGCCCACCGAAGCTGGCCCGCCCGGCCGGACTGAACTGGCCGCCGACGAACACCCGCGTGCTGGTCGCGGCGACCCGGTTGAATCCGTATTCGTCTCCGGCCGCGCCGAAACGGAGGAGCCAAGCGACCTCCCCGGCCTCGCTCGCGGCGAGCAGGAAGGCGTCCGACGAGCCGCGGACCGGCTCCGTCTCGCCTCCGATGGTGAAGCTCCCCTCGGCAGCCCCCGAGACGAAGACGCGACCGTTGGATGCCGTGTGAAAGGCAGTTTCGGGCGGTGCCCCTTCGAAGGGCAGAATCCACTCGATGGCGCTCGTGGGGAGACACCCGGATTCTTCGCACACATTGCCGACGAGGCAGGCGTTTCCACATGAGCCGCAGCTCGACGCGTCCGAGGTGAGGTCCGTCTCGCAGCCGTCTTCCAGACTATCGTTGCAGTCGTCGCGGCCCGCGACGCAGGACCCCAGCGTGCAGACGCCGGAGTCGCAGGTCGCCGCTTCGACGGTCGGGTCCTCCGCGCACGCGGCGGAGGCGGCGGGGCCGTCGATGTCGCCGTCGCAGTCGTCGTCCCGGCCGTTGCAGACCTCGGCCGTCGGCTCGACGCGGCCCTCGCAGGCGCCCCAGCGGCCGCTGGAGCAGGTCTGGGTGCCGCGGTCGCACTCGCCCTCGTCGGTGCCGCCCTCGCAGGGACGGGTTTCGCCGTCCTCGCACTCACCGCCGGGTCCCGCGTCGACCTCGGGCGTGGCGGCGTCGCCGCGCCGGTCCTCGGGGATCAGGATGGTGCCGCCATCGGGGAGCAGGCAGCTCACTCCGTCCTCCGAGAGCGGCACGCCGTCCGGGCACTCGCAGGTCGTGCCGTCCGCCGACTCGACGAGCCCGACGCTCTCGCAGAAGTCCTTCTCGCCGCAGCCTCCGAGCACGATCAGCGCCGCCAGCGCGCCGCTCCAAGCGATCCCCATCCGAGCGTTCATGGAGCCACGCTAGCGCGGAGCCGGCCCCGGCGGTATGCGCCGAACCGATCAGCGGGAGCGGGGCGGGCCGGGCCGAGCTGGGCAGGAGTGGGGGCCTGGCGCGCCCGGGAGCCAGCATCCCGGGGTCGGGCACGTCCGGGAAGACCTCGACCGCCCGCTCCGCGGGATTCCCCGAGTCCCGCTTCCGCGCCGAGCCGAAGGTCCGGCGCTCAGACGATCATCAGCACGACGATGACCAGCAGGACCAGCGTGACGAGGCCGATCACGGCGGCGCCGGTCTTGAACGCCTTGGCGTCGTAGCGGTCGGCGGCGCGCTGGTGGAGCACCAGCTCGCGGCGGAGGTCGTCCCGGTGCCGGCAGGCCTTGTCCATGCGGGCGAGCTCCGGCGCGTCGGGGGAGACATCGGCGGCCCGGGCGACCTCGGCGAGCTTCGCGAGCGCCGCCTCGGCTTCCGCGCCCGCCCCCTCGCTCGCCTGGGCGGCCTGCTGGACCTCCGGCTCGGGGGCCGCGTCGAGCTCCCGCTTCGTCCGCCGGGCCCGCTCGAGGCGCTCCATGGTGTCGGTCAGCCCCTTTCGGATCTCGCGGAGCGCCGCCGCCTTGCCGTTGACGCGCTCCTGCTGCTCGCGCGCCTCGGCGCTCCGGGCGTCGAGCGCCGCCTGCAAGTCCACCTGCCGCTCGGGGACGCCGAGCGCGTTTCGGAGCTCGATCTCGGCGCGCTGCGCGGCCGCTTCCCGGCGCTTCAGCTCGTGCTCGAGCACCTCGAGCTCCCGGGCGTACTTCGCCTCCCGGTCCCGGAGCGGCTGGGCATCGGCTTCGAGCCGCCCGATGGTCGCCTCGACCTGGGCGCGCTCCTGCTTCAGCTCCGCCTGAGTGGCGGCGAGCTTCGCCCCCTGGTCGCCGGCGCGGTCGAGCGCCGCGTCGGCCACCCGCAACGCACCGCTGAGCCCGGCGCCCTCCAGCTCGGCCCGATGCCCGAGGAGGACCCGGCCCGCCCGCGCCGCGGCGCCCTTCGCGGCCTTGGTGGCGGCCGCGTGGCGCCCCGCGAGCTCCTCGGCCTTCTGCAGGAGCTCGCGGCGCCGGAAGAAGACGAGGAGCGCGTAGGGCACCGCGGAGAGCGGGTTCCCGGGCCCCTCGGCCATGTTGGAGAGGGCGCGCACCTCGGCCTCGCGGATGGAGTCCTCGGGCTTCTTCGGCTTCCGCGCCGCCGGCGCCGCCCGCTCCTCGACCTTCTTCGGGCGCTCCTCGGCGAGCTCGAGGGCCGGGAGGTCCTGCATGAAGGGGTCGAGCTCGTCGAAGTCGTCGAACGCCACGGCCGGCCCGAAGGATACCAGGGCGTTCGCTCCTCGCGGATCTTTCCAGCGATCGCCCGGGCCTCGCTTCGTTGACACGATCGGGGGCCCCTGGTAGCTCCCGCTCTTCGAGATCGCCCCGGATCACGCCGGACGATCTCGAGGGTGGTCGAGGCGATCGCCCTTCATTCCACGGGGCGATCGCGCCCCTGGTACGCTAGGGCGCCCTCCGCGGGCAGAGCGATCGACGAATTGGCCAGCGAGACCCCAGAGACCGGTGACGCCAGCCCGGAGGAGCCGGAGGCGACGGCGTCCGCCGCGCGCGCGGCGGACGAGCCGGAAGGGGGCGGCTCGGAGGAGGCGACGTCCGCGACGGGCACGGCGGAGGAGCCGGCCGCGGGAGCCTCGGAGGCAGGGGAGGAGTCGGCAGGGGAGGCCTCGGAGGAGACGACGGCCGCGAGGGAGGCGAAGGACCTCGCCGAGGAGTGGCCCGACGCGCCGACCCCGCTCGACCCCGACTTCCGCATCGCGCTCCCGAACTTCGAGGGCCCGCTCGACCTCCTGCTCTACCTGATCAAGAAGCACGAGCTCGACATCCTCGACCTGCCCATCGCCTTCGTGACGGAGAAGTACGTCGAGTACATCTCCCTGATGGAGCAGCTGAACCTGGACATCGCGAGCGAGTACCTCGTGATGGCGGCGACGCTGGCGCACATCAAGAGCAAGTCGCTGCTCCCGACGGTGCCGAGCGACCAGGACGACGACGAGCTCGAGGACGAGATCGATCCGCGCCAGGAGCTCATCCGGCGCCTGCTCGAGTACCAGAAGTACCGGCGCGCGGCCGAGCAGCTCGGCTCCCGGGGCGTAGCCGGGCGCGACGTCTTCCCACGCGGGCTGCCGGCCCCGAAGGCCGAGGGACCGGCGCCGCTCGCGGAGTTCAGCGTCTTCAAGCTGATCGACGCCTTCCAGAAGATCGTCAAGCGCAAGCAGGGCGACCTCAGCCTCGAGATCGACGCCGAGCGCATCACGATCCAGGAGCGCATCGGGCAGATCACGGAGAGCCTGAAGCGGCACGAGCGCGTCGGCTTCGTGAGCCTCTTCGACGGCTACGCGACGACCTACGACCTGGTCGTCACGTTCCTGGCGCTCCTCGAGATGGGGAAGATGCGGCTGATTCGCATCTACCAATCGGGGAAGGACGACGAGATTTATCTCGAGTACCGGGTGCTCGACGCGGAGGCGCCCGACGAGCCCGAGCCGCCGCCGCAGGACGCCTCGGCGGCGCCGCCGCCCGACCCGGAGGCCGCGGCCCAGGCGCGGACGCAGACGGAAGCCGGGATCGAGGCGCCCGGCCACGAGGTGCCCGACGTGGAGCCGGAGCCCGAGCCGGTGGAGCCGCCGGCGGACTGGGCGGCCGCGGCCGCGGCGGAGGCGGCGGCGGCCTTCGACACGCACGACACGGAGGCGGGCGCCGAGGCGGCCGAGGCCGTGGGCTGGGGCGACGCGGACGACGAGGAGCTCGAAGAGGAGCTGGAGGCCGAGGCCGAGGCGGCGCGGGACGAGGAGCCGCCCTGGGCACCGGTCGAGGCCGCCGAAGGGCAGGGCGCCGCCGGAGAGACTTCCGCGGAGGCGGTTCCGGCCGACTCGGCCGGGGAGCGCGCCGCCGGAGAGCGACCGGCGGACGCAGCGCCCGTGGATGGGGCCCCCGTCGACGAGCCCGCCGACGCAGGGAACCCCGCGGGGATCGACGACGAGACCGGGATCGGGAGCGAGACCGCCACGGACGAGCCGGGCTTCGCGGGCGCGCCGGGCCCCTTCGCGCCCGAGTCGGTCGCCGAGGATGGCGAGGGCGCGGGCCCGGACGGCCGGTCGGTGGGCGAGCCGCTTGAAAACGGCGAAGAGACGGAGCAAGACGGGTCGCCGTGAGCGAGTCGATCCACGACGAGGCGACGCCCGACGAGAGCGAGCTGCCCGATCCGCGCGACGAAGACGCGGAGACGGGGGAGCCCGCGGCCGAGCCCGACGACGCGCCCACGGAGGATGGCGACGCGAACGACCAAGGCGACGCGGAAGCGGATGCCGAAGCCGAAGCCGACGACGAGGCCGACGCGGAAGCGGACGCCGACGACGACGCGGAGCCCGGTGAAGATGCTGACGCGGAAGCGGACGGCGATGACGCGGACGCCAACGACGCGGACGCCAGCGACGCGGACGCCAGCGACGCGGACGCCAGCGACGCGGACGACGACGACGCGGAAGCGGACGGCGATGACGCGGACGCGGACGCCGACGACGACGCGGAAGCGGACGGCGATGACGCGGACGCCAGCGACGCGGGCGATGACGACGACGCGGAAGCGGACGGCGATGACGCGGACGCCGACGAAGACGCGGACGCCAGCGACGCGGACGACGACGACGCGGAAGCGGACGTCGATGACGCGGACGCGGGCGACGACGCGGGCGACGACGACGCGGGCGACGACGACGAGGACGAAGAGGAGCCGCTCCCGCCCGGCTCCGACGACGCCCAGCGCCCCGGCCTCGAGAAGTCCGTCGCCGTCCACGAGGCGCATCTCAAGAGCGTCCTCGAGAGCCTGATCTTCGTCGCCGACAAGCCCGTCACGGCCCGCCAGCTCGCCCGCGCCGCCAAGTCCCGGGTGAAGGAGGTCCGCCCCCTCCTCGAGGAGCTCACGGCCGACTACGCCGAGCGCGGCATCCACCTGGTGGAGGTCAGCGGCGGCTACCAATTCCGCTCGGCCGTCTCGAGCGCCCCCTTCGTCCGCGAGTTCGTTTCGCGCCGCCCGGTGCGCCTCACCCGCGCGCAGACGGAGACCCTCGCCATCGTCGCCTACCGCCAGCCCGTCACCCGCCCGGAGATCGACGACATCCGCGGCGTCGACTCGGGCTCGGCCCTCAAGGTCCTCACGGAGCGCAACCTGCTCAAGGTGCTCGGCCGCAAGGACGAGCCCGGCCGCCCGCTCCTCTACGGCACGACGCCCCACTTCCTCGAGTTCTTCGGCATGAAGAGCCTGAAGGACCTCCCGACGCTGCAGGAGTTCAGCGAGCTCTCGGACGAGAGCCGCGGCATCTTCGAGAAGCGCATGGGCGAGCCCCTGGATCTCAAGAGCATCGACGCGCAGGCCGCCGCCGCGGAGGCGGACGCGGCGTCGGAGATGTTCGACGGCGAGGACGAGGAAGACGACGAGGAGCGCGAGGGCGTGGAGGGTGAGGAGTCCCCCTCCGGCGAGGACGAGGTGGCCGAGGGCGGCCCCGACGACCCGAGCGACGATCCGAGCGAGGACCAGGGCGAGCACGAGCGCGACGCGGACGGCCCCGAAGACGAGGGGGACGACGCCGACCCGGACGACGCCGACCCGGACGACGCCGACCCGGACGACGCCGACCCGGACGATGCCGACCCGGACGATGCCGAGGACGAGCTCGACGCGGAAGACGCCGAGACCGACCCCGACGCCGAGACCGACGCCCGCGGCCGAGGCCGCGACGAAGAGGAGTGAGCCGATGACCTTCCAGGATCTGATCCTGACCCTCGAGCGCTTCTGGGCCGAGCACGGCTGCCTCGTCGGTCAGCCCTACAACTCGGAGGTCGGCGCGGGCACCTTCAACCCGCACACCTTCCTCCGCTCCATCGGCCCCGAGCCCTGGAACGTCGCCTACGTCGAGCCCTCCCGGCGCCCGACCGACGGCCGCTACGGCGACAACCCGAACCGCCTCCAGCAGTTCCACCAGTACCAGGTCATCCTCAAGCCGAGCCCCCTCGAGATCCAGGAGCTCTACCTCGACTCGCTCCGCGCCCTCGGCACGGATCCGCAGAAGCACGACATCCGCTTCATCGAGGACGACTGGGAGTCGCCGACCCTCGGCGCCTGGGGCCTCGGCTGGCAGGTCTGGCTCGACGGCCTCGAGATCAGCCAGTTCACCTACTTCCAGCAGTGCGGCGGCATCGACTGCAAGCCCATCAGCGGGGAGCTCACCTACGGCCTCGAGCGCATCGCCATGTACCTGCAGGACGTCGACGACGTCTACGACCTCGAGTACGCGCCCGGCGTCCGCTACGGCGACGTCTTCCAGCGCGCCGAGTGGGAGTGGTCGACCTACAACTTCGAGAAGGCGGACGTCGCCCTCCAGCAGCGCCTCTTCGACGACTACGAGCAGCAGGTCCACGCGCTCCTCGGCTTGAAGGCGGAGAAGGGCAAGGGCGGCAAGCTCCTCTGGGAGCCCTGGGCCGACGCCGCCGAGAACGAGGACGCGCCCCTGAAGCGCCTGGTCCTCCCGGCCTACGACTGCGTCATCAAGTGCAGCCACTACTTCAACGTGCTCGACGCCCGCGGCGCCATCTCGGTCACCGAGCGCCAGCGCTACATCGGGCGCGTCCGGCACATCGCCCGGGCCGTCGCCGAGGCTTGGTACGCGCAGCGCGAGGCCCTCGGCTTCCCGCTCCTGAAGGGCGCGGCGGCCGAGGCGGCCGAGTAGGGCGGCCGTGATCCTCGGCGCGGTGGAGGGCGGGGGGACGACCTTCGAGCTCGCCGTGGCCGAGGCGCCCATCGGCGACGCCCCGCCGCGCTGGCGAGCGCGCCGGACCCTCCCGACCACGACGCCCGCCCAGACGCTCGAGGCGGCGGCGAGCTTCCTCGGCGAGCAGGGCGTCGAGGCCGTCGGCTTCGCCTCCTTCGGTCCGCTCGATCTCGGGACCGGCCGCCTGCTCCGGACGCCCAAGCCCGGCTGGGCGGGCCTCGATCTGCGCGCGCCCTTTGCGGCGCTCGGGCCCGTCGCCCTCGAGACCGACGTCAACGCCGCCGCCCTCGCCGAGGCCCGCTGGGGCGACGCGCTCGGCGCCCCGGTCGGTGACCCGCTCGCCTACGTCACGGTGGGCACGGGCGTCGGCGGCGGCCTCGTCGTCCACGGCGCCCCCCTCCACGGCCGCCTCCACCCGGAGATGGGCCACCTCGGCTCGTCGGCTCCCGACGACTTCCCGGGCGTCTGTCCCTTCCACGGCGCCTGCGTCGAGGGGCTCGCCTCCGCGCCGGCCATCCGCGCGCGCACCGGCGCCGACCCGGCCGCGCTGCCCGACGACCACCCGGTCTGGCAGCGGGTCGCCGCCCACCTCGGCGAGCTCGCCGGGGCGCTCGCCCTCGTCGCCTCGCCGGAGGTGATCGTCTTCGGCGGCGGCGTGATGAAGCGCGCCGGGCTCCTCGACGGCATCCGCGCCCGGCTCGAGGCGCGCCAGGGCGCCTATCTCCCGCGCCTGCCGCTCCTCCGCCGCCCGGCCCTGGGCGAGCCGGGGCTCGCGGGCGCGCTCGTCCTCGCCGCCGAAGCCGCCCGCGCGCACCTCGCGCGTTGAGCGCCGACGCCGCGGGTGATAGCACCGCCAGCGCATGCCGGACCTGCTCATCGAGATCGGCGTGGAGGAGCTCCCCGCCTCCTTCCTCACCCACGCCCTCGCGTCCATGGAGTCCGCCGCGGCGGACCTCCTGAAGGCCCACCGCCTCCAGGCCGAGGCCATCCAGCCCCTGGGCACCCCCCGGCGCCTGGCCCTCCGCCTCGCCGGCCTCCCCGCCGCCCAGCCGGACCGGGAGGAGACCGTCCAGGGCCCGCCCTGGAGCGTCGCCTTCCAGGGCGGCGAGCCGACCAAGGCCGCCGAGGGCTTCGCCAAGAAGAACGGCGTCGCCGTCGCGGAGCTGAAGAAGGTCGAGACGGACAAGGGCGAGTACGTCGCCGCGCACGTCCACGAGAAGGGCCAACCCACGAGCGAGGTCCTCGCCGAGCTCCTCCCGCAGCTCTGCGAGCGCGTCCGCTTCCCGAAGTCCATGCGCTGGGGGGAGGGCGAGCACGCCTTCGGCCGCCCGGTGCACTGGCTCGTCGCGCTCCTCGACGGCGCCGTCGTCCCCTTCGAGTGGCTCGGCCTCACGGCGGGTCGCACCAGCCGCGGGCACCGCTTCCTCGCGCCGGGCGAGGTCGAGCTCGGTTCCGCCGCCTCCTACGAGATGGACCTGCGCAAGGCGCGCGTGATGGTGGACATCGAGCGTCGCCGCGCGCGCATGGAGGAGGCGCTCGCGGAGGCCGCGAAGAAGCTCGGCGGCGAGCTGATCCCCGACGACTTCCTCGTCGGCGAATGCGTCCACCTCGTCGAGGAGCCCTTCGTCGTGCCCGGCACCTTCGATGAGGTCTTCCTCGAGCTCCCGGACGAGGTCGTCATCTCCGTGATGCGGGATCACCAGCGCTACTTCGCCGTCCGCGCCGCGGACGGATCGCTGATGAGCCGCTACCTCAACGTCGTGAACACGGCGAACGATCCCGAGCGCATCGCGCGCGGCAACGACCGCGTGCTCCGCGCCCGCCTCGCCGACGCGCGCTTCTTCGTCGAGGAGGACCGCAAGCAGCCGCTCCACGCCCGCCGGCCGAAGCTCGACAGCGTCGTCTTTCAGCGCAAGCTCGGCTCCATCGGGCAGAAGGTCGAGCGCCTCGCCAACCTCGCCCAGGAGGCCGTCGCGGGCGCCGAGCACGTGCACCTCGAGGACGCGAAGATCGTCCAGGCCGCCGAGCTCGCCAAGTGCGACCTCGAGACCCTCATCGTCTTCGAGTTCCCCGAGCTCCAGGGCCAGATGGGCCGCTTCTACGCCGAGCGGGAGGGCATCGACGCCGGCGTCGCGCTCGCCATCGAGGAGCACTACAAGCCCGCCGGCGCCTCCGACGACGTCCCGACGAGCGTCCTCGGCGCCGTCCTCGCCGTCGCGGATCGCGTCGACACGCTCGTCGGCTGCTTCGGCATCGGCCAGCAGCCCAAGGGCAACGCCGACCCCTTCGGCCTCCGCCGGGCCGCGCTGGGCGTCATCCGCATCGCCCTCGAGGGGCCGCTCGACGTGGACCTCGCCCACTGGCTCGACCGCGCCGCCGCCGTCTACGCCACCCAGGGCCACGACTTCGCGAAGAGCCGCGCCGCCCTGGACGGCTTCTTCGACGGGCGCCTGAAGAGCACGCTCGGCGCCGACTATCCGAGCGACGTCGTCGACGCCGCCCTGAGCGCCTGGCGCGAGGCCGGGGCCCACTCGATCCGCGACCTCCGTGAGCGTGTCGACGGCCTGATGACCCTGCGCGGTACGGCCGCCTACGAGGCCCTCGCCCACGCCTTCAAGCGCGTCTTCAACATCGCCGGCGAGCACGCCCCCGGCGAGCTCGACGACGCGCTCCTCACGGAGGGGGCGGAGCAGGACCTCGCCGCCGTCTGGGCGAAGGCCGGCGGCGCCATCGACGCGGCCACGGCGAAGCGCGACTACGCGACCGCCCTCGAGCTGGTCGCCACCGAGCTCAAGGATCCCGTCGACCGCTTCTTCGACGACGTCCTCGTCATGGACGAGGACGAGGCGCTCCGCGCGAACCGGCTCACGCTCCTCGCCCGCATCGCCCACTCCGTCAGCCGCATCGTTCACTTCCACAAGCTCCAGCCCCAGGGGTGAGCCCATGACCCGCCACGTCTACCTCTTCGACGCCGACCTCGGGGACGCGCACCCCAAGCACCTCCTCGGCGGCAAGGGCGCCGGCCTGAACGCCATGACCCGCCTCGGCATCCCCGTGCCGCCGGGCTTCACGCTGAGCACGGACGTCTGCGTCCACTTCATGGAGAAGGACGGCGCCTACCCGGAGGGGCTCGAGGAGGAGGTGGCCGCCGCGCTGAAGGGCGTCGAGGAGGCCGTCGGGCGGCGCTTCGGGGACGCGGCCGATCCGCTCCTCGTCTCCGTGCGCTCCGGCGCGCGCGTCTCGATGCCGGGCATGATGGACACGATCCTCAACCTCGGCCTGAACGACGAGACGGTCGAGGGCCTCGCGGAGAAGAGCGGCGACCGGCGCTTCGCCTTCGACGCCTACCGGCGCCTCCTCCAGATGTACGGCGACGTCGTCCTCGACGTGCCGCACCACCGCTTCGAGGAGACGCTCGGGCGGCTCAAGAAGGAGCTCGGCGACCCCTCCATGCTCGACTCGGAGCTCGACGCGCCGGCCCTCGAGCAGCTCGTCGAGCGCTACCAGGCGATGCTGAAGGAGGAGGGCGCGACCTTCCCGCAGGACGTCCAGGCGCAGCTCTGGGGCGCCATCGCCGCCGTCTTCGGCTCCTGGGACAACCCACGCGCCATCCGCTACCGCAAGATGCAGGGCATCGCCCACGATTGGGGCACGGCTTGCACCGTGCAGGCCATGGTCTTCGGCAACATGGGGCAGACCAGCGGCTCGGGCGTCGCCTTCACGCGGAACCCCTCGACCGGCGAGAAGACCCTCTACGGCGAGTACCTCGCGAACGCCCAGGGCGAGGACGTGGTCGCCGGCATCCGCACGCCCCTGGCCCTGACCGCCGCCGCCGCCGCGCCGGGCAAGGAGGAGCAGACCCTCGAGCACCAGCTCCCGGAGGTCTTCGCCGAGATCGCGACGCACTGCGAGACCCTCGAGAAGCACTTCGGCGACATGCAGGACGTCGAGTTCACCGTGGAGCAGGAGCGCCCCTACGTGCTCCAGACGCGCACGGGCAAGCGCACGGCCCACGCCGCCGTCCGCATCGCCGTCGACCTCGTCCACGAGGGCGCCATCGAGAAGGAGCAGGCGCTCCTCCAGGTGGACCCGCAGAGCCTCGAGCAGCTCCTTCACGCGCAGCTCCCGACCCCCGAGGAGCTCGCCGAGAAGGGCGTGGAGCCGCTGGCGAGCGGTCTCCCGGCGAGCCCGGGCGCGGCCACGGGCGAGATCGTCTTCGACGCCGACGAGGCCGAGCGCCTGGCCGGGGAGGGCCGCGACGTGATCCTGGTCCGGCGCGAGACGAGCCCCGAGGACATCCACGGCATGAAGGCCGCCCAGGGCATCGTGACGGCCACCGGGGGCATGACCTCGCACGCCGCCGTCGTCGCCCGTGGCCTCGGCAAGTGCTGCGTCGCCGGCGTCGGCGCGCTCCACGTGGACTACGCCGGCCAGAAGCTCGCCTTCCGGGAGGGCGGCGAGGAGAAGGTCTTCGAGAAGGGCGCCGTGCTCTCCCTCGACGGCACGCACGGCAAGGTCTACGGGGGCGCCCTCGACGTGGTGGCCGCCGCGAAGGTGCCCGAGTTCGACGAGCTCATGGGCTGGGCCGACGCCACGCGACGCCTGCGGGTCCGGGCCAACGCCGACACGCCGCGGGGCGCGCGCAAGGCGCGGAGCTTCGGCGCCGAGGGCATCGGCCTCTGCCGCACCGAGCACATGTTCTTCGCCGACGACCGGCTCGCGGCCGTGCGCTGCGTGGTCCTGGCGGGCTCGGAGGAGGAGCGCGCGCGCTTCCTCGCCGAGGTGGAGCCGATGCAGCGCGGCGACTTCGAGAAGATGCTCGGCGCCATGGACGGGCTCCCGGTGACGATCCGCCTGCTCGACTGGCCGCTGCACGAGTTCCTCCCGCGCGAGGAGGCCGAGTACCAGGCGGTCGCCGAGGCGCTCGGGGTCGGCGTGGAGCGCGTCCGCCAGCGCGCCGAGGAGATGCACGAGGTCAACCCCATGCTCGGCCATCGGGCCGTGCGGGTCGGCGTCACCGTGCCCTCCATCTATCGCATGCAGGTCCGCGCCATCCTCGAGGCGGCGCTCGCCGTGCGGAAGGCGGGGGGCGATCCGCGGCCGGAGATCATGATCCCCGTGGTCGGCATGGCGAGCGAGCTCGGGCGCGTGCGGTCGCTCGTCGACGAGGTGGCCACGGAGGTCTTCGAGAAGGCCGGCGAGAGCCTGGTGTTCAAATACGGGACGATGATCGAGCTCCCGCGCGCCTGCCTGACGGCCGACCAGCTCGCCGAGCACGCCGAGTTCTTCTCGTTCGGCACGAACGACCTGACGCAGACGACCTTCGGCATCAGCCGGGACGACGCCGGGCGCTTCCTCCCCGAGTACGTGGACGAGCTCCGCCTCCTGCCGGCGGACCCCTTCGCCCAGCTCGACCGGGAGGGCGTCGGCGCCCTGGTGCGCCTCGCCTGCGAGAAGGGCCGGGCGGCGCGCGAGGACATCAGCCTCGGCCTCTGCGGGGAGCACGGCGGTGATCCGAGCTCCATCGGCTTCTGCGAAGAGGTCGGCCTGGCCTACGTGAGCTGCTCGCCGCCGCGCCTCCCCATCGCCCGCCTCGCGGCCGCCCAGGCCACACTCCGCCAACGCTGAGCGCGAATGGACGGCCCCGCCCGGGAAACGCACCCGCGGAACGGGCGCCGCGGGGTCCGCATCCGGGAGTCCTGGGACGAGCGTTCGCGCGCCCATGGCCGACTCTCCCGCTCCGACCCCGAAAGTTCCAGTGCTGGTAAACCTTGACGGTCTTCGGTCGGCGTTCGATGCTTTCGGCGGTACCTTGCGGGTACCGCGTGCATGGGGGAAACCCAGTGGCGGCCAAGATGGGCCAGGTGACCGGAGTCCGAGCATGGGAGCCGGTCGGCGTGTCGGCGTCGGTACGGGGGCACGCCCCGGGCGGCTTTCTTTCGTTTCGAATGACGTTTTCTCGGGGTAGGCGATGAGCCAAGCAGAGCTCCAGGTCGTGGAGGGCGGCGAGCCAAACGGGCAGGACAAGCTCGTCGGTCAGACGATCGACGGCCGGTACCTGGTCGAGAAGGTGCTCGGTGAGGGCGGCATGGGCCTCGTCTACAAGGCGAAGCACGTCGTCCTGCAGAAGCCCCTGGCCCTCAAGGTCCTCCGTCCCGACGTCTCGAAGGACGAGGAGATCATCACGCGCTTCCGCCAGGAGGCTCAGAGCGCCTCGGCGATCGGTAACCAGCACATCATCGACATCAGCGACTTCGGCACGCTGGGCGATGGCTCGACCTACTTCGTGATGGAGTTCCTCGAAGGCGTCGACCTGACCGGCGCCATCGAGGCGGGCCCCTTCATCCAGCCGGCGCGCGCGGTCTACATCGTCAAGCAGCTCTGCCAGGCGCTGGGCGCGGCGCACGACGCGGGGATCGTCCACCGGGATCTGAAGCCCGACAACATCTACCTGATCCGCCGCGGCGGCGACGAGAACTTCGTCAAGGTCCTCGACTTCGGCATCGCCAAGGTCGGCGGCAGCTCCTCGAAGCTCACTCGGGCGGGGCAGGTCTTTGGCACGCCGCACTACATGTCGCCGGAGCAGTGCGCCGGCAGCGGCGTCGACCACCGGACGGACGTCTACGCCCTCGGCATCATCCTCTACGAGATGTGCACGGGTGTGGTGCCCTTCGACGCCGACAACCTGATGGGCATCCTCACCAAGCACCTCTACGAGGAGCCCATCCCGCCGCGGCAGCGGAACCCGAAGCTCCCCGAGGAGCTCGAGCTGGTGATCCTCAAGGCGATCACCAAGCAGGCCGACCAGCGCTACCAGTCGATGCAGGAGTTCTTCGAGGACCTCGAGCGCCTCGAGGCCGGCGTCGGCACGGTGGCCCGGGAGACCACCCGGAGCGTCCTGCTCGAGCCCGAGGAGGAGCCCGCCTCCACCGGTGGGGGCAAGGGCCCGCTGGTGGCCATCGCCGTCGTGCTCCTCTTGGGCCTGGCGGGCGGCGGCGCGTGGTTCGCGATGCAGGGCGGCGAGCCCGAGGTCGAGGCCCAGCCGACGCCCCCGCCGATCGCCGCGACCCCGGAGCAGGAGACGCCCGAGCCCGAGGTGGAGGAGCCGGAGGTGGAGCCGGCCGAGACCGCCATGGACGAGGCCGCGGCCATGGCCGAGCCGGTCATGGTGACGATCCAGTCCGAGCCGGAGGCCGAGGTCTGGCGCGGCGACGAGTACGTCGGCCGGACGCCCGTGGAGCTCGAGCGGCCCGAGGAGCGGCTCGAGCTGGAGCTGCGGGCCGAGGGCTACGAGACGCGGGGCTTCGCGATCTCCTCGCTGACCTCCCAGGAGGTGAGCTTCCGGCTGGAGCGCGAGCGCCGTCGGCGGCGCGGCACCTCGTCGCGGCGGACCCGCTCGATGGAGTCCGCCCAGGCGGAGATGGCGTCGCCGCCGCCCATGATGGAGACCCCGATGATGTCGACCCGCGTGCGGCCGACGACCGAGGTCCTCGACCCCTGGGCGAACGAGTAATTCCGCCTGCGAAGGCGCCTGGGCGAAGCCGCGGAAATCGCGGGAATCGCGGGGTGAAATCCCGCGTTGCCCGGCCGTGGCCCAAATACTACCTTGCGCCGCCATGCGCCTCCCGGCTCGAGCCCGACCCGTTCTCCGCGCTGGCCTCGCCCTCGCGTGGTTGGCGCTCGGCGCGTGCGACAACGAGGGGGCGCCGCCGCCGAACGGCCGGCTCGCGTTCCCCGCGGCGCTGGCGGTCTCGCCGGACGGGTCCTTCCTCTACGTCGCCAACTCGAACTTCAACCTCCGCTACAACAGCGGCTCGCTCCAGACCTACGACCTGGCGGTCCTGAACGAGCGCATCGACGCGGCCGGTTGCCCCGAGTCGCAGGCCGACAGCTGCGGCATCATCTCCGCCGAGGACGCGGCGACGCGCGACGACCTCGAGGGGCTCGCCATCGAGCCGGTCTCGGGCCTCCTCCGCAGCGAGGTGCGCATCGGCTCCTACGCGGACGGCCTCGAGGTGAGCCCGGACGGGCGGCGCGTGTACCTCCCGGTGCGGAGCGACGCGAACCTCACCTACGTGGACGTGGACCCGGCGACGGGCGCCCTCGACTGCGGCGAAGGCCCGGCTCCCGCCGGCGCGCCCTACGACTGCCGGGACGCCTTCCGCCGGGGCGACGACGAGGCCGCGACCCTGCGCGGCATCGAGCTGCCGGCCGATCCCGTCGGGGTCACCGTCGGCGAGCTCTCGAGCGTGACCTCGGGCGGCGAGGGCAGCTTCGTGCTCGTGGCGCACCGCGCCGGCCGGGCGAGCCTCTTCTTCGACCCGCGCGCCGGGGAGGGCTTCCAGGGGCCGCCCGTCCTCGTCCACACGCTCAGCGGCTTCCCCGAGGAGCTGGTCGACGTGACCATCGATCCGGAGACGGGCCTCGGCTGGATGCCGAGCGCGATCGACCAGCTGATCGGGCGCGTGGGGCTAGCCGTGGACGACCAGCTCGACGAGATCGATCGGAGCTTCCTCTTCGACGCGGGCGACCTCTTCGTGGGCGACGTGGACACGGGCTCGGGCACGCTCGGCGACACCCGCGCCATCCGCTTCGATCCGCGGCCGGGCGTGCGCCGCGCCTACGTGCTCTCGCGCCGCCCGCGCGCCCTGGTCGTCATCGATCCCGACGACTCGACCTTCGAGCTCGACGTGCTCGACATCATCGAGGTCGGCGCCGGCCCCTCGCGGCTGGCCGTCGAGGCCTTCGACCGGGGGGAGGGCGGCGAGCGCGCGCTGGCCTTCATCAGCACGTTCACCTCGCAGGCCATCTACGTGGTCGACCTCGACCTCGGGCGCCTCGTCGGCATCGTGCGCGGCCTCGGCGGCCCCTTCGAGCTGACCGTGGACGCCGAGCGCGAGCGCATCTACGTGCTCGACTTCCGCCAGTCGGTCATCCGCGTCATCGACCTCGCGCCCATGTTCGCGTGCCTCGACCGGGGGGAGGCGCTCGAGTGCGGTGGCGACTCGCCCGACCCGGCCTGCACGGCCGAGTGCTCGCCGGTGCAGCTCGGCGTCGTCGGTCGGCCGGTCGCCGTCGAGGAGCTGCGTTGAGCGCGCTCCCCCTTCCTTCGTCTCGCCTCTCCTTCTTCATGCGACGCGCTTCCCTCCTCGCCCCCTTCCTGCTCCTCGCGGCGTGCGGCCAAGACCCGACCGTGGTCCAGCCGGCCGTCTTCGAGCGCCCCGGCGCGACGGCCTTCCTCTGCTACGACCACCTCGCGAACGAGCTGGTGCCGCTCTCGACCTGCGACGGGCTCGAGGGGCTCGACGACGAGCCGTACACGCTGATCGCCCTCGTCGCGCAGACGGCCCGCGGCGAGCTGGCAGCGGTCGACCTGCGCGAGGACCTGGTGCTCGACGCGGACGAGCGCGTCCCCGGCTTCACCTTCGTGCGCGTCGGCGAGGGGCCGAGCGCCGTGGTCGTCCCCGAAGAGCGCCCGGGCGTGACCTACGTGGCGACCTTCGGCTCGCGCCGCGTCGAGTACTACGCCACCTCGCGCTTCCTCCCGCGGGTCGTGGACCGCGCCATCCCCAACGACGGCTTCGTCACGCTGCCCGAAGGGCCGGCGGACCTCGTGCTCTCGCCGGACGGCAGCACGCTCATCGCCACCCTGCCGCGGGCGGGACAGCTCGCGCTCATCCCCGTGAACGCCGATGGGACGCTGCCGGACGATCCGAGCGCGGTGACGCTCCTCGACCTGACGGCTCCGGCCGACCTGGAGCCGCTCGCCCAGCCCGAGCTCACGACCGTCTACGAGAAGACCTGCGTCCCCGACGACGTCCGCGCCGACTCGCTCCTCCCGCAGCCGGTGGATCGCGAAGCCGTGTCGCTCGGGGAGGCGCCCACGCCCTCGGAGCTCGTGCTCGACGACACGACCCTCTGGGTCGCGGATTCGGCGCTGCCGGTGATTCATCGCTTCGACATCAGCGACGGCGCGGCGCCGGCCGAGCTGGACGCCTTCCTCCCGGGCGTCCCCACCGACGACATCGTGCTCACCCCGGAGGTCCCCGAGCTCCTCGAGCCGGCGGAGTTCACGGGGACGGCCCGCTACCTCTACGCCCTCGACGCCACGGACGGCACGGTGTTGGCGATGGACGCGCTCGAGGGCTCGCCCACGTTCGGCACGGTCCTGCCGGTCCACCACGGCTTCGGCGAGAGCGACCGGCTCCGGCTCGCCGGCGCCCCCGTGCGCGACCTCGAGATCCTGACGCCCGGCTTCCCCGGCGATCCCTGCACCGAGGCCGATCGGGTGAGCAGCGAGAGCTTCGGGCCGGACAACCTCCGGGGGGTGTTCCTGGCCGCCGGCGACACCGAGGGGCTCGTCGCCATCGTCGACGTGCACGACCTCGACGCGCTCTGCCGGGGGGGCTTCGTCCCCGAGTCGGGCGCGCCCTGTGGGGACGACCAGCTCAACGAGCGGGACGACGTGGTCCTGATGCGCCGGCACGAGGTCCGGACGGCCGACTTCATCTCGGAGCAGGAGTTCGTGCGGGTCGCCGGCACGCCGCGCTTCTCCGTCGACAACAACCCGGGGCGTCTGGAGGGCGACGGGCTCCCGGCGATCGGCAGCGGGCCCGGGCTCGATGGCCTCCTCTACGAGGGCGAGCCCGGCTGTGGCCCCGAGTACTTCCCGGCGCTCACGCGCTCGGGCGACGGCGCCCCCTTGATCTGCGCCGCGTTCCGGCCCTGGGACGCGCGAGCGCAGCGCTGGACGGCCACCTTCGAGGGGGCCATCCCCGGCACCTCGCGCCTGGGGCGGCTCGAGCGCGACGGCTCCGGAGCACCGGTGGTGCAGCCGGACGGGTCGCTCCAGGTCCTCGCCACGGGCGGCGACCTCTGCCGCGTCGGCGTGCTCGGGTCCGAGAACACGCAGCTCGGGGCCGAGGGGCCGGAGCGGGCCTACGGCGGCGACAAGATCGTCGTGACGAGCGAGCCGCCCGAGTCGGTGCGGGAGCAGAGCCGCTGCGAGGCCTTCTTCGAGAACGACCTCGACGAGCGCGAGTTCATCGAGTTCCCGATCCGCCTCGCCGAGCGGGACGCCGTCACGCTCGACGTGAGCGCCTCGAGCGAGGCCCTGGCCGACCTGGCCGCCTGCTACCCGAGCCTCTTCACCTTCGAGGTCCGGACGCGGCAGGCCTTCACGGTGCTGGGGGCCTTCTCCGGGTTCTTCCATCGCGTCGTGGCGCAGGCCGACGGCGTCTGCGTCCCGGACCCGGAGCAGCCCTACGATCCGCTCGACGCGAGCACGCACCTGCTGGGCCGCGCCTTCAACGAGACGGTCTACACGAACCCGCTCGTATCCTTCAGCATCACCCGGGCCGACATCCCGGACGGGTCCGAGTCCGTGCTCGAGTTCACCATCTCGGACCCGCCCCCGCGCCAGTTCGCCGACGTGGGCTCGCGCGGGCGGGGTCGTGTGGGCACGATCATCGAGCGCCTGCTCTACAGCGCGACCGACGAGCGGCTCTACGTGGTCGACAGCAACAGCAGCGGCTTCTCCCAGTACGACCTCTTCCCGCTCTCGCGCCGCCGCACCTTCGACTGAGCGCCGGGTGTGCGCGGGAGGTCGCCGCGTCGCCCACGGGAGCGGCTCTTCGTCGGAGCTTGGTGGCGTGCCCGGGAGCGCCGTGCCCGACGCCTCGACCGAGGCCGACGAACCGAGCGGAGCAGCGCTCCCCGTTGAGGCGGGGAGGGCTTCGCGGTACACCGCCGAGTCGCCGCCGAGGGCGGTGAGGCGAGCAGACGATGGCTGGGGCGAAGACGACGCGCGGGCGCAAGAAGGGCGGGGGGAAGAAGAAGACCCACACGCCCGTCATGCAGCAGTACCTCCGCTGCAAGGAGCAGTACCCGGACGCGCTGCTCTTCTTCCGCCTCGGTGACTTCTACGAGATGTTCTACGAGGACGCGATCCGCTGCGCGGAGCTCCTCGGCATCGCCCAGACCTTCCGCGGCAAGGGCCCCGACGGCGAGAAGATCCCGATGGCCGGCGTCCCGCATCACGCCGCCACGGGCTACCTCACGAAGCTCCTCCAGCTCGGTCAGAAGGTCGCCATCTGCGAGCAGATGGCCGACCCCAAGACGGTGAAGGGCGTCGTCCCCCGGGAGGTCGTCCGCGTGGTCACGCCGGGCCTCTGCCTCGAGGAGGACGCCCTCGACGCGCGCGCGGACAACTACCTCGTGGCGCTCGCCAAGCACCCGGAGGGGCTCGGCCTGGCCGCCTTCGAGCTCTCCACGGGCGAGCTCCGCGCCGCCGCCCTCCCGGACGCCGCCGCCGCGCTCGCCGAGCTGGTGCGCCTCGATCCGCGCGAGCTCCTCATGCCGCCGGGCGACGACCTGGGGCTCGGCAACGCGCTCGCCGCCCAGCTCCCCCACGCGGCCCGCCGCGAGCTCGCCGCCCCCGACGACGTCGAGGCCGAGCTCGAGTCGACACTCGGCGAGAAGGAGCTCGCCCACGCGCGCGAGGCCCTCCCGCCGCCCGCCCGCCAGGCCGCCGCGACGGCGCTCGCCTACGCCCGGAGCACCCAGCCCTCCGCGCCGATCACGGTCCAGCAGATCGGCGTCTACGACCCGCGGAGCCACCTCGTGCTCGACGAGGCGGCCGTGCGGAACCTCGAGCTCGTCAAGACGCTCGGCGGGGAGCGGAAGGGCTCGCTGCTCCACCTCCTCGACCGGACGCGCACGGCCATGGGCGCGCGCCTGCTCCGCCGGCGCCTCCTCGCGCCGCTCACGGAGGTCGCGGCCATCCGTCGCCGCCACGACGCCGTCGAGGCCTTCGTGCGCGACGAGCCGCTGCGGGAGGGCCTCCGCGAGCAGCTCGCCGGCGTGGGCGACCTCGAGCGCATGGCCACCCGCGCCACCATGGGGGTCGCCACGCCGCGCGACCTCGGCGTGATCCGCGGCGCGCTCCAGGCGGCCGAGGTGCTCGCCCAGACCCTCCGGCAGCGGGCCGAGGCCTCCACCGACGACGCCCTCGCAGCGCTCGTCCCCACCGAGCTCTGCGGCGCCGTGCGCGACGCCCTCGAGACGGCGCTGGTGGACGAGCCGCCGACGGTCTCCCGCGACGGGGGCATCATCCGCGAGAAGGTCGACGCCGATCTCGACGAGCTCCGCGAGCTGAGCTCGACCAGCAAGGACGTGATCCTGCAGCTCGAGCAGCGCGAGCGGAAGCGCACGGGCATCGCCTCGCTGAAGGTCAAGTTCAACAAGGTCTTCGGCTATTACATCGAGGTCACGCGCGCGAACCTGGACGCGGTCCCGAGCGACTACGTCCGCAAGCAGACCATCGCCAACGGCGAGCGCTACGTGACCGACGAGCTCGGCGAGCTCCAGGAGAAGATCCTCCACGCCGACGAGCGCTCGAAGGCCCTCGAGCAGCGCCTCTTCGAGGACCTCCGCGCCCGGGGCGCCGCCGACGCCTACAAGCTGCGGAGCCTGGCCGGCGCGCTCGCCGCCCTCGACGTCCACGCCGCCCTGGCGGAGGTCGCCCATCGGCACGGCTACGTGCGGCCGGAGATCGACGACTCGCTGGACCTCGGCCTGGAAGAGGCGCGCCACCCGATCGTCGAGCAGCTCGCGGCCGCCGGCACCTTCGTCCCGAACGACGTGCGCCTCGACGCGAGCGAGGCCGGGGAGGGCGAGGGCGCGCCGGGGCGCCTGATGATCCTCACCGGGCCCAACATGTCCGGCAAATCGACGGCCATGCGCCAGGTGGCGCTCGCGGTGATCGTCGCCCAGGCCGGCGGCTTCGTCCCCGCGAGGGCGGCCCGCATCGGCGTCGTGGACCGGGTCTACACGCGGGTCGGCGCGAGCGACAACCTCGGCGAGGGTCAGAGCACCTTCATGGTCGAGATGCGCGAGGCGGCGACCATCCTGCGCGGCGCCACGCGGCGGAGCCTGGTGATCCTCGACGAGATCGGCCGGGGGACGAGCACCTACGACGGGCTGGCCATCGCCTGGGCCATCGCCGAGCACCTGCACGACGTGGTCGGCTGCCGGGCCATGTTCGCGACCCACTACCACGAGCTCTGCGAGCTGGCGGCGACCCGGGCGGGGGCCGTGAACTTCAACGTGGCCGCGCGCGAGTACGGGGAGGACGTGGTCTTCCTGCACAAGCTCGTGCCGGGCGGGAGCAGCCGGAGCTACGGCATCGCGGTCGCGCGGCTGGCCGGGGTGCCGCCGATCGTGCTCGCCCGGGCGAAGGCGATCCTGGGTGATCTCGAGGCCGGGGCGGCGCTCCCGAGCGGGGCGCACGCGCGGATGCGGCCGGTCGATCCGAAGGGGAGGGCGCAGCTCGACCTCTTCGTGCCGGCGAGCGAGGTGGCGGAGCCGGAGCCGAGCGAGGTGGAGCGCACGCTCGCGGAGCTGGACGTGGAGCGCATGACCCCGGTGGACGCGCTGGTGGCGCTCAGCCGCCTGAAGGCGCTGCTGCCCGAGTGAGCCCCCGCTCGCGCGTCGGCGTCGCGCGCGCTCGTCGCGGGCCGGCCGGACGGTGGCCCGTCCGGTGGAGCCGTGTCCGCCGGCGGTGGGGCTGATAGGCTCGGGAGCGATGGCGGACCGCGAAGAGCTCGAGCGCATCCTGGAGTCGATCGACGAGGCGGACGCCTCCCTCGCGCAGGCGCTCGACGCGCGGGCCCGCGCCGTCCGCGCCCTGACCCAGCTCGAGGAGCGGGAGCCGGACGCCTACTTCCGCGTCCCGCGCGACGAGGACTACGTCGCCCGCGCCCGGGAGCGCGTGAAGGACTTCCCGGCGACGGGCGTCGAGCCGGTCCTCCGCGAGGTCCTGGGCGTCTGCGCGAGCCTCACGGCGCCGCGGGTCATCGCCTACCTCGGCGAGCCCGGTGGCTTCGCCCACCTCGCCGCGCGCACGCACTTCGGTCGCGCCTCGAGCTTCCACGGCTACGAGGACGTGGCGACGCTCCTCGAGGACGTGCAGAAGGAGCGCGCGTCCTTCGGCGTGCTCCCCCTCGAGACCTCGAGCGACGGGGCGGTGACGGCCACGCTCCTCGGGCTCGCCGGCGCCGACGCGCGCATCTGCGCCGAGCGAACGGTCACGACGAGCTACCACCTGCTCAGCGGCACGGGGAACGCGACCGACGTGGAGAAGGTCTACGGGACCCGGGCGGCGCTCGCGGCCTGCGCGCGCTTCCTCGCGCGGGAGCTGCCGCGCGCGACGGTGATCGACGTGCCGAGCGGCGAGATGGCGGCCGAGCTGGTGCGCGAGGACCACGGCGCGGCGGTGGTGGGCACGGAGATGCTCGTCGAGCTCTTCGGCCTCCGCATGGCGCGGGAGCGCATCGAGGATCGGACCCACGTCGAGACGCGCTACGCGGTGGTCAGCGACGAGCTGCCCTCGCGGAGTGGCAAGGACCACACCGTCATCGCCATGGCCGTGCACGACGCGCCGGGCGCGCTCTACGAGAGCCTGAAGCCCTTCGCCGCGCGCGACGTGAACCTCACCAAGCTCGAGTCGCGTCCCACGCCCCAGTGGCGCTACCTCTTCTTCGTGGAGATGGACGGGCACGTGACCGACCGCCCGATCCTCACGGCCCTCGAGGAGCTCCGCGGCATCTCCCGCTACGTGAAGGTCCTCGGCTCCTACCCGGTCTGAGGCCGGAGAGCCCAGCCCGTCGCCGCGCGCCCGGGCCCCAGCGCCAGCGCCTCTCCCCGCGCAGCCTCACTCGCCGCCCCCAACCACGCTGCCGCGTCCGCCCTCTGGCTCCCAGCGAAAGCGCCCGGCATCGCGAACCGGACGCGCCGCCCACGCGCCTCGAGACGGCCCAGTTCCCCGACCCCCGTCGCCGCCGCCTCCCCCCGCGCCGCCGCGCCGCCTCCATCCCCCCCCCCCCAGCCCTGCCGCGTCCGCCCTCCGGACCCCCGCGGCAGCGCCGCGCGAGCCGGACGCGCCGCCCACGCGCCCCGACTCGGCCCAGTTCCCCGACCCCCGTCGCCACCGCCTCCCCCCGCGCCACCGCGCCGCCTCCATCATCGCCCCCAGCCGCGCTGCCCCGCACCCCTCCCGACCCCCGGGGGACGCCCCCCGGGCGTCCCCCTTGCGCCGCGCGCCCCCCAGCAACCATGCTCCCCGGGTTCATGGACCCGCTCGTACCGCCCAACGTCGACCGCATGATCCCCTATCAGCCGGGGAAGCCGCTCGAAGAGCTCGAGCGCGAGCTCGGGATCACCCAGGCCATCAAGCTCGCCTCCAACGAGAACCCGCTCGGGCCCTCCCCGAAGGCGGTCGAGGCCATCCGCGCCGCCGCGACCCAGCTCCATCTCTACCCCGACGGCGCCGCCCACGCGCTCCGCAGCGCCCTCGCCGAGCGCCACGGCGTCTCGCTGGACGAGGTCGTCCTCGGCAACGGCAGCAACGAGCTCATCGACCTCATCTGCCGGACCTTCCCCTCCCGCGACGACCACGTCGTCTTCGGGAAGCCGAGCTTCGTCTGCTACTGGCTCGGCTGCACGGCCGCGGGCGTCCCCTTCACGGAGGTCCCGCTGAAGGACGACCTCGCCTGGGACGTCGACGCCATGCTCGAGGCCGTCGAGCCGCGCACGAAGGTCCTCTTCCTCGCCAACCCGAACAACCCGACGGGCGCCCACGTCGGCAAGGCCGAGCTGAGCCGCCTCCTCCGCGAGCTCCCGGAGCGCGTCGTCGCCGTCATCGACGAGGCCTACGTCGAGTTCCCGGACGCGGAGGACTACGTCACGGCCCTCGAGCTCCGGGACCTCCGCGAGCGCCTCCTCGTGCTGCGCACCTTCTCCAAGGCCTATGGCATCGCGGGCAGCCGCGTCGGCTACGCCCTCGGGCCGGCCGAGCTCGTGGGCTACCTCCACCGCATGCGCGCCCCCTTCAACGTGAACAGCCTCGGCCAGATCGGCGCCCTCGCGGCCCTCGACGACACGGCCCACGTCGAGCGCTACGTCGCGCTGAACACCGCCGAGCGCCCCCGCGTCGCCGCCGGCCTCCGCGAGCTCGGCCTCACCGTCGCGCCGAGCCAGGCCAACTTCGTCCTCGTCGACTTCGGGCGCCCGGGCCGCGAGGTCTACGACGCGCTCCTCCGAAAGGGCGTGATCCTCCGCCCGATGCCGGCCCCCATCGACACCTGGCTGCGCATCACCATCGGCACCCCCGACCAGAACGACCGGCTCCTCGGCGCGGTCAAGGAGCTCCTCGATGCGTCTGCGTGATCCCCTCCGCTCCCTCCTCGCCCTCGGCGCGCTCCT
The DNA here is from genome assembly GCA_002699025.1 of Sandaracinus sp. Lineage (GTDB taxonomy): Bacteria > Myxococcota_A > Polyangia > Polyangiales > Houyiibacteriaceae > Houyiibacterium > Houyiibacterium oceanicum. The sequence goes on along the minus strand of PABA01000008.1, from coordinate 83,594 downwards.
CGCCTTCGCCTGCGGCGGGGGCGCGACCCCGGAGGGCGGCACGACCCCGGTCGAGGTGAGCGAGGCGCCGCCCCCGCCGCCCTTCGATCCGATGGCCTACATGCCGGCCGACACCTACGCCGTCGCCGAGATCGACGTCGCCCAGGTGCTCGCCTCGCCCTACTTCGAGACGGTCTGGGGCTGGGCCGAGCTCATCGACGAGCTCGACCCGAACCTCATCGCCCGCGTCCGCTCGGCCCTCGACCGCACCGAGCGGGTCATCCTCCCCTTCGCCTCGAACCGCAGCGGCCGCTCTCCCGAGCTCGGCGCCGTCATCCTCGTCGGCCGCTACGAGCCCGGCGAGCTCGAGGGCTTCCTCCGGGAGGCCGCCGACAGCGAGGACTTCCAGGACCTCGAGATCGCCGGCCACCGCGGCATCGGCAACGACGACGGCGCGCTCATCCAGCTCGACCCAGGCGCGTGGATCCTCGGCCCCCGCTACACGCTCGACACGGTGATCGCGAACCCGGCGCGGCCGGCCGTCCTCGCCGACGCGCGCTACCTCGAGGCGCAGCAGCAGCTCACCATCGCCCAGCCGGCCGTGGTGGTCACGATGGCGACGGTCAACGACGTCGCGCGGACCTTCGTCCGGCGGGAGACGCCCCTGAGCTCGGAGCAGGCGGCCCACGTGCAGTCCGGCGCCGCGGCCGTCTCGGTGCAGAGCGGCGTGCAGGGCGAGATCGTGGTGCGCACGGACGACCCGGCGCTCGCCCAGGCCCTCGCGGCCGAGGCGCAGCAGGGGCTCGGCGAGGCGGGCCAGTCCATGGAGGCCCGCGCGATGCAGCTCCACACGGTCGCCGAGCAGACCGAAGTGCAACAGGACGGCACGGACGTGCGGGTCCGCATGGGGCTCGCCGCCCAGGAGGTCGAGGGCATGCTCGGCGCCCTCGACGCCTTCATCCAGCTGGCCCTCCAGGCCCGGCAGCAGTCCGGGGCGACCGCGACCGAGGTGCCGGCCGAGCCCCAGCCCGTCGCCCCCTGATCCTCCTCCCGGGAGCGTTCGCGCCGCCGCGCGGCGCCCCGACGTCCCCCGCGTCGTCCGACGCTCCTTCCAGCGCCCCCCTCCCGCCATGACCCGCTTCATCGTTCGCTCCGCCGGCCCCCTCCGCGGGACCGTCCGCGTGCCCGGCGACAAGTCCATCGGCCACCGCGCCGTCATCTTCGGCTCCCTCGCGCGGGGGCGCTGCGTCGTCCGCGGCCTCGCCGGCGGCGAGGACAACCGCTCGACCATCGCCTGCTTCCGCGAGATGGGCGTCGACATCCAGCTCGACGGCGACACGGCCGTGATCGAAGGCGTCGGGCTCCGGGGCCTCTCGATGCCCAAGGGCGTGCTCGACTGCGGCAACAGCGGCACGACCATGCGCCTCCTCGCCGGCCTGGTCTCGGCCCAGCGCTTCGGCACCCGCCTCGTCGGCGACGCCTCGCTCAGCCGCCGCCCCATGGGCCGGGTCGTCGGCCCGCTCCGCGCTCGCGGCGCGCACATCGCCGGCAGCGACCGGGAAGGGCGCGCCGTGAAGGAGGGCGAGGAGTGCTTCCCGCCCCTCTCCATCGCGCCCCTGGTCGAGGGGGAGCAGCTCGCGGGGCTCGAGTACGACATGCCCGTGGCGAGCGCGCAGGTGAAGAGCTGCCTGCTCCTCAGCGGCCTCTACGCGGCCGGGCCGACCGTGCTCCGCGAGCCCGTCGTCTCCCGCGACCACACCGAGCGCATGCTCGGGGAGCTCGGCGTGCCCATCCAGACGGCCGGCTCGGTCGTGATGCTCGATCCGAGCGCGGACGAGTGGAGCGGCGGCTGGGATCCCTTCGAGTGGGAGGTCCCCGGCGACCTCTCGAGCGCCGCCTTCCTCCTGGCCGCGGCCCAGCTCGTCGAGGGGAGCCGCGTGCGCCTCGAGGGGGTGGGCGTGAACCCCACGCGCACCGGCCTGCTCGACGCCATGCGCCTGATGGGCGTGCCCGTGCAGCAGGAGACACGCGAGGAGGGCGCCGGCGGCGAGCCGCGCGCCGATCTGACGACGAGCCCCGGACGGCCGCGGCGCACGCTCCTCGGGGGAGAGCTCCTGGTCCGCATGATCGACGAGGTCCCGGCCTTCTGCGCCCTCGCCGTCGCCGCCGCCGGCACCACCGAGATCCGCGACGCCCGCGAGCTCCGCGTGAAGGAGTCGGACCGCATCGCCGCCATGGCCGCCGTGCTCGGCGCCTTCGGCGTACCCCACGAGGAGCTCGAGGACGGCCTCCGCATCGAGGGCGGCGGGTCGCTCCAGGGCGCCACCGTGGAGAGCCGGGGCGACCACCGCATCGCCATGGCGGCCGCCGTGCTCGGCATGGCCGCCGAGGGAGAGACCGTCATCGAGGACGTGGACTGCGTCGCGACGAGCTTCCCGACCTTCGCGGAGACCTTCCGCAGCCTGGGCGCCGACGTCGAGGTGCAGTCGTGAGCGAACGCGCGAAGGACCGACCCGTCGTGGCCCTCGACGGCCCGGCCGGCGCCGGGAAGAGCACGGTGGCGCGCGCCGTCGCCAAGGCCCTCGGCTTCCTCTACGTGGACACGGGGGCGCTCTACCGGGGCGTCGCGCTCGCCGCGAAGGAGAAGGGCGTCTCCTGGGAAGACGGCGAGGCCCTCGGTGCGCTGACGCGGGCGCTCGATCTCGACTTCGAGGCCACGGACGAGGGGCCGCGTCTCCTGATCGACGGGATCGACCGCGCGCCGGACATCCGCACGCCGGACGTGGCGGATGGGGCCAGCAAGGTGAGCCAGCACGAGCCGGTCCGCGCCGCGCTCCTCGACGTCCAGCGGCAGCTCGGCGCCGCCGGGGCGGTCGTCTTCGAGGGACGCGACATCGGCACGGTCGTCTTCCCGGACGCCGAGGTGAAGCTCTTCCTCACGGCCACGCCCGAGGCCCGGGCGCGGCGGCGCGTGGGGGACCTGATGGAGCGCGGGAAGGACGCCGACTACGGGTCCATCCTGGAGGCCATCCGCGAGCGGGACGCCCGCGACTCGAGCCGGGCCGTCGCGCCCCTGAAGCCCGCCGCGGACGCCACGACCCTCGACACCACCGATCTGGGCTTCGACGAGGTGGTGGAGGCGGTGGTGGCCGCGGTGCGCGAGGCGATGGCGCGCTGAGCGACCCGGCGGTCATCTGCGCCCGTCAAACGCCCGTCAAACCCTGGGAATGGCCCTGGAAACGCCGTGTGAAAGGTCGCCCGACCGCGGTTGACAGCCCTGGGGGCGACTGCTACCCCGACGAGCCCTCGCGCCACGCGGCCGAGGGCATTGCCTTTCTTGCGTTCTCCGGCGGGGCCGCCCCCGCCGCGACACTCCCCGACCCGCTCCACTGATGGAGCGGGTTTCGAACGTCCACCCCAGCCGGGCTGCCTCGCGGACCGGCCATGGTGGCGCCACCCCCGCCCTGCGGGACTCCCCTTCTCGGGAGGGCGCCACCGAGTCCGGACCCCCGCCAACGAGCAGTCCGTCATCACCTCATGACCGAACAAACCACCGAGACCCCCCAACCCGCCGCGGATAGCTTCGCCGCCCTGTTCGAGGCGTCGACGACCCGCACCGACCAGCTGCGCGAGGGCGACATCGTCGCCGGCTCCGTCATCAAGGTCGGCAAGGACACCGTCGTCGTCGACATCGGCTACAAGTCGGAGGGGGTCATCCCCATCGACGAGTTCCTGGACGAGACCGGCAACATCGACGTCAGCGCCGGCGACCAGGTCGACGTCCTCGTCGAGGCCAAGGAGAACGAGTACGGCCTCGTGCTCCTCTCCAAGGAGAAGGCCGACAAGCTCAAGGTCTGGGACGAGATCAGCGCCGCCTGCGAGCGCGACGAGCTCATCAGCGGCACCATCACGCAGCGCGTGAAGGGCGGCCTGAGCGTGACCATCAAGGGGGGCGTGAAGGCCTTCCTGCCCGGCTCGCAGGTCGACCTCCGCCCCGTCCGCAACCTGGACAAGCTGATCGGCCAGACCTTCGACTTCAAGGTCATCAAGTTCAACAAGAAGCGCGGCAACATCGTCCTGTCGCGCCGCGTGCTCCTCGAGAAGGAGCGCGACCGCCTCAAGGCCAAGACCCTCGAGTCCCTCGAGGAGGGTCAGGTCGTCACGGGCACGATCAAGAACATCACCGAGTACGGCGCCTTCGTCGACCTCGGTGGCATCGACGGTCTGCTCCACATCACCGACATGAGCTGGGGCCGGGTCAACCACCCGAGCGAGCTCTTCAACGTCGGCGACGAGGTCACCGTCAAGGTCCTCAAGTACAACCCCGAGACCGAGCGCGTGTCCCTGGGCCTCAAGCAGATGCAGGAGGATCCCTGGAACACCGCCGCCGAGACCTACAAGCCCGGCGGCCGCGTGAAGGGCAAGGTCGTGTCCATCACGGACTACGGCGCCTTCATCGAGCTCGAGCAGGGCGTCGAGGGCCTCATCCACGTCAGCGAGATGACGTGGACGAAGCCGAAGCACCCCTCGAAGGTGCTCGACATGGGCCAGGAGGTCGAGACGGTCGTCCTGGACATCGACGTCCAGAACAAGCGCATCTCGCTCGGTCTGAAGCAGCTCGAGCCGGACCCGTGGTCCCTCTTCACCGGGAAGTACAACCCCGGCGACGTCATCCAGGGCAAGGTCCGCTCGATCACCGACTACGGCGTCTTCATCGGCATCGAGGACGGCGTGGACGGCATGGTCCACAAGTCGGACCTCAGCTGGACGCAGAAGATCAACAACCCGGCCGACGTCTACCGGAAGGGCGACGAGGTCGAGGCGATCATCCTCTCCATCAACCACGAGGAGCAGAAGGTCAGCCTCGGCATCAAGCAGCTCTACGAGGATCCCTGGAACTACATCCCGGAGCGCTACCCCGAGGGCACGGTCCTCGAGGTCCGCGTGATGACCGTGAACGAGTTCGAGGCCGTCGTGGAGCTCGAGCAGGGTGTCGAAGGCACCGTGCCGCGCGCCGAGATCGGCATGGACATGAGCGTCGACCCGGCCGACGTCGTCAAGCAGGGCGAGATCCTGAAGGCGCAGGTCATCCGGCTCGACCAGGAAGACCGCCGCGTCGTCCTCTCGTTCAAGAGCGCCGACAATAAGGAGCTCGACGAGAAGATGAAGTTCGTCGCGGAGCGCCAGGCGCAGGCCAAGCCGACCGGTCCCTCCGGTCGCCCGAGCGCCACGCTCGGCGATCTCTTCAAGGACAAGCTGGGCTCGATCAAGGTCGAGGAAGGCGCCGAGGAGAGCGGAGAGGCCGCCGAAGGCGAGGAGGGCGACGAGGGCTGAGCCCCGTCTGCCACCTCTGAAACGCGCGCGAAGGCCGGGCCCTGGGGTCCGGCCTTCGCCGTTCCGTCCGCGGCGGTCCGGCGGGGCGTGGACGGCGCGCGAACGGCGTTGCGGGGGGGCGGGGAAGGGCGGTACACCCGGCGGGATGAGCGCCGAGGAGGACGAGCCCGCGAGCGGCGCCAGCGAGGCCGAGGCGAACGCGCAGGAGAACGCGGAAGAGAAGCCGCAGGGCGGAGCCCCCGAGCGCGCCGAGCAGACCGCCGCCGCCAGCCGCTCCGGCGTGGACGCCGCGGCCATGACCGATCCGGACCTCGGCGGGCGCCCCCGCCGTCGGCGCCGCCCGCCCCGCAAGCGCTTGCTCTTCTTCGGCGTCTGGGGCGCCGTCGTGCTGGCCGTGCTCTGGCTCAGCCGGGCCGTGCTCCTGCCCTTCTTCCTCGCGGTGGTCGTCGCCTACGTGCTCGCCCCCGTCGTGCGCTGGCTCCAGGAGCGCCAGCTCGGGAGCTGGTCGCCGCCGCGCTGGGTGGCCGTCGTCATCGTGTATCTCGCGCTCCTCGGCGTGCTCGGCGCCTTCACGGCCGTCGGTGTGCCGCGCCTCGCCGCCGAGGTGCAGAAGCTCGCGCGCGAGGTGCCCGAGGCCGTGTCCACCGTCCGGGAGGAGTGGCTCCCCTGGGTGGAGACGCGCTTCCGCGCCGCCATGCGCGAGTACGGCGAGGCGACGCCGGCCCCCGCGCCCGAGGCGCCCGACGTCGTGACCTCGGCGGCGGCGGAGGACACGGGCTCGATCCGCATCCAGCCGACGCCCGAGGGCGGCTGGGCCGTGCGGCTCCCGGAGGAGGGGCTCGTCATCGAGCCGCGCGGCGACCGCTACCGGGTGGTCGAGGCGACGCCGCGTGAGGAGGAGTCGGGCGACCTCAGCGCGGCCTTCGTGGAGGCGCTCCGCGCGACGACGGAGAACACGCGGCAGACGGCGGCGACCGTGCTGCGGACCGCCCAGGCGGTGATCAAGGCCGTGGTGAAGGGCGTCTTCACGTTCTTCATCATGCTGATGCTCAGCGCCTACCTGCTGGCGACGAGCGAGTCGATCCTGGCGTTCCTGCGCTCACTCTGGCCGCGAGCGCGGCGGCGGAGCTTCGACCGGCTCACGCTGCGCATGGATCGGGGTCTGAGCGGGGTCGTGCGCGGGCAGCTCCTCATCGCGCTGGTGAACGGGGTGCTGAGCGGCATCGGCTTCTACGCGCTCGAGCTCCGCTACTGGCCGATCCTCACGCTCATCGCCACGGCCTTGAGCATCATCCCGATCTTCGGCGCGATCATCAGCACCATCCCGGCCGTCGTCATCGCGCTCCAGAACGGGCCGGGGACGGCGCTCCTCGTGCTCGCGTGGATCGTCGTCGTCCACCAGATCGAGGCCAACCTGCTGAACCCGAAGATCATGGGGGACGCGGCGAAGGTGCACCCGGTGCTGGTCGTCTTCGCGCTCCTGGCGGGCGAGTCGCTCTTCGGCATCGCCGGCGCGCTCCTCGCCGTGCCCGTGCTGAGCATCGTGCAGAGCCTCTTCTTGCACTACCGGGAGGTGATGCTGGGCGTCCCGGCGTCGCGCTCGTCGCCCGGGACCGAGCTCGCCCCGGAGTGACCGTCGGGCGGGGCGCTCCGGGAGCGGCGACGGCGCCGCCGCGCGCGTGGCGACGAGAGGGAAGCGGACGTCCGTGCAGCGCTCCCGTCTCCCGAGGGCCCGCCGCGGCCCGGCGCCCCGCGCGCGACGAAGTGCGGTGAAGGGGGCCGCGCGTCGCCGCGCTCGCTCCCCCCGGTGCCTCCCGCCGCGAAACACACCGCGCGAACGCCTCTCACGCAATGGCACTTTGTTGCCATATGCGCCTTTCGCCCTGCGCGAGCGGCCCCTTCTCCGTTTGAACGGTCGCCGTCTGTGGGGCAAAACCCGGTTCATGCGCGCTCTCTTCGCCACGCTCCTCGTGCTCGCCGGTGTGGCAGGCGCCGAGGCGCAGACCCGTTGGCTCGTCGTGTCCGCGGGCACGGCGCCGGGCAGCACGGACGCGCTCCGGAACGTCGAGCGGGCCCTCGCCGAGCAGGGCGTCGACGTGGTCCGGGGCGATGGCGCGGGCGCGACCCTCGAGGCGCAGCTCTCGGCCCCCTACGTGCCGCCCCCCGAGGCGCTGGTCTCGCGCCTCGGCGTGGTGACCGAGCAGGTGCTCGGCGACGTGGCGCGGGGCAACGAGCAGGAGGCCATCGACGCCGCGCAGCCGGTGCTCGAGGCCATCGAGCCCCACCTGGCCGGGCTGGGTCGCGAGGAGCGCTCGGCGAACGACGTGGGGAACCTCTGCTACTACGTCGTGCGCGCGCTGCTCCAGAAGCAGGACGTCGGCGCCGCCCGGCGGCAGCTCGACATCTGCCTGCGCCTCGCCCCCGGCTTCGCGCCGAGCGAGCGGCTGCACCCGCCGAGCGTGCGGGACTTCAAGGCCGAGCGCGGGAGCGAGGGGCTGAGCGTGCTCGCCGTGCAGGTCATCCAGGGCGAGGGCTGCCAGGTGCGCGTGCAGGGGAGGGTGGTCGGGAGCGGCAGCCGGGTGCGCCTCCGGGTGCCGCCGGGCCCTTACGCGGTGCAGGTCGAGTGCGAGGGGCGGGCCGGGCGCCTTCACCAGGTGCAGGTGAGCGGCAACGAGCCGTCGCGCATCGACGTCGACGCGACGCTCGACACGGCGCTCCGCACGGACGGGGCCGTGCGCCTCGTCTATCCGGACGGGCCGACCATGGAGCGGCGCCGTGATCTGCACCTGCAGCGCATCGCGCGCGTGCTCGGGGCCCGGCGGCTGCTCGTGCGGAACGAGGGGGCCTGGAACGCCTACGACGTGGAGGCGGGGGCGCTGACGCCGCTCGCCGCGCCCCTCGAGACGGCGGCGACGAGCCAGCCCGAGGCCCAGCGCGTGGCCTTCGTGGCCCTCGGCCGCCGCGATCCGAGCCTGCCGCCCGAGGACGCGGAGGTCGACGCCGGCCGCCTGTGGATCGCGGGCATGATGGTCACGGCCGTGGGCCTCGCCGGGAACATCGCGGGCTGGATCTGGCGCGGCAAGATGCGCGACGACGAGTCCGCTTTCGACGAGCTCGGGGACTTCAGCGGGATGTACCTGTCGATCCGGCAGGATCTCGACCGGTCCACGAACGTCGCCTACGGCCTCGGCATCGCGAGCGCCGGCGTGCTCACCATCGGCATCCCGATGCTCCTCCCGCGGCGTGAAGGCACGCCCTGGTGGAGCTGGATCCTGGGCGCCGCGGGCGCGGGCATGACCGCCTACGGCGTCGTCGCGCTGGTCAAGGGGCTCGACCGCCGCTGTCTGGGCATGGAGGGGAGCTCGCTCCAGATGGAGTGCCCCGAGCGCGCCGATCCGGCGGTCCTCTCGCCGCTCCTCCTCGGCTACGGCGTCCCGCTCCTCTTGAGCCCCTTCGTCTACCTCATCCGCAACGACCAGCCCCCGCGGACGAACGTGGGCCTGGACGTCGGCCCCGGCCGCGCCGCCCTGACGATCTCCGGGAGCTTCTGATGCGACGACACCTCCGCCTCGGTCTCTGCCTGCTCGCGCTCGCGGGCTGCGGGGAAGACGACTTCTGCGGCGACCTCGTCGAGCGCGACGGGGAGTGCATGTGCCCCATCGGGACGACGCCCATCGGCCCGATGGCGTGCGCGCTCCCCGATGGCGGGATCATCGCCGAGCCCGGCGTCGACGCGAGCGTACCCGCGCCCGACGCCGGGGCGGACGCCTCGCTCCCGGACGCAGGATTCGACGCCGGCGCCGACTCGGGCGTCGACGCTTGCGCGCCCACGACCCTCTACCGCGACGCCGACGACGACGGCCGCGGCGACCCGGCGGTGACGATGGAGGCCTGCCCGATGGAGGGCTGGGTCACGGACGCCACCGACTGCGACGACGACTGCCCGAGCTGCTTCGAGGGCGGCACCGAGGCCTGTGACGGCAACGACAACGACTGCGACGGCCTCTTCGACGAGGGACTGCTCGAGGTCCGCCGAGATGTGACGCTCACGGAGATGGGCGGGGCCCAACGACCCGCCATCGCGGCATGGAGCGAGGGGTTCGTCGTGGCCTACGACGAGATCGTCTTCGGGGGCGACCACGTCTTCCACTACGTGATCCTGGACCGTCGGGGTCAACGGGTCCGGGGGCGGCCCGTCCCCTTCACGGAGGCAGAGGCCACCGAGCAGTTCCCCGCGCTCCTCGTCACCGGGGAGGGAGCCCGGGAGCAGGCGGTCCTCGGTTGGTGGGAATCCGCGGACGTGAGGCTGCAGTCCGTTCCCCTCGATGGCTCGCCCCCGAGCAGGATCCTCGAGATGGACACCCGGGAAAGGGACGTCTACCGGCCCTTCCTCGCCGCTACCCGCGACGGGGTCTTCGCGGCGGTCACGCTGTCGGATCAGGTCAGCGCCCAGACGCTCGACGTGGAGGACTGGGAGCTGGGTTCACCGGTGAGCCTCTACTCGCGCGTCGGGACGCGGCCCCCGTTCACCGCGTGGGAGACGAACGGGGTCGCTGTCGCAGCGAACGACGCCCGCCCGGAGTTCTTTGTCCTCTCCGGGGATCAGCGCGACGGAGAGGCATTGGACGCCGTATACGTGGCGGAAGGCCGAATCGAGGAGCGTCCATCGACCTCCACGCCCGAGCTCTTGGTCGCGGGGGACTACGCCGCCCTGGGGCCGCGTGGGACCGTCACACCCGACGGCCACCTCGTCCTCTCCTTCTCCGACGCCGATTTCGGCGCCAGCGCGTATCGCATCGTGCGGGTGGCCGTGAGCCCGTCGGGGTCTGTCAGCGACCCGAGCCCCCTGGAGTCGGACGTGGTGGCGGCTTTCGCCTCCGAGGCCCCCAACGCGGCCTTTGCCTACGGTCGCGACGACGAGATTCGCTGGGAGCAACTCGACCCTGCGTCCGGGCGCAGCAGCTCCGTGAGCACCTCCGGGCGCTCACCTTTCGCCACTCTGGCGAGCGCCATGAGCGAGAACGTCGTGGCCATCGTCAGCGCCCCGTCGCCGGCGGCCGAGCCTGCTCCCGTGGAGCTGCTCTTGCTCGCCTGTGAATAGCGATGGGCGCCCCGCCCTTCAGGCGCGAGCGCCCACGGGCGCGAACGTTTGGAGCTCGCGCTCCGGCTCAGATGAGCGGGCCGGAGCCGGCGGGGACGAGGATGATGACCTCGCGCTCGTCGAGGTCGGCGACGCCGTTGCCGACGACGATGATCTTCGCGAGGAAGATCTGCGCGCTCGAGGCCGCCGGGACGACGTCGTTCAGGAAGGTGATCTCGAACTCGACGCGGACCCCGGGCGTCACGCCGTAGAAGGCGATGTCGTCGCGGGCGATCTCGCTCTCGGGGATCTCGATGCCCATGCCGTCGTAGGCGGCGACGGGCGTGATGGCCTTGATCATCAGGGTGGCGTCCACGGGCGGCGACTGCTCGGGGATGTCACGGCTGTCCTCGGTCCGCGTCGTGATGTCCTGCGGCGTCTCGCTCGAGAGCTGCTGGATGGCGTCGACGATGCGGTCCGTGAGGCCCGACCCGTCCGAGCCGATCATGAAGGCGATGGGGCTGCCGGCGGCGTCGACGGTCCCGGTCTCGGTGGCCCACCACTCCGCCTGGCTGATCGCGCTCGGCCCGCCCGGACCATCGGGGGTGTTGACCTCGTCGCCGCTGATGATGCCGAAGACGCGCGCGCCGATGCCGAGCGCGGCGAAGCGGGTCTGGTCGAGCGTGTGCGGAGCGGGCTCGGGGGCGAAGTCGGCCGGGTCGTAGTTCTGGCTGGGAGAGTTCCCTGGGCCGTTCTTGGACGAGGTGTCCGTGATGGGCACGATGATCGGCAGCGAGCCCGGGCGGAAGCAGGGGTAGCCGAAGCGGCGGCCGACCTCATCGGGGATGGTCGGGCAGCTCTGGGGCGGCACCCAGCGGCCGATGCCCTCGCCGGTGGCCGCCTGGTAGATGGCCTCGGTGCTCGACGCCCAGATGGCGCCGCCCGAGTCGGCGTCCAGGGTGCCGACGGCCGTCTGCATCTGCGCGCGGTCGGTGACGATGACGCTGTTCAGCTCGAAGGGGAGGTCCGAGCGGCGACCATCGGAGCAGGCCTCGACGCCGATGACCGTGGTGCAGTTCACGCCGCCGAAGCCGGCGAACTGGCCGAAGCCCACGCCGATGTCCGGGATGGCCATCACGAGCCGATCGACGAGGCTACTCAGGCCCGACTGGAGGTTGCTGATCTCGCCGCGCATCGAGCCCGTCGAGTCGACCATGAAGAAGACGTCGGCCTTGCGGATCTCCGTGCCGAAGGTGAGGTTGCGCCGCTCCTCCGGGCCGCCGAAGGGCAGCACGACGAAGAAGTCCTCCGGGTCGACGGTGGAGCTCGGGTCGTTCGGGTCGCTCATGGTCGCGACCTCGGCCGCGTCCGGGAAGCCGTCGCCGTCCGTGTCCGGGTTGTACGGGTCCGTGAAGTAGGTCTCCGCCTCCTCCCGGTCGCCGAGCCCGTCGCCGTCCGAGTCGTTGTCCAGGTAGTCCGGGAAGGCGTCCGCGTCGGAGTTGCGCGCGCTGCAGCCGCCTTGCTCACCGCTCTCGGTGCGATCATCGAACCCGTCGCCGTCCGAGTCCGTGTCCATGAAGTTCGGGATCCCGTCTCCGTCGACGTCGTCCGAGCCTTCGAAGTCGTCCCAGAGGCCGTCCCCATCGGTGTCGGTCATGTTGTCGCAGCGACCGGTGATGGTGGCGTCGGGGCTCACCCCGCCGTCGCCCCGACTGGGGCGATCGTCGTCGCCGCAGGCGACGGCCAGGAGACAAGACAAAGCAAGAGCGGTACGGCGCATGGCGCGCACCGTATCAATCGGTGTGCAGCGCTCGTACGGCGCTCGTGAGGCACCTCACCGAAGGCGCCCTACACCTCGTGCGCAAGAACCGACTTCACCGCGAAGACGCCGGGGCAGCGGCCAACGCGGTCTCAGCGCAGCTCGACGACGACGGCGGTGATGTTGTCCTTGCCGCCGCGCTGGTTCGCGATCTGGATGAACCGCTTCACGGCCGGCGCCGCCCCGAGCTCCACGATCGGAGCGATCTCCTCGTCTTTGAGGTAGCCGTGCAGGCCGTCCGAGCAGAGCAGGAAGGCGTCACCCGAGCGCGCCTCGAAGAAGCGCGTGTCCACCTGCACGTAGTCCCGCGACCCCACGGCCCGCGTGATCACGTTCCGATGCGGTGAGACCCGCGCCTCGTCCTCGGTGATGATGCCTTGCTTGAGCTGCCAGGCGACGAGCGTGTGGTCCTCGGTCAGGGGCGTCGCCTCGCCCTCGCGCACGAGGTAGATCCGGCTGTCGCCGACCTGCGCCACGATGCAGTAGCGGCCGCAGACGGCCAGCGCGCTGAGCGTCGTGCCCATGCCCTGGCGCTCCGGGTCGGCCTGCGCGAGCCCGAAGACCATGTAGGTCGCCGCTTGCACCGCCGACTCCAGCGTGCGGATCGCCTGGCGCATGATGTCTTCGCTGGTCTCGCCCGCGGCGAGCTGCTCGAGCACGCCCACGTTGCGCTTCACCATGCCGTGCACGGTGTCGACGGCCTCGGCGCTGGCGATCTCGCCCGCCGCGTGGCCCCCCATGCCGTCAGCGACGACGTAGAGGCCCAGGCGATCGTCGAGGAAGAAGGCGTCCTGGTTGACGGCGCGTCGTCGCCCTACGTCGGTCAGTCCTGCGCCGTGCCGCTCCATCATCCCCCGTGCCCCAATCAGAGGGCCCAGCGAGGTTACACTGTGCACCGCGTGCATCAAGCGAAACCCGCCGGCCCGATCCCCCGTGGAACAGGCCGCCCGGACGCGCGGTTGAATCCCCGAGCCCCGATGACCATCCAAGCCGCCATGAGCAGGCCCTCCCGCGTCGCGCTCGCCCTCGCGCTCGCCGCGGCCCTCGCGCCGTTGGACGGGGCGGGGGCGCAGGCTCCCGAGCTCACCGAGGACCGTCGCATCGCCATCGCCGAGCGGCTCCGCGAGTCCTCGGTCACCGTGCGCGTCGGGTCGAGCGGGGGCTCGGGCTTCGTCGCGACCTCCGAGGGCTGGGTCGTCACCAACGCCCACGTGGTCCGACACTGGCGCCGGGCCCCGGTCGTGATCGGCTACGGGGACGGCCGCCAGGTGCGCGCGCGCGTGCTCGCCGTGGACGCCCACCACGACCTCGCCGTCCTCGCGCCGCCAGAGGGGACGGAGCCCGGCGTGCGCCCGCTCCGGCTCGCAGCGGACGACGGCGTCCGCGTCGGGCAGACCGTCCTCGCCTACGGCAGCCCCTTCGGCCTGGACGGAACGCTGACCCAGGGCATCGTCAGCGCCCGCCGCGATCTGCCGACCCTAGGCGGCCTGATCGAGGACGTCATCCAGACCGACGCGCCGATCAACCCCGGCAACTCCGGCGGCCCCCTGGTCAGCTCCCGTGGCCGCGTCATCGGCGTCAACACCGCCATCCTCTCCCGCACGGGCGCGAGCAACGGGATCGGCTTCGCGGTGCCCGTGCACTTCGTCCGCGAGCTCCTCGCCGAGGTGCAGGAGTCCCTCTCGCAGCAGCAGGTGGCGCGCAGCGAGACGCGCGAGGCCCCCGCGCCGGCGCCCGCCGTCACCGGTCCGGGGCGGGTCTGGATCGGCATCCTCGGGGACGACTACCGGGCGCCGGGGGTGGTCGGCGTGCGCATCCAGCGCGTCCTCCCGGGGGGGCCGGCGCACGAGGCCGGGCTCCGCGGCCGGCAGGATCCGCCGCCGTCCATGGCGCGGCGCCTCGGCATGCCGTGGACCGGTCACATCATCGTGGGCGTGGACGGACGCCCGGTGCGCGACCTCGACGAGCTGAAGGCCGCCCTCGAGCGCCACCAACCGGGCGAGCGGGCGCGCGTGCACCTCACGATGGCGGACGGGCGCGTGCGCGGCGAGGCGCTCGTCGAGCTCGAGGCTCCCCCGGCGGGCGCCGCCCGCGCCGCCGTTCACCAGGAGTAGCGGCCGAAGGCTCACGGAGGACCACGCCGGCCGGTGGTCATCCGGTGGCTCTCGTCATCGGGGAGGGCGCCGCGACGCCTGGCCGCACGGGCTCTGGCACGCGGTCCCGCCGGTGGGTACGCGCGGGGCTACGCCTCGACGCGCGGACCGTAGGTCAGCTTCAGCGTCCCGTCCTCGGCGTCGCCCTCGAGCTCCACCGTGACGACGCCTCCGTCGACCAGCTCCCCGAAGACCATCGCCTTGGCGATCGGCTTCTTCAGCTCCCGCTCGACGAGCCGCGCCATGGGCCGGGCGCCCATCTTCGCGTCGTAGCCGTGCCGCGCCAGCCACTCCCGCGCGCCCTCGCCGAGCTCCACGCGCACGTCCTTCTCCTCGAGGAGCTCCGCGAGCAGACCGACCTCCTTGTCGACCACCTTGCGGATCACCTCCGGGCCGAGCCCGGCGAAGAAGACCACGGCGTCCAGCCGGTTGCGGAACTCGGGCGTGAACATCCGCTCGATGGCCGCCTTCGACTTGCTCCGCTGGGCGTCCTTCACCTTCGCGTCGTCGCTCGCGCCGAAGCCCACGACTCGCTCGGCCGCCTCGAAGGCGCCGGCGTTCGTCGTCATGATCAGCACGACGTTCCGGAAGTCCGCCTCGCGGCCGTTGTTGTCCGTGAGCTTCGCGTTGTCCATGACCTGGAGCAGGATGTTGAACAGCTCCGGGTGCGCCTTCTCGATCTCGTCGAGCACGACGACCGAGTGCGGGTGCTTGCGCACGGCGTCCGTGAGGAGCCCGCCCTGGTCGAAGCCCACGTAGCCGGGGGGCGCGCCGATCAGCCGCGACACGCTGTGGCGCTCGCCGTACTCGCTCATGTCGAAGCGGTGGAGCTCCACGCCCATGGCCGAGGCGAGCTGCCGCGCGAGCTCGGTCTTGCCGACGCCCGTGGGCCCGGCGAAGAGGAACGAGCCGATCGGCTTTCGGTCGGCGCGGAGGCCGGCGCGGCTCAGCGTGATGGCGTCGCAGACCATGCCGACGGCCTCGTCCTGGCCGTAGATCTGCTTCTTCAGGCGCGGCTCGAGGTCGGCGAGCTGGTCCCGCTCCTTGGCGGTCACGGCCTCCACCGGGACGCGCGCCATCTTGCTCACGACGCGCTCCACGTCCGCGGCCGTCACCCGATGCGTCCGCTCCCCTTCGTCCTTCATGCGGTCGGCGGCGCCGGCCTCGTCGATCACGTCGATGGCCTTGTCCGGCAGGAAGCGCTCGACGATGTGCTTCGCGGCGAGCTTCACGGCCGCCTCGAGCGCATCGTCGTCGTACTTCACGTCGTGGTGCTCCTCGTAGCGCCCCCGGAGCCCCTGGAGGATCTGCAGCGTCTCGTCCTCACTCGGCTCGAGCACCTCGATCTTCTGGAGCCGCCGCGCGAGCGCCCGGTCGCGCTCCACGTGCTTGTACTCGGTGAAGGTCGTCGAGCCGATGCAGCGGAGCTTCCCGCTCGCGAGCGCCGGCTTGAGGATGTTCGAGGCGTCCATGGACGAGCCGGTCGTCGCGCCGGCGCCGACGATGGTGTGCATCTCGTCGACGAAGAGGATGCCGTTGTCGAGCTCCTGCATGCGGCGCATGACCGCCTTCAGCCGCTCCTCGAACTGCCCGCGGAACTTCGTCCCGGCGAGGAGGGCGCCCATGTCGAGGGAGAAGATCTTCGCGTCCTTCAGCACCTCCGGCACCGTGCCCTCGTGCACGCGCAGGGCGAGGCCCTCGGCGATGGCGGTCTTGCCCACGCCGGGCTCGCCCACGTAGACCGGGTTGTTCTTGCGGCGCCGGCAGAGGACCTGGATGGTCCGCTCGAGCTCGAGGTCGCGCCCGATGAGCGGGTCGATGCGCCCCTCCGCGGCCTCCTTCACGAGGTCGGTCGCGAAGGCCTCGAGCGGGTCCTTCCGGCCGCCTTCCTCGTCCTCGTCGCCCTCGACCTCGCCGCCCTCGCCCTCGGGGAAGGTCAGCGCGTCCGCGTCGGAGGTGCCGTCGGGGTGGACGCCGTGGGAGACGTACTGCTTCAGGTCGAAGGGGTCGACGCCCTCCTCGGAGAGCAGCCAGACCGCGTGCGACTCCTTCTCCTTGAAGAGCTGCACGAGCACGTTGCCGCCATCGATCTGCTTCATCTCGGAGGAGATCGCGTGGATCGCCGCTCGCTGGAGCACGCGCTCGACGGCGAGCGTCTGCTGCGGCTCGAAGGGCACCCCGTCGGGGACCGTGGTCGAGTGCTCCTGGATGAAGTCTTCGAGGCGCTCGCGGAGCCGGTCGACGTCGGCGCCGCAGGCGCGGAGGGCCTTGCGGGCCTTCGGGTCGTCGAGCAGCGCGAGGAGGAGGTGCTCGAGCGTGACGTACTCGAAGCGCTCGCGGCTCGCCTCGTCGAAGGCCTTGCGGAGCGTCGCCTGGAGCTCCTTGGCGATGATGGGACCTGCCATGGTGTCTCGTCGTCTGCGGCCCGGCGGCGGACCAGCTGTGTGCCGGCGTGGACCGTTCGCTCGGGGGTGCGTGCCGGTCGGTTCATTCGCGGTCCCTGTCGGACCGTTCACTCGTGGTCCGTGCCGGACCGTTCACTCGTGGTCCCTGCAGGACCGTTCCTACAATCAGTGTGGCTGGGGCGGGTTCATGTAAAGCCCGGGCCGCGCGCTCGCTCAGTCGTCGTCGTCGCCCTCGGTGGGCTCCATCGTGAGCCGCAGCGGGTACTCGTTCTCCCGCGCGAGCCGCTCGGTCTTCGCGACCTTCGTCTCGGCGACCTCGCGCGTGTAGATGCCGGCGACCCCCACGCCGTTGTGATGCACGTGGAGCATCACGCGGACGGCGTCGTTCTCGCTCTTGTGGAAGATGGTCTGGAGCACCCACACGACGAAGTCTCGCGTCGTGTAGTCGTCGTTGTGCATCAGCACCTTGTAGAGCCGCGGTCGCTTGACCTTCTTCTCCGGCTTGGTGCGTGTGACGACGCCGGTGTCGTCCTCGAACTCGGGCATGTCTCGGTGTCCGTGAGAGCTTCTGCGGCCAGGGGCGGAGCGGGGGGTCGTGCTGCGCAGCCCGATTCCCCCGCCCGGAGAGTCTAGTGGGTTCCGGGGCTCGGGCGAGCGGGGCTCGCTCCCGAGGCCGCCGCGCGGATGGCCTCGGCCAACTCGTAGAGCCCGACGCCGCGCCAGCAAGGTGGCACGAGCAGGGGCGGCCCCGCGCGCCGCTCCACGACGACCACCAGCCGGTCCTCGTCCACGCGCACGGCGTCGACCTCGCCCCAGGGCACCTCCACCGGCGCGGCGCCGCGGGCCATGCGCAGCGCGTCGCCGAGCTCGAGGTAGTGCCCGCCCGCCCCGGCGACCCGGCGGCGGGCACGGACGAAGGCGGCGATCCAGCCCAGGCCGACGAGCCAGGCCATCACGACCAGGGTCCAACCGACCGCGCCGGCGCCCCGCGCGACCAGCACGCCGCCGCAGACGAAGACGATGATCGCGCCGACGAGCCGGAGCCGACCGACGCTCCGCTCCGCCTTCGCGTCGAGCTCGAAGCGGCGGGCCGGGGCGCTCACTCCACGACCAGGCGGAGGAAGAAGTCGGCGCCCTGGCCGTTGCGGATCTCCACGGCCGTGTCGGTTACGGAGACGATGCGCGTCACGTCCCCGGAGAGCGGCGTCGAGCTCCGCCCGTCCGCGTGGAAGGAGACGTAGGCGTGGACGGCGCGCGGCACCCGGCCGAGCGGGTGGGCGATCCGGTAGGTGGTGTCGCTCTCGTAGGCGAGCCAGGCGCAGGTCTCGCCGTCCGTCGCGGGCGGGAAGGGCGCCGTCTCCCAGAGGTCCCCGTCCGCCGGGTCGCTCGCGCAGGGGAGATCGGCGAGGCCGACCTCCACGGGCTCCTGGGCCTCGGCCTCTCCGCAGCCGGGGAGGGCGGCGAGGGCGACCAGGGCGAGGAGGCTGGCGAGCTCGAGCGGGCGGGGTCGCGTCATCGGTCCCTCTCCTGGGCGTAGTGCTCCTCGAGCGCCTGCACCAGCCCCTCGATGGAGGCCTCCTGCGCCTCGACGGTCGGCGTGAGCCCCGCGTCGCGGAGGGTCGCGCTGGTGATCGGCCCGATGGAGGCGAGCACCTTGCCCGCGAGCGCGTCCGGTCCGGTCAGGGCAAGCAGGTTCGTCACCGTCGACGAGGAGGTGAAGGTGACGGCGTCCGCCTCCTCCAGCTTCGAGGCGACGCGGCCCTTCGCCTCGCCCTCGACCGGCACCGTGCGGTAGGCGGGTACGACGTCGACCCGATGCCCCGCCTCGCGGAGCGTCTCCGGGAGGATCTCCCGGGCGACCTCGGCGCGCGGGAGCAGGAGCCGGGCCCCTGGGCGGAGCAGCGGGGCGAGCTCCGCGAGCACGCCTTCGGCGCGGCTCTCGGCGGGCACGCGATCGGCGACGACGCCCCGGCGCTTCAGGGCCCGGGCCGTCTTCTTGCCGATGGCGCAGACGCAGGCGGCCCCGAAGCGCCGCGCGTCCCCCTCGGTCTCGGCGAGGGCCTCGAAGAAGGCCAGGACGGCATTCGCGCTCGTGAAGAGCACCCAGTCGTAGGCGCCGACGTCGCGGCTCGCCTGCAGCAGGGGCCCCCGGTCGGCCGGCGGGACGACGCGGATGGTCGGCGCGAGGAGCGGCGCGGCGCCCCGGTCGCGGAGGAGCTCGGCGAGCGAGCCGGCCTGGTGGGGCGCGCGGGTGACGAGGACCCGGGTGCCGAAGAGCGGGCGGACGTCCCACCAGCGGAGGTGCTCGCGGAGCCGGACGACCTCGCCGACGATGATCAGCGAAGGGAGCCCGAGCTCCGCCGCGGCGGCCTTCTCGGCGATGTCGGCGATGGTCCCGACGACCGTGCGCTGCTGTGGCATGGAGGCCCAGTGCACGACGGCCGCCGGGGTGGAGGGGTCGCGGCCGTGCTCGACCAGGAGCCCCATGAGGTGGTCGAGCTTGCGCATCCCCATGAAGACGACGAGGGTCTGCGAGGCGGTGGCGAGCTTGGCCCAGTCGTGGCTCGAGCGATCCTTCGTCGGCGACTCCGTGGCCGTCAGGTAGGTGACGGAGCTCGCGAGGTTGCGGTGCGTGAGCGAGAGCCCCGCGTAGGCGGTGGCGGCGACCGGGGAGGGCACGCCGGGGACGACCTCGAAGGGCACGCCGGCCTCCGCGAGCACCTCGGCTTCCTCGGAGCCGCGGCCGAAGAGGAAGGGGTCGCCGCCCTTCAGGCGCACCACCGTGCGGCCCGCCTTCGCCTCGTCGACGAGGCGGGCGTTGATGCGCGCCTGGCGCTCGCTCGGCTTGCCGGCCCGCTTGCCGACGAAGACCTTCTCCGCGCCGGGCTTGCAGAGGTCGAGCAGCTCGGGGTGCGCGAGCGCGTCGTAGAGGACGAGATCCGCTTCCGCGAGGCGACGCTGCGCCTTGACGGTGATCAGCTCGGGATCGCCGGGGCCGGCGCCCACCAGGTAGACCTTGCCCACGCCGCGCACCCTAATACCCCTGCCCGGAAATTCGAGCCGGCTTCCACCGGTGCGACTCGCGGGACGGGAGCCGGAGAAGAGGTCGAATTTTGCACCCATTGCGGGCTGTTCCGCGCGGCGCTGCCCGTTGACGAGCCCTTGGGGCGTGGTACCCCTGTTCCCTCGAGGGCCCCGCGGCACGGCCGCCCCCGAGCAGGTCACCGACCGAAACGAACGGGTCGCCGACCGGAATGAAGAGGGCGCCCGCGTGTTGACGCCCCCGCGGCCCGCGGCCTGCCGACCGGCGGCCCAGGCTCCTCGAACGCCCCCCATCGACCGCCCCTCGAACCCCATGCGACGCACTCCCCACCTCCTCCTCTTCCTCGCTCTCGCCCTCGGCGGGTGCGGGGGATGCGAAGAAGACGCCGCCGCCTCCGAAGAGGGCAACGGCGAGGGCTTCGCGCAGCGCGGATCCGTCGGGAACGCGGAGAAGATCCTCGCGCGTCCGCGGACCCCGGACGGCTACGAGATCATCGAGGCGCCGCGCCGCCCGGCCCGGGAGGAGCGCGAGGAGCACCAGACCCTCGTGCGCGAGCCGACCTCGCCCGACCCGCACGGCGGGAGCTTCAGCCTCGACGAGGCCGTGGAGGGGCTCGGCACGGACGGCACGCTGGTCGCGGAGCTCAACACGACGCTCGGGACCATCTTCTGCGACCTCTACGCCGAGAAGGTCCCCAACACGGTGGCGAACTTCATCGGCCTGGCGCGCGGAAAGCGGCGCTGGTGGGATGCGCGCGCGGCCGAGTGGCGACGGCGCCCGGCCTACGATGGGACGACCTTCCACCGCGTCATCCCGGACTACCTGATCCAGGGCGGCGACTACCTCGGCGACGGGTCGGGCACGGTCGGCTACACCATCCCGAACGAGCCCCACGCGGAGCTGGCGCACGACCGGGAGGGCCTGCTCTGCATGGCGACCGAGGGCGAGGACGGGAACGGGGCCCAGTTCTTCATCACGGACGGCGCGACGCCGGACCTGGACGAAGACGACCGGTTCACCATCTTCGGCCGCTGCCGGAACACGGACATCGTGGAGCGCATCGCCCGCGTGCCGCAGGAAGGCGAGGAGAACCGCCCGCGCACCGACGTCATGATCGAGCGCGTGCGGGTGCGCCGGGTGCGCGGGGGCGCCGCGAACGCCGTCCGCACGCCGCCGCAGCTCCCCGAGGGCATGACGCCGGAGGACCTGGTGCGCTCCGCTTCGCCGGGCCCCAACGAGAACGCGATCCCCGGCCGGCCCGAGCGGCACGAGGGCGCGAGCCCCTTCGACCCGCGCACCTTCCGCCGTCCGGGCGAGGAGCGGCAGCGCGTCGAGGGGAATTGACCCGCCCGCGCGGGCGTCGTACCGCTAGCGCGTGACCATGGACGACGACGCCGGGCGGCCCGACGAGGGCCTCGATCCCGAAGACGAGCTCGGGGAGGACTCCGAGCGGCAAGAGCGGCGCCGCCGGCTCGAGCGCGTCTTCCGGGAGGCGTTCCGACGAGCCATCGAGCGCGGGGTCGAGGCGGGCGTCGGCACGTTCAGCCGCGCCGACAAGGCGGTGCGGGGGGCGATCGACGACGTTCCGCTGCCGAAGGAGATTGTCGGCGTCCTCTTCAGCCAGTTCGACGACACGAAGAACGCGCTCGTGCGGGTCGTGGCGAACGAGGTGCGGGACTTCCTCGAGGCGACGGACGTCGCGGGGGAGCTCCAGCGCGCGCTCACGAGCCTCTCCTTCGAGATCAAGACCGAGGTGCGCTTCATCCCGAACGAGGCTGGCGGCGTGAAGCCGCAGGTGCGCGCGAAGGCCGCGCCGAAGGTGAAGCGGGAGAAGCGAGGCAGCGAGCCGCCCGAGGCGCCCGAGAGCGTGGCGCCGAGCGAGCCCGGCGACGCGGAGCGGTGAGCCCTTCGCCCGGCCGCGCGTCGACCTCCGGGGCCCGTCGGCGGGGGCGCTGAGCATGTCCGTCGAGCTGCCCGGTGGCGCGACCGTCCTCTTCGTCTCGAAGCCGGTCGAGCCGCCCTGGAACGACTCCAGCAAGAACCTCGTGCGCGACGTCGCCACGCATCTCTCGCGGCATCGGGCTCGGGTGGTCGTCCGGCGAGGGAGCGTGGCGCCGCCGCACACCGTGGGGGTGCCCTTGCATCCGCCGGGGGCGGGCGGCTACGCGCCGGCGCTCCGGGAGAACGCGCGGGTGCTCGCGCGGCTCCTCGCGGGTCCCCGCGCAGCGCTCTGGCACTTCTTCTTCGCGCCCAATCCGCGGAGCGGCGCGGCGGGTCGGCTGGCCTCGGGGCTCCGGCGCGTGCCCACGGTGCACACGGTCTGCTCGGCGCCCCGGCCCGGCGTCGACCTCGGGCGCTCGCTCTTCGCGGACCGGACGGTCGTGCTCTCCGCGCACACGGAGGCGCGGCTCCGGGAGGCGGGCTGCCGGGGGCTCGTGCGCATCCCGCCGAGCGTCCCGGCGCTCCCCCCGATGGACGCGCGCGCCCGCGGCGCCGCCCGGGAGCGCTTCGGTCTCCCGAGGGAGGCGCCCGTGGTCGCGTACCCGGGCGACCTCGAGTTCGGGGGCGGCGCCGAGCGGATGATCGAGGCGCTCGGCGAGCTCCCGGCCGAGGCGATCCTGGTGATGGCGTGCCGACGGAAGACCGACGCCGCGGCGGCGGTGGAGGCGCGGCTTCGGGCGCGGGGCGAAGCGCTCGCGCCGGGGCGAGTGCGCTGGGTCGGCGAGACGGACGGGATTCACGCGCTCCTCGGGGCCGCGGACGTGGTGGCGCTTCCGTCGGACGATCTCTGGGCGAAGATGGACCATCCCCTCGTGCTCCTCGAAGCCATGAGCCTCGAGCGGCCGGTCGTGGTGGCGGCGGGGACGCCAGCCGCGGAGCTGGCGGAGGGGGGCGCGGCGCGGGCCGTGGAGCCCGACGCGGGCGCCGTGGCCGAAGCCGTCGGTGCGCTCCTGGAGGATGCCGAAGCGGCGCGGGCGCTCGGCGAGCGGGGGAGGGCGCGCGTGCTCGCCGTGCATGCCCCGGCGCGGGTGGCGGCGGCCTACGAGCGGGTCTACGACGGGCTGCTCGAACGGACGGAACGATGAGCACGCGAGAGCACGAGGCGAAGGACTACTACGACGACTTCGCGACCGGCTACGAGGACGCGCGCGGGCGCGGCTACCACGGCCTGATCGACGACCTCGAGATGGAGGTCATCGCGCCGCGGGCCCGGGGCGTGGACGTGCTCGAGGTCGGCTGCGGGACCGGGCTGCTGCTCGAGCGGGTCGCGCGCGAGGCGCGGCGGGCGGTCGGCGTCGACCTCTCGCCGGGCATGATCGGAAAGGCGCGCGCGCGCGGCCTCGAGGTGGCGCTCGCGTCCGCCACGGCGCTCCCCTACGGCGACGCGAGCTTCGACCTCGTCTACAGCGTGAAGGTGCTCGCGCACGTCCCGGCGCTCGCGGACGCGCTCGCCGAAGCGGCGCGCGTGCTGCGCCCGTCCGGCCGGCTCCTCGCCGAGCTCTACAACCCGCTCAGCCTCCGCTACCTGGCCAAGCGCCTCGCCGGCCCGCAGCCGATCAGCGACGGGCGCACGGAGGCGGACGTGTACACCCGCTGGGACCCGCCCTGGGTGCTTCGCCGCGTGCTGCCGCCCGGCCTCGAGCTCGTCGACGTGCACGGCGTCCGGGTCGTCACGCCCGCCGCCTTCGTGCATCGCCTCCCCGGCGTATCGGCGCTCTTCCGGCGCGCCGAGCACGCGGCGCTCCGATCGCCTCTCCGCTGGCTCGGGGGCTTCCTCGTCGCCGAGCTCCAGCGGGGGCCGCGATGAGGGCCGAGGCACGCGCCATGGCGCGGCCCGTGGTCTTGCGGGGCTCCAACCCCTTCGTTATACGGAGAGCCTCATGACCGAGTCGAAGGAGACCGCCCGGCAACGTCTCCGCCGAAGGGCCGAGCACGCGCTGGAGCGGCGCCGGCTCACCGAGGCGGAGACGCTCCTCGAGCGGCTCCTGGACCTGGTGGAGGACGGCAGCGAAGAGTCGGTCTTCGCGCATCGGCACCTCGCCGAGCTTCGCCTCGAGCGCCACCCCTGGCGCGCGGCGCTGCACCTCCGGCACGTGATCCGGGCGATGCCCGACGACGACGTGCCGCACGCGATGATGGGGCTCTGCCAGGCGCTCCTCGGCAACTACCGCGCGGCGGTCGGCTCCTACCGGCGCGCCCTCGACGTCGCCCCCGGCACGCCCTGGTACCTGCACAACCTCGGGCACCTCCTGGACGTGGCGCTCGACGACGCGGGGCGCGCGCTCCCGGCGCTGCGCGCGGCGCACGAGATGGAGCCCGACCACGACGAGATCACGGCGAGCCTCGCCCACTGCCTGGCGCGGGCCGGGGAGCTCGACGAGGCGCTGGAGCTCGCGCAGCGCGCCGAGGAGCAGGCGCCGGACAACGCAGACCATGCCCGGCTCGTGAAGTGGATCGAGCGGGGCGCCCCCGACGAGATCGACACCGGCCGCGGGCCCCGCGAGGGCCTGCCCGAAGAGGGGCCGAAGACGCGTGCGGTGCGGGAGACGTTCGAGCGTGAGATGCGCGCGGCGGGCTTCTCGGCGCAGCAGGTGGAGCGGGCCAAGGATCTCTGGCGGGACTTCCGCAACCGGCGCGAGGTGCGCGTCGGCAAGCCGGAGGTCTTCGCGGCGGCCGTCGAGTACGCCATCGCGCTCATCCACAGCCGCCGCGGCGCGACGCAGGCGAAGATCGCCCGGCGCTACGGCATCGCGGCCACGTCCCTCTCGAGCCGCTACGGCGAGATCCGCGACACGCTGGCGCTGCGGCCCGGCGATCCGCGCTACGCCTCCTGAGTCGGACACCGAGCCGCGCGAGGAACGGCGCGTTCAGCCGCGGAGCTTTCGCTCGGCGCGCATGAGCGCCTGGACGACCTCGCCCGAGGTCGTCTGGAGGCTGGGCTCGAAGCGGTCCGGGTGGACGTCGCGCAGCAAGCGGCGGAGCCCTCGCCGGGCGTCGCCGTGCTCGCGGAGCTCGAGCAGGTCGGCCGGGGAGGCCGCGTGCCGGAGCTGGTGGCGCTTGCGGAGGAGCACGCCGTGGCGCGTGCCGGCGCGCCGGCAGGTCACCAGCCCGAGGAGGTGCCAGGCATAGAGCGCCCGCAACGCGCGCGGCCGGTGGGCCCCGATGGAGAGGACCGAGTCGCCCCCGAGCGGGCGCTCGAGGACCCCCGCCATGGCGCGCTCCTCGGGCCAGAGGGCCGCCTTCGGGAGGAGCGCCTCGCCGAGCGGCGAGAGCCCCCAGCGCTGCGTGCGGAGCCGGCGCGAGGCGGCCGCCGGTACGGAGCCGAGCGCGTCGCGGAGGCCGCCGAGGACCAGATCGATGACCGGCACGGGCTCGTGGAGCGTGGGGAGGGGCGCGGCCACCGGCGCGAAGCGAAGCCGCGCGTCGGGCCAGCGGAGGAGGGCGCCGACGCGGACCCGGAGCTGGCGCCGGAGCGCCGCGAGGACGTCCCCTTCGCTCGCGAGGCCCTCGCGGACGAGCCAGGCGCCCACCGGCCCGTGGACGCGTCCCCGGCCGAGCGCCTCGCCGTGCGCGGCCGGGTCGAGCTGGAGGAGCTCGCCGAGGGGGCGGTCGTCGGGCATCTCGATCGCGACGACGCGGCCGGCGTGGAAGAGGACGCGGGCGCGGGCCGGGCCGCTCACGTTCAGCGTGCCCGAGGCACGCCCCTGGTGAAGACGCAGGAGCGTACGCCCGAGTGTGCTGGCCGCCGGAACGTGAGGATCCACGTCCACGGTCGTACCGGGCGGACTCGAAGGCGGCCAAGTTTTCGGACTGGGCGAGAGGGAGGCTGGAGGCCAGCCGGAGCGCCCGAGGGGAGCCGCCGAGCCCCGGCCGAGAGCTCGAGCGGCGAGGCCGACCGAGGGAGGGAGGTCGCTTCATGCGCGTCCGAACGAGGCGCGCGCGGCCGGGGAGGGCGGCTCGTCTCGGCCAGGCGGGGCGCTCGGTCATGGAGACGACGAAGGCCCCGCGGAGCGCTCCGCGGGGCCTTCGTCAGGCAGGGGTCGTCGCCGGGCCGGGAAGCAGCGAAGAGCCGCTCACTCGGTGGGGAGCCACCAGGGCTCGCCACCGCCCTGGCCGCCTTCGCCGCCTTCGCCCTCACCACCTTCACCGGCCGGCGGGGTCTCTCCCTCGCCTTCGCCGCCTTCGCCGGCAGGCGGAGCCTCGCCGCCGCCTTCGCCGCCCTCCATCCACCAGGGCTGGTCGCCACCTTCACCGCTGCCTTCGCCCTCGCCCCCGCTCGGGCGCTCGGGCTGCGGCGTCGCGGCGCCGGGCTGACGCGGCGCCTGCCGGACCTCCCACCAGGGTCGTCCGATCTCGCCCTCGCCGGCGCGCCGCTGGGCGCGCGACCACCAGAAGCGATCCTCGGGCGCCTCCGCGACCTGCTCGCTCGAGTCGCCGCGCAGGTTCACCGTGAAGCTCGCCCGCTGGCGCCGCTGCACGAAAGCCGGGAACTCGAGCGCCGCGACCACGGGCTCCATGCACGCGACGAACTCCGGCGTGTTCGGCGCGAAGCGCACCTCCGTCGCCGTGCCGTCGTTGAGGAGCACGAACACGATGCGCACCTGGCCGAGCCGCGGGTTCCGCTCGAGCTCGCCCTCGACGCAGGTCCGCATGGCCTCGGTCTGCGCCACGAAGACCTCGTTGATGGCCGCCTGGCTCAGCCGCGTCGGCCGCGCCGCGCGCTCGCGCCGCGCCGCCTCCTCGGCCGCCCGGGCCGCCGCCTCGGCCTCCGCCCGGGCCGCCGCCTCGGCCTCCTGCGCCTCGCGTTCGAAGAGCCCGTTGATGGCCGTCGAGACCGGCCCGACGGTCGTCCCGTCCGCGACGAGCGCCTGGAGCAGCTCGCGCCCCTCGTCGCCCCCACGGCGGAAGATACCCTCGGCCGCCACCGCGAGCGCCTCGGGCTTCTCCTGGAAGGTCGAGTCCGCGTGGTAGAGCACGAGGAAGCTTCGGAGCGCCGGGACGATGGACTCGTCGCCGAGCTCGACGACGCCGCGCACGACCAGCGGGAGCACCGCCATGGGCGTCTCGTGGTCGAGCATGTGCCGCACGAGCCCGCCGACCGCCTCGGTCTTCTGCTGCTCGAGGAGCGCCGGCACCAGCAGGGCCAGCGGCGGCGCCGGCGTATCCGCGAGGTAGTCGTAGCGCTGGTCGAGGGCCTCCACGAGCGCCTCCGTGCCGGTCGCGCGCGTGCGCAGCACGTTGGCGATGGCCTCCTTCAGCGCGCCGGGCATGTGCCGCTGCGCGTAGAGGTCGAGGAGCAGCCGCGTGATCTCCGGGTCGTCCATCTGCGCGAGCAGCTCGATGGCGTAGGCGCGCGCCGGCACGAGCCGGTTGTCCGGGTCGCCGGCGATCTCCGTGAGCACGATGCGCGGGTCGCGCGCCTCGAGCTCACCGCTGGGCGCTGGCGCGAAGGCGCCGAGGTCCACGCCGGCGCTGGCCAGCTCGCGTTCGCTGCCGCCGCTCCAGCGCTCCGCGCCCGTCTCCCAGTCGAGGAGCCGGAACGCGCCCTGCTCGCCCACCGTGAAGAGCCCGCTCTCGAGCGCCTTGGCGACGATCACGTCCTGCTCGAGCATGCGCGCCCAGCGCAGCGTGCCCTCGCCGTCGAAGGCGAAGACGTAGCGGTAGTAGGTGAAGTAGAACTGGTCGTGATGGACGGCCACGGCCGTCGGGTCCTCGCTCGGCGCCGGCGCGTAGTGGAGCCGGATGCGCCCTCGGGCGGAGCGCGTGCCGGGGACCGGGAAGAAGCCGTCGTCCTCGACGAGCGGCTCGCGCGGCGCCTCCGGGAGCGGGGAGGGCCGGTAGGTCGACTCCTCCTTCGTGCCCGTGTGGGAGCGCTCGGTGAAGCGGTACATGCCGCGACCGCCATAGAAGAGCCCGGCGGAGGTCGCGTTCACCCAGGCGATCACGTCGTCCGTCGAGCGGAGCCGCGCCTTCTCGAGGCCCGTCGTCACGTCGAGGATGGCGATGTTCTGCCGATCCCAGGGCACGAAGACGTTCGGGCCCCAGACCTGGGGTCGGCCGAGCACGCCCTGGATCTCCCACTCCCAGCGGGCGTCGCCCGAGCGCGCGCCGACCGCGCGCACGTGGCCGACGCGGGTCGCGCCGCCGGCGGCGCCGACGCTGGTGACGAAGACGATGGTGTCCCCGCGGCGCGTGGCGCCGACGTAGGCGAGGCTCTCGAGGGGCTTGCGCCAGAGCTCCTCGCCGCTCCGTGCGTCGAGGGCGACGACGTGCTCCCGATCGCTCGTCATGACCACGTCCCCGAGGATCTCGGGGCGCGTCATGGCGTCGAAGGGGTGGCGCCAGCGCTCCTCGCCGTCGAGGCCGAGGGCGACGACCGCGCCGCTCTCCTCGGCATGCGTGGTGGCGACGACCAGCGGCTCGCCGCTCGGGTTGCCCACCTCGGGCGCGCTCGGCGCCGGACCGGCCTGGAGCACGGGCTGGAGGTCGAGCTCCTGGTTGTCCGGGAAGCGGTAGCTGAAGGCGCCGGCCTGCTGGACGCCGAAGCAGCCGGTCAGCGTGCCGGCGGCGGCGAGGGCCGCGAGGGGGATGGCGACGCGGGTCACTGCCCACCTCCGATGGTCTCTCCGGCGGCCTCTTCGGGGATGCGCGCGATGGTCTCCTCGACACGCTCGAAGAGCTCGCGGACCTCCTGGTCGCGGATCCGGGACGGGAATTGGTTCAGGTAGCTCTGGAGGAAGCGGCGCACCATGACGCCGGCGACCTCGCCGAGGCGGTCCACGATGGCCGCCTTCGTCTCGAGGTCGATGTCGCTCCGCCCGAGGTACTCCTCGTAGCCCGAGAGCATGACGCCGAGGGGCTCCCGGCCGAGGAACTCCGAGTAGCGCTCGACCGAGCCCTCGTCGCCGAGCTTGCCGATGGCGATGGCCGCCTCGACCACGCCCCGCTCGAAGGCGTGGAAGAGCAGGTCGAGGGAGGGCTTGGCGCCGATCTCCCCGAGGGCCAGCGCCGCCGCGCCCCGCACCGTGCGATCGCTGTCGCGGAGGCCGCGCTCGAGCAAGGGGCGCACGCGCTCGTCGTCGATGGCAGCCAGCGCCTGGTAGGCCCGGCGGCGGGCGCCGACGCGGCGGTGGTTCGTGAACTCCGTCAGGACCTCGATCGCGTTCGGGTGCGCGAGACCGCGGAGCGCCTCGAGGGCGCGGTCCGTGATGCGATCCGGCTGACCGCTCCGCAGCAGCTCCGCGAGCGGCGGCACCACCTGGGGCCGGTCCACGATGACCAGGAGGTCGATCGCCTCGCGGACCTCGTCCGGGTTCGCGGACTGCAGCCGAGGCAGGATCTCGTCCATGTCCGCGAGCGTGACCCGCGGCCCGGACGGCGCGTCCTCGGCGGCGCGCCGCTGGCGGCGCTGGGCCTCGGCGGATGGGGGATCGACGGCGATGAGGGGCAGGGCGAGCCCCCACGAGAGCACGAAGGGTAGCGCGTGGCGCAGCATTCCATTCCTCTCCACGCCTCCCGGGCCGCATGCCCATGCGCACCGGGGGGCGTTCGACCTGGCGCCTTAGCAGAGCCGTTCGTCCGTCGCCCCCGAAAAATCCCGACGTCCCGCGATTTCTCACGATGGGCGGCGAGAGGCCGCAGGCCTTCGCAGCGGGCTGGCCCGGACGGCATGGCTTCGGAGTAGAGTGCCCCCGTGAAGGCGGAGCACCTGCGCCGCGCGTCCCGTTGGGGTGGCGTGGCCCTCACCGCGAGCCTGGTGGCCACTTACGCAGCGAGCCTCGGCGGGGGGTTCCTCAACTACGACGACCCTTGGCTCATCGAGGCCAACCCCTGGCTCCGAGCGGGCCTCGGCGACGCCCTCACGGCCTTCTTCTTCGATCTGAGGCCCAGGACCCGGCTGCAGCTGGGCGCGGAGTACCTACCTCTCCGTGACCTGAGCATGTGGCTCGACGTCGCGCTCTTCGGCCTGCGCCCTCAGGCGATGCGTGCGGTGCAGCTCGGACTCTACGTCGTCGCCTGTCTCGCGTTCCGCGCCGCCTTCCGACGCACCCTCGGGCCACTCCGGGGGGAGCTCTGGGCGTGGCTCTTCGCCCTTCATACGGTGCACGTGGAGTCGGTCGCCTGGCTCGCGGGGCGAAAGGACGTGCTGGCGCTGCTCTTCATGGGGCTCGCGCTGTGGCGCCACGCTCGGGATGGACGGGACGCGCGCGTCTCCGTGCCGCTGCTCTGGCTGGCCGCCTGCCTCTCCAAGTCGATGAGCGTCGGCTTCATCGGGCCCCTTCTGGCGATGGACCTCCTCCTCGGCCGCCGGCCAGACCTTCGGCGCCATGGGCTGGGCGCGATCCTGGTGGGCTCCGTCCTCGCCGTTCACGTCTATGTGGGCGGGCTCGTGGAGATGGTCGGGGGACCGCTCGAGGGAGATCGGTTCCGAGCGGCGCAAGTCATGGGCGAGGTCTGGCTTCGCTATGCCCGGATCAGCCTCGACCCCTCGGCCAGCAACCTCCGTCACGACATCCCGGCTCCCGAGGGGTGGGGGGCCTCGCTCGCAGGCTGGGCCCTCCTCCTGGGCTGGGGCGGGGCGGCGCTCGCGGCTTGGCTGCGCGGGCGGAGGTCGGGGCCCGACCGGGGCAGCGTGGCGCTGGCCGCGTGGCTGTGGTTCGCGGTCCCGCTGGCCCCCGTGAGCCAGGTGCTCGTCCCGCTCCAGAACGTCCTTGCCGACCGCTACCTCTGGCTGAGCGTGGCCGGGCCGATGCTCCTCCTGGTCTGCGCCGATCGGCTGGTGTCGATCGAGAGCCGAGGTCTTCGCCGCCTCCTCCGCGGCCCTGCCTTGCTCTGGGTCGTGCTGCTCGCCTTGGGTACGCTCGTGCGCGTTCCGCTCTTCGCGGATTCGCGCCGGCTCTGGTTCGACGCGACGGCGCGGACCGAGCGCGATCCCTACGCCCCCTACCAGCTCGGCGACGCCCTCGAGGCCGCCGGCCGAGAAGAGGAGGCCATGGCGGCCTTTCGCGCGGCCCTCACGCGCGACGGGCTGCGGACCCGGGTATCGGTGCGCGCCACCAACAACCTGGCCAAGCTCCTCGCTGCCCGCGGGCGGCTGCCCGAGGCACGGGCTCTGCTCTCCCAGGCGCTGGAGGCCTTCCCCGAGGAGCCGAAGCTCCACGAGAACCTCCGAAAGGTGGATGACGCCATGGAAGCGGTCGCTCGACCCCCTCGACGGCTGCGTTGAAGTTCCCGGGCGCTGTAGTAGGCCCTGGGGGATGGGTCCTCGCCCCGACCGCCCGGCGCTCCTCCGTGCCCAGCTCCGTCGGCGCCGTCGCGTGCTGGCGGTGGCGGGCGCGGTCCTGCTCGCGGGCGTGCTCTGGCGATGGGACGGCTACGCCGACGCCGGCGACGCGGAGGCCTCGCTGGCGGCCTTCCTGCACGATCAGGTGGAGGTCGACGCGGAGAGCGTGCTCTGGTGGGGCGAGACCGGCGCGCTCACCTACCGCCCGGCGCTCTTCCGCGGGCGGGTCGATCCCTCGCAGCCGCACGACCTCTACTTCGTGCGCGCGCGGCTCACGGACGACGGCGGCGTCCTCGGCGTGCGCGGCCTCTCGAACCTCACGCGGACCAGCAGCGCCGACGAGCAGGCCCCACGCCGCCTCGGCCCTCATCACGCCGCCTACGCCACGCGCGTCCGGGGCGCCTGGGGCGCGCTCACGGTGCTCGACCTCCGCGGCGAGCCCGAGGCCGTCACCGAGGGCTGGCCCTCCCGGGCCCGCGCCCAGAACGCCGTCACGAACCTCCAGGAGACCGGCCGGCCCGAGGGCTTCGGTCGGCGCCGCTACGCCCTCCGGCCGCCGGCCGAGTCGCTCGAGCTCGACGACGAGGAGGGCCGGCTGGTGGCCGTGGCCGACGGCGCCCGCGTGGTGATCGATCCGGGGGCGCTCTCCCCGGTCGAGGGCGCCGAGCGCGTCGAGGCGCAGGCCCAGGAGAAGGGCGTGCCGGGGACGATCACCTGGGTCGTCGACACGGTACGCAACCTCTCCTTCGTCGGCCCGGAGCCCATCGCCTGGCTCGAGTCCCGGGTCTTCGCCGTGAAGGACTGGGTGCAGCGCCAGTACTACGCCATCGCCGGCGCCCCGGACACGGAGCAGGAGGTCGCGGAGGAGCTGGGCGTGGAGCTCACGGAGGAGGAGACCCGCCGCCGCGCGGAGCTCGCCGTCACCGATCCGGAGCTCGGCTGGCCGCCGGCGCCCGCGGAGCCCTTCGTGCGGAGCCCGGCGCGGGGCGAAGGCGAGTGGATCCCCGTCGTCGACGACCCCTGGGTGCGCGAGAACCCGAACGCGCCCCCGGCCTTCTTCACGACCTTCCTCCAAGTCGATCCGGAGCGTCCCTTCACCCGCGTCTACGTGGCCCTCTGGGACCCGCGCCAGGCCCAGCTCCGCATCATGAGCGGTACCCGCGAGCCCGAGAGCGCCACCGGCGAGACCGCGCCGGGCATGGTGCCGCGCGACCCGGAGACGCTCGGGCGCGTCGTCGCCGGCTTCAACGGGGGCTTCCAATCGCTCCACGGCGAGTTCGGCATGATGAGCGAGGGCCGCGTCTACCTGCCGCCGAAGCCCTGGGCCGCGACGGTCGCCGTCATGCGCGACGGGCGCGTCGGCATGGGGAGCTGGCTCGATCCCCCCGAGGGCGTCCGCCACTACACGGAGCGCTGGGCCGTCGACCAGATCCCCGAGGACATGGTCGAGTTCCGGCAGAACCTCACGAGCGTCGTCGAGGGGGACGCCTGGAACCCCTGGCGTCGCTGGTATTGGGGCGCCGCGCCGCAGGGCGACGAGGAGCAGGTCTACATCGACCGCTCGGGGCTCTGCCTCACGGAGGAGGGCTTCCTCGCGTACTTCTGGGGCAAGTCCATGGGCGCCGAGGAGCTCGGCCGGGCGATGCTCGCGGTGCGCTGCGTCCGCGGGCTCCACCTGGACATGAACCAGCGCCACACGGGCTTCGAGTTCTATCACGCCTTCCGGCCCGACGGCGCCGAGACGCCGACGGTGCGGGACGACCCCCCGCCCGAGCCGGAGACGCGGCGCCAGGCGATGCATTTCGAGATCGGCGTGCCCTACGCGCGCGGCTGGCGGGTGCGGGGGCGGAAGCTCGCGCGGAACATGACGCCCATGCGCTTCCCCCGGTACATCCGGCGGGATCCGCGCGACTTCTTCTACCTGACGCTGAAGCCGGTCCTCCCGGGGCGGCACCTGGTCGTCGAGGACGGCGCGGAGGGGGAGGGCGTCTTCGACACGCACGGGCTCCCGCACGCCGGCTGGCCGCATGCCTTCGCGCGGACCTGGCTCGGCGCGCCTCCGAGCGAGGGAGAGGGCGAGCCCGAGGGAGAGCGCACCTGGCTGGTGCGCATCGACCCGACCCGGGCCGTACCGGCCCCGCTGGCGGGCGAGGCGCTCGCGAGCGACGAAGGAGAAGCGCCGGCGCCGCTGGCCTACCTCGGCGGGAGCGCGGATCGCGTGCGCGGGGCCGTCTCGCTCTGGGCCGAGCGACGCCTCGTCGGCGGCTGGCGCTTCGGCGTGGGCGCGGAGGTGCCGGAGGAGGCGCAGGTCGTCCTGGCCGGCGACGCGCTCGCCCGAGGGAGCGACGCCGGCGCGGCCATCGGCGTCGACGACGACGGCTTCCTCGTCTACGCGGAGCGGAGCGCGCCGGGGCGGGACCTGGCGGCGGACCTGGCGCTCGCCGGCGTCCGGGCGGCGCTGGTCCTCCCGGACGACGCGCGCCTCGCCTTCCGTGCCGGCGAGACGCTGGCGGGGCCGGACGAGTACGAGCGCGAGGTCGACGAGGCCACGGCGCTCGCCTTCCTCCCGGACACGCGGCCGCCCACCGAGGTCCTCTTCCCGGACGTCGAGCCGCGCCCGTACATGTACTGGGGCCCCATGCAGGACACGCGCGTGCGTTACTTCCGCGACGAGGGCCCGCGGCGCTTCACGTCGCCCGACGAGGTCGAGGGCGGCGAGGACGAGGGCGAGTAGGCCGGACTGCGCGAAATCGCATCGGAACTCGTCAATCCCACCCCGTCTCGGGCATCATGCGGCCAAGGCGTGGGGCGCGGACCGGGTCGCATTCCCGGGCGGCCTCGGAGATCGACGCAATTCCACCCCCGCAGCGAAGTTCCCGTATGGCGGAAAGCACCAGAATGATGGGCCAAATGGGCTCTGGCCGGTCCTTGACCTGCTTTGTGCAGGCTGGGTACAGTGCCGCGTTTTCAATCCCGCTCCGGATTCGAGGATCGCGTTGAAGAAGCCCATTCCCTTCGGCAAATACCTGCTTCTCGAGCGGGTGAACGTCGGCGGCATGGCCGAGGTGTTCAAGGCCAAAGCCTTCGGCGTCGAGGGCTTCGAGCGTCTCGTGGCCGTGAAGCGGATCCTGCCGAGCATCGCGGAGGACCAAGAGTTCATCACGATGTTCATCGACGAGGCGAAGATCGCCGTGCAGCTCACGCACGCGAACGTCGCCCAGATCTTCGACCTCGGCCGGGAGAGCGACAGCTACTTCATCGCGATGGAGTTCGTGCGCGGCAAGGATCTGCGCGCGATCTTCGACCGGGTGCGCAAGCGGGGCGAGACCGTCCCCGTGCCGATGGCCTGCTACTGCGTGATGAAGGTCTGCGAGGGCCTCGATTACGCGCACAACAAGAAGGACCAGGCCGGCCGCCCGCTGAACCTCGTCCACCGCGACGTCTCGCCGCAGAACGTGCTCATCTCGTACGACGGCGAGATCAAGCTGATCGACTTCGGCATCGCGAAGGCCGCCAACAAGGCCGGCAAGACGCAGGCCGGCATCCTCAAGGGCAAGTTCGGCTACATGTCGCCCGAGCAAGTGCGCGGGCTGCCCCTCGACCGCCGCAGCGACGTCTTCTCGCTCGGCATCCTGCTCTACGAGCTGCTGACCGGTGAGCGGCTCTTCGTCGGCGAGAGCGACTTCTCGACCCTCGAGAAGGTGCGGAACGTCGAGATCATGCCGCCGAGCACCTACAACCGGAAGATCCCGGAGGAGCTCGAGCAGATCGTCCTGAAGGCGCTCGCGAAGGACGTGGAGGATCGCTACCAGACGGCGATGGACCTGCACGACGACCTGCAGTCCTTCATGTACACGAGCGGCAACTTCTTCGCGCGCAAGGACCTCAGCGCCTACATGCGCAAGTCCTTCCAGGAAGAGATCACCCGCGAGGAAGCGCGCGACGAGCAGTACCAGAAGATCAAGGCTCCCCCGCCGGGCGGGTCCGGCCTCGACGCCTTCTCCGATCTGCCCTCGCGGAGCTCCGGGCCGCCGCCGCCCCCGCTGGGCGCCGCCGCGAACGTCTCCAAGGCCCCGCCCCCGCCTCCGCCCCCGAAGCCCCAGCCGCCGAAGGCGACGCTCCTCGGGCTGGGCGCCTCGGCGCCGCCGCCTCCTCCGCCGCCGGCGCCGAGCGCCGGCCCCGAGCTGGACATGGACTGGGACGACGACGAGCTCGCGACCCAGATCTACGACAAGCCGCCCTCGGCGTCCGACCCCGGCATGGGCCTCGCGCCTTCGCTGGACGCGCCCGGGCACGGCGCGCTCGAGTCCCAGGCGACCCAGGCCCCCGCGCCGCAAGGGGCCCCTTCGCCCTTCGACGCGGAGCCCGCGAGGCCCTCGCTCGGAGGCGCCGCCGCGCCGGGCCCCGTGGGCGCCCCCTCGCCCTTCGACGACCTCGGCGATCCGGCCCCGGCGTCGCCTTCCGCTCGACCGCCGAAGGCCGACCCGACGGCGGTGACGACGCGCCCCGACGACGACAAGAGCGGCTCGAAGGTCGGCGTCCTGGTGGCCGTCGGCGTGCTGGTCCTCGCGCTCCTCGGCGCGGGCGCCTGGCTGCTCCTGCGGCCACCGGCCCCCGGGACGATCCAGTTCACGACCAGCCCGAGCGACCCGGTGGTGCTCTTCGACGAGCAGCCGGTCCAGGCGACGGCGAGCCCCTTCGTCATCCCGAACGTCGAGCCGGAGACGACGCACCTGATCGAGGTGCGCAAGCGGGGCTACCGGACCTGGTCGACCCAGGTGACGCTGAGCCCGGGGCAGAACCTGCAGCTCGCGGAGGTCACGCTCGAGCCCGAGGAGGGCGGCGAGGCCGTGGCCGAGGGCGGCGCGGGCTTCAGCCTCTCGAGCGAGCCCTCGGGCGCGACCGTGCTCGTCGACGGAGAGCGGAAGGGGACCACGCCGATCACGGTGGAGGACCTCGAGGCCGGCGAGCACACGATCCGCGTGGAGCTCGAGGGGCGCGCTCCCTGGGAGACGACCCTCAGCCTCTCGGCCGGGCGCGTGCTGGCGCTCCAGCCCGTCGAGCTCGGGTCGGCGCAGGTCACCGTGCGCTTCGTCTCCGATCCGGAGGGCGCGCGGGTCTACCTGGTGCGCGGCGACGAGCGTCGGCGGGTGGGCACGACCCCGGTGCGCGAGAGCGTGGACGTCTCGGGCGATCCCTGGACCGTCGAGATGACCCGCTCGGGCTACGAGGACTGGAGCGAAGAGCTCGAGGTCCCCGAGGGCGAGGAGGCCTTCACCATCGAGGCCGAGCTCGACCGCGAGGAGCGGGTCGCCGTGGCGCCGCGGATGACGACGCGCATGACGACGCCGAGTCGCATGACCGACTCGACCCCGCCGCGCATGACGAGCGTGATGGCCGCGCCGATGGGCGGGACGGGCACGCTGCGCATCAACTCGCGGCCCTGGTCGCAGGTCTACGTGGACGGGCGGCTGATCGGCAACACGCCGCAGATGAACATCTCGCTCTCGGCGGGCTCGCATCGCGTGACCCTGGTGAACCCGGACTTCAACGTGCGGCACACGGTGAACGTGAACATCACGGCCGGCGAGACGACGACCCGGATCGTCCCGCTGCCCGTGAACTGAGCGGTCGCACCCGGTGCCGTGGGGAGTCGCGGCCGGCATGGTCGAGGCCGAGGTGGAGGCGCAGCCGGCGACCGGGCAGCGCTGCGCGGCCAAAGCTACCCGGTCTCGCAGCTCGCGCGTCGCTCCTGGCCGGGACGGGATGCCGACCGCCTTGGCGTCCTCATCGTTGTACGAGAGCGCGAGCCTGTTCGGCGCCGGGCAGACCGGAGGAGCGCGCCGCATCAACGAAGGCGAGAGCCTCCCGCGGGCGCCCGAGCTCCCGGAGCAGGAGCCCCGTGAGCGCGAGGTTTCGGGCCGGGTCATGAATGGGTCGGTGGCGCGTCCAGGGTGGCAGCGGGCCACCGAGGGGTCGCGTGCGTTCCGGAAGCCCCTCGGGCAGGCGGGGACCCACGCCTGACGCCGGCAGGCCGGCGACCCACGCCTCGGCCGCGCCTCGACCCTGGCCCAGACGCCACGCCGCCTCACCCCGCGCCGCGCCCAGGGCCGCCGCCACCTCGAGGCTCTCACCCTGGTAGGGCCCCCCCGCGCTCACGGCGGCGCTCGCCTCGCCGGGGTCGGGCGGAGCACAGCCCGGACCGGCGTGGAGCAGCCAACCGACACCACATGGGCGGCGCCCGAGGCGCATCGCCATGTCCCAGGATTCGAGCTGCACGGCGCGCTCTGGGTGTGCTTCGAGGAGTCGGCCGATCCGGCCGGCGCGTCCGCCGGGACCGCGCAGCGCGAAGTCACGCAAAGAGGGGTGGCGGGCTCTGAGGTGAGCCCAGTACCACGACGAGGAGGCGAGACCCCAGGGGACGAGCACGACGTCCGGCCGCACCCCGTCGACCTCTTGCACGTAGAGGAGCGGGGCGACCCAGTGATCCGCCTCCGCCACCAGGATGCCGTTGCGGGGAGCTTCTCGGAGCGCGCCCCGGGCCATCCGCTCGGCGAGAGAAGGAGCGCCCGTTCGAGGCCCCCCGAGGTGCGCGGGCGAGACGAGGATCGCGAGAAGCGGGACGATGCCCAGGGCGACGCCATACGCTCGGTGTCGGCCGCCCTCGAGGGCGAGCTTGGCCGCGAGCGCGGCGACGCGGGCGCCAGCCAGAACGAGCGTCGGGAGGTAGTAGCCCCGGTAGTCCGGGACGTCCGGGTGGAAGACCACGTTTGCGGCGACGAATCCCACGTGGACGAAGGGCACCGGCAGGAACGCCCACCGGAGCCCCCTGGTCCGGCGACCGAGCCCGAACCAGGCCCCCGCGCCGACGAGGGCGACCGGCAGCGCGCCATGCGACGCCCACCAGCCGACGATGTCTCCGAGGTGTGCCAGCCAACCGCTCCCCTCGATGCCTTGGTTGTGGGCGTAGTCGGCCCCGCTCAGGTAGGCACGGAAGCTCGCCATGTCGTGCACGCCGCCCCACGCGAAGCGGTGGGGATCGCGCGAGGCGAGGGGCACGTAGACGTAGGTCGTCAGGCCTAGGAGCCCCCCGCCCGTGACCGAGACGGCGCGGAGCGCGCGGCGACGCCATCCGTCGCCGTTCCAGAGAAGCGGCACGCACGCGAGCCCCGC
This sequence comes from Sandaracinus sp., assembly GCA_002699025.1. Classification (GTDB taxonomy): domain Bacteria; phylum Myxococcota_A; class Polyangia; order Polyangiales; family Houyiibacteriaceae; genus Houyiibacterium; species Houyiibacterium oceanicum. The sequence goes on along the minus strand of PABA01000008.1, from coordinate 45,324 downwards.
TCCAGCGGCGAGGATGGCGTGCGTCGCCGCCGCGGCGCCGAGGGCCACGCCCAGGCCGACGACGCGGGGTATCGCTCGCTCGCCGGCGGCGAGCCGCTCGGCGACATCACCGGCGAACGCCACGGACCAACAGGCGAGGAAGCTCCCCAGCGTGTAGACCTCGACGCGTGTCGCAGGCTCCCAGGCGACCGCGGAGAGGAGGACTCCAAGCACGGCAGCGCCCCGGATGACCCGTGCCCCGCGCCAGGCCCCCGGCGGGACGAGGCGCTCGGAGAGCGACCACATCGGAAGCGCCGAGAGCGCCCCGAACAGGGCGCTCATCGCGGTCAGACCCGTTACCGGGCTCAGCCCCGGCAAGCGCGAGAAGGCCGCGCCGAGCAGGGTGTGCACCGGCTGGCCGATCGGATGGCCCACCCCCAGCTCTCGCGCGACGAGAGCGAGCTCGGGGCTGTCATAGAAGGTCAGCCCGCGGGCCATCGTCATCAGGTAGACCCCGAGAGCGAGCCCCGCGACCAGCCAGGCGGGGCCTGGATGCGAGAGTGGAAGCCCGAGGCGGACGAGCTCCCGGAGGACTGGCCGGGAGCTCATTCCACCCGGTCTCGAACGCGCAGGACTCCGGTCGGGCGGGGAGCTCCATCCGGACCCAGCGTCGCCGAGCGCTCGAAGGTCGAAAGGCGCCCGTCCTCGTCGAGGTCGCCCGTGCTGCGCAGCGTATAGAGGGTCTCGCCCTCCGGAGGGCGCACGCCACATCCGTCGCGGTACGGGACGAACTCGTATCGATAGCGGACAGGCCGCCCGGGGTCGAAGCCCAACGCGGCCCAGGTCGCCTGACCGGGAACGAGCTCGTCGTCGACGAAGTCGACTTCCGTAGCCGCGGCGTGGGTCTCCGCTGGGGCCGGGCCCGCGGCCGACGGAAGGCAGGCGGTCTGGCCACCGTGATCGGCGACGTAGTAGGCGTCGACCCGCGCTGCGAGCTCCTCGAGCAGCTCGCTGGCTTCGTCGACCTTGCTCGTGCGCAGCTCCCGCCAGAAGGTCGGCACGGAGACGGCGAGCACGATCCCCACGATGCTCACGAGCAGCGACGTCTCGATGAGGGTCAGGCCGCCACGGCGAGGCACGCGGCGGCGCGCGCGGCCGGTTGTTCGGAGCACGCCCGCATCTTGTTCCGTCGACCCGAGCCGGGCAAACACCGCCACCTACTCGGAGAGCCAGCGCCGCTCGCGCAGCTCCGTCGCATCGACGACAGGCCGGTCTCCGAGGAGCAGGTAGAACTCGAAGGGCACCCAGGGGTAGTCCGCCTCGTAGGATTCGTGCGCCCCCCGAACCGCCCGCTCGAGGGCCTGGGCGCGCACGTGGCCGCGCAGCTGATGGAGGCGCTCGGAGATCTGGGCGCGGACCTCCTCGTCGTCGACGAGCATGTACATCTCCTCCAGGTGGGCTGCGGCCTGTTCCGTGCGCCCGAGCTCGGAGAGCTGGGTGGCGTTGGTGAGCGCGAGCCAATCGGGCCCGGCCCCCAAACGGGCGGCCGTCTGCATGTGGTCGGCGCCCAGCGCCCGGAAGCGCTCCCGCTCAGCCGGGTCCTCCGTCAGAGCGGGGAGCTCGTAGGAGAGCGTGGCGGCGAGGTCCCAGGCGAGCTCCCCGTCGTCGGGGAAGCGCTCGACCCCGGCCCGGAGGAACTCGACCGTGCGCAGCCCGTCCTCGAGGCTGGCTCCCGTGGGCCGATAGAGCCCCATCGTCCCCACCCAGGCGTAGGCGCGACGGAAGTCGGGGTCGAGGTGGAGGATCGCGTCCGCGTAGCGGAAGACGTTCCCGACGTCGCCCTCGTGGAGGAACTCGTCCCCGATGTAGACCAGCGCCTTCAGCCAGATGAGGTCCGCCAGCGCCTCCTGGTGACCGAGGGAGAGGTGCTCGAGCCAGACCGGGGAGGGGAGATAGTAGACGTCTTCGTAGGTCTGATGCTCCAGGTAGTGGTGCATGCTCTCGGCGCGGAGCGGCAGCGTCGCCCCGGCGAGCAGGGGGAGGAGCAGTAGGCCCGCCCAAGGGACGCGGCTCATGGCTGGACCCTCAGCGGCTCGTGAGCGTCCGCGGGGCGCCGGACGGCTCGGTGCACGCCCAGACGCTCGGCGATGCCGTAGAGATGAGTCGCCGTGGGGAGGCCGGCGTTCTGCTCGATGGCCTCCGCCAGGACGGTGGCGGCCCGGTCACGCTCGCCGTGGGCGTGGAGCGCCTTGGCCAGCTCCTCGGCGGCCTTGGCGTGACCCGCGTTGGCGGCGAGGGCGCGCATCAGGTATCGCACCGCGAGCCCGGTATTGGTCTCCAGCATCGGCAGCGCTCGGGTCGTCCAGCGATGGGACGCGAGGCGCCGGGCACGGCCGGCACGCTCGAGCAGCGCCCGGGCCGCGTCGAAGCGCCCGAGCTCGGAGGCGCACCGCGCCGCGACCGCGAGGGACCGGTCGTCGCGCAGCGAGGCGACGTGCGCGAGGGCCGCGGCGCAGTCCGCGGTCGCCCAGGCCTCCGCGAAGGCGCGCAAGGGAGAGGCCCAATCAGGGTGCGCGGCCAAGAGCTCTACCGCCGCCTCGCGGTCCCCCTCGGCGAGTGCGGCGAGTACGTAGGGCGCGGGGTCCGAAGGGGCAGCCCGTCCGGCACGACGCCAGCGGCGGAGGAGTCCGGCGTGGAGCCGCTCCGCGTCGCGCAGCGCGTCGGCCCGGCGCACCGCCTCCGGGCTCGCCATGGCCTCGTCGTAGAGGTCGAGAGCGCGCGCGAAGTCCCCGCGGGCTTCGGCGATCGCGGCACCCACCAAGGCGCGCTCCACTGGAGCCTCGACCTGGAGGGCCGGGAGCGAGCGTTCGAGTCGATCGAGGGCGGCGCGCCGGTCGCGTACCCCGTCGACGCGCGCCAGGGCACCCTCCAACGGTGCGACCCCCAGCCCCGCGAGCGTCTCCCTCGAAGCCCAGGGAATCGCGAGAAGGGCTTGGTCGAGATCCGAGGTCGAGAGGTCGCGCTGCTCCGGGAGCTGGGCGAGCTCGAACTCCAGGGTGGGGCGATCGTCCACGATGCGAGCGGCCCCCTCCGTCCAAGCCCGCGCGCCCGCGGTGTCGAGCTCGAGCGCGCCCACGAAGCCCATCCGATCCATGCCGATCGCGTCGAAATAGGTGCCTTCGCCCCCCAGCTCGCGGAAGCGCTCGGCGCTCGTGGTCAGGGGCGCGTCGCTCGCGACGAGGACGAAGCTCGAGTACTCGACGACGAAAGCCTGCACGTGCTCGAAGACCGCGAGGAGCGTACCGACCACGGAGCGGAGATGTCGCTCTTCGATGCGGAAGCGGTTCACCCAGAGCGAAAAGACCCCCTCGTGGCGCAGGGCGCGCTGCACCTCCCGGAAGAACTCCTCCGTGTAGAGCGCGCTCGACCCGGCGAGCCAGGGGTGCGACGGCTGGCTCACGACGGCGTCGAGGCTCTCCGGCGGGGAGAGCACCAGCTGCGCGCGCGCGTCGTCGACGGTCAAGCTGACCTCCGGCCGATCCAAGGGGAAGGGCTCGTCGAAGGACTCGTGCATGAAGCGCGCGGCGTGGACGACGGCTTCCTCGAGCTCGACCACCTCGACGGATTCCCAACCCGGCTCCGCGAGTACCGAGGTCGAGTGACCGCCGCCGAGCCCGACCACCAGCGCGCTCCGTCGCTCTGGCACGAAGACGTTCGGCAGCGAGCCCAGCAGGACGAGCTCGGCTCCGAAGCCCGGCTCTCCGGCCGAGAACCCCGACTCCGGGCGGCCATCGTTGAAGAGTTGGAGGCTCCCCGGGTTGCGTTGCGAGACGGTCACCGTCGTGTTCCGTCCCTCCTCGAGGAAGACCAGGGCCTGGCGCCACTCATCTCCCGGCCCTTCGATGACGGCGCGCGCGATGTCGCGCCGGGCCTCGACGAGATACGCCACGTGGAGCCGGGGCTGGAGGCTCAGGAGCCCCCCGAGGGCGAGCGCTGGGACCAGGATGCCGACGAGGCGCGTCCGCGACTCCCGCGTGCTGGAGGCGAGGGCGATCATGGATGCGAGGCCGTGGACGAGCGCGACGACCAGCACCGAGGCCTCGATGCCGATGTTCGGCACCAAGAAGAAGCCCGCGGCCAGCGAGCCGAGCAGGCCGCCGAGGGTGTTGGCGGCGAGGACGCGCCCCGAGTGGTGGGCGGCCTGAGCCGCGTCTCCGCCAGCGATGCGCCAGGCGAGGGGGACCGAGGTCCCGAGCACGAGGGCGAGCGGAAAGAGGAGCAAGGCCGCGAGGAGGAGAATCGGGCCCGCCTCGTGCGGGACCAGGCTGGCGCCGTCCTGGGCCATGGCCAAGAGGCGCGGCAGCTGGGGGGCGACCATCATCGCCACGCCCGTGAGCAGCAGGAGCAGGAGCTGGGTGATGCCGAAGAGACGCCTGGGGTCGCCGCCCCGGCGGACCAAGCGGTCGGCGAGGAGGCTCCCGAGGGCGATGCCGAGGAGGAAGTTGACGAGCATCGCGGCGAACGCCTGCGTCGTGCCCTGCACCACCATGCGGAGCACGCGCGTCCAGAGGACCTCCGAGGCGAGGCTGGCGAGCCCGGCGATGAAGGCCAGCCCGGTCGCGAGCGGGAGCGCGCTGGGCCTGCCCTCGTCGACCGTCGCGGGGGACTCGCTGTTCTCCGGCCCCTCCACGACCGGCGCCGATCCGGGGGCCTCGCCCCCCTCGGCGTCGGTGGTCCCCGGCGCTTCGCCGCCCTGATCGAGCGCTCGCATGGCCGCGAAGACGACCGCGGCGGCGCCGAAGCTCGCTACGGCGGCGAGGACGATGCTCATCCGCGCGCCGAAACGCGGCACGAGGAGCAGCCCCGTGAGCCCGGCGCCGGCGACGGCCCCCAGGGTGTTGGTGGCGTAGAGCCCGGTCGCGCGCCCCCCCCAGTCGATGCCCCTGCGTGAGACCGCCGCGATGAGCACGGGCAGCGTCGCCCCCATGAGGAGGGTGGGGGGCAGCAGGATGAGAAGCGCCAGCGTGAAGCGAAGCGCCGTGAGCACGGTGAAGCTCTGGTCGCTGCCGAACGACGCGTAGAGCCCATGCACGTTCGGGATGAGGAGGATCGACAGGAGCGCCCAGGCGCCGATCGCGATCTCGAGCGCCGCGTAGAGCCGCGCAGGTCGCTCGTTGCGGCTGCCCCACCGGCCACCGAGCGCCGAGCCGAGGCCGAGGCCGAGGAAGAAGGTCGCCAGCACCGTGGCGATGGCCAGGTCGCTGACCCCGAAGACCCGGTGCAGCATCCGCCCCCAGGCCGTCTGGTAGATCAGGGCGGCCAGGCCCGAGAGGAAGAGCGCGAGGAAGGGAGAGGCTTGGCGGACCACGATGGCGAGCTTACTCCGGAAGGGCCGAGGCGAACGAAGAAGCGGGGACCGTCGTCCGACGGCCCCCGCTCACTTGCTCGAAGGATGCGCGCTTACTCGAGCTCGTTCGACGTGAAGATCTCGGCGTTCCGATAGAGCGCGGTCCCCTCGTCGACACCGACGGCAAGCTCGAAGGTGCTGAGCGCGCCGTCCCCGTCCAGGTCACCGAGCGCGCGGAAGGTGTAGAGAGCCTCCCCGACCATCGTGGAGTCACCGCAGTTGATGCCGGTGCTGACCATGGTGGCGCCGTTGCCGGCCGTGTCGACCTCGTAGATGTAGTAGAGGGGGTCCGAGGCCTGCCAGGAGAGACCCGTGAAGCTGTCGGCGACCGCGTCCATGGACGGGTCGGGCGGCCAGGCGATGGTGTACTTCTGGTCCATGGGCGTTGCGGGGGCGCCACCGAAGCCCGCGGTCGTGACCATGGCGGCGACGTGGCAGCGGGTCGAGTTGGCCGAGGCCACGCCGCGGGCGATGAGCATCTGTTCCGTCCGACCGCGGACGTAGAGCGCGCTGGCACCGGTGAAGAGCGCCTTGAGGTTATCCGGGGCCTCGGACGTCTTGGAGCGCTTGATGTAGTTGATGAAGGCCGGGATCGCGATGGCAGCGAGGATGCCGATGATGGCGACGACGATCATCAACTCGATGAGCGTGAAGCCTTCCTTGTTCTTGCGGAGATTCATGTGCTCGTCCTTCTCGAAGGGGTGAGGTGCCCGGGGGGGTCCGTGATTCGGTGAGAAGACGAGCAGGACTCGTGCCAAGGTGTCGTGTCGCTGGAATCGGCCGCTCCGAGCGCACACTGACGATTTTCGTCACCGCCCGCCGCGCCGAGCGACGAAAAGCGTCACTCCCAGCCGGACGAGCGACTCACCCAGACCCGTGGGCGGTGGGAGGTCACGTCGAAGCAGACTTGGTTCCCGTCGGCATCCAGGTCCCCCACTGCCTGCGCCACGTGCCAGAATTCCGTGTTGAGGACACCGGAGGAGGGATCGCCGCACTCGCCAATGCCGCCCGGAACGGCGGTGTTGGGCAGGCCCGCCACGGCGGAGTACTGGAAGCGCACGGCGCCGTCCGGACGGGCTCCGAGCTGCTGCCAGCCCGGCTGGTTCTGCCACCCAGACAGCTGGTCACGGGGAGGATTCGTGGGGTTGAAGTTGCCGAGGTTTCCGCCGCTGGCGTCGCAGTACTGCCCGAACTCGGCGCGGTAGGCCTCCTGGCGCTGCCGGATCTCGCCGAGGAAGGTCGTGGCCTCCGAGGTGCGCGCGCGGTGCACGTACTGACTGAAGGTGGGGATCGCGATGGCCGAGAGGATGCCCACGATCGCGACGACGATCATGAGCTCGAGGAGGGTGAAGCCTGCGAGGCGGGTGCTGCGGGGTGCCATGAGGGGAGCTCCTGAGGGTGGGGCGGCGGCGGCCGCGGGGCCCGGCGTGGTTCCGCGAACGTCGACGGGCGGCGAAGGTCGCGGCGAGGGCGACGAGGCCCGACTCGAACGAACGAAGGACACGAACCGAAGACCGCGAACCAAAGACCACGAACCAAAGACCACGACGAGCAGGATGCACGCCAGCGGATGGCGTACAGCCTCAGCGCAAAGGTTAACAGGTGATTCGGGCTCGCGTCACCCGTCGTCGTCGAGGTCGTGCTTCGCGAGCCGATAGCGGAACTGCCGGAAGGTCATCCCGAGGAAGGCGGCCGCCCGCTTCTTCACGCCCTCGTTCTGGGCGAGCGCCCGGCGCAGCGCCTCCTGCTCGAGCCCGCCGAGGAAGCCGTCGAGGTCGAACCCTTCCGGGAGCGGGTCGGGGAGGGCACCGGCCCCGCTCGTGGGGGAGGGCGCCGAGAGGCCCCCGAAGTCGGCGACCTCGATCGCCGGACCGGGGGCGAGGGCCACGGCCCGCTCGAGGAGGTTCTCGAGCTCGCGCACGTTGCCGGGGAAGGCCTGGCGGCTCAGCCAGGCGAGCGCCTCGTCGGAGAGCGTGAGCGAGCGCTGCTGCAGCGTCAGGTGCTTGCCGAGGAGGTGCTCGGCGAGCGGGCGCACGTCCTCGGGGCGCTCGCGCAGCGGCGGGATGCGCAGGCGGATCACGTTGAGCCGGTAGAAGAGGTCCTCCCGGAACGCGCCGCCCTCGACCTCCTCCTCGAGATCGCGGTTGGTCGCCGCGACGACCCGGACGTCCACGGGCAGCTCACGCTCGCCGCCCACCGGGCGCACCTTTCGCTCCTGGAGGACCCGCAGCAGCTTCACCTGGAGCGCCGCGGGCAGCTCGCCGACCTCGTCGAGGAACATCGTCCCGCCCTCGGCCGCCCGGAAGAGCCCCTCCTTCTTGCCGGCCGCGCCGGTGAAGGCCCCCTTCTCGTGGCCGAAGAGCTCGCTCTCCATGATCGTCTCGGGGAGCGCCCCGCAGTTGACGACCACGAAGCGCCCCTCGCGCCCGCTCTGCGTGTGGAGCGCCCGCGCGACGAGCTCCTTGCCCGTCCCGCTCTCCCCCGTGATGAGCACGCTCGTCGGCGCGCGGGCGGCCCGGGCGATGAGCGCGCGGAGCTCGGCCATGGGCCGGCTGATGCCGATGATGCCGACGTCCGCGCCGTCGACCTGCGCCCGGAGCGTGCGGTTCTCGTCGACGATGGCGCGCTTCTCGAGCGCCTTCTCGAGGGTCGCGACGAGCACGTCGTTGCGGAAGGGCTTCTCGAGGAAGTCGTAGGCCCCCTTGCGCATGGCCGCGACGGCGCGCTCCGTGGTGGTGTGCGCGGTGATCACGATCACCTGCGTGGCCTCGCTGCGGGCCCGCGCCGCCTCGAGGACGTCCAGGCCCGATCCGTCGGGCATGAGGAGATCGGTGATGACGCCCGCGAAGGGCTCCTCCGCGCCCAGCTTCGCCTTGGCTTCGGCCACGCCCTCGGCCGCCTCCACCGCGTAGCCGCGCCGGCGAAGGAGGATCGTCAGCATCGAGCGGAGGCTCGCCTCGTCGTCGACGACGAGCACGCGATCCGCCGCGCTCATGGGGCGCGGCTCTCGGGCTGGCGGGGGCGCGTCACGGCGAGCTCAGGAGAAGCCGGCGCGGCGCTTGGCGGCTTCCTCGGGCGGCTGGACGCCCACGCCGTGGACGGCGCCGTAGGTGAGGAAGAGCTCCCCGTCCCCCTCGCGGCCGAGGTGCACGTACTCGTCCTCCAGGCGGACGCGGACGATGCCGCGGACGATCATCGCCTGCCCGGGCTGGCCGAGGTAGAACGTGACCCGATGGCCCTCCTCCACCTCGAAGGTGCCTTTCGTCTCGGTGATGCCGGGGGCGGCGCCGAGGATGTGCGCGAGGGTGCTGGCCTCCATGGCGCCGATGGTTTCTCTCTTCCCGCGGGTCCGCAAGCGCGAATCGGCTCGCGGGCTCTGCGGGGGGTCGCCTGGCTGCTCCTCGGGCTCGCGTTCCTCGCCGGCTGCGCGCCCCGGGCCGTGCGTCGCGGGCGGCGCTGGATGGCCGAGGGGCGCTTCGAGGCGGCGGCGCGTGCCTTCGAGGAGGCGGCCGAGGACGAGCCGGAGAACCCGGCGCGCTGGCTCGAGCTCGCGCGGGCGGAGCTCCAGGCGGAGCGTCCGGCGCGGGCGCGGGCGGCGTTCCGGCGACTGGCGGAGCTGCGCCCGAGGGACCCGCGGCCCCTCGTGGAGATCGGCTTCACCCATGAGCTGGAGCGGCGCTACGACCGGGCGCTCGAGCTCTACGTGGAGGCGCGGGACCTGGCGCCGGGGCAGGCGTACCCGCATCGGGTGCTGGGGACGCGACTCCTGCGTTGGGGCGAGAGCGAGCCGGCGCTCGAGCCGCTCGAGCGGGCGACGCAGCTGGCGCCCGATCACGCGGAGACCTGGAAGGCGCTCGGGCTCGCGCGGCACGACCAGGGCGATCTGGAGGGCGCGGAGGCGGCCTTCCGGGCCGGGCTCGAACGGCGCCCGCGGCACCTCGGGCTCTCCCTCTCGCTGGCGGCGCTCCTGGTGAACGCGGGGCGGCACGAAGAGGCCCTCGGCGTCTACGACGGGCTCGTCGAGGCGTACCCGCGCTTCGCGGCCGCGCACGTGGGGCGGGCGCTCCTCCTGCACGAGCTCGGGCGGCCGGACGACGCGGAGGCGGCGCTGATCCGGGCCGTGCACGTGGCGGACGATCCCGCGCGCTACGAGCGGCGCCTCGCGGCCTACCGCCGGCTTCGCGCGGGCGGGGCGCGGCGTGATGAGGACCGCGAGCCGGATGCGCGGAGCGATCGGCCCGAGACGAGGGCCGGCGCGCACACAGAAGAAGGCGCGGAAGCGACCGACGGAGAGGAAGCCGACCGGGGTGAGGACGCGCCCGTCACGAGCGAAGCGGCGGGGCGTCGCGGAGACGACGCGCCGGAGCGCGCGAGGGAAGAGGCACGAGGCACCGAACAGGTCGACTTCGAACGCGCCGACGCGGATGCGCGAGAGGCGGACCTCGACCGACGGAGCGGCGGCGACGCGAGCGCGGTCGACGACGCGCCGGCGACCCCCGTTGACGACGAGGGGGCCGCCGCGGGAGAACCCCCGCCATGAGTCAGCCCGAAGCCGCCGAGCACGGGGTGCGCGTCGAGACGCGCGGCGCCCTCGCCATCTGGACCCTCGACCGCCCGGAGCGGATGAACGCGCTCTCGCGCGCGACCGTCCGCGAGCTCGGCCGGCTCGCCCGGGCCGCCGCCGAGGACGACTCCGTGCGCGCCGTGATCCTCACGGGCGCCGGTGACCGGGCCTTCTGCGCCGGCGCCGATCTCAAGGAGCGCAAGGGCATGGACGAGGAGGACGTCCGCGACTTCCTCGGCCTCTACCGCGCGGCCTTCGACGCGATCGACCGGCTCCCGAAGCCGACGGTGGCCGCGATCAACGGCGTCGCCTTCGGCGGCGGGCTCGAGGTCGCGCTCGCCTGCGATCTCCGCGTGATGGCGTCGACGGCGAAGGTGGGCCTGACGGAGGTCTCGCTCGCGATCATCCCCGGCGCCGGCGGGACGCAGCGGCTGACGCGCATCGTGGGCCCCGCCAAGGCGAAGGAGCTCATCCTGCTCGCGCGCCGGCTCGAGGCCGAGGAGGCGCAGGCGCTCGGCATCGTGAACCGCGTCGCCGCGGAAGGGCAGGGCGCCCTCGAGTGCGCCCTCGAGCTCTGCGCCCCCTTCGAGAACGCCGCGCCGATCGCGGTGGCTGCGGCCCTCGACGCGATCGACGGAGCGACCGACCTCGACCTGGACGCGGGGCTCCTCCACGAGCGCCGCTGCTACGAGCGCACGCTCGCCTCGCAGGACCGGCTCGAAGCGCTCGCCGCCTTCCGCGAGAAGCGCCCGCCCGTCTACCGAGGCGAGTAGCGGAGCGGGGCGAGCAGCTCTTCCGCCCCCGCCCGCCCTCGTCAGGAGCTGCCGCCCACGAGAGCGCGTAAGGCGGAGGCGCCGGGCGGAGCGTGGAGCGCGACGGGTTCCGATCGCCGGTCCGCGAACCGAGGAACGGCAGCGCCTTTTCGAGCGTGAGGGGATGGGGCGAGATGGGCTCGTCCCGCCCTCGGGTCGCCGGGCGCCTACGCGATCCGCGCTCCTATAGCTGCGCGCGGCAGTAGCCGAGGAAGTCGCGTAGGTCGCGGCGGAGGCGGGCCTCCACGTCCGCGGCGCCGGTCGCCCCGCGCTGCACTCGCTCCCGATCGGGGTCGTAGCGGTAGCTCTCGGCGTGCAGGAGCAGCACCTCGATCGCGGCGTCCTCGCCCACGCCGGGCAGGATGCGGAGCTCGCCTCCGGGCGCCGGGGGCGGGAGCTGGTCGCCCAGGTCGGCGCGATCCTGGGCCGAGACCCACTCGACGCCGAAGCGCGTGTCCGCCACCCGCAGATCGACCTCGAGCGGCGCCTCCCGGCCGATGTCGACGGCGAAGCCCGGGCCCGCCTGGAAGCCTGCGTCCGCGAGCGCTTCGCGGGCGATGGCGAGGGCGCGCCCCTCGGGCACGCTGCGCAGATCGGCGTCGTTCGCCGTGCGGGGGGCCGGCGGCGGGCCACAGGCGATCGCAGCGGCGCCGAGGCAGGTCAGCCCGAGGAGAGCGGGGAGCGCAGCCGCCGCCTCCGCGAGGCGACCCCGCGCGGGTCGGCGGGCCGAAGTCACTCGAGGGTGATGGGGTAGTGGGCGATCATCTCGGGGCCATCGAAGCTCGGGAAGCGGATGCTCCGCGCGGCGCCGCGGAGGCACCCCCCGGCTTCTCCGCCCGTGACGGCCGCCGGGCCCCGCAGATTCACGCGGGTGACCGTCCCGTCGCCGCGGATGCGGAGCCCGAAGGTCAGCCGGCCTCGCGTGGGCGCGTCCTCGGGCACGAGGATCAGGCAGCGGCGGATACGCCCGAAGGCGCCATCGAAGCCCGCCTCGATCTGGGCCGAGCTGAGCTGCTGCTCGCCTCCGCTCTCGCCGGCAGCGAGCTCGCGTGGATCGTTCTCGCCGAGGTCGTCGCCGGTCGTGGCGGTCCCCGTCGGGGTGCGGCCCCGGCGCTCGGCGCGGCGACGACCGCGCCGACCCCGGCGGCGGCGCATGGACGAGGCCTCGGCCTCCTCCTCGTCGCCCCCCTCGGCTTTCGGCACGGCCGCGACGTCGATCGGCTCCTCCGCGCCGAGCTGCAGATAGCCCTCGCGCTCGGCGAAGTAGAGGCCGCCCCAGAGGAGCGTGGCGACCAGGAACCCGGCGATGAAGCGCCCCACGGCGCGTGGTCTTAGCACAGGCGCGGCGCGGGCACCGCACCCGCCGGACGCCGGGGACCTCCGCGTTGACCGCCCATATGCGCCCGACTACGGTCACCCGCCGTGACTGCCCGCGCCCACCGCGCCGCCTGGCTGGCGCTCGCCGCGCTCTGGGTCTGGCCTCTCGCCGCGAACGGCGCCGCCGCGCAGGACGCCGCGCCGAGCGAGCCCGACGCCGCGGCCGAAGCCCCCATCGAGGAGGCCGCCGCCGAGGGCGAGGCCGCCCCGTCGGAGACCCCGGAAGACGCGCAGGCCGAGGGCACGAGCGCCGCGGAGGCCACGCCTGCCGAGGACGCTGGGCCTGCCGCGGACGACGAGGACGAGGACGGCGCGGCCGAGAGCGAGGCCGCCGACGCGGACGCCGCCGCCGATGACGACGACGCGGATGCCGCCGGCACGGACGCCGACGATCCGGCTGCGCCCGCGAGCGAGGGCGCGGAGGACGCCGGCGGCGGCGGCGAGGCCGAAGAGCAGCCCGCGCCGGTGAACCAGGACGATCTCCCCCCGGCCCTCCGGACCCCCGTGGACGACGAGATCCCCGGCGCCGCTCGCGAGCCCCGCGTGCCGAACGAGCCGCTCCGCATCGTCGGCTCCCTGGGTGCCGGCCTCGGCATCCGCCTGACCCAGCGCGACGGCTTCCAGCAGGACCGGCTCGCCCCCGGCTACGTCGAGGCCTACGGCGGCGTCGTCCTCCCCGGCCACGGCCAGCTCCGCCACGAGGTCGGGCTCGCCGCCGGCTTCAACCTGAACGACGACGGCACCTTCTCCCTCGGACCCGAAGCCGGCCGCCAGTGGACCTTCACGCCGGCCTACACCCTGCGGCTCGCGCTCTCCGAAGACCCGGTCCCGGACTGGCTCCTGCTCGGCCGCGTCGGCGTGCCCCTCACCGTCTCCCCCGACTTCACCTGGGGCCTCCAGCTCGACGTCGGCGCCACCTACATGATCCTCGCGGGCCTCGGGGTCTACGCCGAGGTCGGCGCGGCCACCTTCTTCGGCGCCGAGGATCGCAACGGCGATCTCACCGTGCACGGCATCCTGAGCGTCGAGCTCGGCGCCCGCATCGAATTCGAGGTGCTCCGATGAGCCGCCTGCGACTCGTCCTCCTCCTCGGGCTGCTCGCCCTCTCGCTCGGCCCGGCGCCAGGCGAGGTCGGCGGCTGCGGCGCCGAGGTCGAAGAGGCCGACGCCGAGGCCTTCTGCCTGGCCCAGAGCGCCTGGGACTGCCGCCGGCAAGAGGCGCGCGGCGAGATCGGCGCCGAGGACGTCCAGGGCTGCGTCGACCAGTCGGTCGTCGACTGCGAGGGCACGAACTGGCCCTTCACCTGCCAGCCCTTCCCGACGGATCGCCAGGCCCAGGCCTGCATCGACCAGCTCTCGCTGGCCTCGAACGTCGACCGCGCCATCGCCGACATCCCCGAGTGCCAGCTCTGCGGAGGGGGCAGCTGATGCGCCGCCTCGCCTTCGCCCTCGTCCTGGCCACGCTCGCCGGCTGCAGCGCCTTCGCCTCGAAGGCCGACTACCGCGCCTACCGCCCCGTCGAGCGCGCCGAAGACGCCCGCGCCCGGACCCGGGCCATGGCCGCCTACCTGCGCGCCCAGCCCGAGGGGCAATGGGCGGGCGACGTGCGCGCCGAGCTCGCGGCGTCCGAGGTGGCGCTCTTCGACGAGAACAAGTCGACTCGGGACGGGCTCGCCTTCTACCTCGAGGTCTACCCCGAGGGGCAGTACGCCGCCCAGGCCCGCCAGCGCCTCGACGCGCTCGAGTCCGTGCAGGCGAACCGGAGCTCCGAGCAGGAGACCGCCCGCGAGGTCCAGCGCGAGCGCCGCGAGGATCAGCTCGCCGCGCGCCGCCAGTGGGCCACCAACGCCGTCGGCTACTGGACCCGGATCCTCCTCGGGGTCGATCGCTGGGGCAGCCCCATCGGCGAGGTCGCCGAGGCGAACGAGGACTTCGACGAGGCCTTCGGCGCCGCCCCCCGGCCCCGCTGCACGACCGAGGAGTGCGCGAAGCTCTACGAGCTCACCTTCGCCATCCCGGTCCCGGGTCAGACGCGCATCGAGCGCACGATCCGGCTCCTGCTCCGCCTGCGCATGAGCGAAGGCAAGCTCGTCCGCGCCGAGATGCTGATGCCCGACCGCGGCTTCTCGCGCTGGTACGAGCTCGAGAACGAGACCTTCGTGATCGACCAGGATCCGGAGCAGCGCCAGGCCACCATCGACTGGGCGCTCGAGCGCCTCATCCCGGCCGTCCGGGAGCTCGCGCCCGACGCCCAGGGGATCGACGTCGTGCCGGAGCCGATCGACCCGCCGGCCATCGACTTCGAGGACGAGGGCGAAGAGGCGAGCGCGGCGTCGGGCGACGAGGGCGCGCTGGTGCTGCCGCTCGCGCTCCAGGGCTTGCGCGTGGGCGACCTGCGGATCGTCGTCTTCGCGGCGGCCGACGACGACGAGGGCCCCGCCTACGACGGCTTCTACGTGCAGCACGAGCCGAGCGAGGCCGCGGCCGCCGGCGACGACGAAGAGTGAGGGCGAACGTGCGGACGAGGCTCCTGGGGCTCCTGCTGGCGCTCGGCGCGTGCGGGGACGATGGCGGCGGCATGGGCGACGCGGGGCCGCCGGGACCCGGCGCGGCGAGCCTGGCGCAGGTGGTCAGCTACGAGGGCCACCCCTCGCTCGTGAACGCGCTCACCACGGCCGACGGGGCGGACCTGAGCGGCGCCGTCGTGGAGGTGGAGGCCGGCTCGCCCATCGAGATCGTCGAGCAGCGCTGCACGGCGGCCCGCTGCGGGCTGGTGCTCCGCATCCAGGACACCGTGCCCAACCGCGGCCAGCCGGTGCCCGCGCCGATCGACGGCACCAACCACTTCGTGGACCTCCGCACGGCCGACGGGAGCGAGTACCGAGCGCTCCTCTCCGTGCTGCCCCTCGACACGCTCTCCGTCCGCGGCACGACGCCCGCGAGCGTCGGCCAGGCGGTCGCGCTGGCATCCGGGCTCGAGGTGGAGGCCGGCGCCGCCTTCCGCGCGGGCACCGACGCGCCGCTCCGCTGGGTCGTCTTCGGCGACGCGCGGGTGGCTGGTACGGCCGACCTGGGTCCCGGCGAGGACGGCCCGGTCGCGGGCGGGCTGGCCGGCGGCGCAGCCGGCGCCGACGCGACGGGGGAGGGCGCCGGAGCCGCGGGGGAGGGTGGCGCGGGCGCCGGCGGAGGCGGCTTCGTCGAGGCGGGCGCGGCCGGCGACGGCGCGGACGACACGCCCGGCGAAGGGGGCGCGGGCGGAGAGGCCTGGGCGACGGGCGCGCTCCGCTGCCTCGCGGACTTCGGCGCGGGCACCTGTGGTGGTGGCGGCGGCGGCGGCGCCACGGGCGCGGGCGGCGCGGGCGCCGGGAGCATGCTCCTGGTCGCGCTCGGGACCCTCGACCTCGGCGGAGCGACGCTCCAGGCCATCGGCGCGGCCGGCGGCGAGGGCGCGGGCGGCGGCGCGGGCGGCGGCTTCCTCCTGGCGGGCCGGAGCGTGGTCGCGCCCACGACGAGCGTCGACGTCTCCGGGGGCGCCGGCGAGGGCCGCGGCGGCGACGGAGGGGCGGGCGCGCTGCGCCTCGACGCGCCCGGCGGTGAGGCGACTGTGACGGGTCCGGCCGAGGGCCTGAGCGTCGGCCCGAGCGTGGAGCTCTCGGGGCTTTCGCCCCTGACCGACCAGCCGACCCTGACGCTCGAGGGCCGCGCGGCGGCGGACGCGATGGTGGCCGTCGACCGGGATGGAGCGGCGGTCGCGACGGGGGCGGCCGACGCGAGCGGGGCGTGGAGCCTCGAGGTGAGCCTCGAGCCCGGGCTGAACCGCCTCGCCGTCGTGCAGGTGCTCGAGGACGGCACCCGTCTCCGCAGCTGGACCGGCAACAACGTCGAGCTCGGCCCCGTCAGCGGCGCGCCGCGCCCGTTCCCCATCGGCGCCACCGTGGACGTCGTGTACCTTCCCTGAGCGGCCCGATGTGAGCGCGAAGGACCCCAACGAGGAGATCGAGGCGCTCTGGCGAAGCGAGCTCCTCGTCAGTGACGCCATCGGTCGGCTGATCGAGTTCTGGGGCTTCAAGCGCAACATGGGCCGCATCTGGACGGTCCTCTTCCTCTCGGACCGCCCCCTGAGCGCGAAGGAGCTCCAGGTGAAGCTCCAGCTCTCGAGCGGCGCCGTCTCCATGACGGTCAACGAGCTCGGCCGCTGGGGCGTCGTGAAGAAGGTCTGGATCCAGGGCGAGCGGCGCGACTACTTCGTCGCCGAGGGGAACTTCTGGAAGATGATCTCCCGCGTCTTCAACGAGCGGGAGCGCGTCGAGATCCTCGACGCCATCGACGCCATGGAGGACGCCCTCGAGTACGCCCGCGCCCGGGCGGACGCGACCGACGATGCGTCCGAGCGACGCCGGGCCGAGCTCCAGCTCGAGCGCATCGAGCAGCTCCTCGAGCTCGCGCGCCTCGGCCGCCGCCTCCTCGAGGCGCTCCTCCGGCGCGCGCGGGTCGACGCGACGCCGCTCCTCGGCGTCCTCCTGGGGCAGCGGGGCGACGCGGAGGACGATGACTGAGGAGGCCGGCCGCCGCCGTCGGCGCGCGGGTTGGCTCGAGGATCTGCTCGAGCACCGGCTCACCCGGACGCTCGTCGCCGGGCTCATCGTCGTCTCGCTCCTCCCCCTCGAGGGCCTGGAAGGGCGGCTCCGCCCCTTCTTCCTCGGCGCCTTCGGGCTCGAGGTGGTCCTGCGCTTCGTCGTGCTGGCCCGTGGCCGGCTGCGCCGCGGCGCCCCCTCGCGCCGGGTCGAGCTTCTCTTCGTCCTCTTCGATCTGCTCGCCTGGCTGAGCTTCCTCCCCCTCGACCAGCTCCTCGGCGTCGACGCCGTCTGGCTGCGCGGGCTGCGCCTGGTGCGCCTGCTCGTCCTGCTCCGCTTCAGCCGCGAGCTCGCCCGCGACGTCTGGCGCGTGCTGACCCGGCGCGAGCAACTCCAGCAGATCGGCCTCGTCACGACCGCCGTCGTCGCGCTCAGCTTCGTCGCCGCCGTCCTCCTCGCCCAGCTCCGCGTACCCCACGACTACGACGGCGCCGAGGGCCCGCCCGAGGACTTCTGGGACCAGATCTGGTGGAGCTTCCGGCAGGTCGAGAGCCCGGACAACCTCGTCGGCAACCTCGACGCGCACCCCATCGTGCTCCTGATCAGCCTCGGGCTGACCATCACGGGCATCTTCGTCTTCTCGTACCTGATCGGTGTCGGGACCAACGTCGTCGAGCAGGTGCTCCGCGCCGAGCGCCGTCGCCCGGTGCCGTACCGGGACCACACGCTCGTCGTCGGCCCCATGCACGAGAGCGAGCTGCTCGTCCGCGAGTACGTGCGCATCTACGACAAGAACCGCGCGCTCCGGCGGCCCTCGCTCCGCGAGCTCTGGCGCTGGCTCACGCGACCGCACCAGCCGCGCCCCCGTCGGCATGCCCTCCCGCGCATGGCGCTCCTCGGCCCCGACGAGGAACCCCCCGGCTACCTCTACGAGCCCGAGATGCGCTGGGTCGTCTACCGCGAGGGCGACCCCTCCGAGCCCGAGTCGCTCGATCGCGCCGCCGCCGACACGGCCAAGCGGGCGATCCTCCTCGCGCCCCGGCGCTGCTCGGCCGAGGACGCCGACGCCATCACGCTCGCGCGCCTCGCCGCGCTCCGCGCCGTGAACCCCGGCGCCCACGCCTTCGTGGAGATCCGCGACTCGGCGAACCTCGAGGTGGCCGAGGCCGTCGGCGGGCCCGGCACCTTCCCCCTCGACGTGAGCCGCTTCCTCGGCCTCTTCCTCTGCCACCACCTGCTCGTGCCCGGGATCGAGACGCTCATGGGGGAGCTCCTCTCGGCGAAGGGCCACGAGGTCTACACGCACCTCTTCGTGGACCGGGAGGAGCACCGGGCCCTCGGCCAGCGCGGGAGCACGGTCCCGTTCACGGCGCTCGCGCGACACGCCCACGAGAAGCACGGGGTGACGCTCCTCGGCGTCTTCCTCGGCGAGCGGCTCGAGCGCGGCCCGCGCGGCCTGGTGCCCGTCGACCGGGCCATGCCCTGGGTGAACCCGCTCGTCGCGCCCGAGCCCGAGCCCGAGCCCGGCGCGGAGGGCACCGGAGCGAAGGACACCGGCGCGAAGGGCACCGCCGAGGTCGAGCCGGGCCAGGTGGAGCTCGGTCGCCTCCAGGGCGTCTTCGCCATCGGCGAGACCTACCTGCCGGTGCGCACCGCCGCCCGCGAGCTGGCCTCGGGCCGCGTCCGCGAGCGCGACGAGGCGGCGGCGTCGAAGCTGGCCGAGGAGGTCGACCTCTCGCTGCAGCCGCCCGTTCGCCGGGTGCTCGTGGTGGGGTTCAGCCGCGCCTTGCCCGAGCTCACGGGGGCGCTCGCTCACTTCGTGGACGGCGTGGAGGTGGATGTCTGGTTCGACGGCACGCCGGCCGAGGCGGCGCGGCGCCGCGCCGTCCTGCAAGTCGACGGGGAGGGCGGCCGAGCGCTCGAGAGAGGAGGGCGCCTGCGCGTGCATCACCACCCGGGGCCGGACCTCGCCGAGCACGTGGCGGCGTCGGCTGCGCCCGCGGACGTGGACGCCGTCGTCTTCCTGGCCGATCCGGAGAGCGCCGACGTGGACGCCCGGAGCGCGCTCCGCGTGCTGCGCTTCGCGCGCGCCTTCGAGCCGGCCCATCGCATCCGGCTGCTCGTCGAGCTCGAGGCGGTCGGGCGCGGAGAGCACCTCGAGCGGCACCTCGGGACCCTCGGCGCGGACCGCTACGAGCTCGTACGCATCAGCACCGAGCGCATATTGAACTACTTCATGGTGCACAGCGCCTTCGTCCCCGGCGTGACGGCCATCTACGAGCGGCTTCTCGGGAGCCGCGGCCAGGAGCTCGTGCGCTTGCCGCTCACACCGAGCGAGGACGCGCGCTCGGTGAGCTTCGCCGAGCTCCGCGACGCGCTCGCGACCCGGAGCTGCGTGCCCATCGGGGTCGAGACCGCGGCCGGGCTCCAGGTGAACCCGGGCCCCGGCGAGAGCTTCGCCCGCCGCGAGCTCGTCGCCGTCTACGCGCTCGCCGAGACCGAGGGGCTCGAAGAGGTCTTCCCGCCGCCGCGGGTCTGAACCGGGCGCGGACCGCGGCGGGGATGGTGCCGAAAGCGCACGAAGGCCTGGGTATCACGTCGCTTTCCCTCGGAACGACACCCCTGAGATCAGTTTACGTAATCCATCTTCTGCGAAATTACCGGGTGGATCGGGGGGGTGGGCGGCTTCCCCCCGGAGCGGCGCCCTCGCGACCGCTGCCCGTTCGGCCGGCGCGAGCGAGGCTCCCGGCGTCGGGCGTCTGGCTCGGCAAGTGGAGCGGCCGGCCGGCCGGCGCGAGCGAGGCTCCCGGCGTCGGGCGTCTGGCTCGGCAAGTGGAGCGGCCGGCCGGCCGGCGCGAGGCTCGAGCCGGCGCGAGGCTCGCGGTGCCAAGCGGTGAGCGTGGCGGTCGATGCTTGCCGCTTCGAGCGAAGCCCGGCGGCTCACGCAGGAGCTCAGGCCGCTGCGCCGGCGCGGTGGTGACTGGCGGCGCGCGCGGTCCCCTCGATGGCGTTCAGGTAGCGCCTCCAGAGCGCCTCTGGGAGGTCGTGCCCCATGCCCGGCACCAGCTCGATCGGCGCTCCGAGCGCCTTCGCCGTGGCCCAGCCATGCACCGGCGGCAGCAGCGGATCCTCCGCGCCGTGGATCACCCGCGCCGGCCCGTCGTAGCGCCCGAGCAGCCCGTCGCGCGCCGGCGCGTCGAGCACGGCGGCGAGCTGACGCGGCACACCGCTCCGGTCCATGCTCCGCTCGGCGACCTCGGCGAAGTAGCCCTCGGCCGCCCTTCGGTCGAAGAACCGGCGGCTCCCGAGCGCGCGCAGCTGCTCCACCTGATGCGCGATGTAGCCCGGCCGATCCCGCGGCACGGGCTTCAGCATGCTCCCCAGCGCCCTCAGCGTCGCCCCCGGCAGGTTCCGCGCCCCCGTGCTCGACATCATCGAGGTCAGGCTGAGCACGCGCTCCGGACGCCGGATGGCCATCACCTGGCCGATCATGCCCCCCATGGACGCGCCGACGACGTGCGCCCGTCGTCGCCCGAGGCGGTCGAGCAGCCCGAAGGCGTCCTCGGCCATGTCGTCCAGCGTGTAGCTCGGCCGGAGCGGCACGCCGAGGTGTCGCTTCAGCACGCTCGCCACCGGGTTCGGCCGTGCCCCGTCGCGGATCCGCTCGCTGAGGCCGATGTCCCGGTTGTCGAAGCGGATCGCGTGGAAGCCTCTCGCGGCCAGCGCGCGACAGAACGCCGGCCGCCAGGCGATCATCTGCGTCGCGAGCCCCTGGATCAGCAGGACCGTCGGCGCGCTCGGATCACCGAACGTATCGAAGGCGATGCGCACGGACCGATCCCGGCTCTGGACGGTGAGCTGAGTCACGAGGTGACGAGTATGGAACACACGAGGGACGCTCGCATGACGTCACGCTCGACTCGTCACAAACGGCATGATTCCGACACCGAGCCGGACGCTTCGCTCGGGTCGACGGATGCTGCGCAGCTGTAGTCTCGCGTCCCAGCCTGGGGACTGCCCTCCTGAGCCCGATCGGGGCTCGCCGGCAGACCGGCTTCGGGGTCGTCAGAGCTCGAAGGCCATCAGGCGACCCCCGTTGGAGAGGATCCAGCCGTAGCGCCCGGCCACCGCCGGCGCGCTCGAGAAGCCCTGCCCGGCGTCGATGCGTGCCTTCTCGCGCCCGCTCCGCACGTCCAGCGCGAGCAGCGAGCCCTGGCTCTCGCCGACGAGCACCGTCGCGCCCGCGACCACCGGCTGCCCCGGCGCGCCCCGGTCGACGTTCCGACGCCAGCGGACCCGCCGGTCGTCGCGCCCGAGGACCAGGAGCCCGTCATCCGCGCTCGAGACCACCAGGAAGCGCTCGGCGGCCTCGGCGATGGCCGTGACGCCGGTCATGGGCTCGCGCCAGAGCACCGTACCGCTGCTCCGCTCGAGGCCGTAGAGCCCCGTCAGGAAGCTCGCCACGTAGACGGTGTCCTCGGTCACGACGGGCGTCGTGTCGACGTCGTAGAAGCGGAGCGCGTCGCTGCCGTCCGGCTCGTAGTCGAGCTGCGTCGGCCGCTCCCAGACGACGGTCCCGTCCGCCGCGTCGAGGGCGACGACCGTGCCGTCCGTGAAGCCCGTGTAGAGGGTGCCGTCGGCGAGCGTGAGCCCCGCGTGCCCCGCGATGGCGTACTCGACGTCCACCTCGCGCTCGTAGGTCCACAGGATCTCGCCGTTCTCGCGGTTGAAGGCGGCGACCTGGTCGTCCTCCGTGACGACGTAGACGGCGTCCTCGGTGAGCACGGGCGCCTGGCGGACCGGCCCCGGGCTCTCTTCCTTCCAGCGCACCTCGCCGGTGCGCCCGCGGAGCGCGTGCACCACGCCGTCCTCGGCGACCAGGTAGACGTCACCCCACTCGTCGACCGCCGGCGTGGCCTCGACGCCGCTCTGCGGGTCGTAGCGGAAGAGCGGACGGCCAGAGGAGCTGAAGGCGTAGAAGCCGCCCTGGGAGGACCCGATGAAGACCCGGTCCCGGCGCGGGTCGAGCCCGGCCGAGGCGTGCTCCACCGGCGTATAGGGGCTCCCCTGATGGCCGGGCGTGAAGGGGTCCTCGAGCCCGGCCGTCAGGTCCTTCGTCCAGCGCACGCGGAGCGTGTCCCCGGCGACGGTGAGGTTGCGCTCACCGCGATCGCCGAACCAGCCGTAGTCCTGCGGGCCCACGGCCCCGCAGCCGAAAAGCCCGCCGACGAGGAGCCCGCCGACGCCGAGCGCGACGAGCGCCGCGCGCGCCTGGCCGCCCCCGCGCCTCACAGGCCTCCGCCGCCCTGCTGCTGCTGGCGCTGCATCTGCTCGATGAGCCGGCGCATCTGCTCCGGATCCATCGCGTTCTCGGCGTTGCGCTGCACGAGCGTCGAGTCGATGGCCATGAGCCGCAGCTCCGCCTGGTCCCGCACGTAGCCGAGCTCGGGGGCCTCCTCCTCGCGGAGCCCCTCGAGGACGGCCTGGAGCTTCTCCTTCGCCGTCTCCTCGTCGTCCTGCGCGATGTGCACGCGGGCCAGGTGGTAGTCGGCGAGGATCGCGAGGGCCGGATCGTCGCTCTGCCGGAGCTCCTCGAACTGGGCCGCCGCGTCCTCCCAGGCCTCCTCGGCCTCGTAGGTGTAGGCGAGCCCCTCGAGGGCGCGGGCGCGCACGTCGGCGTCGCTGGACTGGAGCGCCTGCTGGAATGCCGAGCGGGCCTCCTCGTTCTGGCCCTTCTGGTAGAGGGCCCGGCCCTGGAGCAGGCGCCCGTGGGTGGCGGCGTCGCTCCCGGCGTGGTCGGCGAAGAGGGCTTGGAGCTCCTCGAGGGTGGCGTCGGCGCGGGCCTCGATGCTCGCGTAGCTCTCCTCCTCGGCGTCCTCTTCGTCCGCGGCCTCGCCCTCTTCGTCCTCCTCGGAGCGGATCGGGGCGTTCAGCGTCTCGGTCGCGTCCCAGAGGAGCTCGGCGGCGTCGGCCGCCTTGCCCTCCGCGAAGTACTGCCAGCCGAAGTAACCCCCGGCGAGGAGCATCACGGCCGCGATGGCGGCGAGGATGCGGCCGCGGTTCTCCTCGAGGAAGTCGCTCGCGGCCTCGGCCGTCTGCTCGGCCTTGTCCTCGATCTCCTCGGCCTCCTGGCCGCGCTGCGCCTGCTTCTTGGCGGCCTTGGCGGCCTTGGCGGCGGCGAGGCGCTCGCCGGCGGTGACCTTCGGCTTCTTCTTCTTGCGACCGGTCTTCTTCCGCTTCTTGCGGACGCTGCTCGCGGCCTTGGCGGCGGCGGCCTTCTTCGCGGCGGCCTTGGCGGCGGCGTCCTCTTCGGGCGCGTCGTCGTCGTCCGAAGCGTCGTCGTCGTCCGAGGCGTCGTCGTCGTCCGAGGCGTCGTCGTCGTCCGAGGCGTCGTCGTCGTCCGAGGCGTCCTCATCGGAGCCCTCGTCCTCGTCCTCCGAGGCGTCGTCTCCGGCCTCGTCCGCCGCGGCCTCGGGAGCGGTCTCGTCGGCCGCCTCTTCGGGCTCCGTCGACTCGGGCTCCGGGGTCTCCGGCTGCTCCGCCGCCTCTTCTTCGGTGCGCTTCTCGTCTTCGTTCGCCAAGGTTCGGGCTCCGCAGGTGGGCGCCGGTCCGGGCGGGCGGCGCCGAGCGGCGGGTTTGGCACGCCGCGGGCGCCGAGTCAACGCGGGTCCCCCTCCCCTGATTCCCCAGCGTTGTCGAGGGTTCGCCGCCTCGCGCCGACCGTGGTAACCCGTCTCCGTGCGCGCCTCGACCGCGGCCCGCGGGGCCCTCCTCGCCCTCCTCTGCTGGGCCGCCCTCCCCGCGCCCGCCCGCGCCTACGAGGACCAGGTCGTCCTCGGCCTCGACATCGGCTACGCGCGGGCCCTCGCGAACGACGATCTCCCCGCCAACGGCCTGCTCTCGGGCCTCAGCGTGGACATCGGCATCGGCGACGCCTGGGCGATCCGCTGCCGGGCCGCCTACGCCTTCCACCCCGGCGGCCGGCCGCTGCACCTGGGCCTCGCCGGGGCCGAGGTCGTCTACCTCCTCGACATCCTCGAGCTGGTCCCCTTCTTCGGCCTGGGCGTCGACGGCATCCTGACCCAGCGCGAGGACGACGGCACGGGCGTCGATCTGGCCCTCCACGCCGTCCTCGGCCTCGACTGGCTCGTGACCCGGGAGTGGGTCGTCGGCCTCGACATCCGCGCCTACGCCCTCCCCTTCAGCCTCGCCGACCAGGGCGTCGACCCCGTATACCTCGGCGCCGGCCTGCGCCTGGGCTACGTCTTCGACCGCTTCTGAGACTCAGTGCGTGCGTCGCAGGTGATCATCACGCTCTGGGTGATGCGCCCCGTCGGCGAGCAAGCCCAATGCAGCGCGTGGCCATCAGTCTTCGAACACGATGTCGACTCGCGTTGCAGCCTCGTTCGAACGATCTGCGTCCTCGGCGGCCGTGGCCAGTTGGACCCGCAGTCTTCCGGTGCCTCCCACCGGCACATCTGGGGTCCGGCGCACGTTCAGCCGCTCACCGGGAGCAACTAGGACCATCGAGGCTGCGGCAGTCGTGTCGCTGATGATGAACGTCCTGGGGTCCCCCATCACCTCATACGTGATCTGCCAGCCGACGGCGTGCATCGTGTGCCCCGCGTTCTCGAGCGTGAAGAACGACATGTTCTCACCATCGCGTACCGGCCCTGCTGTCAGCGGGCCAACGATGCGCATATCCGGCAGACCATCAGCACGGAGGAAGAAGACGTCCGAGTCATTGGCTTCCCGCTCCTCGTCTGGGATATCGAGCGCACAGCGGAGCAGCGTCCCATCCGGGTCGATCTCCGCGAAGGCCACTCCCGCGGTCACGTAGTCGGGAGCGAAGAACCTCACCGGGACCGTTCGTTCCTCCCCAGGCTCCAGCCGCGTGAAGAGCGACTCGGACGCAAGCCGCGAGTATGTTCCGGACCGTGGATCTCGCGCTTCTACGACCAAGTCGGTCAGGTCGGCGGTCGACCCGCCGATGTTCGCAACTCGCACATCCACTTCGACTTCGTCCCCGGCTCCTTCGATGGCAGAGGGCGCCGGGCAGCTGACTGCGAGGTCTGCGCCACCCGCGTCCGTTCCGGCGTCCTCCGGACCAACGTCCGACTGGCCCCCGTCCCGTGGTCCGGAGTCCGACCCACCATCGACGGATCCCGCGTCCGGGTGCTCCGCGTCGGTGCCACCATCCATCGGAGACCCGGCATCTCGCTCGAGGCCAGCGTCCGCGATGACGCACTCACCGCTGTCCGGCGACCACATGGTCCCGTCAGGACAGACGCAAGCCATCATCTCCGGGTCCTCGACCAGGTCACCACAAAGGTCGCCCCCGCCGCATGAAGCGGCGAGGGCGAGGGCGATGAGGAACTGGGCACGCTGACTCATGTCGCTCTCCTCGCCCAGCGGTCGAGCTGGTTGCCTGGGCTGCCTACTCTTCCGGCTCCTGCTGACGGCACACGATGGCGCGATCGCAACTGAAGTCGTTGCAGTCCACGAACCCATTGCCGTCGTTGTCGACTCCGTCGGAGCAAGCGGCCTCGCTCTTCTCGACGTCGGGACAGATCGCGGGGTCCGGGTTCTGGGCGCAGGCAAAGTCGTCACAGTCCGTGAAGCTGTTGCCGTCGTTGTCCATCTCGTCGGCGCAGGTCTCGGCGTTGCCCTCAGCGCTGTCGTTGCAGGTGGTCACGAGGGAGTCGCGGGAGCAGCCGAAGTCGCCGCAATCCGTGAAGTCTCCACGGTCCGGATCTTCGTTGGTCCCGTTGCTGCACTCCTCGTCGGCCGCCGCGGTGATCGCGTCGTCGTCGGCGAACTCCACGGCCATGCCCTCGTCGTCGCAGACGACGATGCCTTCGCGGCCCACGCAGTCCGGGTCGTCGCAGTCCGTCAGGCCGTCGAGGTCGTTGTCCTCGCCGTCCGAGCAGGTCGCGTTGCTCCCCTCGAGGCCGCGCTCGAGGCAGGCCGGCGCGAACCACTGGCAGGTGCGATCGCCGCAGTCGATGAAGCCGTTGCCGTCGTTGTCGGTCTCGTCGCCGCAGGCGGCGGCGATGGCCGCCGCCCACTCGCTCTCCTCGAGGTCCGTGGCGCCGTCCGCGTCGCAGACGACGATGCCGTCGCCCGTGCAGTCCTCGTCGTCGCAGTCGACGTCGCCGTCGCCGTCGTTGTCCTCGCCGTCCGAGCAGCTCGTGTTGTTCTGCTCGAAAACGCAGGCGTTGAAGCCGAAGACCATGCCCCCCGACTCACGCCGGCAGTCGAGATCATCGCAGTCGAGGAAGCCGTCGCCGTCGTTGTCGACGCGATCGGTGCAGGCGAAGTTGCTCGCCTCGGCCGGATCACAGTCACCGACCCCGGCGCATCCCCGATCATCGCAGTCGGCGAAGCCGTCGCCGTCATTGTCGCATCCGTCCGAGCACGCCTCGGGCGTGTTCTCGGGGCCCTCGGTCTCGCAGGGCGTGGCGCTACAGATGGGTAGGCCTTCGCAACCGAAGTCGTCGCAATCGATGAAGTCATCACCGTCGTTGTCGCAGCCGTCGCTGCAGAGGGCGGCCGTGTTCTCCTCGCCCATCACGCACTCGCCGCCGCCGTCGGTGTCGCCACCCGCGTCCGTGCCCGGCCCGGCGTCCGTGCCCGGTCCGGCGTCCGTGCCCGTGCCGCCGTCGTCGTCGCCGCAGGCGCCGAGCGCCAGCATCATCCCAAGCACGCAAGTCAATCGCTTCATATCCGCTCCTTCGGCCCCGACCGCGGCGGTCGTGCCCATCCGCTTGGCGGCCCGTCCCACCCGGGGGACGCGCGTCGCCTGACCCGTCGTGGTAGCGGCGGCGGGGAGCGTGCGCAAGCTCTCGCCCGCGCCCGTCGCGGAGCGTTCACGGAGCCCCGGGGGCCTCCTCGGAGGGCTCACCGGCGAGGTCGCCCTCCCCCGCGGAGCCGACGCGGACCATCGGTCGCAGCCGCTCGAGGGTCCGCGGGCCGATGCCCCGGACGCGCACCAGCTCGTCGACGGACGCGAAGGGTCGCGCCTCCTCGATGCGCTCGGCGAGCGTCGGCCCGATGCGGGGTAGGAGCTCGAGGTCCTCGCGGCTCGCCGTGTTCACGTCGATCCCGCGGCCCTCCCGGAGCGCCCGCGCCCCCGCGCTCTCCTTCGGTGCCGCGGCCTTGGGGACGGGCACCGTCAGCAGCTCCGCCTGCCGACCCCGGGCCAGCCCGACGGCCCCGAGGGCGGCGACGACCAGCGCCAGCACGAGGATCGGAGCGGAGGCGACGCTTCGGCGGGCGGGCGCGGGGGGCTCGGACACGCGGCCCTCGTCGATCGCGCGCGCGCCGGGTTGCGGGCGACACCGGAGTCGCCGTGGGGTCGCCCGAGGCGTCAACGCCAGCCCGAGCCGGCAGCCCGTCCCCCTCCGCGAGCAACGCGAGCGCACCGCCGACGAGGCCCACGTCCCCGCCGCGCCCGGGTTCCCTGTCCCCCGTCCCCCGTCCCCCTCAGCGAGCAAAGCGAGCGCCCGACGCGCCGGGTTCCCAGACCCCGTCCCCCTCAGCGAGCAACGCGAGCGCCCCCCGACGAGACCCACGCCCCCACCACGTACCCGAAGCACCTCAGTTCCCTGACCCCCGTCCCCCCTCAGCGAGCGAAGCGAGCGCCCCCACCGCGGAGCGGCGGGCCGCAGGCACGCCGCTCAGCGGTCACCGAGGCCGAAGCCGTCGTGCAGCACCCGCACCGCCAGCTCGGCGTACTTCGCGCGGATCAGGCACGAGGTCTTGATCTCGCTCGTGCTGATCGCCTCGATGTTGATCCCCTCGTCGGCCAAGAGCCGGAACATCTTCGCCGCGACGCCCGCGTGGCTCCGCATGCCGAGCCCCACGATGCTCACCTTCACCACGTCCGGGTCCACGGTGAAGTCCCGCGCGCCGACCTTCTTCGCCAGCCCGTCGGCCATGTCCCGCGTCCGCTCGAGGTCGTCCCGCGTCACCGTGAAGGTGAGATCCGTCGTCCCGTCCGTCGCCACGTTCTGGATGATCATGTCGACCGAGATGTTCTGCTCGGCGAGCGGCTCGAAGACCCCGGCCACCACGCCCGGCTGATCCGGCACGCCCAGCACGGTCACCTTCGCGGCCTTCTTGTCCGAGGTCACGCCGGCGACGACCACCGACTCGAGGGACTCGTCCTCACCCGTCACCATGGTTCCCTCCGCGTCGGAGAAGCTCGAGCGCACGTGGATGGGCACGGCGTACTTCATCGCCAGCTCCACCGAGCGAATCTGCAGCACCTTCGCGCCCAGCGCCGAGAGCTCGAGCATCTCCTCGTAGCTGATGCGCTCGATCTTCCGCGCGCTCCGGCAGACGTTCGGGTCGGTCGTGAAGACCCCCTCCACGTCCGTGTAGATCTCGCAGACGTCGGCCCGCGCCGCCGCCGCGATGGCCACCGCGCTCGTGTCGCTCCCGCCGCGGCCGAGCGTCGTGATGTTCCCGTGCTCGTCGATGCCCTGAAAGCCCGCGACGACGACCGCGTGCCCGCCCTCGATGGCGCGCCGGAGCCGCTCGTCGTCGACCCGCGTGATGCGCGCCTTCGTGTGCACGCTGTCGGTCTCGACGCGGGCCTGGTGCCCCATCAGGCTCATGGCCTTCACGCCCATCTGGTTGAGGGCGATGCAGAGGAGCGCCGCGCTGACCTGCTCGCCGCTCGAGACGAGCACGTCCATCTCCCGCTCGACGGGCCGCTCGGAGAGCTCGCGCCCGAGGCCGAGGAGCCGGTCGGTCTCCCCGGCCATGGCGCTCACGACGGCGATGACGTCGTGGCCCTGCTGGCGGGTGCGCGCGATGCGCCGCGCGACGTTCCGGATGCGCTCGATGTCGCCGACGCTGGTGCCACCGTACTTCTGGACGTAGAGGGCCACGGGGGCGGGATCATTACGCCGCTGGCCGGCGTTGCAACACGAAATTCGCCTTCGGCGCGTGTCGACCGCGTGACTCGAAAGGCGAGCGCCCGCCGCGGGGCGATCCGTCCTGGTCGCGCGCTCAGCTCTCGTCGTCCGCGGCGCCCTCGCCCTCGTCCTCGTCCTCCTCGGGCTCCTCGACGGGGGCCTCCTCGGGGGGCGGCGGGAGGGGCTCGCCGAACTCGGCCCGGAGCTTCCGGGAGAGCCGCTCGAGCACCATCCCCTCGATGTAGCTCGGCATGGCCGGGATGTTCAGCGTGACGCGGACCTTCTCCTGGCGGCCCTCGCGCACGCGCACGAGCTGCACGTTGCCCGGGTGGCTCCGGCCCCGGTCGACGTAGTCGAAGAGCACGTAGCCGACGTCCCGGTCCCGATCGCGCACCGGGAAGCCGTAGTCGGCGCGGAGGAGGCGGATCACCGAGCCCCAGACCTGCTCGTAGCGGTAGGGCTCGGTCTCGCTGCGGCGCGCGTCGACCCCGGCGGGCCGCGCGAAGAGCAGCAAAAGGGCGAGGACGAGGAGGCGGCGCATGGCTCGACCGTATCCAGGCCGCCGCGCCGGTCCACTTTTCGACGGGCCCGGCCGCTGCCTGTCGGGCCCCGCCGCTGCCCTACCGGGCCTCGTCGCCCATCGCGGGGGGCGGCTGGCTCAGGCCCTCCTTCAGCTGCTTGGTGCCGAGGAGGTCGCCGAGGCCGAGGTTCATCGCGTAGAGCGGGATCACGCCCGCGAGCACGATGATCACGCTCTGCGTCACGTAGAGCAGGAAGATGTAGACGGCGCCCTGGGTGCCGACGAGGGCCTCGGCGAAGTAGAGCTTCAGCGCCGTGGAGATCGCGAGCTGGAAGTTGCCGAAGAGGCCGGGCCCGGTCGGCAGGAGGATGCCGATGGCCAGGATGCCCATGACGGCGATGCCGTGGCCGAAGTCCATGGGGATGCCCGAGCCCCAGGCGAGGAGCCACATGCCGGCGGCGTTCGAGAGCCAGTAGATCATGGTCTCGAAGAGGAAGCCGAGCGTGAGCTTGGCGCTGCCGAGCGAGCGGATGCCCTCGGCGACCCCGTCGACCTTCTCCGCGAGGAGCGTGCCGAGGCGCTTCGAGAGGATGCCGAAGACCTTCTCGGTCATGCGCACGGCCCAGGCGCGCTGCCAGAGGAAGACGCCGAGGGCCACGAAGGCGCTCCCGAAGACCGTCAGCGCGAGGTAGCCGTAGAAGGGCAGCGCCTTCGCGATCGGGTCGTCCGTCTCCATCATCGGGATGGCGAAGAGGGCCCAGGCCACGCAGAGGCTGGTCACCAGACCGTCGACGACCCGCTCGACGGCGATGGTCCCGAAGCCGACGGAGACGGGGATGCCCTGGCGGAGCTTCGTCAGCGCCGGCCGGGCCATCTCCCCCAGGCGGAGGGGCAGCGCGAAGATCGCGAAGAAGCCGATCCAGTTGAGGGCGATCACCTCGCGGAGCGAGAGCTCCTTCACCGGCGCGATGAGGAAGCGCCAGCGGCTCGCCCGCACGAAGTGCGTGAAGAGGAGCGCGCCCACGTAGGCCGGGACGGTCCACCAGACGACGCGCCCGAAGGCCTCGCCGGGCGGGATCAGCGGGACGCCGCCGCGCGCCACCAGCCACGCGAAGAGCGCGCCGAGGAAGAGGCTCAGGACCAGCTTCGGCAGGACGCGCCGGGCGAGGCTCGCCGGCGGGCCCTGCTCGACGCGCTCGCGGAGCGCCTCCGTGACCGGGCCCTCCTCCTCCGCCTCCCCGGCGGGGGCCGTCGTCTCATCGGAAGAAGAAGCCAAGGGATCGGGTGCCGTCTACTCGAACTCGGCCGTTCCCGCCAGGATCCGCCGCGGGTTCTCCCCGAGCAGCTCCTCGGCCTCCTCGTCGCCGACCCGCTTGCGGAGCTTCGCGATGGCGTCGCGGACCAGCTCCACGTCCTCGGGCTTGTGCGCGTCGCTGCAGGCGGCGTAGTAGACGCCCTCCTCGAGCATGCGCTCGGCGGCCTTGCGCGGGCGGCGGCCGTAGCGGCCCACGAGGCTCATGAGATCGAGGAGCGGCAGGGCGCCCGCGTCGAGGAGCGGGTCGAGGTCGTCCGTGCGCTTGAAGAAGGGGCGGTAGCGCTCGGGGTGGGCGAGCACGGGGCGGACCCCCTTGACGCGCATCTCGAAGAAGCAGTGCTCGAGGCGGAGCGGGAGGCGCTCGGGCGGGAGCTCGACGAGGGCCGCCTTGCCTCCCGGGTACGGCACGGCCTCGCCGGCCTGGAAGAGGCCCCAGAAGACGTCGTCGAAGAAGTGCTCGGCGCCGAGGCCGAGCTCGGGGAGCCCCTCCTCGCCCGCGACGGCTTCGCGGAAGGCCGCATGCGCCTCCTCCACGCCGCCCTTCCGGTTCGGGAACATGGCCGTGCGGATGTGCGGCGTGGCCATGACCGTGTCGAAGCCGATCCCCTTGAGGCCGCGCACGAGCGCCACGCCGTCTTCGAGGCGGCGCACGCCGTCGTCGATCCCGGGCAGGTAGTGGCTGTGGAGATCGACGAAGCTCACGAGGCCTCCTTCCGGGCGGCGGCGAGCTCGTGGAGGAGCGCGAGGAGCGGCTCCCGCTCGTTCAGGGCCGGGTCGTCGACGACCCGATCGAGGAGCTCCCGGAGCAGCTCGCCCACGGCGCGCCCGCCGCCCCCGAGGGCGTCCATGGCGTCCTTCCCGTTCACGGCCAGCTCCCCGACGGTGAGCGGCACCTGCTCGAGGAGCGCGGCCTCGACGCGCGCCTTGAGGTGGTCGATCTCGGCGACGTCCCCGGCCTCGGCCTGGCGGACGGCGCGGGCCAGGCGGAGGACGGCGTGGACGCGCTCGCGCCCGGCGCGCTGGAGGAAGCGGCGCACCTCGGCGTCGCTCCACCCCGCGGCGCCGTCGACGCGGTGGAGGCGGATGAGGTGCGTGATGAGCTTGCGCTCGTCGTTGCTGAAGCGGAGCTCGCGGAGCCAGCCTTCGAGCAGGTCCGCGCCGGCGCGCGCGAAGGTGCCCTCGTCGGCGCGCGGCCGGCCCACGGCGTGCAGGAGCGCGGCGAGGCGCTCCTCCGGGGGCGGGCGGCTGGCGTCGAGGGCGTCGAGGCTCACCTCCCAGGCGCTCCGGGCGCCGACCGGGGCGTCGGCCGTGGCGAGGAGCAGCGGGCAGGTGCGCTCGAGGATGCCGGTCTCGCGCATGATCCGGAACGCGGCCGAGGGGGCGCGCGCCTTCATGGTCTTCACCCACTCCTCGCGGATGCGCTCGGCGCTGACCTTGGCGTAGGTGTCGAGCGCGCCGAAGAACGCTGCGCGGGTGTCCGCCTCGAGCTCGAAGCCGAGCGTGGCGACGAAGCGGGCGCCGCGGAGGATGCGCAGGCCGTCCTCGGCGAAGCGCTCGGCGGCGACGCCCACGGCGCGGATCTTCCCGGCCTCGAGGTCGGCCATGCCCTCGAAGGGATCCTCGAGCCGATCCGCGATGGGGTCGTAGGCGATGGCGTTGACCGTGAAGTCGCGGCGGGCGAGGTCCTCGCGGATGTCGTCGACGAAGAAGACCTCGTCCGGGCGGCGGCCGTCCGTGTACTCGCCTTCGCCGCGGAGGGTCGTCACCTCGTAGCCCTCGCCCTTCCAGAGGACGGTGACCGTGCCGTGCTGGATGCCGGTCGGGATGACCTTGCGGAAGGCGCGCTGGGTCTGCTTCGGCTTGGCGCTCGTGCAGATGTCCCAGTCGCTGACCGGGCGCCCCATGAGCAGGTCGCGGACGCAGCCGCCCACGACCCAGGCGCGGTGGCCCTTCTCGCGCAGGCGCGCACAGACCTCCACGACGGGGGGCGGGATCAGGTCGGGCGTGAGAGCGGGCGGGGCCACGGGCCCAGGATGACGCGTGCGGCGCCGTTCGCCACCCCCACCGAGGCGGGAGCACGCATCGCGAAGCCGTCAGCCGCCCCGAGGGCAGCACCAGCCCATGTCGCCCCCTCCCCTCGCGCTCGACATGGCGGTGGAGCGCACGGGCCGGGCGCCGCCGCCCTACCCCGCCTCGATGCCCGGGTCGGTCTTCTCGCCCTCGAGGGGCTCGAGGTCGTAGCTCTCCGACGCCCGCAGGCGCTGCCGGATCGCGTCCGCGCGCCCCCGGAGCTGCATCGCCTCGTGCGCCACCACCGAGTCGCCGTCGCTCGCCTTCTCCAGGAAGCCCGCGTAGGCCTCGAGGCTCGAGGCGAGCTCGATCTCGTTGCCGAGCTCCTCGAAGAGCGCGATGGACCGCCGGAAGGCCTCCTTCGCCTGCGCGTGGTCCTCGCCGCCCCAGCCCGCCGCCGCCGCGATCTCGCCGAGCGTGCGCAGCGCCACGCCGAGGAAGGGCTTGCCGCGCGCCTGCTCGAAGAGCTCGATGGAGCGCGCCACGTAGTCGCGGGCGACGCCGAAGTCGTGGATGAGCATGTGCGCCTTGGCGAGGCCGCGGAGGATCTCCCCCTCGAGGATGCGGTCGCCGAGCGTGGCGCCGATCTCCTCGGCGCTCTTCAGGGTCTCGATGGCCTCGGTCGGCCGGTCCATGCGGTAGTGCGACTCGCCGAGGTTCGTCAGGATCACCGCCTGGCGCATGCGATCGCCGACCGCCCGCGCCTCCTCGAGGGCCGCCTCGTAGACCTCCACGGCCCGCGCGTGATCCCCGTCGTCCTGGTGGATCGTGCCGAGGTTGTTCAGCGTCTGCGCGATGCCCGGCCGGTCGCCGATCTCCCGGCGGAGGTGGAGCGCCTCCTGGAAGGCCTCCTTCGCTTCGGTGAAGCGCCCGCTGTCCTGGTAGACGAGGCCGAGGTTGTTGTGGCTGAGGGCGATGGAGCGCCGATCGCCGAGGGCCTGCCGCTGCTCGAGGGCGCGCTGGAGGAAGCGCTCGGCCGCCTCGTAGTTGCCGCGCATCCAGTGGACCTTGCCGATGTCGTCGATGCTCGAGGCCACGCCGCGCGCGTCGCCGGCCGCCTCGAAGAGCGCCTGGCCCGTGCCGAGGTGCCGCATGGCCTCGTCGAGCTGCCCGATGCTCCGGTAGAGCCGGCCGAGCCGGTTGTGCGCCACTCCGCCCTTGGCCTTCTGGTCGAGGCGGAAGGCGATCTCGAGCATCTCGCGGAAGGCGACCTTCGCGCCCTCGTTCTCGCCGGCGAGCTGGAGCACGTCGCCGTAGTGGTGGAGCCCCTCGAGGCGCCGCCGGATGTCCCCCTCGCCGAGGAGCTCGAGGCCGCGCCGGTAGTACTCGGCGGCCTTCCCGTTCGCGTAGCGCGACCGGGCGCGGTCACCGGCGTCGAGGTACGCGCGCGCGGCCTGCTCGCTGAGGCCCGCCTCGTCGTAGTGCTGGGCGAGGAGCTCGAGCTGCTCCTCGCCGCGGCTCGGCAGCTTCAGCTCGAGCCACTCGGCGACGACCCGGTGGTAGCGGCGCATGCGGTGCCGATGGGTGAGCCGGTGGAGCGTCTCCCGCTCGAGGTTGTGCTTGAAGGCGAACTCGGGCTCGCCGGGGATCGACGAGTCCGGCATGGGGAGCACGTAGTCGCGCTCGGCGAGGCTCTCGAGGGCCTCCCGGTAGTAGGCGAGCTGGCTCTCGTGGCCGCCCCAGAGGTCGGGCGCGTCGGCGTCGATGCGCGAGAGGGCGACCAGGGCGCCGAGCCAGAAGACCCCGCCCATGGTGGACGCCTTCTCGAGGAGCTCGCGCTCGGCGGGAGCCAGCGAGCTGATGCGGGCGCTGATCGCGTCCTCGACGGTGAGCGGGAGCTGCGCGTCCTCGAGGCGCTCGGGGTGCACGGCCCAGGAGCCGTCGGCCTCGGCGGTGATCGTGCCGCCCTCGAAGAAGGCGCGGACCATCTGCTCGAGCAGGTAGGGGGTGCCGCCGGCCACGTCGACGGCGGCGTCGACGACCTCGTCGGGGACGTCCCCGGCCGGCTCGAGGAGCTTGAGCATGAGGGTGGCGGCGTCGTCGGGGCCGAGGGGGCTGAGCTCGACGCGCTGGTGCTGCGGGAGGCCCTCGCCCCAGTCGGCGCGGCGGGCGAGGAGCTCCGGGCGGGAGACGCAGACGACGAGGATGGGCGCGCCGCGGAGGGCGCCCATGAGGTACTGGACGAGGTCGAGGGAGTCGTCCTGGGCGTAGTGGAGATCCTCGAAGGTGAGCACGAGGGGCTGGCGCTGGGCGTCGAGCTCGAAGAAGCGCCGGAGCACGGCCTGGCTCACGCGGGCGGACTGCTGCGGGTCGTCGCTCACGGCGCGGGTGAAGGGCGAGTCCTCGAAGGGCAGGTCGAGGAAGGCGCCGAGGAAGTGGACGAACTCGGCCGTGCGATCGTCGCCGAGGACCTCCTCGGCGGCCTCCGCGAGGCGCTGGCGGACCTGGGTCGGCTCGGCGCCCTCGATGATGCCGAAGCGGGCCCGCAGGAGGCGCTGGACGACGCCGTAGGCGGGCGCGTTCGGGCGGCAGGTGCCGCGGTAGGCGCGGATGCGGCGCTCGCGATCGCGGACGCGCTGGAGGAACTCGTGGAGCAGGCGCGTCTTGCCGACGCCGGGGCTCCCGATGAGGGTGACGAACTGCGGCTGCTTGTCGGCGAGGGCGCGCCCGAGCGCCTCGTCCAGCTCGCGGAGCTCGGGGCCGCGGCCCACGAGGGGGACGCGGGGGATGGGAACGTCGGCCATGCGGGCGACCCTACTACGCGCCCGTCGGGGCTCCAGCGCTCGCCGTGTGGATTCGCGCGAGGGTCAGGCTTCGCCGTGGAAGGCGAGGTCGCGGAAGGCGTTCTCGTCCAGATCGTAGAAGCCCTCGAAGTAGCAGTCGCCGCCGTCGTCGATGGAGAAGGGCTCGGTCCAGCGGGGGCCGGGGCGGACGGACCCGTCGCAGAAGCCGAAGACGAAGAGCTGCCGGCGGCCGGCGCGCTCGACGCCGACGAGGTGGCGGTAGTAGCGGTCGGCGTCGGCGGGGCCGGCGGCGCGGGGGAGCGCGGCGAGGGCCGGGCCGAGCGCGCGGAGCGTCGCCTCGAGCTCGGCGTCCGTGGGGGTGAAGAATCCGTCGGGCTCGAAGTGGCCGTGGGCGCCGAAGAAGCGCGGCGCGTCGACCGCGGCGACGGCGAGGGTCCCGAGGCCTCCTTCCAGCGTGCGGGTCGCGGCGGGCTCGGCGGGTGCGGGCTCGGTGGCCGTGGGATCGGTCGCCGTGGGCTCGGCGGGGGCGGTGGCCTGGGCTTCGGGGGCGGGGTTCGAGCCGCCGCAGGCGACGAGGGCGGCGGTGAGCAGGAAGCGGGCGATGCGGGGCATGGGGGGCTTGGACGGCCGGCACGCGCGGAGGGTCTATCCCTCGTCCGCTCGCTCTCGCCGCGAGGGTGTTCGCGCCCTTCCCCGGACCCGACGCGCGGAGGAACGAGCGCGGCCTCGCGGCGGAGCCCGGGCGGGCGATCGACGGACCGGCTCTCCCGAGTATGCTCGGGGGCGTGCGCATCCGACGCCTGCGGGCCGAGCGCTTCGGCGCCATCGTGGCCACCGACGAGCCGCCGGCTCTCGTGAGCGTGGACCGGGCCCTCGCGCGGAAGCTCGGCGCCGAGGGCGGCGCGCTCTGGGAGGCGCCCTCCCCCGGTCTCGACGTGAGCGTCCTCGAGGGGCCCACGGAGGTGCACCTCGCCGTGACCGAGCGCTGCCCGGCCGGCTGCTCTGGCTGCTACGCGGACGCGCGACCGGATGGGCACGCGCCCACGCTCGACGAGCTGAAGGCGCGCCTCGACGCGCTCGCCGACCTGGGCGCGTTCTCCGTGGCCTTCGGGGGCGGCGAGGGGGCGCTCCGGGAGGACCTCCCGGCGCTCGTCGCCCACGCCCGGGCGCGTGGCCTGACCCCGACCCTGACGACGAGCGGCCTGGGCGTGGACGCGGCGCGGGCGCGGGCGCTCGCGGGCCTGGCGCAGGTGAACGTGAGCTGGGACGGGCCGGCGGAGGTCTACGAGGCCGTCCGGGGCTACCGGGGCGCGCCCCAGGCCGAGCGCGCCGTGCGGCACCTCCAGGCGGCGGGGGTGCCGGTCGGGCTGAACACGGTGCTCACGCGCGAGAACGTCGGGCAGCTCGAGGCCATCGGCGAAGGCGCCGAGGCGCTCGGCGCGGTCGAGCTCCAGCTGCTCCGCTTCAAGCCGAGCGGCCGGGGCTCCCTCGACTACCTGGCCCGGAGGCTCACGCCCGCTCAGGTCGAGGCGCTCCCCGGGGCGCTCCGGCGGCTGAGCGCGCGCCACCCCTTCGCGCTCCGTGTCGACTGCGCCATGGTCCCCTTCCTGGCCGCCGATCCGGAGGTCGGGCTCGAGGCGCTGCAGGCCTTCGGCGTGATGGGCTGCGAGGCCGGCCGCTCGCTCATGACCGTCGACGCCCACGGGCGGACGGCGCCCTGCTCCTTCTGGCGCGACGCGCCGGGCGCCTCCTTCGGCGCGGGGAGCTGGGCCGAGGATCCGAGCCTCGAGCGCTTTCGGGAGCACGCGGCGGCCGCCCCGGAGCCCTGCGCGAGCTGC
This sequence comes from Sandaracinus sp., assembly GCA_002699025.1. GTDB lineage: Bacteria > Myxococcota_A > Polyangia > Polyangiales > Houyiibacteriaceae > Houyiibacterium > Houyiibacterium oceanicum. The sequence continues at coordinate 8,201 of PABA01000008.1, read as the reverse complement.
CCGGTGCGCCGGGTCTGCCGCGGGGGCTGCCGCATCGTGGCCGGCCTCGCGGGCGACCCCTGGCGTCCCGATCCCGAGTGCCCGCGCGTCCGCGCTCACGCCACCGCCGATTCGTAGCCGCCGGGCAGCGAGCCGCGCCGACGGCGCCCGAGCCGAGTCGAGCGGCGCCGGAGCCCGCGACGTCGGCGAAGCCGATCAGGGCTCGGGGAAGCCGCGGACCGAGGCCACATAGGTGCCGAGGGCCACGACCACGACGCAGAGCACGGCGGCGACGGCGTAGGTGATCGCCGAGAGCTGGCGGAGCCGGCGCCCGCCCCGGACCGGGGCCGCGAGGGCCGCGACGCCGGCGCCGAAGGCGAGGCAGATGACCGCCCAGGCCAGGTGCTCCTTGGTCTCGAAGAGGTAGCCGACGTCCGGGGCGGCGGCGAAGAGGCGCCGCTTCACCTGCTCGCGATAGGCCTCGTAGATGCCCACGCCGAGCCCGAAGGCGCCCGCCGTGACGACGGTCGTGAGGATCACCGAGAGGCGCGCGCCGCGCGAGAGCGGGAGCCCCTTGCGGAGCAGGATGGCCGGGTGCATCAGGGCGACCGCGGCCAGCACGCCGAGGTGCCCGTGCACGCTCTCGAGGACCCGCCAGATCACCGCCCGCCCCCGTGTCGGGGCCGATGCGCGGCGGGAGCCTTCGTGATCCCGCGCGGGGCAACCTCGGCGCCACGCATGACACGCGAGGGATCAGCCGCGATCCCGGCTTGGACCACACTCGATCCCCGGGGAGAGCCGCCGCGATCGAACACGACACGCCACGCGATCGATCTCGACACCCGGAACCACCCGCGCCTCACGGCTTCACCCAGGTGACCCAGCCCAGGGCGAGCGCGAAGGCGAGCGCCCAGACCCACCCCCTGCGCGGGGACGTCAGCCGAAGCTGGCGTCGCTGCGCCGCGAAGACCGCGACGGCGACGAGGCCTCCCCACCAGGCCGCCGTCGCGCAGCGCCAGTAGAAGCTCGTGTGCGCCTCGCGGAGCACCAGCAGCGGATTGACCGGGCCGCTCACGGAGCGCTCGTAGAGTCGTTGCGCGACGTAGGCCAGCGGCGCGGCGAACGCGAAGGCGAGCGCCGCGGCGCCGAGGGCGGTCCGGCGCGCGGCGGGCTCGGCCGGCGACCGCCGCGCCGCCGGCACGTCGCTCGGAGGCTCGGCGGGCGTCGGCTCGGCAGGCGTCGGCTCGGCAGGCGTCGGCTCGGCAGGCGTCGGCTCGGCAGGCGTCGGCTCGGCAGGCGTCGGCTCGGTCAGCGTGGGCCCGGCGGACGTCGGCTCGTCGTTCTCAGGCGCCTCGTTCTCAGGCGCTTCGCTCTCAGGCTGGGAGGACGTCGGCTTCGGGGAGGTCGGCTCAGCCATCCTCGCCTCCCGCCGGCGCCGCGCTCGCATCGCCGGGGCTCGCCGCCGAGGCCGGGTCATGCTCCTCGGGCCCACCTCCCGGCGGCTCCTCGTCCGGAGCGTCGTCCGCCGCGAGCAGCACGGCGATCGACGAGAGCACGGCCGCGCCGGCCACCCCGGAGAGGAAGAGGAAGTCCACGACGCTGCCGATGGAGGAGCAGTTCGCGCTCCGCCCGAAGTGGACCGAGAGCACCTCGCCCTCCCCGCTCCCCTCGCCACGAGCGCGGCTGGGCACCGAGCGCATCGGGCCGGCGCCCTCGCTCGCGGCGTCCTTCGCTGCGGCGTCCTTCGCTGCGGCGTCCTTCGCTGCGGCGTCCTTCGCTGCAGCGTCCTTCGGCGCAGTGTCCGTCGTGGCAGTGTCCGTCGTGGCAGTGTCCGTCGTGGCAGTGTCCGTCGTGGCAGTGTCCGTCGTGGCAGTGTCCTTCGCCGCGGCGTCCTTCGCCGCAGTGTCCTCCGCCGCGTTCTCGTCCGCGCCGTCCGCGCGGCGCGCCCGCGTCTCCTCGCTCACGGCGCCAGCCCCAGCGTGTTCCCCCGCGCCACGAGCACCAGGTAGCCCGCCGCCGCATGCGCCGCCACCGCCCCCAGCGCGACCGCCCAGCGCTTCCACCGGGGCGCCCCGCCGAGCGCCTGCCCGGCGCAGCTCGCGACGAAGACGAGCGGCGCGAGCGTCAGCGCGAGGAGGCCGAAGGTGTCCCGCGAGCTCGGGTCGTAGAGCCAGGCCACGGCGAGCGGCCCGAGCAGCACGTAGGCCCCGACGAGGAGGCGCCGGGGCGCAGCCGCGCGCCGGAGCACGGCCGGCTCGAGCCAGCGGAGGCGCAGGAGCGCGAGGAGCAGGAGCGCGAAGCCGGCCAGCACGCCGAGCGCGACCCCGCGCCGGACGCGGGTGCGCTGCGCCGCCGCGATCTCCCGCCCCACCTCGACGTCGCCGAGCGCCTGCTCGTTCAGGACGGCGATCGCCTCGTCCGTGCGGTCCTCCTGCTCGAGGAGCCGCGCGAGCCCCGCCGTCGCCCGGATCCGCGCCTGCTCCTCGAGCTCGGGCTCCTCGAGCCACTCCCGGTAGGCGGAGAGCGCCTCCTCGGCGTCGCCGAGCGTGGACCAGGACTCGGCCAGGAGCATCGCCCCCTCCTGCCGCACGCGCCCGCTCGGGAAGCCCCGGCGGGCCTCGGCGAAGCGGCGCAGCGCCTCCCGATCGCCCCGCGCCTGCTGGGCCCGCATGAGCTCGGCCAGCGGCGCGAAGCCCCCCTCGCTCCGCTCCTCCAGATAGCGCACGCGGCCCCGGGCCCGGCGCGCCAGCCGCGAGCTCGGGTCGATCTCCAGCGCCGCGCGATAGCGCTCCATCGCCTCGGCCGGGTCGAAGGCCTCCTCGGCGGCCCGGGCCGCTTCGAGCTCGGCGCGCTGCGTCTGCGCCGGGCTCTGCGCCCTCGCCGCGGGCGTGCCGACGCCGAGCAGCGCGACGCCGAGCAGCGCGCCCCCGAGGAACGGGAGCCCGACCGACGCGACTCCCGGCTGGCCGGCTCGCCTCATCCCTGGGCCTCGGCTGCGCCGGGGGGCGCCGCGCTCACTTCGAGTAGCTGAACTCGTCGATGACGGCGTCGGTCATCGCGTTCCGCGCCGTGAAGGTGAGCGAGCGATCCTCGATCTCCACCGTCACGTAGTTCTGCACGGACTCGGCGATGTTCGTCGTCGGGCACTCGTCGCTCACCGCGTAGAGCGGCGCGCCGACGCCCGCCGCCACCACGTAGAGCGTCCCCGAGGGGCGCCCCGAGCCGCTGCCCTCCGAGCCGATGGCCGGCACGCCGTTCGGGCCCGCGCTCGCCAGCACCCCCTCGACCCCCTCGAGGCCGCGGATCGGCTGCGAGCGCTCGTACACGTGGTTGTGCCCGGTGAAGACGATGTCGACCTCGTACTCGTCGAAGACCGGCTGCCACGCCTGGCGCAGCCCGACGTCTGGCCGGTGCGTCGACAGGCAGGTGTAGAAGGGCCGGTGGTGCACCGCGAAGACCCACGGGGTCACGTCCCGGTCGACGGCCTCCAGGTCCGCCCGGAGCCAGCTCGCCTGCGCGCCCGCGAGCACGCTCTCGTCGGCGACCGAGTCGTTGAGCACGATGAAGTGCGCGTTGGCGTAGTCGAAGGAGTACCACTCCTCGCCCTGCGCCCGCTCGTCCTCGCTGACCTCCTGGGGCATGGCGAAGGAGGCGACGTAGTTCACCGCGAGGTTGTCGTGGTTGCCGTTCGACATCATCAGCGGCACCCGGGCCAGGAGATCGGTGACCTCGAAGTCCCCGTCCGAGGCCGAGAAGAACTGGTCCCAGTCCGGCTGCAGCGTTCCGAGGAAGACCGCGTCGCCGCTGAAGATCTGCAGGTCGACGCCCCGGTCGCGCACCCGACGCTGGCTCAGCGGCCAGGCGTTCTCCGTGTTGTTCCGGCTGTCGCCCGTCGAGGCGAAGCTCCAGGGAGCCGTCGAGCCGAGCTCGGGGCCGGTGGCCACGTCGTAGACCTCGGACCAGTTCCCGGGCCCGCCGACCTTGTAGTAGTACGTCGTGTCCGGCTCCAGGCCGCAGACGTGCACCTCGTGCAGCGTCACCCGCCCGTCGAGCTCGATCAGGTTGGTGGTGGCGGTCTCGTAGACGAGCGTGTGCCCGTTCTGCATCGAGACGCCCTCGGCCGTGTCGTCGTCCGCCCCGGCCACCGCGGACTCGCTCGTGCCGTAGAGGATGCGCGCGAAGGTCGTCCCCTCGCCGTCCGTGCGCCAGTTCACGTTGAAGGTCGACTGCGTCGGCCCCGACCACCCCACGTGCACCTGGTAGGGCGTCGGCTCCGAGCCGGCCTCGTCGCCGCCTCGCTCCGCGAAGAGCAGCTCGGGGGTCGCGACCTCGTAGTCGCAGCCGTCCGGCGTGTAGCTCAGGCTCTGCAGCTCGGGCATCGAGGCGTCGCGCTCGATCACGGCGCCATCGTCGAGCGTGCCGGCGTCCTCGGTCTCCTGCTCGACGAGACCGGTCTCCTCACAGGGATAGAGGAGGAGAAGCGCGAAGGGGAAGGCGAAGAGGCGGGACTTCATGGGGGCGACCTCTGGAACGGGGGCGTCGGAAGTATGACGTAGGAACGGAGGGGGGCGTAATGGCCGGAAAGGCAGAGCGGGCGTGCGACCCGCTCGAAGGGTCGGGGGAGCCGCTCAGAGCCCCGCGGTGATCTGGAGCCAGACGATCTCGTTGCGGACTCCGCGGATGCGTCCCTCGGCCGTGACCATGTCCTCGGTCTCGCGGTTGATCTGGTAGTTGAGCTGGATGCGCAGCGTCTGCTTCCCGGTCGGGAACCAGTTCACGCCGAAGGTCAGCCGGTAGCGGGTGGGCGGGTTGTCCGAGTTGTCGATGGTCTCGGGCGCCACGTACTGGGGGGAGTCCTCGTCGCCGCCGAGGATCGGGCTGTCCGGGTCGAAGGGCGAGTTGGCGTCGACCCAGTCGTAGCGGGCGAGGAGCTCGAGGTCCTGGCCGGGCACCGGGAAGAGGGCGTCGGGGAGGACGTACTGGAGCTGCATGTGCGCGCCGCGGGAGACGAAGCGGAGCGGGTTGCCGTCCGGGCCGTCCGAGCCGGTGCAGAAGTCGTAGCCGAACTGGCCGTCCGCCGCGGGCCCGTTCTTGAACCAGACGAAGGAGGCGGAGGCGTAGATGCCGTTCCAGCGGAACTCCGCGTCGGCGTTCCAGCCGCGGTTCCAGTTCGCCCGGTCGTCGCAGTTGCTGTAGAGGCTGCCGGCGACGGCCACGCGCGGGCGGGCGTTGCGGGCGATGTCGCTCTCGGCCTCGACGCCCTCGGGCAGACCGAGGAGGTGGAGCTGGAAGCGGGCCGCGTAGAGGAAGGCGTCGTCGCCGTTCTCGATCTGGTTGGAGCCGCGCCCGAGGAAGGTGCCGAGCCAGTACTCGAAGACCGGCGAGGTCGCGCCCTCGGTCAGGTCGCCGATGCGGCCCGAGAGCTGGGCGCCGACGTCGCGCGGCGAGAGGTAGCGGATGGAGCGGCGGAAGCCCGACTGGGGCGTGTAGATGGGCCGGTCGAGGAAGCCGAGGTTCAGCTCGTTGAACTGGTAGGCCCGCAGGAAGGGCACGAGGAACTGGCCGACTCGGAGGTGGGCCCAGGGGTGTGGCGTCAGCTCGAGGTAGGCGTCCTGGAGCTGCGCCGTGGGCGCGAACTCGACCTCCATGCGCATGCGGAGCCACCAGGTCAGCCGGGCCTTGAAGCCCGAGCGGGCGCGCTGGAGGAGGAAGGTGTTGTCGGTCCGGCCGGCGTTCTCGTCGGCGAAGCGGAGCACGAAGCCGGGCTGCGCGAAGGCCGTGAGATCGAGCCAGCGGTGCTCCTTCGGATCCGTGACCTCGCCGCTCTCCTCGTCGACGCCGGTCTCCCAGACGCGGATGTCGGCGGCGGCGGGCGCGGGCGCGAGGGCACCGGAGAGGAGCGAGAGGGCGAGCGCCAGCAGCGCGGTGAGCGGGAGCTCCCGGTGGGCGAACGACGGCCTACGGACGAACATGCGAACCTCGGAAGGGAAGCCAGCGGCGCACCCCATCTGCGCCGAGCGCGGCGACCCTAACGGATCGGGCGAGCGCGGACCAGCCGGCGACGCGAAGGAGCCTCGCGACGCTTTTGCGTCGGTTTCGACGGGAGAAAGACGTTCTCGTCGCCCCAGTGACGCGGGCCTTTTTCACCGTCTCGTCACGGAGCCGCCACCGGCCCCGGCGCCACCCATCGCACCGTGCGCGCATGACCACCGCCCCGCTCCCCGCGCCCGCGACGCCGGGCCTCCTCCGCTGGCTCGCCCAGGGCCCCGCCGCCGTGGGCCGGAGCAGCCGCCGCATGACGCGCGCCGGGCTCTTCGTCGCCGAGACCGTCTCCCAGCTCGCGCGGGTCGCGCGCCAGCCCGAGCCCGGGGACGTGATCCGCCGGACGCGGCGCCTGAGCTGGACCGCCGAGCAGCTCTGCGCGCTCCACGGCATCGACGTGGTGGCGGAGGGCGAGCCCGTCGCGGGGCCGGCCGTCTACGTCGCGAATCACATGAGCTACATCGATCCGCTCGCGATCCTGCAGCACGCGCCCTCCCTGCCCATCGCGAAGGCGGAAGTCGGAGACTGGCCGGTGCTCGGGGACGCGCTCGATCAGCTCGGCATCCTCTTCGTCGACCGGGCCTGCGCGCACAGCGGCGCCCGCGTGCTGCTCCAGGCGCGGCGCCTCCTCGAGGAGGACGGCGCGCCGATCCTCGCCTTCCCCGAGGGCACCACGACCACCGGGGGCGACGTGCTGCCCTTCAAGCGCGGCGTGTTCGGGCTCGCGCGCCTGACGGGCGCGCCGGTCGTGCCCGTGACGCTCCGCTACGAATCCACGGACCCCTGCTGGGTGGGCGACGAGGGCTTCCTGCCGCACTACGTCCGGACCACCGCGCGGAGCCATACGCGCGTCCGCGTGCGCTTCGGGCGGCCCCTCGTGGCCCGCCGGGGCGAGTCGGCGGAGGGCTTCGCCGAGCGCGCGCGCACCGTGGTCCGCACGGGCCTCGTGCCCGGTCGCGCCGAGGCCCCGCTCCGCGCCCGGGAACCGTGGACCCGCCCATGAACGTCGCCCCGGGGCGACGCCTCCGCGAGCTCGAGAGCCTCTACCGGATCATCGATCGGCTCGGCGACCGGGCGCGCGTTCGGACGCTGACGACCGTGGAGCACGGGGGGCACCGCTTCCCCATCCACGCCGTGCTGCTCGGCTCGGAGGACCGGCGCGATCCGACGCTGGCGGTCGTCGGCGGGGTGCATGGGCTCGAGCGCATCGGGACGCGGGTCGTGCTGGCATACCTGCACACGCTGACGGAGCTGCTCGGCTGGGACGAGGTGCTCCAGGCGGCGCTCGAGCGCTCGCGGCTGCTCTTCGTGCCGCTCTTGAATCCGGTGGGGATGCTGACGCGGCGGCGGAGCAACGGGGCGGGGGTCGATCTGATGCGGAACGCGCCGCCCCACCCGGACGGGAACCCGAGCTTCCTGGTCGGGGGACAGCAGATCTCGCCGCGGCTCCCCTGGTACATGGGGGCCGAGGCCGAGCCCATGCAGCCGGAGGCGAAGGCGCTCTGCGAGCTGGTGCGGCGCGAGCTCTTCGAGGCGCGGCTGGCGGTCGCGCTGGACGTGCACTCGGGCTTCGGGATGGTGGACCGGCTCTGGTTCCCGTATGCGCGGACGCGGCGGCCCTTCCCGAACCTCGCGGAGGTCTATGCGCTGAAGGGGCTGCTGGACGTGACGCTGCCGAACCACGTGTACCGGCTCGAGCCGCAGGCGCGGAACTACACGGTGCAAGGGGACCTCTGGGATCACCTGCACGACCTGCATCGGGAGCACGCGCCGGGGCGCCTCTTCCTGCCGCTGACGCTGGAGATGGGGAGCTGGCTCTGGGTGAAGAAGAACCCGCGGCAGGCGTTCAGCGCGCTCGGCGGGTTCAACCCGATCAAGCCGCATCGGCTGCGGCGGACGCTGCGCCGGCACCTGCCGCTGATGGACTTCCTGCACCGGGCCACGGCGAGCCCGGATGGGTGGGCCTACCCGGACCGGGCGTCGCGGGAGCGCCTGGCCGCGGCGGCCTTCGAGCTCTGGTACGCGTAGCGTCTTCCGCTCGCTGCGCTCGCTATTTTTGGCTTACCAGCGCCGCCGTGGGCGGCTCGGCGCGGCCTCCGGCCGCGTCACATGGGTCGGTTCTTCGACGCGACACGAACGCGGCTCCGTGGGGCCGGGCTACGGGGCAGAGATGGGGGGCG